>JAKBAM010000027.1:0-28183 GCA_021809105.1 Actinomycetes bacterium
ATGAGCCGTCCATCCACGCGGAGGGGCGCACGCATGCCCGGGCCGCTGGCACGCCCTTCGCCGTCGCCGGGGAGGGCGCCGGCGGTGACATCGGAGAGCAGGAGCGGAACGTCGGCCAGGTAGGCCGTCGGGGGAGCGTCGGCGCCCTCCTCGAAAGTAGACCCCTCTCCGGCGTCGAGCGCCACGGCGAACCGTTGCCAGCCCCCTCCGTCGAGGAGGACTACTTCGGCTTGCTGAACGCCCAGGCGGGCGCACACGAGGCGCAACATGGACGAGGTGGGGTCCACGTCCGTGCGCATCTCGAGTTGTCGAGTGAAGTCGTAGAGCGACTCCAGTCGATCGTAGGCATGGCGCATCCGCACCACGATCCTGAAGGCCAGCCGGGCGACCACCGCAGGGAGGATGATGGCGGCGATTACTGCGACGCCGTTGGCGTGGTAGAGCCGTCCTACGATGAGGCCGGTCACCCCGAAGGCCAACTCCATCAGCGTAGACAGCCGCAGGTCGATGAGCAGTCGGTGCACTGGCTTGCCCGATTGCATGGAGACGAACGGGAAGACGAGCGCGTAGTTGGCGGCGACGTAGGCGACGGCGGTGAGGGCTAGCCGCGGCGGAAGCGCGCGCGGGCCGTATTGGTACACGGCGGCGGCGCCCAGGCTGGCCAGCAGCAGCTGGCTGCTGTTGAACAGCATCACCTGGTAGCGACGGGCGCGGAGGCCTTTCCACTCGAGGCCGTCACAGAGCACGATGAGCATCGCGCCGAGGATGCGGCTACGCGCAGGGAAGGCTGCGATGGCGGCGAGGATGAGGATGGAGCTCGGGGACACCGCCAGGCGGAGGATCAGCAGCTCCACCGCGAAGTTCTCGAACAGGACGATCAGGGCCCCGAACAACAACGCGGTGGTCCAGGCGACCTCGCTGCGCTGGTTGAGGGCAACCAGGAGCAGCATGGCCGCCGCCAGCGCCCCCGTAACGGCGGTCCAAAGTCGCAGGCCCCGCTCCGGGCGCTGGGCAAGGTTCATGCCAACGGACCTTCGGTCATGAACGAATAAAGGTACTGGTGGGAAAGCTCACAGTCTAGTCATTCCAGGTGCCCATGCTGAGCGCGGGACCCCTCATGTCTGTAAGTCGGCTGAGTTACGCCGCTGTCCGGGGCTCTCGGACCACCGGTAATGCGTCGAACCTTCAGCCGCACGGTTATTCAGATGATTCGAACGGTGCGCATCTCCAGTAGCCTCCTTTCTTCCGAATTACCTGAAACCATGGGATCGGAATCGAGCCGAAGACCGGGGCCCCGTCGAGGGCCGAACCCATTGCCAGTGGGGCAGTGGAACCCGACCGTGCAGTCCCCCTGGACCAACTTGTTCCCACAAGCGAACCAACCCTGCGTCTTCGGCAGGAGCATTATCAGTTGCTGCTGCCAAGGTATTCCCCAGGAGTCTTGCACAACTGTCCTAGGATCTTCAAGGACCACATGTTGGAAGGTGGGCAGAGACGGCTCGGCAAATCCCCGAGTTGATGGCCCTCTGGTCTGGGCGCCGACATAACACCCCCCTGGTCCCGATCTCGGGAAGTGTCGGGGTATCGAGCGCCGTGCGGCACGGAGGCGGCCTGGTGCAGGGTGCGAGCACCCTGCACCAGCCTCCGGAGCGGGCGACGGGAGTCGAACCCGCGTAGCCGACTTGGAAGGACGGTGCTCTACCGTTGAGCTACGCCCGCAGGGGCCGCTGGAGCCTAACGCTTCGCTCCGTCGGGGAGACGGGATTCGAACCCGCGACCTCCTGCTCCCAAAGCAGGTGCGCTACCGCTGCGCTACTCCCCGGACGCCCTGGCACTGTAACCGGAGGACCGCCGTCGGGCTGTAGGACCGCAGAGCAAGGCGCCACCCCGGTAGACTCCCCGCCCTGTATGGAACTCGGTCTGCAATGAAATCAGCCATCGAGCCCCTCGAGGGCAACAAGGTCAAGGTCTCCGTCGAGGTGGAGGCCCAAGAGTTCGAGAAGGCGGTTGACGCTGCCTTCAAGAAGATCGCTCGCGAGGTGCGCGTCCCGGGGTTCCGCCCGGGCAAGGCGCCTCGACGGCTGTTGGAGGCTCGGCTCGGCAAGGAGGCCGGGAGGGCGGAGGCGCTGCGCGAATCGGTTCCTGACTACTACTCCCGTGCTGTCCGTGAGCACGACGTCGACGCCATAGCTCCTCCCGAGATCGATATCACAGCGGGGGAGGCCGACGGCGATATCGCCTTCGATGCGGTCGTCGAGGTTCGCCCGCATCTTCGATTGGCTGGCTACGAGAGCCTCCGGGTGGAGGTGCCCAGCCCCGAGGTGAGCGACGCTGACGTGGCGGAGCACATCGACCGGTTGCGTGGCAACTTCGCGGAGCTGGCGGACGTGGACCGCCCGGCAGCCGAAGGCGACAACCTGACCATTGACCTGTCAGGCACACGTGACGGCGAAGAGGTCTCGGGCATGTCCCTCGACGACTACCTCTACGAGCTGGGCTCGGGGAGCCTCCTGCCCGAAGTCGATGAGAAGCTGCAGGGCGTCAAGGGTGGCGATGTGGTGACCTTTCCATCCGAGTCGACCAGCAGTGAAGTCACCGTCCACGTGAGGGCGGTGAAGGAGAAGGTCCTCCCAGACGTGACTGACGAGTGGGCCTCTGAGGCTTCGGAGTTCGACACGGTGGAGGAGCTGCGCGCCGACATCGTCAAGCGCCTGACCACCGTGAAGAAGCTGCAGGCCTCGATGGCGATGCGGAACGGCACCATCGAGGCGCTGGTCGCACTGGTAGCCGACGAGCCCCCGAAGCCTTTGGTGGATGCCGAGGTGGAGCGCCAGGCCCACGACCTCGGCCACCGGCTAGAGGCGCAGGGCGCCACGATCGGCCAGTGGTTGGCGGCCACCGGTCAGAGCGAGCAGGATGCCATAGCGGAGCTCCGGGCGGCGGCCGAGCCGGCGGTCAAGGCGGACTTGGCTCTGCGGGCCGTGGCCGAGTCCGAGGAGATCGAGCCGACAGAGGACGACATCGAGGCACATCTGTCCCGCATGGCCGCGAGCTACCAGCTCCCGATCGACGAGGTCCGCGCCCAGCTCGAGCGCACAGAGCAGATGCCCGCGGTACGCTCGGACGTGAAGAAGACCAAGGCCCTCGAGTGGCTGATCGAGCATGTCGAGCTGGTCGATTCCGAGGGCAACCCAGTGGACCGCGCAGCACTCGACCTGACAGACGACGCAGACGAAGTCGAAGCACCGGAGGCCTCGGAGACGCCAGAAGGCGCCACCGTCCCCGCACCCGTAGAGAGCGGAGAAGCGTGATCAACCCCCTCGCCCAGTATCACATCCCAGGGGTCTTCGAACAGACCAACAGGGGGGAGAAGAGCTATGACCTCTTCTCCCGAATGCTCGAGGAGAACATCATCTTCCTCGGCACGCCGATCGACGATTACGTGGCCAACGCCGTGATCGCCCAGATGTTCTACTTGGAATACAAGAATGCCGATCGCGACATCAACGTCTACATCAACTCGCCTGGCGGGGAGATTACGGCGCTCTTCGCGATTTACGACACGATGAAGTACGTCAAGAATGACATCCAGACCTTCTGTTACGGGCAGGCCGCTTCCGCCGCAGCGGTGATCCTCGCTGGAGGAACGCGCGGGAAGCGCTACGCGTTGCCCCACGCTCGTATCCTCATCCACCAGCCGCACGGGGGAGCGGCGGGGCAGGCGGCCGACATCGAGATCCAAGCCAAGGAGATCCTTCGCATGCGGGACCTCCTCAACGAGATGCTGGCCGCCGATACCGGTCAGTCGGTCGAGAGAGTCGCCCATGACACCGACCGAGACTTCATCATGAGCGCCGCCGAGGCCCAGACCTATGGGTTGATCGACGAAGTCATAAGCGCACGAGATCTCGTCGGCGTGCCGCAAGCCGCTGGCGTAGCCTGAGGCTCAGGGGGGAGCGAGATGGCCAAGTTCGGCGAGTCGAGCGACCTCGTCAAGTGCTCGTTCTGCGGCAAGTCGCAGAAGCAGGTGAAGAAGCTCATTGCGGGCCCTGGCGTCTACATCTGCGACGAGTGCATCGATCTGTGCAACGACATAATCGAGGAGGAGCTGTCCGAGTCATCGGAAGTCCACTTCGACGAGCTTCCCAAGCCTGCTGAGATATTTACCTTCCTCAACGAATATGTCATCGGGCAGGAGCGGGCCAAGAAGATCCTCTCCGTGGCCGTCTACAACCATTACAAGCGGGTTCAGTCGGGCGGCTATGCCGACTCGGACGTCGAGTTGCAGAAGTCGAACATCCTGCTGCTCGGCCCGACGGGGTGCGGCAAGACCTTCCTTGCGCAGACCTTGGCCCGCATGCTCAACGTCCCCTTCGCGATCGCTGACGCCACCGCCCTCACCGAGGCTGGCTACGTCGGCGAAGACGTCGAGAACATACTGCTCAAACTCATCCAGGCCGCCGACTACGACGTCAAAAAGGCCGAGACCGGAATCATCTACATCGACGAGATCGACAAGATTGCCCGCAAGAGCGAAAATCCGTCGATCACCCGTGACGTCTCCGGCGAGGGCGTGCAGCAAGCCCTGCTCAAGATCCTGGAAGGCACGACTGCATCCGTGCCTCCGCAGGGGGGGCGCAAGCACCCCCACCAGGAGTTCATCCAGATCGATACCACCAACATCCTGTTCGTCTGCGGAGGGGCGTTCGCCGGCCTGGACCGGATCATCGAGAGCCGCCTCGGCCACCAGGGGATCGGCTTCCGGGCCGAGATCCGCCGGACCGACGAGCGTAGCGAGGGCGAGCTGTTGTCCCAGGTCCTGCCCGAGGATCTGCTCAAGTTCGGCCTCATCCCGGAGTTCGTCGGCCGCCTGCCGGTCATCGGAGCGGTGTCCAGCCTCGACAAGGGCGCGTTGGTACGCATCCTCGTAGAACCGAAGAACGCTC
This sequence comes from Actinomycetes bacterium, assembly GCA_021809105.1. GTDB lineage: Bacteria > Actinomycetota > Acidimicrobiia > Acidimicrobiales > Palsa-688 > Acidiferrimicrobium. The sequence goes on from JAKBAM010000027.1 coordinate 4,947, forward strand.
TGGCGAAGCAGTACCGGAGGGTCTTCGAGCTGGACAACGTGGAGCTGGTGTTCACCGAGGACGCACTGGAGGCGGTCGCCGAGCAGGCCCTGCTCCGTGGGACGGGGGCACGCGGCCTTCGGGCCATCCTCGAGGAGGTGCTCCTCGAGGTCATGTACGACCTGCCCAGCCGCACTGACGTGAGCCAGTGCCTGATCGACCGGTCGGTGGTGCTGGAGCGGGTCAACCCGACGCTCGTACCGAGGACCGAAGTGGCACCCAAGGAGTCCCGGCCCCGCCGGGCCGCCTCCTGATCACCCTGCCCCGCCCGACCGATCCAGGAGCTTGCCGTGGACCTTGGTGACGCATTGGCCTGGCTGGACCGCCACCAAAACCTGGAGCGGATGCTCGCCGACGTGACGACGGCGCGCCCCGATCTGGGACGGATGCGCCGCCTCATGGACGTCATGGGCCACCCTGAAGGCGCTTGCCCGGTGATCCACATCACGGGAACCAACGGGAAGACCTCGACCGCGCGGATGACCACCCAGTTGCTGATGGCGCGAGGGTTGAGCGTCGGGACCTTCACCAGCCCCCACCTCGCGCGCATCAACGAGCGGATGTGCCGCAACGGTGAGCCGATCAGCGACGGTGAGCTGGCCGAGGTCCTGACCGACATCGCCGGCCTCGAAGAGCTCGCCGGCGATCGCCTCACCTGGTTCGAGGCCCTTGCTGCTGCCGCTTTCCGGTACTTCGCGGACACTCCCGTCGACATCGCCGTAGTGGAGGTTGGCCTCGGTGGGAGGTGGGACGCCACCAACGTGGTCGATGCCGCGGTTTCGGTGGTCACCAACGTGGGCTTCGACCACGTTGAGCTGCTGGGTCCCACTCGGGCGGACATCGCGGCAGAGAAGGCCGGGATCATCCGTAGCTCTGCCCCGCTGGTGCTGGGTGAGCCCGACCCGGAGCTGGTCGCCATTTTCGAGGCCGAAGGGCCGGAGAAGGTCCTCCTGGTCGGACGTGAGTATGCCTGCGAACGCAATGACCTGGCCGTCGGGGGACGGAGCATCGACTTGCGCACACCTGCAGCCCGGTATCAGGGGGTATGGCTGGACCTGCACGGTCGCCACCAGGCGGACAACTTCGCTGCCGCGGTCACCGCCGTCGAGTCGTTCTTCGCGGCCCCTACATCGGAGAAGCTGGTTAGGGAGGCCGCGGGATCGGTGCGTTCCCCGGGTCGGTTGGAGATCGTCGGCCGCCGACCTCTCGTGATCCTCGACGGGGCAAAGAACCTCGAGGGTGCCAGGAGCGCGGCGGCGGCGATCGCCGAAGAGTTCGATGACAGCATGGGCCGGATAATGGTGGTGGGAATGCTGGTGGGCAAGGACGCGGGGGAGATGCTCCGAGCCCTCGGCGCGGCTGCTGCCCGCCTGGTCATCGCTTGTCCGCCGCCCTCTCCCCGGGCTCAGGATCCAGAGGTCGTGGCCGAGGCGGCGCGCTCGCTAGGTGTCGAGGCACAGGTGGCGGCGAGCGTGCCCGAGGCCCTGGACGCGGCGTTGGCTACGGCTGGTGCAGACGAGCTGATCCTCGTCACCGGGTCCCTCTACGTGGTCGGGGCGGCGCGGGCCTCCGTCCGGCTCTGAGGCACGCGCCCAGGTCGTCCGGGTGCCACCTCACCGGCCACCTTCATGCAGCCTTCAGCCAAAGTCGGGCACACTGGCAGTGTGACCACCGCCAAGGACACGGCTGTGCGCGCCACTGGGAGCTCCCGGGCCGCCCGCAGCACCGCCATACGCACCCAACGCCGTAAGTGGCGTCGGGCGAGCGCTACGTGGGACGACCACGTCGGGCCGACCATCGCCCCCGTGGTCGATGCCGTGCTGCGCGAGGTCGGCGGCGGGCCCGCCGGTGTGGTCGTCGACATTGGAGCGGGCACGGGGGCGCTGAGCCTGCCCCTGGCGTCCCTGGCGGACAAGGTCGTAGCAGTGGATGTGAGCGACGCCATGCTGGAGCAGTTGGCCGCCGCAGCCGCGAAGTCGGGCATTACCAACGTCGAGATCCGCTCCGCTCCGATCGAGAACCTCGAGCTTCCGGCCGGCAGTGTCGACAACATCGTCTCTAACTATGCGCTGCACCACCTCCTCGACCGCGACAAGGAGATGTTCGTCCAGCGCTCGGCCGAGTGGTTGCGTCCCGGAGGGCGCCTCGTCATAGGAGACATGATGTTCGGGCGCGGCGCCAGCGCCGAGGACCGGGTGGTCATCAAGTCGAAGGTCAAGGCGCTGGCGGTGCGGGGGCCGGGTGGGTGGTGGAGGATCGCCAAGAACGCGGTGCGCTTCAGCTTTCGCCTCTCGGAGCGCCCCTTGTCTGCCGAGCGATGGACCATCCTGCTTGCCACCGCCGGTTTCGTGGACGTGAAGACCGAACGGGTGGTGTCGGAGGCCGCCATCGTCAGCGGCAGGCGGCCGTAGCCGTCTCCGTGCGGCTCCGGGACTTGGAGCCCGCCGACTCGACCGCCACCGCGGCGCTGCACCTAGAGGTGCTGCACATGGAGTTCATCGCTAGGTGCGGGCCGGCTTTCCTCCGCCGCTACCACCGCGCGTGGGTGGCTTCCCCAGGTGCGATCGGGCTGGCCGCGGAGAACGAAGAGGGAGTGGTCGTCGGGGTGCTCCTTGGTGCCACCGACCCGGCGGCCCACACCTCCGCCATGGTCGCCGACCACGGTCTGGCCCTCGGCGCGCTCTTGGTTTCGGCCGCACTCCGGAACCCGAAGCTGGCCCGGGAGCTGTTGGCGACTCGCACCAGCCGTTACGTGGGGGGGGTGTACAGGGCCCTGCGTCGCAGGGCCCGTCCTGGTGGCGTGGCTCGCCAGGCGGCGGCCGTCCCAGGTGCGCAGCCCGCCACCGCCGCCGCTACTCGCACAGGCGAGGTCACCCACCTGCTGGTCGCTCCGGCCGCACAGGGTCAGGGTGTGGGCAGGGCGCTGATCGAGGCTACGGCCGCCCAGGCAGCCGCCGCGGGTGTCGGCGAACTGGTGCTGGTGACCCCCCCGGAACTGGAGGCCCGCCGGTTCTACGAGCGGATGGGCTGGGAGGCCGCCGGCGAGGTGACGAGCAAGAGCGGTGAGGCCTTCGTCCGCTTTCGTTTGGCGCTGGACTGACCGCGCCAGCCGGTGGCGCCGCAGGGCGGGTCCGGCGGGCGGGGTACCCTCCAGGCTCATGGGACGCACGTTCATCATCTGCAAGCCCGACGCTGTGGAGCGGGGGCTGGTCGGAGAGATCCTCGGTCGGTTCGAGCAGAAGGGGCTCCGGTTGATGGCCGTTGAGCTGCGCCACATCGACAAGGAGACAGCTGGCAGCCACTACGAGGAGCACCGGGGCAAGCCTTTCTTCGACGACCTCATCGCTTTCATCACTCGTAGTCCTGCGGTGCTGGCTGTACTCGAGGGGCCCGATGACACTTGGGCCGTCGTACGAGCCATGATGGGTGCCACCAACCCGATGCAGGCTGCTCCGGGCACCATCCGCGGCGACCTTGCCACCATCACCACTGAGAACCTGGTGCACGGCTCGGACAGCGCGGAGACCGCAGCCTCCGAGATTGCCCTCTGGTTCCCGGGTCTGGCAGCCTGACCCTGGACGAGGAGGTAACGACGTGCGCAGTAGGAGGCAGTGTGCTTGCCTCGGTCGTGACGTCGCTCCGCTGACTGCGCCCATGGTGGTGCTCGAGGCCTGGTCGGCAGCACTCCTCTCAGTTGTTGCGCGGGTGGACTGGTCGGGCCATGCCCGCTAGCCTCTCCGCGACCTCCGCACCCGACCTTGGAGGCCCTTCGCGTGTCTGACAACATCTTCTCCGGCTTCCTCGGCAGGGACATGGCTGTCGATCTCGGTACTGCCAACACCCTCGTCTATGTGCGAGGGCGCGGCATCGTGCTCAACGAACCGTCGGTTGTCGCCGTCAACATCAAAGACGACCGGCCGCTGGCAGTCGGCACCGAGGCCAAGCGGATGATCGGCCGCACGCCGAGCCACATCCAGGCCATCCGGCCGCTTCGCGACGGCGTCATCGCCAACTTCGATATCTGCGAGAAGATGCTCTCGTACTTCATACGCAGGGTGCAGGGCAACCGCCGGTTCGCCAAACCCCGGATGGTCATCTGCGTCCCCTCGGGCATCACCGGCGTCGAGCAGCGCGCCGTGCAGGAGGCGGCCGAGTCGGCGGGCGCACGCAAGCCGGCCTTCATCATCGAGGAGCCCATGGCCGCCGCCATCGGCGCCGGCCTCCCTGTGCACGAGCCTACGGGCAACATGGTCGTCGACATAGGCGGCGGTACCACCGAGGTGGCCGTCATCTCCCTCGGCGGCATCGTGACCAGCCAGTCGGTGCGCATCGGAGGCGACGAGCTGGACGAGGCGATCATTCAGTTCATCAAGAAGGAGTACAGCCTCGCCCTCGGGGAGCGCACGGCCGAGGAGATCAAGATCGCCCTCGGATCGGCCTGCGCCCTCGAGGAGGAGCTCCATGCGGAGATCCGTGGCCGGGATCTGATCACCGGGCTGCCGAAGACGATCGTCACGACCACCGAAGAGATCCGCGAGGCCATCGAGGAGCCGGTGACCTCGATCGTCGATGCGGTGAAGGTGACGCTCGACAAGACGCCGCCGGAGCTGGCCGCCGACATCATGGAGCAGGGCATCGTCCTGACCGGAGGCGGCGCCTTGCTGCACGGGCTCGACGCCCGCCTGGCCGCCGAGACGGGTATGCCGATCGTCATCGCCGACAACCCGCTCCACTCGGTGGCCATCGGCAGCGGCCAGTGCCTCGAGGAGTTCGAGGTGCTCAAGGGCGTGCTGATGTCGACCAACACCCGCTAGGCCCTACGCACCACCCTTGGCTGTCTACCGCCGGTCCAACCGGACGCGCACTCTGCTCGTGGTGCTGGTCCTCGTCGCCATCACTTTGGTGACCGTCGACGCCCGCAGCAGCGGGTCCGGGCTGCTCAGCCGCCTGCGCAGCGACGTGCACGATGGGCTGTCGCCGCTGCAGCGCGCTACGCACCACGCGTTGCAGCCCATAGGGGACTTCATTTCGGGAGCTACGAGCTACGGCTCACTGAAGGCAGAGAACCAGCGGCTGCGCCAGGAGATCGCCGGAATGGTGGCCACCAACGTCAACGCGGCGGCGGCCCAGCAGGAGGCCGATCGGATCATGGCTGCAGCTCACCTGCCCTTCCTCGGCCAGATCCCCAACCTCCAGGCGCGTGTGATCGACCGCGGTTCCTCCAACTTCCAGAACACCTTCACCATCGACAAGGGCAGCGCAGACGGCCTGGTGACCGGGCAGCCTGTCGTGGCCGCCGGGGCTGCCGGCACGACGGGCGGTCTGGTCGGCGCGCTCGGGAGTGTCTTCAGGCGAACGGCCACCGTCGACCTGCTGACCGACCCTAACTTCGTAGTCGGGGTGGCCCTCAGCCAGGGCAACACGGGCACGGCCGAAGGGATCGGGGCTGGCAGTCCCCTGCGGGTGTCGGTTATCAGCACCTCGGTGGCGACGCCCCCGAAGATGGCCAAAGGCGAGGCGGTGTCGACCAGCGGCCTGCAGCTCGAGATGTTCCCGCCCGGCATCCCGGTCGGGACCATCGCTTCGGTGGCCACGACCCAAGGCAGCCAGGAGCCGACCATGACGCTCCAGCCGCTAGTCGATCTGTCGCAGCTCGACATCGTCACCGTCGAGCTATGGTCCCCCCAAACGGGCCCTTGACCTGCAGTCTCGATCGGTCCGCATGACCGAACGCGGCAAGGCCCGATTGCGCGTGGCCGCTCTGGTCGTGGTGGCGTTCCTGCTGCAGGCCACCGTGGTGTCGGATCTCCGGATCGACGAGGTGGCGCCCGACTTGCTCCTCGTCGTGGCCATCTGTGCCGGCCTCGCCGGCGGGGCGCGTCAGGGCGTCCTCGTCGGCTTCATGGCCGGGCTGCTGGCCGACCTCTACCTCACCGAGACACCGGTGGGCCTGTCGGCGCTGGTGCTGTGCATCGTCGGGTATGGAGTCGGCACGCTGCGCGAGAACGTCCTTCCCGAAGGATGGCTGCTCACGCCGGCGCTGGCGATGGTTGCCACTGGTGGGGGCGTGGCGCTCTTCGTAGCGGTAGGGGACATCGTCGGACAGACCCAGCTGGTAGCGATGGGCCGCAGCGGTCTGGTGCGAATCGCGGTCATCGAGGCGGTTTGGAGCGGGGTGCTTGCAGTTCCCGTGTCGTGGCTGTTCTCGAAGGCCGCTCAGGGGAGCGCGGGGGCGGCGACCCTCGACCGGGGGCGACAGGATCGTACGAGCATCCGGTGACAAGATGACCGCCGACGTGCTCGAGCTACCCGGCGTCCCTGCGCCTTCCGATATGTCGTGAACCAGCCCATGGAACGCCAGTCGACCCGCCCCATCCCGGTTACCGGGGCCTGCACATGATCGGCGCGGCCGGCCCTGCACCGGGCAACCCTCGGCGCAGGAGCGGCCCGTCGGTGTGGACTCACTTCGACCCGATCCTGGCCCTTGCCGTGATCGCCATCGCCGCGTTCGGCACCCTGATGGTTTACACCGCGACCCGGGACCAGCTGCAGGCGGCCGGGTTGTCGCCGCAGTACTACTTGAAGAAGCAGGCCATCTTCATGGTCATCGGTATCGTCGTGATGCTGGTGGTGGCTGCCTTCGACTACCGGCGGTACCGCGATCTTGCTCCGGTGTTCTACGGGGGAGCCCTCTTCCTGCTCCTCGCCGTCTATGCGGTGGGTCACAAGTCCAAGGGTGCCCAGGCCTGGTTCCAGTTCGGGAGTTACCAGCTCGAGCCGTCCGAGATCGCCAAGATCGCGCTGATCGTCGGGCTGGCCTCGTACGCAGCGAACTTCAAGGGTCGAATGCCGCTGCGGGCCCTGATCGTGGTGCTGGTCCTCGGCGCGATCCCGTTCGCGCTGATCTACAAGCAGCCCGACCTCGGCACCGCCTTGGTCCTCGGTGCGGTGCTGGTGGCTGTGCTGGTGGTCGGAGGAGCCCGGGGGCGTCACCTGGCGGTGCTCCTGCTCCTCGTGATCGTCGGGATGTTCGGCGTCGTCCACTTCGGGGTGCTCAAGCAGTACCAGAAGGATCGGTTGACGTCGTTCGTCAACAGCCCGAACCAGCCCAACGCCAAGCTGTTGGCCACCCCGGCTGGGCAAACCCTGTACAACATCGCCGAGTCCAAGATCACGATTAGCAACGGCGGCATCTTCGGCAAGGGCATCGGTGGCGGGACGCAGACCAACCTTGCCTACGTGCCAGAGCAACGCACCGACTTCATCTTCACTGCGGTCGGTGAACAGGTCGGCCTCGTGGGATCGGCCGCCCTGCTTCTCCTGTTCGTGGTCGTGGTGTGGCGAACTTGGCGAGCAGCCACCCTCTCCAGGGACCTGGTCGGGACCCTCTTCTGCGTGGGGGTGCTGGCGATGCTGGTGTTCCAGGTGTTCGAGAACGTCGGGATGACCATGGGCATCATGCCGATCGCCGGCATCCCGCTGCCGTTCATGAGCTACGGCGGGTCGGCGATGATCGCCGCCTTCGCAGGCATCGGCCTGGTCCTCAACGTGAGGATGCGCCGCTTCACCTGAGTTACCCCTCGCGCCGACGCCTCGGGTGGTGATGTGGCGCCCGGTAGTGTGGTGGGGGAGATGACAAGTGTGTGGTCCCAGATCGAGCCGATCCTGGGGCGGGTGACCAAGCCCGCCCGTTACATCGGCTGCGAGGACGGGGCGCAGTCGCCTTTACATTCACCCGGACTCGCTGCCTGGCTGTTGCTCTACCCCGACGCCTACGAGATCGGGCTGCCCAACCAGGGCCTCCAGATCCTCTACGAGATCCTCAACGAGCGCGAAGACGCCATCGCGGAGCGGTCCTACGCCCCCTGGGTGGACATGGAAGCCGAGATGCGCGCCAGGCGGATACCGCTGTTCTCCGTGGAGAGCCACACGCCGGCGGGTGAGTTCGACCTCCTAGCCTTCAACCTCTCCGCTGAGCTGGTCTACACCAACGTCCTCAACTGCATCGACCTGGCAGGGGTGCCAGTGCGAGCCACGGAGCGGGGACCGGAGCACCCCCTCGTCGTCGCCGGCGGCCACTGCACCTTCAATCCCGAGCCGCTGGCTGACTTCGTCGACTTGTTCGTCATCGGCGACGGCGAGGAGCCGGTAGGTCCCATCAGCGAGGCGGTGGCGGCATGGAAGGCGGCCGGCCGCACACCCGGCTCGCGTCAGCGGCTCCTTCGGGACCTGGCCTCCCAGCCCGGCGTCTACGTGCCGTCGATGTATGACGTGGAGTATGACGGCCAGCGGTTGGTGGCGGTCACGCCCAAGTATCCCAACGTGCCCGAGAAGGTGGAAAAGAGGACCATTGCCGATCTCGGAGCGTGGCCCTATCCGCGCCGGCAGCTGGTGCCGATGACCGAAGTGGTCCACGATCGCCTCAATGTCGAGATCTTCCGTGGCTGTACTCGGGGTTGCCGGTTCTGCCAGGCCGGGATGATCACCCGGCCGGTGCGGGAGCGGCCAGCAGAGCAGGTCCGCCAGATGGTCTCGGACGGTCTGGCCCGCACCGGCTACGACGAGGTCAGCCTGACCTCGCTGTCCAGTGCGGACTTCTCGGGGATCGAAAGCGTGGTATCGGGGATCATCGACGATCCGACATGCGCCGGCCAGGTCGGCGTGAGCCTTCCCAGCCTGCGTGTCGACGCGTTTACGGTCGGCATCGCCAGCGAGATCCAGAAGGTCCGCCGCACCGGGCTCACCTTCGCTCCCGAGGGGGGCACATGGCGGATGCGCCAGGTCATCAACAAGCTGATCCGCGAAGAGGACCTCTACGGTGCGGTCGAGTCGGCTTTCTCGCAGGGCTGGCGCCGCGTGAAGCTGTACTTCCTGACGGGGCTGCCGACCGAGACGGACGAGGACACCCTCGGCATCGCCGAGCTGGCTCGCAACTGTGTCAGCGTCGGCCGCCAGCATGGCAAGGGAGCGTCGGTGACCGCGTCGGTGGGCGGGTTCGTCCCCAAGCCGCAGACCCCTTTCCAGTGGTTCGGCCAGGACACCCCCGCAGAGCTGATGCGCAAGGTCAACTTGCTTCGCGACGCCACCCGTAAGGACCGGGGGGTGCAGATGCGCTGGCACGACCCGAAGGCGTCGTTGGCCGAAGGCATCGCCAGCCGCGGCGACAGGCGCATCGGTGCGGTGATCGAAGAGGTGTGGCGCAGGGGAGGCACGTTCCAGGAGTGGTCCGAGCACTTCGACTTGAACCTCTGGACCGAGGCCATGGCCTCCCACGGCCTCTCGCCGGACTGGTACGTCCACCGACACCGCACGGAGGACGAGGTGCTGCCCTGGGCCCACATCTCTGCCGGGCTCCACGACGACTTCCTCTGGCAGGAGTGGCTCGACGCGTTGGCGGCGGCTGGGACCCCCGACTGCAGGTGGACCCCGTGCTACGACTGCGGCGCCTGCACGGGATACGGCATCGAGCACGTCGTTGCTTCACCGACACCTCCCGCCGGCGGGAGCCAGGGGACGGGCCAGGACCTGGCGGCCGGGGGGCGGCGCGGTCTCGCCCTGGCGGGTGCGGTACCCGTCACCTTCGGCAAGCGGCCGGAGGGCGACCGGTGAAGGCGCTTCGGTCGTGAAGGTAAGGGTGCGCTTCGCCAAGCTGGGCAAGATCCGCTGGACCAGCCATCGCGATGTGGCCCGCATGTGGGAGCGCGCTTTTCGGCGCGAGCAGCTACCGCTGGCGTACAGCGAGGGCTTCTCGCCCCGGCCCAAGGTCAGTTTCGGGCTCGCGCTCCCCACCGGCCACGAGTCGCTGGCCGAGTACCTCGACCTCGAGCTGGCGGCCGGCACCTCGCAGATCGACCTCGAGGCTTCGAGTGGTCGGAATTCCCTGGCTGCTCGCTTGTCCGCGGCGCTTCCCGTCGGGGTCGATGTCCTCGCCATCGCTCCCCTCGAGACCCCGTCGCCGTCCCTGCAGGAGGACGTCAGCTCCTGTACATGGCGCCTGGCAGCCGTACCCGGCGACGGCTGCGCCGCTGTGGCGAGCGAGGAGATGGCCGTCCGCGCGGCCGGCCTGCTCGCCGCTCCGAGGGCGATGGTCGCCCGGAGCCGCAAGGGGGTGGAGGTCATCGACGACGTCCGTCCCGGTATCATCAACCTCCGCGTCATCGGTGCTGTGGGTGCCGACCCCGCTGAAGGTGTCTGGCTCGAGGCGGAGCTGGGTACCCGACCACGCGGGCTACGGCCCTCCGAGCTCCTCGGCGCCCTCGGTCCGGACCTGGCCGAGGCACACGTGCGGCGGTTGCACCAATGGATTTCGCGCGACGGCGCGCGGTGGGAGCCCTTGGGGCTCGATGTCACCACCGCCGCGACGGACGCGCCGCACGCTCTGGAGCGTGCGTCATGAGAAGGGAACACACGAATGTCCGACGCTGCAACGCCCCTCCCGGGGCCGGGGAACGCCGCTCCCGGTCCCTCGGATCCAACCGGATCTGAACAACGCCCGGCCCCCGCCGCCGGCGACGATCGGCCTCCCAGGCAGGTCGAAGCCCGTGGAAGCGCAGGCGAGGGATCGTCCGTGGTCGCCTCGCCGGCAGGGACCGACGGGCCCCGCCGGCGACGTCGCGGCTCTCGGGGCGGGCGCAATCGCACTCGTCCGTCGGCGGCGACGGACTCGGGTATCGACACCGGCGAGGAGGCCGGCGAGAGGGGAGCGCGCCCAGGTGACCCGGGCGCGCCGACGGCCGCCCCGCCTCGCTCCGAGACCGCCGACGAGCGCGGCGCCGCCACGGCGCCGCGACCACCCATCCGGCGCCGGCTAGCGGGCGAGACCGCCGAGGGGGAGCCGCCCAGCGGGGCGCAGGGCGATGCCCGCGACCGGCCCTTGCCCATCAAGCCCCGTATCGGTGACAGCCGTCCCGCGCCGGCCCCGTCGGCGGTCGGTCCCTCCGTGGCCCGAGGCTCGGCGCCGGGCGGGGGCGACGGCGGCGAGGACAGGTCGAAGCGTCGTCGACGTACCCGATCGAGTGGCCGACCGGGCGGCGAACGTCCCGCCAGTGAGAAGCGCCGCGGGCCGGTTCCGGTCGAGGCCCTGCTCGTGGACGACCCGGTGATCGTCGATGAGGAGACCGCCGACCGGCGCCGGGGGAGGGAGCGCAAGGGGCGCCCGGTCGGCCGTTACCTGATGGTCGTCCACAAGGAGGCCCGTGCCACCCAGATCGCCGTGCTGGAAGGCCGCACGCTCATCGAGCACTACGTGTCCCGGCCGGCGGACGATGCCACGCAGATCGACGGCAACATCTACATCGGACGGGTGCAGAACGTGCTTCCCGGGATGGAGGCTGCCTTCGTCGATATCGGTACGCCGAAGAACGCCGTGCTGTACCGCGGCGACCTGCGCTACGACACCGACGACGTCGAAGCACCGCCAGCGGACAGCAAGGGCAAGCCCACCCGCGGGAAGCTCGCCGGGGCCGCACGCGACGCCCGGATCGAGCAGCTGCTCAAGACCGGCCAGACGGTCCTGTGCCAGGTGACCAAGAACCCCATCGGCACCAAGGGTGCGCGGCTCACTCAGGAGGTGTCACTGCCAGGGCGCTTCGTCGTGCTGATCCCCGGAAGCGACACCTACGGCATCTCCAAGCGGCTGGCCGACGACGAGCGCAAGCGTCTTCGGCGCATCCTCGACGAGGTCCGTCCTCCCGGTCACGGGCTCATCGTACGGACCGCGGCGGAGGGAGCCAGCCCTGACGAGCTGCGCCGTGACGTTGCTCGCCTCCTCAACCAGTGGGAGCGTATCGATGCCCTGGCCAAGGGTTCGCGAGCGCCGGCCCTGCTGTACCGCGAGCCGGACATGGCCGTACGGGTGATACGCGAGGAGTTCAACCGCAACTACCGCGGCGTGGTCATCGACGATCCTGCGCTGTACGAGGAGGTCCGGGACTACGTCGCCTCCATCAGCCCCGAGCTGGCTGACCGGGTCGAGCAGGCCTCGGACTCGGATGATCCGCTCCCTCCTTTCGAGCGCTACCACGTGCACGAGCAGATCCACAAGGCCCTCGACCGCAAGGTGTGGCTCCCCTCCGGCGGTTCCCTGATCATCGAGCGGACCGAAGCACTCACCGTCATAGATGTCAACACCGGCAAGAACGTCGGCAAGAGCAACCTCGAGGAGACGGTCTTCCGCAACAACCTCGAGGCTGCTGAGGAGATCGCTCACCAGCTCCGCCTTCGCGACATCGGCGGGATCATCGTCATCGACTTCATCGACATGGAGATCTCCGCCAACCGGGCTGAGGTCATCAAGACCTTCCGCGAGGCGCTGGCCCGGGACAAGACCCGCACCCAGGTCTTCGACATCTCTGAGCTGGGCCTGGTGGAGATGACGAGGAAGCGCATCTCCGAGGGTCTGGTGGAGTCCTTCTCCGAGTCCTGCCCGACGTGCAGCGGGAGGGGACTCGTGTTCGACGAGTCGTTGCTCAGCTGAGCCGCCTGCGGGCCTGCGGGCGCCGTCCGGCTATACTCACCGGATTGTGTACGCGGTGATTGCGACAGGTGGCAAGCAGGAGCGAGTGGAGGAGGGCCAGACCCTCTCCGTGGAACTGCTCGGCAAGGCCGAGGGTGAGGCGGTCGAGCTGACCCCTGTCTTGGTGGTGGACGGCGACACGGTCCTCGCCGGGCCGGTCCAGCTGGCCGGAGCCAAGGTGACCGCGCGGATCGTGGGCGAGACCAAGGGTCCGAAGATCCGGGGCTTTACCTACAAGCCCAAGACGCGCGGTCGGACCCGCTGGGGCCACCGTCAGCACTACACCGAGATCGAGATCACCGGCATCTCACGCCGGGAGGGATAGGCATGTCAAAGACCAAAGGTGGCGGGTCCACCCGCAACGGCCGCGATTCGAATGCCCAGCGCCTCGGCGTGAAGGTGTTCGACGGTACGGCCGTGACCGCAGGCTCGATCATCGTCCGCCAGCGCGGCACCCACTTCCATCCCGGAGAAAACGTGGGCCGCGGCGGCGATGACACCCTCTTCGCACTAACCCCGGGCAAGGTGAAGTTCGGCTCTCGCAAGGGCCGCAAGCTGGTGGACGTCCTCACGCAGGACTGATCTCGGTCGGCCGGGCCCCGCCGCGCCGAGTCCGCTTTCCTCACTGTTCTCATGTCCGGGTTCGTCGACGAAGCACAGCTGCACGTCAAGGCTGGAGACGGGGGCGCCGGATCGGTGTCGTTCCGGCGGGAAGCCCACGTGGCCAAGGGCGGTCCTGACGGCGGCGACGGCGGCGGTGGCGGAGATGTCTGGCTGGTCGCCGACCGCAACACCGCTTCCCTCTACGGATTCCGGGACCACCCGCACCGCCGGGGCGGCAACGGGACTCACGGGGCGGGGAAAGGGCGGCACGGCAAGGGAGGCGCCGACCTCGACGTCCCCGTGCCGGAGGGGACGGTCGTCAAGGACCTCGAGGGCCACGTGCTGGCCGACCTCACCACCGAGGGCGACAGGTGGTTGGCGGGCAAGGGAGGCCAGGGAGGCAAGGGCAATGCCCGCTTCCTCTCCAACCGGCGCCGGGCGCCGGCGTTCGCCGAGCAGGCCGAGGTCGGCGAGGAGCACTGGTACAACCTGGAGCTCCGGCTCATGGCCGACGTGGCTCTCGTCGGGTTCCCCAACGCCGGTAAGAGCACGCTGATCTCCCGTATCTCAGCCGCCAAACCGAAGATCGCCGACTACCCCTTCACCACCCTCGAGCCGCACCTCGGCGTGGTCCGCTTCGATGAGCACGAGTTCGTCGTCGCCGACATCCCCGGGCTCATCGAGGGTGCCAGCGAGGGCAAAGGACTCGGCCACCGCTTCCTCCGCCACATCGAGCGGGCTCGAGCCCTCGTGGTCCTCGTCGACCTGACAGCGGCTGACGGGCGCGGCCCTGACGAGCAGGAGCGCATTCTGCTCGACGAGCTCCGCCGCTACCGGCCCGAGCTGGCCGAGCGTCCCCGGATCGTGATCGGGTCCAAGCTCGACGCGGCGGGGGCGGACGTGCGCGGGCCGGCGATGCGGATCTCGGCGCTGACCGGCGAGGGCGTCCGGCCGCTGCTCGGAGCGCTCGCCCAGCTCGTCTCGGGCGCCAGGGCGGGAGAGTCCCGGCCTCGCCAATTCGTCGTGCACCGGCCAGCGCCCGTAGGGGTGGCAGTGGAGCGGGGCTTCGACGGCGGGTGGGAGGTCATAGGACGCCCGGCCCTGCGGGCGGTAGCCCTCTCCGACCTGACCAACGTCGAGGCCCTGGCATACGCGCAGGGCCGGCTGAAGAGCCTCGGCGTGGACAAGGCGCTGGCGAAGGCCGGCGCTCGTAGCGGTGACCGGGTCCGCATCGGCGGTTTCGAGTTCGACTACGAGCCCGGCTAGGGCCCCTGCCGGGACTGGCACACTGAGGGCATGGCCGACCGGGTGATAGTGGTGAAGATCGGCACCTCGTCGGTGACCGACGATCGCGGCAGGCTCACCACCGCTGCTATCGAGAAGTTGGCCGGTGAGGTCGCCGGGCAGCGCGCTGCGGGCGACCGCGTGGTTGTGGTTACCAGTGGGGCCATCGCAGCGGGGCTCCCGGTGCTCGGCTTGCACCCCCGCCCCAACGACCCGGCGGTCCTGCAGGCGGTGTCGGCGGTGGGTCAGGGGTACCTCTTCGCCGCATGGGAGGCCGCCCTCCGGGGACGGGGCCTGGTCGCCGGCCAGGTGCTCCTGGCGCCCCTGGACTTCGTCCATCGCCGCCAGTACCTACACGCCCGCCGCACCCTTGAACACCTGTTGGACCTCGGGGTCGTGCCCGTCATCAACGAGAACGATGCCATCGCCGACGACGAGATCCGTTTCGGCGACAACGACCGCCTCGCCGCGCTGGTCGCCCACCTTCTCCATGCCGAGGCGCTGGTCCTCCTGACCGACACGCCGGGGTTGCTCACCGGCGACCCACGCCGACGCGAGGACGCCTCTCTCATCGAAGAGATCGTCGAGGTGGACGCGGAGATCGAGGCCCTGGCCGGCGGGACGGGCACCGTCAGGGGATCGGGCGGCATGGCATCCAAGCTGGCAGCGGCCAAGATGGCGGCCTGGTCCGGCGTCCGAGCGGTCATCGCCGGCGCGGATCGGCCCGACGTCCTGGCGTCCGCCCTCGCCGGCACGGCGGGGTCCGGTACCGTCTTCGTGCCGCGCCAGCAGCGGCTAGGGGCACGCAAGCTCTGGATCGCCTTCGCCGTGGGCTCGTCGGGGACGGTGGTGGTGGACGCCGGGGCGGAGAAGGCGCTCCGCGAGCGAGGGGTGTCACTGCTGCCTGCCGGGGTGATCGGGGTCCACGGCGACTTCGAAGCCGATGATGCCGTCGAGATCGCCGGGCCTCACGGCCGGACATTCGCCAAGGGCCTCGTCCGCCACCCTGCCTCGGTGGTGAAGGAGTGGGCGGGTCGGCAAACATCGACGCTTCCACCGGAGGCGGTCCACGAGGTCGTGCACCGCGATGATTTGGTCCTGTTGCCCTGAGGATCGGACGGCTTCGGGTAGGTGCTTGACTGAAGCCGCCCGCTCGGTGCGGACCAAGGAGGATTCAGCGTGCAGCTAGGCATGGTCGGACTCGGACGGATGGGCGCCAACCTGGTGCGGCGACTCCAGCGCGATGGGCACACCTGCGTCGTCTACGACGTCAGCGCCGACGCGGTGAAGGCGCTCGAGGCGGAAGGCGCCACCGGAGCGGTCAGCATCGAGGATCTCGTCGCCAAGCTGGAGGTGCCCCGGGCGGCGTGGGTCATGGTGCCGGCCTCGTACACCGGCGATACCGTTACCCAGCTGGCGAAGGCCATGGAGGAAGGGGACATCATCATCGATGGTGGCAACTCCCACTACCAAGACGACATCCACCGTGCGGCCGCATTGAAGGAGCAAGGCGTCCACTACGTGGACGTCGGGACCAGCGGAGGTGTCTTCGGCCTGGAGCGGGGCTTCTGCTTGATGATCGGCGGCGAGGACCAAGTCGTCGACCACTTGGCGCCGCTGTTTCGAACCGTCGCGCCGGGAGTCGGGGCTGCTCCCCGCACCGAGGGCCGTAGCGGTGATCCCTCGCCGGCGGAGGAAGGATGGCTGCACTGCGGACCCAACGGGGCCGGCCACTTCGTGAAGATGGTCCACAACGGCATCGAGTACGGCGCGATGGCGGCATACGCCGAGGGCCTGGCCATCCTGGCCAAGGCCGATGTCGGCGCTGCCGACGCCGGCCCGGCTGACGCCGAGACCACTCCATTGGCCGATCCGCAGTACTACCAGTACGACATCGACACCGCCGAAGTAGCCGAGGTCTGGCGGCGGGGGAGCGTCATATCCTCGTGGCTGCTCGACCTGACGGCTCACGCCCTGTCGGCGGATCCCAAGCTCGAGAGCTTCAGCGGCCGGGTGTCGGACTCGGGTGAGGGACGTTGGACCGTCAAGGCAGCCATAGACGAGGGCGTTCCCGCTTATGTGCTCACTACAGCCCTCTACGAGCGGTTCAGCTCGCGGGGCGAGGGTGACTTCGCGGACAAGATCCTCTCTGCCATGCGCAAGGAGTTCGGAGGTCACAGCGAGAAGTCGTCATAGCGTGTCCCCCGGTCGGTGTCCCAGTGGCGGCTTCGGAGGTAGCTTCTGGCGGTGAGCGATGACCTCCTCGAGCTGGGGCGCCGGGCGCAGGCCGCCCGTCGTCTTACGTCCCAACTGTCGAGCGAGGCCAAAGACGCCGCCCTGCGAGCCTCTGCCGACCTGCTCGACAGCCGCCGGGACCAGGTCCTCGAGGCCAACGGTACCGACATGGAGCGAGCGGAGCGGGCGGGCACCTCCGCCTCGGTGCTGGACCGCTTGCGACTGACCCCCTCCCGGGTGGAGGCGATGGCCGAAGGGCTGCGCCAGGTAGCGGCTCTGGGGGACCCGATCGGGGAGGCGGTCGAGGGGTGGGTTCGGCCCAACGGACTGGAGATACGCAAGGTTCGGGTGCCTCTCGGCGTGATCGGCATCATCTACGAGAACCGTCCCAACGTCACCAGCGACGCGGCCGCGTTGTGCCTGAAGTCGGGCAACGTCGCCTTCCTGCGGGGCAGCTCCGCGGCTATCACGTCCAACCAGGCGGTGGCCTCGGTGCTGCGTGCTGGCTACGCCAAGGCTGGGGTCCCGGAGGACGCCCTGCTCCTCATCGAGGACACCAGCCGGGAGTCGGCCGTGGAGTTCATGCGCATGCGGGGCGTCATCGACTGCCTCATACCGAGAGGCGGGCGCTCACTCATCGACGCGGTGATCGCCAGCGCCACGGTCCCCACCATCATCGACGGCGACGGTAACTGCCACGTCTACGTCGACCGTGCTGCTGATCTCGACTCCGCTGTGGCCATCGTCGCCAACGGAAAGACCCAGCGGCCGAGCGTGTGCAACGCCACTGAGTCATTGCTGGTGCACGCCGAGGTGGCGGACCGATTCCTCCCAGCGGTGGTGGCCGCCCTCGATGGCGTCGAGTTGCGTGGAGACGCCGCAGCCCGGCGCGTCGTGGGTCGGGCACGCATGGGGGAGGCCACCGACGAGGATTTCTCCACCGAACACCTGGCTCTGATCCTCAGCGTGGCAGTGGTACCCGACATCAGTGCCGCCATCGACCACATAGGACGTCACGGGTCTGGGCACACCGAGGTCATCGTGACCGCTGACCTGGCGGCGGCGCGCAGGTTCCAGCGCGAGGTCGATGCGGCCGCGGTCGTAGTGAACGCCTCGACCCGCTTCACCGACGGCGAGCAGTTCGGCTTCGGGGCGGAGATCGGGATCAGCACCCAGAAGCTGCATGCCCGGGGACCGATGGGGCTCCGGGAACTGACGACCACGAAGTACCTGGTCACCGGTGAGGGTCACATCCGGCCGTAGGCGTGCCTGCCGGTACAGTGACTTCTTTCGCCAGCACCCTGGAGGACCTCTGTGACCGACGTCACCGCCAGCCGTTTCGACTCGCCGAGCGTCGTGCGCGATGGCCTGCGCCACGTGGACTACCTGGCTGACGACAGCATCGCCGGCGTGGTGTTCCTGGCCGATCGGCTCGGCAAGCCGATCCTTGTGGAGGGTCCGGCAGGCACCGGTAAGACGCAGCTGGCCAAGTCTGTGGCGGAGCTCACCGGCGCCCGCCTGATCCGGCTGCAGTGCTACGAGGGACTGGACGAGTCCAAGGCCCTCTACGAGTGGAACTACAAGAAGCAGCTCCTGCGCATCCAGGCCCAGCGGGTGGGGGAGTCCGCCGGCGAGTGGAGTGACATCGAGGAGGACATCTTCTCGGAGGAGTTCCTCCTGACCCGGCCCCTGCTCGAGGCCATCCGGGCCGACGAGCCCGTGGTCCTGCTGATCGACGAGGTGGATCGCGTCGAGGTGGAGACCGAGGCGCTCCTGCTCGAGATCCTCTCCGACTACCAGGTCTCCATTCCCGAGCTCGGGACCGTGGCCGCTAAGCAGATTCCCCTGGTCTTCCTGACCTCCAACAACACCCGCGAGCTGTCGGAGGCGCTGAAGCGGCGCTGCCTCTTCCTCCACATCGATTACCCCGACATCGCCCGCGAGAAGGAGATCGTGCTCACCAAGGTCGGCGGGATCACCGACTCCCTGGCCGAGCAGATCGTGCGCATCGTCCGCTCCATCAGAAGCCTGGAGTTGAAGAAAGCGCCGTCGGTCTCCGAGACGCTCGACTGGGCTCGGACGCTCCTCCTGCTCGGTATAGACCATGTCGATGCGGAGTCGGCCAAGGAGACGCTCCACGTCCTGCTCAAGTACCAGTCCGACATCGAGAAGGCTGCCAAGGAACTGAGCTCTTCGGGCGCGCCTGGCCGCTGATGAGCGACGATCTCACCGCTTTGCCCGCGGGCTTCGACGGGGGAATGCTCGAGACGCTGGCGGGCTTCGTGACCGAGTTGCGGCGAGCGGGGATCCCGGTGAGCCTCACCGAGAACCTGGACGCCATGGAGGCCATCAGGCACGTCCCCCTCGAGGACAGGTCGGCCTTCAAGTACGCGCTGGCAGCCACGATGGTCAAGAACAATGCTCACTGGAAGGCGTTCGAGACCGTTTTCGAGGTGTACTTCTCGTTCCGTGGGAGCGATTACCGGCTCCGGGAAGAGGAGGGTGACGGGGATGTGGAGGCGATGCTCGAGGAGCTCATCGGCGCCCGGGAGGGTGAGGGTGGGTCCGGTGAGGGCTTGAGCGCCGAGGAGCTGGCCGAGATGCTGTACCGGGCGCTCATGGACGGCAACGATGCGTTGTTGCGGGCGCTGGCGCGCGCCGCGGTGACTCGCTACGCAGGCATGGAGCCGGGCCGCCCGGTCGGGGGGACGTACTACCTGTACAGGACGCTTCGCCAGCTGGACCTCGACGGCGTCTTGGAGCGCATGATGGCGGAGGCCCACGCCCAGGTGCCGAGCGATCTGACCGAGCTGGAGGAGCGCCTCGCTCGCGACGAGTACGAGTCCCGCCTGGACGCCCTTCGCCGCGAGATCGAGTCGGAGATCCGCCGGCGCCTGGTCGCTGACCGCGGTGCCGAAGCGGTGGCTCGCGCCGTGCGCAAGCCGTTGCCGGAGGACATCGACTTCATGCACGCCAGCCGCGACGAGCTCGTTGCCCTGCGCAAGGCCATCGCCCCCTTGACGAGGAAGCTGGCGGTGCGCCTGGCGCGCAAGCGGCGTCATGGCCGCAAGGGACCTTTGGATTTCCGATCCACCGTGCGCCACTCGCTGTCTACGGGCGGGGTGCCGGCGGATCCCCAGTTCCGATATCCCAGGCCCTCCAAGCCCGAGATCATGGTGATCGCGGACATCTCCGGTTCGGTGGCGTCCTTCGCACGGTTCACGCTGCAGATGGTGTACGCGATCAGCTCGCAGTTCAGCCGGGTCCGATCCTTCGTGTTCATCGACGGCATCGACGAGGTGACCGACTACTTCAAAGGGACCGACGACATCGGGCACGCCATCCACCGCATCAACACCGAAGCCGACGTGATCTGGGTGGACGGCCACTCCGACTACGGCCACGCCTTCGAGACCTATTGGGAGCGATGGGGCAAGGAGATCAGCGGGAAGACCACGGTGCTCCTGCTCGGCGATGCCCGCAACAACTACCACGCTTCCCAGTCGTGGGTCGTGGCCGAGATGGCCAAGAAGGCCCGCCACGTTTACTGGCTCAACCCCGAGCCCCGCAGCTACTGGGACACGGGCGACTCGATCGTCGGCCAGTACGCCGCACACTGCGACAGCGCCCACGAATGCCGAAACCTCAAGCAGCTGGAGCGCTTCGTCGAGCATCTCGGCTGACCTTCCCTTCCGAGCGCGGGCTCCGTCTTGGATTTTGACGTCACAGTCGAAGGCCGTTACCTTCTTGGCGCAGCATGTCAAGCATGAGAGATGGGAGCGACGTGGATCTTCGAGGCCGAGCAGCGATTGTGACGGGAGGAGCCGGTGGCCTGGGGTCGGCCGTCGTGCGCCGGCTGGTCGACACCGGTATGCGGGTCGTGGTGTTCGACTGGGACGCCGACCGGGCGACGCAGCTCGCGGCCGAGCTCGGCGACGCGGCGGTCGGAGTGTCGGGGGACGTCAACGACGATGAGCGCGCGAGTGAGGCGATCGAAGCGGCGTGCTCGCTCGGTACGCTCTCGCTCCTGGTCAACGTGGCCGGCGGGGGAGTCGGAGGCGGCCGCACCGTGGGACGGGACGGCACGCCGCACGACAAATCGTCGTTCGTTAAGACCATGGAGATGAACGCGTTCGGCACCTTCAACATGTGCCGCCTGGCTGCGCAGGCCATGGCGAAGAACGATCCGGACGACGACGGCCAGCGCGGAGTGCTCGTCAACACGGCGTCCATCGCGGGCATGGAGGGCCAGACCGGGCAGCTGGCCTATGCGGCTGCCAAGGCCGCGATCCTCGGGATGACCCTGCCGATGGCAAGGGACCTGGCGGCCATCGGGGTCCGGGTGTGCGCCATCGCCCCCGGGACGATGGGAACTCCGGTGATGCTCGGAGTGCGCGAAGAGGTCAAGGAGAACCTGGTGAAGTCGATCGTCTTTCCGAAGCGTATGGGCCGACCCGAGGAGTTCGCCCTACTCGTGGAGTCGATCGCGCAGAACCCGTACCTCAACGGCGAGAACATTCGCCTCGATGGCGCCCTCCGCTTCGGTCCCAAGTGAGGGGGTCTCATCGCAGGAAGAAGCTGGTAGCCGTAGGCGCCTCAGTGGCCGCCCTCGCGGCGGGATGCGGCAGCCCGTCTCCCTCGAAGAACGTCTCCACCGGGGCAGGAAGTGGGAGGGCCCCCACCTACACCATCGGCGTGCTGACCGATGTCACCGGTCCGGCCTCGTCTGGCAACAAGACGAGCGTCCAGGGGGTGCAAGCCGGGATCACCTGGGCGTCGCAGAACGGCTACCACTTCAGATACGTCGTAGGCGATACCCAGACCTCCCCCTCCGGCGCGTTGTCCGCAGCTCAGACGCTCGTCGAGCAGGACCATGCCTTCGTGGTCGTCGCCGACTCGGCCCTGACATTCGCGGCCGCCAGCTACCTCACCCAGCACGACGTCCCTGTGATCGGCGCGGCGCAGGACGCCAGCGAATGGCAGACATCGAAGAACATGTTCTCCGTGTTCGGCGCCCTCCACGGCAACGAGGTGGCAACCACCTTCGGTCAGTTCTTCAAGCTGGAGGGCGTGACCAACCTGGGATCGCTCGGCTACAGCATCTCGCCGATCTCGTCGGAGGCGGCCAAGGCGTCGGCTGTCTCCGCGCAAGCGGCCGGTATCAGGGTCGGGTATCTCAACGCCAGCTTTCCTTTTGGCGGCACCAACGTCCAGCCCGTTGCACTGGCCATGAAGCAGGCGGGGATCAACGGGTTCACGGCCAGCGTGGATCCCAACACCGGTTTCTCGCTGATCACCGCACTTAGGCAGCTGGGGGTCAAGTTGAAGGCTGCTCTGCTCGCTACCGGCTACGGCGGGGACCTCCTACAAGCCGGGCCGGGCGCCCTGCAGGAAGCCCAGGACGTCTACTTCGGCCTAGGGTACGAGCCGCTCGAGATGCACACCCCCGCAACCCAGCAGTTCGCCGCCGCCCTCCGCAGCGTCGGGGTTACCGGTGACCCGACCGTCGCGGAGTACAACACGTACGCCTCGGTGATCCTGCTGGTGCAGGCGCTCCAGGCCGCCGGCCCCAACCCGACCCAGGCGTCACTGATTGCCGCCCTGTCCGGGATACACGACTTCACGGCCGGCGGCCTCTACGGCACGCACCACCTCGACATCAACAATCGCACCAGCATCGTGTCGGGGGTCGACAACTGTGAATGGGTGACCAAGCTGAGCGGGTCCACCTTCCAGCTCGTCCCCGGAGCGGACCCGATCTGCGGGTCGGTCATCCCCGGCCAGACGGTCACTCCTTCGTCCTGACGCGGACCACGATCACAGCGCGGCCAAGCGCTCCAGCATCTCTGCGACCGCGGCAGGCTCGGTGATCATCAAGTCGTGGCCGGTGTCGATCTCCCAGACACGGTCGGCTTCGTAGGCTCGGCCTGCCCGCTCCGGGGGGCGGCGCCCCAACGTCTCGGTGCAGTTGATGTTGGTGCGCGGGATCTTCTTGACGGCTGCTCCGTTGGCCAAGCGGAGCGGCTGCTCGAAGGACCTCCACGGATGGGGGGTGAGCCGGACCTGCATCCAGGCCAGGGCAGCGGGATCCGTGACTCCGTAGCTTCTACCCGCGTCCGGCTCCGGCCAGAGCACCACCTCCACGCCATCCACGACGCGCGCCGAGCGGCGAGCGGCGTCCATTAGTTGTGGGGTCATCCCGGCCAGTGACTCGCCGTCCTCGGGGATCGCTCCGTCCAGGTACACCAACTGGGCTATCCGGCCGGGGACCCGATCGGCCGTGCCGGTGATGACCATCCCCCCGTAGCTGTGCCCCACCAGGATGACGTCGGTGAGATCCTCGTAGTGCAGCACGTTGGTCACATCCGTGATGTGGACATCGAGATCCACGCCGGGGCTCAGGAGGTGGGCGCGTTCGCCCAGACCTGTGAGCGTCGGGGTGTGCACCTCGTGGCCCGCAGCTCGCAGGAGCCGGGCGACGGGCCCGTAGCACCACCCGCCGTGACCCCCGCCGTGCACCAGGACATACTGCGCCATGTGGCTCTCAGCCCCCAGGCGTCGC
>JAKBAM010000027.1:28283-37196 GCA_021809105.1 Actinomycetes bacterium
GCCGCCGGGCCCGCCGGCCCGGATGCCTCCGTGCCCGGAGGTGCTGGCACCACCGAACCCGGGGCCGCCAGCCCGGCGGCTAGTAGGCGCTGGGGGATCACCCAGTCGAGGATCTCCTGGTAGGTCGAGAGGATCTCCACACCGTAGCGTCGCGAGGAGGCCCACTTGCCGGCGAGGGCCACCCAGGTGGGGCAGCAGCCACCGACCCCCACGGGGCCGATCAGGGGGGTTTGCACCTTGGTGGGCGAGGCGTAGGCCTCCAACAGCTGCTCCTGGGCGCTCACGCCGGTCGACGCGTCAGGGAAGCTCCAGCCGTGCGCGCAGGTGTCGCATGCACCGATGCCGGCGAAATTGTTGTCGGCGGCGGTGAGCTGGCCACCGGAAGGGAACCCGAAGAATCCGGTCTCGACGATCGATTGGGCGAACGCCAGGTCGGCGCGGACCCCGGTTGCTTCCCCCGCCGCGACGTAATCGGCGGCCAGCTGCGCGATGGGGACCGTGGTGTCCGCCTGGTGGCCAGTCGAGCTGAACCAAGCGGCGAGCTCGGGAGCGGTGGCCACCGTCGGGCCGAGGATCTTCGGGGCATCGGCCAATGCGGTGGCCTCGGACATCGAGGGGCTGGTGGCACTGGTGAGCTGTGCCCCAGCAGAGGTGGCCGAGGCCTGCTGCGCGGCGGCGCCGCTCGTGGTCGCGGCGCGCGCAGCAGCCGCGAGCGCGGCTTTGGCGTCGAGCACACCTTGGTCGGCGCCCCCCACCGCGGCGCTGGCGGCTGCCACCGCTCCGGCGGCGCGGGCGCTATCGGCGGTGGCGGACCGCAAGGCGCCTCGGGCGGACGTGAACACCTTCTCGGTGTGCTGGACAACCAGATCGAGCAGGACCTGCTCGTCGGCGATCACGTCCGGGGCCACGCCTCCGGCGGTGGCGACGGTCCCGGTCGCGGAGGATGCCTGCGGCGAGCCCGGCGCTGCGTACGCCTCGCCGGTGTACGCAGCGAGAGCCAGTGAGGCCATGCGGGCCGCGGCGCCTGCCAGTTGCTGCGCAGCGTCACGGCGGTGGGCGGCGACCCCGGTGGCGGCGATGCGAGATTTCGCCAGCCCGGCCCAGGCTGCGGCTTGCTGCGCCTCGGCGGTGCTGACGTTGGCTTGGGCCTGCGGGTAGGAAGAGATGGCCGCCAGCTGCGCCAGGTCGGTGTTTACCGCGGCAACCGATGGACCGACGTCGATCGGAGGGGGAGGCGGGGCGCCCGGAGCCGGGATGGAGGTGGGCGGGCCGCCCGTCGGCACGTTCGGCACACCCGTCGTCGGCGGTGAACCCTTGGAGGGGGTCACCGGCGCGAATGTGGTCGACCCCGGGACTTGGGTCGTCGAAGTGGTGGCGGTCGAAATGGTGGTCGAAGTGGCGGCCACCGGCGGCACGGAGGTGGTCGACTCCCCCGGGACCAGCGGGATGGCCCCGGCGGGCCCGGCGCCGTACGCGCAGCCGACGACGGTGGCTAGGGCCATGGCGACTGGGAAGCGGAAGGATCGACGGAGGACGGGCACGGGGTTCGGGGGCTTCGGCGGGCGAGCTCAGATACCTGCCTCGGCGAGCACCCGACATCGCGTGGATGCCGGCGAATGTACCAGTGAGCCTGTCGTCAAGACCGGTCGCTGCCCGTCAGCATGCTCCGATCACGGGTGCAGCCCGCACTCCAGCTTGTCGCGTCCCGTCCACCGACCCGAGCGGGGATGGGAGCCTTCGGAGACTGGCGACGTGCACGGCTTGCACCCGATGGATGGGTAGCCGCGAGCCAGCAGCGGGTTGACAGGCACGTCGTGGTCAGCGATGTAGCTGGCGACGTCGTCGTCGCTCCATGTCGCGATGGGATTGACCTTTACCAGGCCGCGTAGGTCGCGGGCCACGATCGGCGCGGTCGCCCGGGTGGTGGCCTCGGCCCGGCGCAGTCCGCTCATCCACGCCAGCTTGCCGATCAAGGCACGGTCAAGTTGCTCGACCTTGGCCCCCGAGCAGCAGCGTTCGGGGTCGGCCCGCCAAAGCTCCACGGGCTGGGGCGCTACGGTCAGGACCCGCAGGTTGAGCCCGTAGTGCCTGCGGACGACCTCGACCGTCTCGAGCGTCTCGGGAAAGTGGTAGCCGGTGTCGATGAAGACCACCTCGATCGACGGCTCGACCGAAACCGCAAGGTCTATGAGCACTGCGTCGGTCATGGAAGCCGACAGGCAGAGGTGCGGATGGAACTGCTCCACCGCCCACTCGATGACCGTCCCGGCTGGGGCCTTCTCGAACTCTGCGTTGAGGGCCCCCAGCTCTGCGGGTGACCAGGCGGGAGCCACGAGGTGGCGGCTGGTGTCGAGCAGCGTTGTCACGAAGTCACCTTTTCCCCATCTGTTCCACAGCCAGTGTCATCTCGGTCACTCAGCCGGCGGCGCACTCGCCCTCGCCGACCTCGGCCACGTAAGGGCCGGTCTCGTCGAAGTCGATGTAGTAGTCCGGGCGCTCCTCGGGCTCGGGCCAGAAGTCCAGGTCCTTGAGCTCGGTGCCGAGGGCCTTGGGTCCTCCCGAGCGCTCCAACCAACCGGCGAAGAGCTCACCGGGATGCCGCTCGTCGGCGTAACGGCCGACCAGCCGGACGGTAGCCTCAGCGGCGACCTTGGCGGGCAGGCGCAGGGCTCGCTGCCCGAACTCGATCTGGGTGTCACCGACGTGTCCGCCGAGCAGCATCTGGTAGCCGGGAGCGGGCCGGCCGTGAGCCCGACGCTCGGCCCCGTGGAACCCGATGTCGGCGATGTGGTGCTGGCCACAGCTGTTGGTGCAGCCGGAGATGTTGATGCGCACCCCGCCGATGTCGGCCAGGCCGGCTTCCTCCAGCGCTCTGCCGATGTCGTCGGCCAAGCCTCGACTTTGCGTGACGGCCAGGTTGCAGGTGTCGGCTCCGGGGCAAGACACCACGTCGCGAGCCAGCTCGGCCCCTGGTTCGGCCATCCCGGCGGCGTCGAGCCGCGCGTAGAGATCCGGCAGCTGTTCGGCCGACAGGCCCCGGAAAGCCAGGTTCTGGCGGTTGGTGACACGCACGTCGATCCCGAACTCGCGGACGATGGCAGCCAGGTCGTGGAACTGCCGGGCGGTGATGTCGCCGAGCTTGGCGTAGGCGATGGCCGAAACGGTGCCCTTGGCCACCCCGACCACCACGTTGGCCGACTCCCAACGGGTGAAAGGGTCAACTCTGCCCTTGGAAGGGGCACGGAATGTCACCGGCACCCCGAGCGGCGTGGCCTGGGTGGTGGGGGAGATGCCGGCCGGCTCGTCGCCCAGCTCCTCGACTATGGAGGGGATGCCCCCCGGGTACGACGAGGAAGCCAGGAGCAGCTTGCGCTCTCTGAGCACCCGGCGGCGCAGCTCGTCGATGCCGATCTGGTCAACGACCCACTTCAGGCGGGCCCGAAGCTTGTTGTCCCGGTTGCCGTAGTGGTCGAAGGTCCGGAGGATGGCCTCGATCGTGGGCAGGAGGTCTTCGCGGGCAGTGAAGTCCTCCAAGGCCTGCGCCGGGTGGGGGTTGGCCCCCAGGCCGCCTGCCATGAACACCCGGAAGCCGGCCTCGAGCGTGCCGTCGGCGTTGGGGCGGCTCACTGCGACCACGCCCACATCGTTGAACATGGCCTGCCCACAGTCCGTGACGCAGCCGGAGAAGTTGATCTTGAACTTGCGCGGAAGGCGCTGGGCGTAGGGGTGGTGCAAGAAGTAGCGGAAGGTGGCCTCCGCCCAGGGACTGATGTCGAGCACCTCGTAGGGGCACGCCCCGGCCAGGTGGCAGCCCATCACGTTGCGCACGGTGTCGCCACAAGCCTCCCGAGTGGTCAGGCCTACCTCGGCCAGCTCCCTCAGCAGCGCCGGCACCCTCTCCAGCTGCACGAAGTGGAACTGGACGTTCTGGCGAGTGGTGAGATGGCCCCATCCCCGGCTGTAGCGCTCCGACACGTCGCCGAGCAGGTCCAGCTGCTCCGCGGTGACGCTCCCGTACGGGAACTTCACCCGCACCATCTGGTTGTGACCGCCCTGGCGCTGGCCGTACACACCGTTGTTCAACCGGAACACCCGGAAGGCGTCTTCGTCGACCTGCCCTGCGAGGTGGTCGGCGAGGAGGGCTTCGAACTTCTCGATGTCCGCAGCCAGCTCTGGATCGATCGCAGCAGCATGCACGCAGACCATTCAACCAAATCCTGAGCTAGTTGATCAAATTTTCCCTGTATTCGGTCCCGGGCCGGCGTTGACCGAGGGGTGTGGAGGTCACTGGCGGAGCAGTTCGGCGACGCGAAAGGCCAGGTCGAGAGACTGTAGGCCGTTGAGGCGGGGGTCGCAGGTAGTGGTGTAGCGGAGCTCCAATTGATCTTCGAGGATGTCCTCGGACCCCCCCAGGCACTCGGTGACGCTGTCCCCGGTGAGCTCGACATGCACCCCACCAGGCCACGTGCCCTCGTCCCGGCAGACGGCGAAGAACTCTCCGATCTCCGCCAGCACGTCGTCGAAGTGACGAGTCTTGCGCCCGCCTGCCCCCGTGAAGGTGTTGCCGTGCATCGGGTCGCACTGCCACACGACCGGGTGGCCGGCGGCACGCACCGCCCGCAGCAGAGGCGGGAGCTTCTGTGCCACCCGGCCCGCGCCCATACGGCTGATCAGGGTCAGGCGACCCGGCGCTCGCCCCGGGTCCAGGGCTGCGCACAAGGCCACCACCTCGTCAGGCGTGGCGGTGGGGCCGAGCTTGGCGCCCACGGGGTTGGCTATCCCCGAGAGGAACTCGAGGTGAGCGCCGCCGATCTGACGAGTGCGCTCGCCCACCCAGACCATGTGGGCCGACGTGTCGTACCAGTCGCCCGTGAGGGAGTCCCTGCGGGTCATCGCCTCCTCGTATCCGAGGATGAGAGCCTCGTGGCTCGTCCAGAAGTCCACCTGGTGCAGCGACTGCTCCTGCGCCAGGTCGATCCCGCAGGCACTCATGAACCGCAGCGCCCGCTCGATCTCCTCGGCGATGGCGTTGTAGCGCTGCCCCTCGCTGGAGGCGGCCACGAACTGCTGGTTCCACATGTGGACCTCCGAGAGGTCGGCGAAGCCGCCCTTGGTGAAGGCTCGGAGCAGGTTGAGGGTCGAGGCAGACTGGTGGTAGGCCGACACGAGCCGGGTGGGGTCGGGGGTCCGCGCCGCCAGGGTCGGGGCGTCGTCATTGACTATGTGGCCCCGGAAGCTCGGTAGCTCCAGGCCGTCGACCACTTCCATCGACGCCGAGCGGGGCTTGGCGAACTGGCCGGCAATACGGCCGACCTTGACGACCGGCACGCCGGTCCCATAGGTGAGCACGACCGCCATCTGCAGGATCACCTTCAGCTTGTCCCTGATGTTGTCGGCCGTGAACTCGGCGAAGGACTCGGCGCAGTCACCTGCCTGGAGAAGGAAGGCCTCGCCCTGGGCCACCTGCGCCAGGACCCGGTGGAGGTGGCGGGCCTCGCCGGCGAACACCAACGGCGGCAGGGTGGAGAGGGACTTCAGGGTTTGCTCGAGCGCATAGGCGTCGGGCCAGTCCGGCTGCTGTGCTGCCGGCTTGGATCGCCACCCGGCCGGGGACCACCCGGGCTGGGCGTGGCACGATGCGTCGTCGAGGTCCGGCTCCACCCCTCAAGGATGGCCGAAGGGCCCGGTTAGCGGCAATGCGCTGGACTCCTCACCGGCGGCCCCGCTGGCTAGGGTCGGGCCCCGATGGGTGAGCGCATAGGGGTCTTCGGGGGAACGTTCGACCCCATCCACGTGGGACATCTCGTCGCTGCCGTCAACGCCCGCGCCGCGCTCGAGCTCGACCGGGTCATCCTGATGGTCGCCAACGTCCCGTGGCAGAAGGCGGGCACGCGGGTGGTAACCGGCGCCGAGGAACGCTTCGCCCTGGTCCAGGCTGCGGTCGGCGACGTGCCGGGATTGGAGGCCGGGCGCCTGGAACTGGACCGCGGGGGTGAGTCCTACAGCGCCGATACCCTCGCCGAGCTGCGGAGAGATCACCCCGACGCCGAGCTGTTCCTCGTGGTCGGCTGGGACGTAGCCACTGACCTGACTAGCTGGGAGCGGATCGAGGACGTCAAGGGCCTTGCCACCCTCGTGCTGGTCAACCGGCCTGGGGCGGGTCGGCCGCAAGGCCTCGACGGCGACGGCTGGCAGGTGGCGGAGGTGGCGGTGCCGAACCTCGAGATCTCCTCCACGGACCTTCGCGCCCGGGCCGCCGAAGGGCGTCCCCTCGACTACCTGATCCCCGAGCCCGCCGTCCACTTCATCGCGGCTCACGGTCTGTACGCTGTAAGCGGATGACGACGGTTCGTCAGGCGACTCGCGAGCACGTGGCCCCGTCACGTCGAGCGGTCGGTGACGGACCGCCGGCCTCCCGCTCAGGCCCAGGACAGTACTCGGCGACCACCCGGCAGACCCGGAGGCACGAGCAGCGCCGTCGGATCAGGGAGGAGTTGATCGCAGTCCTCGTGCTCGCCGTGCTCCTGACGATCACCCTGGTCCTGCTAGGGCTGCAGTGGCTGCAAACCGGATCGGCGCCGTCGGCGTCGGGGCTACCACATCTCCTTGGAGGACTCGCATGATCACCATCCACAGCTGGGCAGGCCGGCTCCGGTGAAGACCGCAGCATCCCTCGATCACGTCCGCCAGTGGTGTGTCGCCGCCGCACGAGCGGCAGATGCCAAGCAGGGCCACGACACGCTGGTCCTAGGCGTGGGTGACCTTCTGGCGATTACCGACGCGTTCGTGATCACGAGCGGCGCGAACAGCCGTCAGGTCCGCACCATCGCCGAGGAGATCGAGGAACAGGTCAAGCGGGCCGGGGGTCCGGCCCCCCGGCGGATCGAGGGCCTCGACGACGCGCGCTGGGTCCTCATGGACTTCGGCGACTTCGTGGTACACGTCTTTCTCGGTGAGGCCCGAGAGTTCTACGAGCTGGAACGGCTGTGGGCCGACGCCGAGACGTGGGCATGGGAGGATCCGGACGGCGCCGCGGCGGCGCGGACCGTCGGGATGTAGCCCTGTCCCCCCGGGCATCAGCGCTGCGGGGGGCGCATCACGTACCCGACGCCTCGCACTGTCTGGATGAGCGCAGGATCGAAACGATCGACCTTCTTGCGCAGGTAGTAGATGAACGTCTCCACTACGGAGGGGTCGCCGTCATAGTCGTACTCCCACACCGCGTCGAGGATCTGGCGCTTCGACACGACGCGGCGAGCGTTGGCCGCCAGGTACTGGAGCAGGTTGAACTCGGTGGCGGTGAGATCGATGAGGTGGCCCGCCCTTCGGACCTCCCTCGTCGCCTCGTCGACGACCAGGTCTGCGACCTGGATGCGCTTGTCGGGCAAGGATGGGCTGGCCCTGCGGCGCAGGAGGACGCGGATGCGAGCCACCAACTCTTCGAAGCTGAAAGGCTTGGTCAGGTAGTCGTCGGCGCCAATGCTGAGACCGGTGAGGCGGTCGGGCAGATCTCGCCTGGCGCTCAGGAAGATGACGGGCGGGTGCTGCTCGTCCTGCGCCATCCGCCGGCATACTTCGAAGCCGTCCATGCCGGGCATCATGACGTCGAGGACGACGGCGTCGGGGCGGAAGGTGGCGACCGCCTCCAGCGCTTGCGCGCCATTGCTGACCGCGCAGACGTCGAAACCCTCGTGGCGCAATCCCATAGCCAGCATCTCGCGCATCGAACTTTCATCGTCAGCGACGAGCAACCTGGCCATGACCCCATGGTGGGTACGGATGCTCAGCGCAGGCTGGGTGCCGGCTGGGAAGTTGCCTGCGGCAGGGGTAGTGGTCGCCGGCGAGGGTCAGCGCGTGTGCGTCGGCGCCGCGCACACTTCAGGGTCCACTTGGGTACCGCATGCGTCATCCAAGTGGAGGCTGGACGGCTCGCCAGCTAATTGATGCCGGTTCCCTCCCGGCACGTCGGGTCTCGGCCCACCAACGACGGGGACGTGGTGCTGGATGTGCGAGCGCAGCCCAATGTGCTGTAGCTCTGGCGCTTATGCGGAATTCCGCATAAGAAGCACACCCCCGGCACACCCCCGAGCCCTCGACCTCGGGCCGCTCGACGGGCAGGTGGCTCGGTGTACCTCGGGCTGTTTGGCGCCTGCTCGGCGACCGTCATCAGCGTGCGGACCTGGGACGAGGACCGCTGGAGCGCCGAGCACGGCCCGACCTGGTCGTCACCGTGGACCCCCGCTGGTGCGGGACGGCACCCCCAGATGAGCACCAGCCGGTGAGCGGAGCCCGCTGAGGAGCCGCGTCAGGCGCCGATGAGCAGTCAGGCGACCTCGGCGAGGGATCGGCGCCGGCGGGCCGCCTACAACGGCAGCCTCCCATGGGGCACGGCTGGGTCATCAGCGGCGTCCAAGGCCTCGAGGACGTCGGACTCCAACGCGTCGACGTTGTCGATGTGCACCTCCGACGGTACCGGGAGCCACAATCGCGCCTGTGGGACTGACCAACGACGAGCTCATCGGCCGGCACCAGACCGGCGAACGCCTCGACCGGCTCCGCCGCCTCCGAGTACCCACCGGTAACACAACCGCCGTCAACCTCGACGACGACACCAACAAAGCCGCGCTCGACCAGTATCGCTCGGTCAACGCCGCCGCCAAAGCCCTCGGCGTCCCCCGGCCCGCCCCTGGCCTGGGCGGGCACGAGCTGCACGCCTTGCAGCGCATCGACCTTCGTCTCTGCGCGGTAGAACGGGCCGACACCCTGATGGCCTGTACGCCCCTGACGGCATCTTCAACTATCTGCCACTGCGCTACACCCCCATCCCCGCCGAGGACCTCGACGCCGTCCGCGACTGCTTCCTAAAGGGCGGTACCAAGACAACCCCGCCGGCGCGCCGATCCGCGTGTTACG
>JAKBAM010000028.1:0-2491 GCA_021809105.1 Actinomycetes bacterium
GCGCGCGGTACCGGGGCGACGGGGCGGCCATCGTCGCCGCCCTGAACGGTCCGGTCGTGCTCGAAGACGTGCTGCAGCTGGCTGGCGATGCCTTACAGATCGCCCTGGCGCAGCACGTCGGCGGCGCCGCCAGCCTGGCGACCGCCTGCGTGGAGCGGTTGCGGCGGCGGGGGTGGAGCGGCGACGACCTCCTCGCAGAGCAGCTCGCCGCCACCCTGGGCACAGGCCCGGCGCCGATGCTGCGCCGGCTGGCGGTCGACCTCGACGAGCTCTCAGGCATCCTCGAAGGCGACCCGGCGCACGGCGGCGGCCGCGTCGACCGCCAAAGCGGGGAGGTATGGCACGCGTCCGCCATCGAATACGCCCGCGAGATCGGCGAGGAGGACGACGCGCTCACCGAGGATCCGGAGCGGTGGTTGTGGGTCGAGCCGGAGGGCTCCCGGGACAGCTTCAGGGACATGGAGGGATTCATCGGCACCGTCGCTGACGCCGCCCTGGCCCGCCGTCTCGACACGGCGCTCGGCGGGCGGAGGCCATTCCGCCATTGGAAAGACGCCCTGTCCGCGTGGCCCGACGAGCTGGAGCGCTGGTATGGGTGGTCCGAAGAGCGCCGCATCGGCCGGGCCCGGGAATGGCTGGCCGACGCCGGCTACACAGCGGGGTGACCGAACCACCGCGAGGGCTGGACCGCCCTGCTCGTTGCGCTAAGGCACGCCTCCTGACGTGGGCTGGGCGGGCAGCAGCCGGGCAGGCAGCGCCCGTACCCTCAACCCGGGACCTCAGCGATTACCTCCGGACTCAGCAATCTGGCTCCATCCCCTGAGTCTTCCGTCAGATTCGGATCTCAGAGCCGGGTGGACACCCATACCTGTCCCCACCTAGTCGCCGGACACGCCACGAGCTGCGCGCCCCAGCCTGCCCGCCGGAGGGCTTCCAGGAAGTAATCCTGGCGAAACCCAAGTTCTAACCATCCGTTACGGCGAATTGCCCAGAGCGACTCGCCGTCGAGCCGAAGACTCCACGGCTGCCAGAAGCGTCGCTCAATCGGCTCGGCACCAAAGATCAGTTTCCCATTTCGGGACACCAAGGTGCTCAGAGAACGCAATAGCCGGTTATGGTCAGCACTGTGGTGGAAGCTTTCGAAGAACACAACTGCATCGAAGGGGCGCTCTCCTCCGAAAAGTTCTCCTATCTCCGAAAAGTCAGCGAGTCGGGTCTCCACCTGTAACCCCTCCCGTTCGGCTCGCGCGCGGATGAGTTCCACAAAGCTGGGACAGACGTCGACCGCTGTCACTTCGATACCCAGCCGTGCCAAAGGCAACGCAACATTCCCCCAGCCGGCCCCTAACTCGAGCACGCGACTGCCGGGACCCAAGTCGAGGGTTCGCACCAGGTGGCCGATGGCAATCAAATAGTCACCTACCACGCCTGGACTAGAAGTGAGGTACGGAAACGGCTGCGCCAGCGCCGCTTGCATCTCGAACGGCGTCATCTCGTTCGACACTTCATACAGGCCACCGTGCAGCCACTCGTACAGGTCCAGCACGGCCATGCGATAGGCGTCCGAGAACGGGTCCGCCGGAAAGACTACATCGTCGAGCTGCATCCGGACCGTCTTGAAGGAGCTGCGTAATGCATCGTCGGACACTCGGACAGCTTGTTCCCACTCCGCTATCGCGCCCTCCAGCTCATCCAGGGTCCGAATTATCCGAGGCTCGGAAGGTACCTCGGCTCGAAGCGCCCGGAGCGTCGTTCGCCGAGCGACCGAACCTACGCTCGACTCAGTTACGGAGGCCGGGAGGAGTTTCCAAGCTCGACGGGCCAGTTCCACAGGTGGCGACAGTAGTCGAATCGTACTTGGCTGATACGAGGCCCGATCGGGCCGCAGAGGCTGCCCGCTGGTGGTAGTCGCCCGCCGTTGCGTGGGTTAATGTGGCCCGCTTTAGCGGTCGTTGTTGCGGCACGGACGACAAGGGCACAGACGGGGGTTGGACTTTGCAGAAGGTCTGGAGGACGTCCGCTTCGGGCGCTGCGGTTTTTGCCTTGGTGGCGTTGATAGGGGCGTGCGGCGCCTCGTCGAGTCCGGTCAGCTCACCGAGTAACCCGCATTTCACCGATCCGGTCTACAGTAGGTCGGCAAATCTGTATGGCCCTGTGACCGTCGGCCATCAAGTCGAGGCCGAGTCGGCGTAGCGAGTCACAATCAGCCTTCTTCCTGACCACGTTCGCCAGCGCGGTCCAGCCGCAGACGCAGACGTTCGACGGCCTGTTCATCCACAGTCGAGGGGGCGCCGGCGCTCCGCTCAACGGTGCGATCGCCTCGGCCAGCGCGTCGGGAGCGGGGCAGAGGATCCGGACCGACCTTGGTGTTCCCGTCTTCATGTCCGAGACCGAGAGCGACCTGACCACACTCGGCTTCGCCCCGGCCCAGCAACCGAACACCGCCCGGATCCGCACCTGGGAGATCGCCGGCACCGCGCACGCCGGCACC
>JAKBAM010000028.1:2591-36682 GCA_021809105.1 Actinomycetes bacterium
CGCCGGCACCGCGCACGCCGGCACCTACATCGTCGGCAGCTACGCCAGCTCCCT
Source organism: Actinomycetes bacterium (assembly GCA_021809105.1). GTDB lineage: Bacteria > Actinomycetota > Acidimicrobiia > Acidimicrobiales > Palsa-688 > Acidiferrimicrobium. The sequence continues at coordinate 2,646 of JAKBAM010000028.1, forward strand.
CGGCTGCTCCGTCCCGATCAACAGCGGACCCCAGCACGTCGTCGTGCAGGCTGCCTTCGCCGCTTTCAACAAGTGGGTGGCCACCGGCATACCCCCCGCGTCGCCGAGCCCGATCGCGTCATCACCTACCGGGTCGACAAACCTGACCAGGGACGCCAGCGGCAACGTCATCGGCGGCGTGCGAACCCCCGCTGTCGACGTACCTGTCTCCGCACTGAGCGGCATCGCCGCTCCCGGCGCCAGCGCCGAGTGCTCGCTATTCGGCTCAACCGTCGCCTTCGACCCATCCCACCTGCGGCAGCTGTACGGAACTCGGGACGCCTATCTGACGCGTTTCCGAGCCAGCCTCGACAAGGCGATCAGGGCTGGCTACATCCTTGCCGCCGACCGTGCCGCCCTGCTGCAGCAGGCGGAAGCAGTGCCGTTCGGCTGAGATGGTGGCCGCTAGGTCTGGCGTTCCAGGTTCCGTTTGAGCGCGGCCATGTTTGCTGGCATCTCCTTGCGTGCCTGGCGCTGCGCGGCGAGGGGGATGAGCAGCCGACCGATGCCCTGTCCGGCGAAGTCGACCGCGATGGTCACGCGCGCTCGCTGGTCGTCGAGACCTGCAACCTCGACATCCACGGTGGCCCGGATCGGACCGTCGATGCCGGCGACCCGCCAGGTACGGGGCGGGTCGACGCGCACGAGCTCCGATGTGCTCGTCCGATTGGTGCAACCGATACGCCGGACCATCACACAGCGGTCCCCGACACCCAAGCTGTCCCCGCCTTCCATGTGGCCGCTGATCACGCCCTGCTGCCACTTGGCGAAGCAGGACGGGTCGGTGGCGTAGGCGAAGACGTCCTCGGCCGACCGGTTCACCTCGGCGCTGACGGTGATGGGAGCCAACTCAGTCGCCTTTGTCGAACAAAGCGGCGTAGCGGTCCAGGTATAGCGGCCAGCCGCCTTCACTGCCCACGCCCTCGCTCAGCTGCGGCCAGCCGGGGCCGTGCCGGTCGATGTTGCGGTGTTCGAGCTCGACTCGGGTGCGTTCCTCGCTCTCGGCGCTGAAGCGGACCTCGACCTCACTAGTGTTCGCAGGGTCGGTCCCCACCTGCCAGGTCGGGTCGATGTCCCAGCTGAACACCACTCGCTGCGATGGCTCGAAAACGAGGACTCGGGCCCAGCGGCATTCGCTGCCGTCAACGCCGCGATCGTAGATGTGGCCGCCGACGCGTAGCTCGAAAACCGTCTCGGCGATCGGGGCGCCAAGCAGGTTGTGCTCGGGCGGCTTGAAGTCGCCGAAGCGTTCGGTGAAGGTGGCGAAGGCTTTCTCGATCGGCGCGTTCACCACGATGTGGCGGCGGACCACCGCACTCGCGTCCTGGGTCATGACTTCTCCTCCGGTTGTTCGACAACGTCGGCGTAGTGGGACAGAGCCCGGTTCCAAAACGCGTCGAGCTGATCCCTCAGCGCAGCCACGGCCGCAGGGTTGAGCCGATAGATGCGCCGGGTGCCCGCAGCGCGCTCGGCGACGAGGCCGGCCTCTTTCAGCAGCTTCAGGGCCTGAGACACTGCGGGGCGGCTGACCGGAAGGTCGGCGGCGAGTTCGCCCACTGCGCGGGGGCGCTCTGCCAGGCAGGCGACGATGGCGCGCCGGGTGGGGTCCCCCAGGGCGGCCCAGCCATCACCGCCTTGGTAAGCAACCATGCACCGTAAGAGTATGCTTACGGTGCCCCCGACGTCAACATCCGGCTGGCGCCTGCGGTCATGCGATGTCGGCGAGGGCGGGTGCGGACTGCCCCGAATGACCTGAGTGAGTTGGTCGAAGCGTTCTCGGCCATTGCTTCAGCCTGCCTGCCCTTGACACTGCCGCGTCGGGGTCGCAGCGCCCGCAAGCGGATCGGTCTACGGTGATGCTTCCGGCTCTCTTGGGCTGCTGGTCACGAGGTCGATCTCGCACCGGAGGCCGGGGGCACCCGCCAGGCGAGTGTCCGCAGTGACCAGGGTCGTATCGAGCTGCTCCGCCAAGGCGACGTACGCGGCGTCGTAGGCAGTGAGGTTGTCCCGGAGGTCCCAGCAGCGCGCAAGCAGCACGCGGTGCGAGACCCTCCGCAGAGGTAGGGCCACGAGGTCGGACAGCGCCAGCTCGGCTCGTCGTAGGGGCAGGCGACCCACAAGGAGGAGCCGCCTCAGGACTGAGGACACCTCCAGGTCAACGAGTTCGGGAGCGGCCAAGTGCTCGCCCCGCAAGCGCTCCCTGGCCCGGTCGCCGTCGTCCCCGTCATCGGCGAGAGCCGACGAGAGCACGCTCGCGTCAACGACGATCACGGTCTTGGCGCAGGACGGCTACCGCCTCGGACAACGGGACCGAACCCCCGGCCCGGCCGCCGGCCCGCTCCAGAACCTCCTCTAAGGTCGGCGTGGCAGCCTCCTCGATCAGCCGTTGGCGCAGGTACTCCTGTAACGACTGGTTAGCCGTGGCTGCTCGGCGGCGCAGCACGGCATGCGTCTCGGGGGGAACGTCTTTTACCTGGACGCTGGGCATTGGCGCCATTGTAGCGCCATCAGCGCCACTCGGCGTCAGTCCCGGATAGGGATCCCCGAGCGGCAGCGGGAGCCTCGCCCCAGCAGCTACCTACTCCGGGACGACGGTCATGATTGGGCAGGTCATTGGAGCTCCTGACCGTTCGATGCGGCTGTCGGTGGTTAGCAGGGCGGTGTGGTGCCGCTCGGCGGCGGCGACGTAGACGGCGTCGGCGTAGCACAGGGACGCCTGTGCCAGCTCCCAGGCCCGGTGAACGTCCCCCCACGGTGTCGCCTCGATGTCGATTTCGAAGGCCTCCGCGTCGGCCAGCGCGGCGGGCAGATCGGCCTCGGCGAGTGGATGATCCGGCCGGTTGGCTGCAGCCCTTAGCCCGGACATGACCTCGAAGGCGAAATGCCCCGGCGCGACCAGGGCTTCTGCGGCTGGCTGTGTGAGGAGCGCAGCACGCGCTGCGTGGCCTCGCGGGCCGGGATCGGCGACCGCGTCGATGACCAGTGAGGCGTCGACGATCACCTCGTCGAGCGGTCGGCCAGGTCTTCGGCCCGTTGAGCGTGAGCGGCGTCGATGGCGTCTAGCACCGCTCGCCGCTCGGCCTCGGGCACGTCGGGCCGAGCACGCAACCGTCCGGCAGCCCTGGCCAGTGCCTCCTGGCGACGCAGGTAGCGGGCTTGAGAGTGGAGCGCCTCCTTTAGGTAGGTCTGCAACGAAGTCCCACGCGCCGCGGCTGCCGCCCGAATCGTCTCCAGATCGTCCGGAGGTACATCTCGGATCAACACGTTCGGCACATCTCGGACGCTATCATCTGTAATAGCGGCTATGCTAGCACGGATATCATCAGGGATCACGGGTAGGGCCGCATGGAGGAGGCGAGCGCCAGGGAGGCGGCCGCCCCGCGGCTGGTGCGCACGGTGTAGACGTCGGCTCCTCGCTGCCATTGCAGCGACGCAGTAGTGGCAGTCCCGTCCGAGGCGGTGGCCGGCACGACGACAGAGATGATCCCCCGGTCGGCGGCGGGCAGCTGGGAAGAGGCCAGGGCGGCGGCCAGCGCCGATGCTGCGGCCACGGGAGATGCCGGCGAGCCGAGGTCTTGGACCTGCACGCTCCAAGCCCCGTCACTCCAGTCGATCACCCCGCCGACCATGGCAGGGCAAGCGGTCGCGCCCGGAACCCCCACCGAGACGGCGGTGACCGGGCCGGCGCAGGCGGCGAGGGTGTGGCTGGCCGCGGACGCCAGCGACGACGCGGCATACCCGGCCGACGCGGTGGCGGTGGTCGAGAACGTCCCCAGATCGGCGATACCCGCACCGCCGGAGGTGAGAGCCGGATCGTTGACCGGGAGGGCCTGGGGGGTGGCGACCAGGGTGACCGAGTCGGTACCCCCCAGGCCGCTGGCCTGGGCGGAGACTGCGGCGGGAGCCGGCGGCAGCGTCACGGGCGCCTCCAGCCCCGCCGGCCGGGAAGCGAAAGTAGCCAGCGCCCCCGACACCACCGCCGGGAAGCTCGGGGCGCCCGGCGCAGCGGGGCCGGGAATCGTGGTGGACGTCGATGCGGGTGCAGGCGCGGCGGCCGGCGACGGCACCGGCGCGGGGACCAGCGGGGGGGTGGTGGATGGCCCGGTGGGCAAAGGAGCGGTGGTGGCGGAGACAGCCGGGGCGGTGGCCGGCGCAGCGGGTACCCGGGCGGCGACGGGGTGGCCGCCGCACGCCGAGACGACCAGCGCGCAGGTGAGAGCCCCGACAGCACCAACGAGAAGCCGGGCACCGACGAGAAGCCGGGCACCGGCGAGGAGCTGGGGGCTGGAGGGGCGGCCGGCGTGGCGCCCGGTCAGCACGAGTAGTCGCCGTCGTAGTTGCCGGCGGCGCTCTGGACGAGCTTGACGGCGGATCCGGCGAAACTGCTCGACGAGCACCACGCCCCCGGGTAAAGGACGGTCTCACCGGTGGGATACCACACGGGCACTCCGGGACGGTAGCTGCCGGCGATCACTCCCCACTGGTAGGAGGTGGCATACACCGCCGGAGTGCGCCCGAGGGCCCGGACGGCGTCGATGGCCCCGGCGATCACCTGGGTGTTGGCGGTAGTGTCGTTGGTCCAGTAATTGGCGGTCTCGACGTCGAGCCAGTAGGTGCCGGCCACGGCTCCGGAGGCGTCGGCGGTGCGCACCGCGGCGGCCGCGGCGTTGTAGCCGTAGTTGTAGCTCTCGCACGACAGGTCACCGATAGTGCAGGTGCCGGCGGGACCAGAGGACCACTGGGTGGCGTCGGAGCCTTCGGGCGAGTTGAGGTTGACGTAGAGCGACAGGGCCCCGCTGCCCCAGGCGGCCTCGCTCTGGAGGCAGGGATTGGTGGAGAAGGCGTAGCCGTCAGTGACACCCACCACCGCCACCGACGACGACGGCGGGTAGCTGCCTCCGCACTGCGGCCAGGAAATGTCGTAGCCGGACGTCCCCGAGGCGTAGTTGGCCGGCGCCGGCGGCGGCACGAAGCCTCCGCCGGTCAAGCCGGTGCCGGTCCCCGAAGTCGGGGAGATGCCGACCACCGACTGGCCGGAAGGCACCGTACCCGCCGCCGAGCCCCGGTCGGGGGCGTCGCCGAAGGCGTAGACGGCGCCGTCGGCCCCCACCATCCAGTAGCCGCCGCCGTCAGGGCTGGGCGCCATGGCGACCATCGCCGCGTTGAGCTTGACGTTGCCGGCCGAGCCGAAGAACCGCGCGTCGCCGAAGTCGAAGATCCCCCCGTCGGAGGCGACCAGCCAGTAGCCGCCCCCGTCGGCGGTGGCGGCCATGCCCACCACCGGCTTGTTGAGACGGATATTGCCGAGCGAGCCGTAGAACCGCGCGTCTCCGAAGTCGAAGATCCCGCCGTCGGAAGCCACCAGCCAGTAGCCCCTGCCGTCAGGCGTGCCGGCCATGGCGACGATCGGCTGGTTGAGGTGGATGTTGCCGAGCGACCCGTAGAACTGAGCGTCGCCGAACTCGAAGATCCCGCCGTCGGAGGCGACCATCCAGTAGCCACGCCCGTCGCCTGTGGCGGCCATGCCGACGATCGGCTGATTGAGATGGATACCCGCGAGGGAGCCGTAGGAGGTGGCCGTACCGTAGGCGGCGACGTCACCGTTGGAACCCGCCAGCCAGTAGCCGCCGCCGGCCGGCACCGATGCGAGGGTGGCGACGGGGCCGTCCACCGGGGAGGTGACAGGGGCCGCCTGGGCGGTGGTACCAAAAGCGGTGCTCTGCCCGGCGCTGGTGGTGATCCAGTAGCCGGCTGAGGACACCGAGGCGGCCGACACCGAAGGCGATGCGGCGGCGTGGGCTGCGGGGGCGGTGAGCGGGAGTGTTGCGAGGGCGGTGGCGACGAGACCGGCCGCCAGGACGGCTGCGGGGCGGTACGGGCAACGGGCGCGGCGATGCAACAGGCTGTCTCCTCGGGTGTCCCGGACCGGCTCTGGGTGTCCGCCACAAAGCGACCGGAGGCTTCGGTACCCCGAGGTCTTCGACCGCCCATCGGGTGCCTTGAGACGATTGCGCGGATCGCAGGCAGCCCCGAGAAAGGTGTCTAGACCGGACTGGTCACTTGCGACTCATCACCCGTACAGGACCTTCTGCGCCCCGCCGACAGGAAAGACCCTCGGATGTCGGTCACTCGTCCACCGCAGCCTGCAGGTACTGGTCGCGCAAGGCCCGCTTGTCCAGCTTGCCGACGCTCGTGCGGGGTAATCCGCCGGCCACGATGATCCGGTCGGGCACCCACCAGCGGGGGAAGTGCCGCCCCAGTTGTTGGCGCAGCCGTTCAGGGTCCACACTGGCACCGGGTGCGCCGACAACCACGGCCAAGGGCCGCTCCTCCCACCGAGGGTGTGGGACACCGATGACCGCGGCCGCCTGCACCGTTGGGTCCTCCAACAGCGCCGCCTCGAGCTCGGTCGGGATGATCCACTCTCCTCCGCTCTTGATCAGGTCCTTCTTGCGGTCCACGATTCGGAGCCGACCTTCGGGGTCGATGGTGGCGACGTCGCCGGTTCGTAGCCAGCCGTTCCAAAAGCGCTCTGGCGCCTCGTCACGGTAATAGCGCGTGGCGACCCAGGGACCTCTGATGACCAGCTCCCCCCGCGACTGCCCGTCCCACGGCAGTGGCTGGTCGTCGTCGTCCAGTAGCTTCCACTCGAGGCCCGGCAGCAGCCGGCCCTGTGTGATGCCCTCGGGTCCAAGCGCATCTGGGTCGAGCCTCCCGAACGACGCCATCGGGGCCAGCTCGGTCATCCCCCATCCCTGGTACACAGGGGCGCCGAGCACCTCCTGTATATCGCGGACCAGCTGAGGCGCTGGCGGCGACCCGCCTACCACGAAGGCGCGGAGTGTGTTGGGGGTGGGTCCGAAGTCACGCACGTGTTTCACCAGGTCGGAAGCGACCGTCGGCACCATGCCCGTGTAGGTCACGTGCTCGGAGCAGAGGAGCTCGGCGATGGCCGAGGGATCGGGGTGGGCGCCGGGCAAGACTTGCTTGGCGCCCACCATGGTGGCGGCGAAAGGCACTCCCCACGCGTTGGCATGGAACATAGGCACTATGTGCAGCACCGTGTCGTCACGGGAAATGGCATGGCCGTCGGCAGTGGCGGCGACCAGCGTGTGAAGGTAGAGAGTGCGGTGGCTATAGCCGACGCCTTTGGGCCGACCGGTGGTCCCCGAGGTGTAACAAAGCGCTGCTAGAGCTTCCTCGTCTACAGGAACCGGCTCGAGCACCAGCTCTGACGCGCCGGCAACGGCCTCGTATTCGAGGTAGTCGCCGAGGGGGGCGCCCGGGTCGTCGCTCATGACCACGACCCGGATGCCGGGGCGTGCCCGCAGCACATCGTCGATAGCAGGTAGCAACTCGGCGTCCACGAAGGCGACGCGGTCCTCGGCGTGGTCGAGGATGTAGGCGACATCGTCGGGCGACACCCGGATGTTGACGGTGTGCAGCACCGCCCCCACCGTCGGGATCGCCCAGTAGAGCTCTAGGTGGCGGTGGTGGTTCCAGGCGTAGGTGGCCACTCGGTCCCCGGGGCGCACGCCGAGCGATCGGAGCGCGCCAGCGACCCGGGCCACCCGCTCGGCGTGCTCGACGTAGGTAAACCGCCTCGGAAAGGTGCCGGCTGACACGATCTCGCCGCTTGGGCTGTGTTCCCGAGCCCGCTGCAGGAAGCTTGCTAGATTCAGCTGGTACTGCGGCATCGATCTCAGGCTCCTGCTGAAGGGGGTCGGCCCCCCTTGCCCAGTCGGGGAATTGACCGTCAGTTCGTCAAGGCCGTGGGGGCGTCCTGGCCGAGGCGCGCTCGAACTGCGGGGATTACCTTGTCGGCGATGTACTCGAGTCTCGCCGAGCCACTGTCGACCGGCTCGCCGGGAAGCTGGGCAAAGAAGTGGACGTCCTTGACCTGAGGTCGGTCGGCAAGTAGGGCCACCAATGCATCGGTGGCAGCCGCGGCGTCCCACAGCTGATAGGCGCCCCCCTGGACGATGGCGTCGCGGTCCGGGAACTGGGGCACTTGATCCGGGGGCCCGAACGCACCCCAACTCACGTACTGGTTCAACTGGTACAACGCATGGTCGCCGATCTGTGACCAGACCCGCTCCGGATCTTCGGCGATGATCGCCCATTGGCCAGCATAGATTCGTCCCTCGGCCGGATCCCGCCCGAGCTGCGCCAGCGCGTCGAGGTACATGGCGTGGTGATCGTTCTGGGTGCTCAGGAACCCGTCGGCGATGCGGGCTACCCGCTCGATGCTCTTCTCCTGCATGGCGCCCACCAGGATCGGAAGGGGCGCTTCGGGCGCAGGCGTCACGGCGAGCTCCCCCAGCGTGTACCTCTTGCCCTCGAACGGTGCGGTGGAACCGCTCAGGCATCGGCGAATCAGAGCGACGCCCTCCTCCAGGTAGCTGGGGCGATACTTGAGCTCCTTGCCGAATGCGGCGAACTCGCGCTGCCAGTAGCCTTGGCCGACGCCGAGGGCGAAGCGGCCTCCGCTCAGCAGGGAGAGCGTCGCGCAGTCCTCCGCCACCCGCACGGGATTGTGTAGGGGGAGGACGACGAGGTTGGTGCCTATCTGCATTTGACGGGTCCGCTGCGCCAGCGCGGCGGCGAAGACGAACGGTGACGGCGTGTAACCATCGTCGCAGAAGTGGTGCTCAGTGAGCCACGCCGAGCCGAAACCCCGATCCTCGGCCCAGGCGGCTTGCTCGAGCACCTCGCGATAGAGCGAGGTAAATGGTCGACGCCACTGAAGCGGATTCCGAAGGTCATACCATAGACCGAAGGTCGGTTGATCACGCATTGAATCTCTCCCCCTGGGCAGTTCGTCCATCCACATGCATTCCGGCGACCGGCTCCGGATAGCTGACGGCTCGACCGACGCTAGTCGACGAAGACGGCACGGGTGTGTTCGGTGTCCAAATACTCCTTGATGCCGCTGATCTTCCCGTCTCGCACCGTAAACACGAAGTGGTACAGGTTGTTATATACCCGCCCATTGTGCAGCTCGGCGTAGGACTCCGTTTCCACGGCGGCGCGGTCGCCCTCGACGGTCCAAGCCAAGGGAGTCAGCGCGATGGCGCCGGTGCGAGTCAACTGGGACAGGCCCCTCAGCATCTCGCCGAACTCCTCCTTGTTCTTGGTCCCCGATATGCCTTCGATCGTCCCGCCGACCCACCAGGTGGCGTCGTCGGTGAGGTAGTCGAGGATCCCCTGGAGATCTCCCTTCGAGAAGACCCTCATGAAATCGACTACCACGTCCTTCGTTTCCTTCTGATGTCCAGACATCGGCTTAATCCCTCCTCACGTTCGGTCGACGATTTCCGACGACAGGGGTCACTTCTGCAGCATCCCGGCGTCCACGGGCAGCGTCGCTCCTGTGATGTAACGTGCCTCGTCCGACACCAGGAACAGCACGGCATTCGATACATCGATCGTTTCCACCCACGGCACCGGCAGCAGGCTCAGTGCCTCCTGGGACGCGGCCGCAAACTTCTCACGGGTCCGGTCGGGGTCGTCCGGCAGGTAGAGGGCACGAATGGCGTCGTTTTGGATCATCGGGGTGTCCACGTTCGTCGGGTGGACCGTGTTGACGCGGATGTTGTGGGGGCCAAGTTCGTTGACCAGGGTGCGCATCAGTCCTACGACACCATGCTTGGCGGCCACGTAGTGACCGATGTTGGCCATCCCTTTCAAGCCGGCCACGGAGCTGGTGATCACGATGGACCCGCCCCGGGGGTTTGCCACGAGTGAGGGAATCGCCACCTTGCACGTGTTCCATACACCGGTGAGATTTACGTCGATCATGTCATGCCATGTTGCCGGCGACATCTCCATTGTCGTACCGAGCGAGCAGATGCCGGCGTTGGCGCAGACAATGTCGAGCCGGCCGAGAGCGGCGACACCGTCGTTCACGGCGAGGGCGAGGCCGTCAATATCGCGCACGTCGACGGTTCGAACGAATGCTGTCGTGCCGCACCCTTCGACGATCCGGGCTGTTTCCTCGAGGTCTTCCGGCGTGGCCAGCGGGTAGGAGACCGTGTCGATCTGCTTGCCGATGTCGACGGCGATGATGCTGGCACCCTCCGACGCGAGCACGCGGGCGTGCTCGCGTCCCTGGCCCCGGCCGGCTCCGGTGATGAGGGCGACCCTTCCATCTAGACGTCCTGGCATCTCATGTCTCCTGTCCGTAGCGAGAGTGCTGACGTGAACGATCCGACTTTTCGAGTGGTTCGCCGCCGCTGCCAACCTGACCACGACCGTACGCCCCCCTCCAGCGGCTTCCCAGCGGGCAGCGCTCGACGGTTGTAGACCTTTCCAGGACCGCTTGGGCGCCTGGCCGTTGATCGGCGAACCGTCGTAAGGTCACGCGCCACGGTGGCCCGCCAAGTAGCCAATGCCATGGTCACCGAGATCAGCGAAGGATGCTGCATCCCCCTCCTCGATCACCGTCCCGTTGCGCATCAGGAAGACACGGTCGGCGTACTTGACCGCGGTGCGGACGTTCTGCTCGGCCAGCACTATGGTCCGGCCCTGCGTCCGGAGCTGATCGAGGCTGCGTACGACCTGCTGAAAGACGATGGGTGCCAGCCCCAGGGACGGCTCGTCGAGTAGCAACACCTCGGGCCGCCCCATTAGGGCGCGGCCAATCGCAAGCATCTGCTGCTGGCCGCCGGAGAGGGAGCTGGCCGGGGCCCGCAGCTTCGACACCAGCGGCGGGAACAGCTCCAGGACCGACTCCAGGTCCTTGCGGTAGCCCGCCCGGTCCCGCCGGTGGGGATAGGCGCCGAGCAAGAGGTTGTCGCTCACCGTCATGGACGGAAAGAGCGCCCGTCCCTCGGGGACAAGGCTGAGCCCGGAACGCACCAATCCCGCGGTATCGGCTCGATCCACCACCGACCCCTTGTAGGAGACAGTACCTGCCGTCACCTTGACCAAGCCGAGGATGGCCTTGAACAGGGTGCTCTTGCCGGCACCGTTAGGGCCGAGTATGGCTGTCAGGGTCCCCCGCTCCACCTTCACCGTCACGTCCCTGAGAACGCCGATGGCACCGTATCCGGCCGAGATGCCGGTCACCTCCAGAAGCGGTTCACTCATGGTTCGGTCACAATTCCCTCCTTGTGGGCGTGGCCAAGAGCGCGAGTCGGGAGCCCGTCATGGTCATCCCTCCCCCAGGTACGCCAAGAGCACGGATTCTTCGCGCATCACGTCCTCGGGCGTTCCCTGCGTGAGCAGCCGGCCCTGGTCGAGCACTACCACCCGGTCAGCGATCGCCGTCACCAAGTCCATGTCGTGCTCGACGAGGAGGATTCCGAGGCCCTGCCAGGCTAGGTCGCTCAGGACCTGCCCCAGCTTGGCTGTTTCGTGGTCGTTCAGCCCGGCTGCTGGTTCGTCAAGCATTAGGCACGCCGGTTGCTTGGCCATGGCTCGGGCCACGTCGACCAGGCGCTGCTGGCCCGTCGGGAGCGAATCGATGCGCCGATGCACGTCGACAATCTCGAGGCTGTTGAGCAATTTGGTGGCGAGGAGCTGCGCCCGGCGCTCATGGTGCACCAGCCTCGGCCAGCGGACGACGGCCCGTAGGACGCCGAAGGACCGGCTCGACTCGACGGCGAGGGTGACAGCGTCCAGCGCCGTCATGTCCCCGAACGTTCGCGGAGTCTGGAAGGTACGGACCACGCCCCGCTCACTCATCTCCCGGGGGTTGAGACTGCTGACGGCACGGCCGCCCACTGAGATCTCCCCGGCGTCGGGCACCATGTATCCCGACGCCACGTTGATCAGGGTGGACTTCCCTGCGCCATTCGGACCGATCAGGGCGAGGACCTCGCCGGGCATCACCTCGAGCGATACCTCCAACAGGGCGGCTACGCCGCCGAAGGTCTTGGTCGCCCCAGTGACAGCGACGATTGGGGCTGCGCAGAGCCGCCCGATGGGACGTGGCGACGGTGGGCGTGGGACGGGGGCGGCCTGGACGGGACGGTGTAGGGCCTCCGGCGCCGCGCCGGTCGGCCCGGCCCCACCGGCGAAAGAGGCGACCACCGAACCGCCTGCACCGACGCGGCCGACCAGTACCCGCTCGAGCGCCGGCGACAACCTCCCGATCCGTCCGCCCAGGCGCTGCAATCCGTCGATGAGGCCGGCGGGAGCGAACCGGAGCACGGCAATCAGGAGTCCGCCGGAGATGAAAAGGGTGACTGCACTGCCGAACGGGCTGCCGGGAGCCACATTGCTGACAGCGATATAGCTCGCCAGAGACACCACGCATGCTCCTATAAGCCCGCCGTACACCGAGGTGACGCCACCGACGACGATGTAGACGATCAGGTTGATGCTCACGGTCAGTCCCCATTGGCCCGGGTCGGCGGCCAGCAGGTAGTAGGCCCACAGGGCGCCGGCGATGCCCGCCAGCGCGGCCGAGGACACGAACGCCACGAGCTTCACCCGGACCGGGGGTATTCCCACGCCCTCCGCGGCAGGCTCATCCGACCCCACGGCCCGAAGCGCCCGGCCGATGCCCGACTTGGCGAAGTTGCGGGCGGCGAGCACTACCAGCACCGTGAAGGCCAGCAGCAGGTAGTAGAACATTTTGCCTTGCCCGATCGTGACGCCGAAGGCGGCCAGCGGCTGGATGGGCTGTGCGTTGCTGAGCGCGCTGGTGCCCAGTGAGCCACCTGTCAGCGACGTGAAGTTGGTCACCACGGTGATCGCGGCGAGGTCGGCCGCCAAGGTGACTAGCGCGAGGTTGATGCCTTCGAGCCGCAGGCACAGAAGGCCGATGGCGAGACCCACAACGGCACTGACCACAATGGCGACGAGGACCGCTAGCCACTCGTTCCAGCCGTGCGAGGCCACCAACAGGGCGAAGCAGTAGCCGCCCAGCAAGTAGAACATGCCTTGTCCCAGGCTGAGCTGACCACCCAGTCCCATAAGGAGCACCAGCCCGGTGGCACCCAAAGCTGCCAGCAGCGCGAACACGGCTGTCTGGTCGAAGATGCGGTTGGTGTCGACCAGAGGCAACATGATCCCGAAGGCCAGTAGCGCCATGAGGAGCACCCGACCTGGAGACACGGCGCGAGGCAGCCGACTCAGGACGGCTGAGTACCTGTGCCCCGAATCGCCCATTCCACCGACCGCGTACGGCTTGGGCTGGCCGCCGACCCGGTCCGCCACGACGGCGGTCGCTTCCAAGTCAACCCGGACCGACGCCGTAGACGGCGCCGTGGTCGAGCGCGGCTTGGATCGCAGGACCCCTGCTATCCATCCGCGGAAGTCGGCGTTGCGAAGAGACCGGCCGGCGACCCAAACGATGAGGATGCCGTAAACGATCACTTCGCTGTAGGTCGACGACACCGTGCCGCTCAGAATCGAGCCGACGACGCCGAGCGCAAGGCCACCCACGACGGTGCGGACGGGGTAGCGGAACTCACCGAGGGCCGCCGCGATGAACCCTACGATGCCGGTGGTGAGGCCGGCCTGGTAGGTGACGGTGCTGACCGACGCGCTGCCCACGCCGAGCATCCCGCCGAGCAAACCAGCGACGAGGAACGAGATCACCGACAGGCGCCTGGTCGAGATCCCCGACAGCCGGGCTGCCGTACGGTTGATGGCCGTAGCTTGCATGGCCTTGCCGACCGTGGTGTAGCGCAGGCCGGCGCCGATGACCGCCAGCGCCACCACTGTGAGCAGGACGACCAGTAGCTCCTCAGTGGGCAGCGGTGCTTGGCCGATGGTGATCGTGCCCTTGAGGAGAGCTGGTGCGGGAATCGGGTACTCACCCCAGATCCACAGTGCGAACCCCTCCAGGACGATCGAGTAACCGAGGGTGGCGATGGCGGTCCCGAAGCCGCCGTCCCCGTCCTCGTCGTTGCGCATCAGCAGGACCTGCACGCCGGCCGCAGCGGTGGGGGCAGCCAGCGCCAGCGCTACGGCGGGCACAGCTCCCAGGCCGGCCACCCGCTCGCCGGCGTACACGACGGCCCCGAGCATGACGTAGGCACCCTGGGCAAAGTTGAAAATGCCCGTGACTCTGGCCACCAGGACGAACCCCAAGCCGACCACGGCGTAGACGCAGCCGCTGCTGAGGCCCGATCCTATGAAGAGAATCCATTCAGTGAATGAGGGCATGTCGATGGCTCTCCTGGAGCTCGGCGTGAGGAGCGAGGGGCTTCACGACGCGTTGCGTCGTCCATTTGCAACAGGCCGGCTGGGTATCCCCAGCCGGCCTGTTGCCATTGATCCGGGGTGTTGGCCGCTACTCGTTGCTCGGGTTGGGTGCCCCCGCCGCGGCGGTGGTGTTAGGGGCGATGGCGTAGGTGGCGGTACCGTCGCTCGCCACACCCTGGATCGTGAGCATCACGAAGGTGCTCTGGAAGCTGCCCGTGATCAGATGGTTGGTCGGCGAGCTGTTGACGACTCCGAGCAGCGTGTTCACCCCGTGCAGATTTTCGAGTTGGGTATTCACATTGGCGGCGTTGACTGCCTTGCCGGCCTTCAGCAGGGCACCGGCGGCATCGGCCAGCACATTGACAGCTTGAGCCCCATAAATGCTGAAGTTCGGGAATGGCTGTCCCGGGAACACCCCCGCGAACTGCTGCTTGTAAGTATCACAGGCAGCCTTGAGCGGGTCAGACGATGGGAGCAGGCTGGTGGCAGCGCACTTCTCACCGGCGAACACGACGCCGTCGCAGTTGCTGCCGCACGCCTGGGCGATCTGCGGGACGGTCAGGTACTGCTCGGAGAGTACCGGCTTGTTGAACATTCCGAGCTGCTTGGCGGCGGCGAAGGCGCTCGGGTTGAGACCCTCGATGTAGTAGCCGTCTGGGTTCGACGCCTTCATCTGCTCCAGCAAGGGCACGAGCTGCGCTTGCGACGCGCTGTAGGGCGCCGTCTCGCTCACGGTGACCTTGCAGCCGAGCGCCTTGCAACCGCTCTGGATGTAGCCCGGCACCTGCTCGGAAAAGTCATCTCCTGTGTAGGACAGCACGGCCACGGACTTCATGTGTTGGATCTGGACGCCGTAGTCGAGGGATGACGACGCGAAGGCCGTGCCCTGGCTGTTGGCGAACACGTAGGGACGGGCCGGGGCGAAGTCGGTCTGCACACCGTCGGCGATGATGGCAGCCACCTTCGTGGTCGGCGCCTGGTTGCGGATGGCAATTCCGCCCGCCGCCCCCAGGAAGGTACCGATCGCTCCCTCTGAGGCAGCTTGCTGGTAGGCCGACACCGCGCCCTGCGGTGTACCACCAGTGGAAATCGTGAGGAGCTTGATCGGGTGGCCGTCAACCCCACCAGCGGCGTTGAGAACGCTAGCGGCAACCTTCATCCCGTCGATGAAGTTGATGCCCCCCTCCGCTGCGGTCCCCTCAAGGCCGCCGATGACGATCGGGCTCTTATTGGCCGCTGAGCTGCCGCTGCTGCCACTGCTGCCGCTGCTGCCGGCTGTGGCGGCCGGCGCAGAGCCGGACGACGAGCTCCCGCATGCCGCCGCCAGCAAGCTGACGGCAGCCAAGCCGACCATCAGACGGCGCGCCCTCATACCGGAACGCAACACTTGCTTCAGGTTCACTTCTGCTCCCCCATTTGGGTTGATTGATCTCGAACTAGGGCCACTCGTATCATCGACGGCGAAGCTCCCCGACCTTGGGTGTCGGTGTCATATGGCGCCCCCAACGCTGCGGCATAACCGGTCACGTCACCGTGTCGGCGGGTCGAGCGGTGTATCCATGAACGTTACGGATGACCTGCTGGCGCGGCAAGAGGTCGCCGGCACCGAGTTGTTGACTTCCACAGTGCTTGTGCTGACTGGCGCAAGGGCAACGGTAGGTGCCGTTCCACAAAAGGCCCTATACAGGCGTGGCAGTCATGCCACCGTCTACTGGCAGCACGGTACCGGTGACGAACGCTGAGGCCTCAGTCATCAAAAAGAGGGCGGCCCCGACGATTTCACGGGGCTCCCCTATCCGCTCCAACGGGTAAGTGCGGACGCGGTCGAGGAATGCCTCGTCCCATGCCGCCGAGATGTCGGTGCGGAAGGGGCCAGCCATGATGGCGTTGACCCGGACGGTCGGCCCATAGGCGGCAGCCAGACCAAGGGTTACCGCGTTGAGGCCCGCTTTGGCTGCCGCGTACGGCAGGGACTCGGGGCTCGGCCGGACAGCCGCCACGCTGCTGACATTCAGGATGACACCGCCTCCGGCGTCTCGCATCCTCTCCCCGGCTAGAGCGCCGAGCCGGAAAGGACCTTTCAGGTTCACGGCGAAGACCTTGTCGTACAGGTCCTCGCTGATGGTCGACAACGAGGGGTAACGCGGCGACATGCCAGCATTGTTAACCAGTACATCGAGGCGTCCGAACTCCCCGTAGACGGCCTCAACGAGGCAGCCCAACTCGTCCCAGTGGCCGACGTGACAGGAACGACCCACTGCCCGCCGCCCGGTGCTGCGGCGGAGTACCTCCGCCACATCGTCGCAGGCCTCCTGCCGGCGGCTGGCGACGACCACGTCGGCCCCGGCCCGCGCGACAGCCGTCACGATTTCTAGGCCGAGACCCCGGGTCGCGCCGGTCACCAACGCCACCCGTCCCTCGAGCGGCAAGTCACGGCCGGGCTCGTCGCCCTCCCGGCTTGCCATGCTGCTCATGGTGTCATTGCCGGCGTGTGGTCCTCCGCCCGGAACCGCCGCCGGATCGTGTACTGGCACCGCTCATGGGTCCTCTTGGAGGGCAGCGAGCACCGGAGCGAGCTGGCGACGGGCTTGTGCCTCCACTCGCGGAAGGTGATAGGCGGGAAAGAGGTCGTCGGTCGGCACGTGCCGGCTGAGCACCTGGCGGGCCAGCGTCACCTTGTGGACCTCTGTGGCTCCGTCGGCGAGCCCCATGCGGAAGGAGTCGAGCACCATGTCCCCGAAGGGAAGCTCGTTGGACACGCCCAGGGACCCGTGGAGCTGGAGGGCTCGTGCGGCTACATCGTGGTACACCTTCGGCATGGCGGCCTTGACCGCGGAGATATCACCGCGGACACGCTTGTAATCATCGTAGCGGTCGATCTTCCACGCCGTCTGGAGCACGAGGAGCCGGAACTGCTCTATCTCTATCCAGGAGTCGGCGATCATCTGCTGCACGAACTGCTGGGAGGCGAGGCGCTCCCCGCCCGTTGTGGTGCGCGAAAGCGCCCTCTCGCACATGGTGTCGAGCGCCCAGCGGATCCGGGCGAGTGTGCGCATGGCGTGGTGGATACGGCCGCCGCCCAGCCGAGTCTGCGCGACAACGAAGCCCTGGCCACGGTCACCGAGCAGATGGTCCTTCGGCACTCTGACATCGGTGTAGCGGATATAGGCATGCGTGCCCTCGCCGAGCGGCTCACCCGGCGCTCCGACATTCCGGACGATCTCCACTCCCGCCGTGGCCGACGGGACAACCAGCGCTGACAGCCGGTGGTGCGGCACTGCGTCGGGTTCGGTGACGACCATCACGATCAAGAACGCCGCGTAGCGAGCATTGGAGGAGAACCACTTCTCGCCGTTCACCACCCACTCGTCGCCGTCGAGCACTGCGCTGGTCTCGAACAGGGTCGGGTCAGTACCCCCCTGCGGCTCGGTCATGGAAAAGCAGGACACTATGTCGCCGGCCAGCAGCGGGTCGAGATATCGGCGCTTCAGGTCTTCGGTGCCGAAGTGGGCGAGGATCTCCGCATTGCCGGAGTCGGGCGCCTGGCAACCGAAGACGACCGGCCCGCAGATGGACCGGCCGAGCACCTCGTTCATGAGCGCGAGCTTCAGCTGGCCGTAACCGCGCCCCCCGAGGCGGGGGCTCAGATGGCAGGCCCACAGGCCCCTCTGCTTGACCACATCCTGCAGCGGTCGGATCAGCGCTTTGCGAACGGGGTCGCCCACGTCGTAGGGGTCTCGGACGATCCGGTCGACCGGCTCGATCTCCTCCCGCACGAAGTCGTCGATCCAAGCGAGCTCGGCCTGGAAGGCGTCGTCGGTTTCGAAGTCCCAGCTCACTCTCGCTCCTGTGTCGTCAGTCCGTGCCACTCCCCGCGCTCGACAAACCCGGCTCGGGTGAGGTCCCGCGTCAGCCGCTCAGTAGGATCTACCGTTCACCGACCAACCGCCGTCCACCGGATAGGTGAGACCAGTCAAAAAAGAGCCGTCGGCGGAGAAGAAGTGGCACATGGTACCGGCTATGTCAGCGGGGGTCCCGAGGCGCTTGAGCATGTGCGCCTGGGTGTTCTCCTTGCGCTGCTGCTCCGTGATGTCAGCGAGGATCGGCGTGTCTATCGTCCCCGGGCAGATGGCGTTGACCAGTACGTTGTGGGGGGCGTACTCGAGGGCGGCCTGCTGGGTCAGAGCGATCACCCCTCCCTTGGCCGCCGAGTACGAGGCCAGGTTGGGAAGGCCGACGAGCGCCGCCAGGCTGGAAATGTTCACGATCCGGCCCCCGCCATTTTCGATCATGCCGGGGATCACTGCGCGCATTCCGAGCCACGTGCCCTTCAGATCACTGTCGAGGACGAAGCTCCACCCCTCTTCGGTGAGCCCGACAACCGTGTCTTCGGAGATCGTGTTCACCACACCGGCGACGTTGCCGAGTAGATCGACGGGACCGAATCGCTCAATGGCGGTCGAAACGGTGCGTTCCCAGTCAGGTGCGCTGCGCACATCCATGGTCACGTGCACTGCGTTACCACCGTTTGCGACGATCTTGTTAGCCGTCGCGTCGTCTCCCCGGATGTCGGCGCATACCACCGATGCTCCCTCCGCCGCCATGCGGAGGGCGCAGCCCTGCCCGATGCCTTGGGCCGCGCCCGTGATGATGGCGACCTTGCCCTCTAAACGCATAGTGAGATCCTCCTCCGAAGCAAATAGCCGCTATCGAGATCTTCGATGCCGCCGCTATCGACACCCATACTCTTGGATCTGGGCGTCGCCCGGTAGCGAGTGCGCCGATGGCGTTGTCCGTTTCCCCAACCAAACTGGCGGCCCTCGAGGGGGTCGAGCATGTGGGTTCGCCGCCCTTCAGCCGTCGTTCCTGGCCACCAACTCCGTCGGGTTCGACACCGCGACGCGCTCGGTCGCGTCGGTTGTCAACATCCGGCGCAGAGCGTGAAAGCGGTCGTCGAACATCCCGGCGCGAATCGCCTGGGCCAGTTCTGCGTCGGAGCTCAGCCCCAGGGAGCGCAGCCGCTCACCGTGGGCGTGGGTGTAGGAGGATGCAAGTTCCAGCTCGCGCACAACCAGGGCCAACGCGCCAATGGCTACGCGGACGTGGTAACGCAGGGGCTCCTCCACCGTCGGGACGACCTCCTCGGTGAGGAACTCCCGGACGCCGACGATCAGCTCTCGCATTGCCGGTGGACCGTATGGCATCTCCTCACCCTCTCTCACCGCATCAGACCGAGCAGCTCGCGTTCCACCTCTGCCACCCTTCGGCCGAGAGTCAAGAGCTCGACCGACCGCACGTGGCCATCGCGATGAGCCTGGGCTTGCAGCGCGCAGATCACCGCCCACTTCACGTTGCCGAACACCTCCCACCAGTGGATCCGCTCTGGGTCCACGGCCCGCCCCGTCCTGTCCTCGTAAGCCTGATACAAGTCCGCGCGCTGGGCCAGACCGCCGACGGGCAGCACCGAACCGAATCGCCAGGATCGCACGCAAAGCCACGCGAGGTCCTCAGCGGGGTCTCCCATGTGGCACAGCTCCCAGTCGAGCACACCGCTGATTCCCTTAGGCCCGAACAGCAGGTTCCCGAGACGGAAGTCCCCGTGGAGCACTACGGGAGCGGCAGGCGCAAGTCGATGCTGGTCGAGCCATCGAAAGGCCAGCTCCAGCGCAGGGTAGGCGGCCGGCAACCGATGCAGGGCATCCGCGTAACGCTCGACTGGGTCCGAGAAATCGATGCCCGGGACGTCGTCGGGTCTGATGGTATGGATCCGTCCGAGCAGCAGGCCAGACTCGCCGGCGAATCTCCGGCGGGCCAGGCTCAGCTCAGCCGAACGCAGCACGCGCCGGGGAATCGTCTCGCCGACCAAGCGGTCCAGGAGCAGGAAGGGCCGGCCGAGCGGCTCGCCGTCACCTTCCAGTAGCACCTTGGGCACCGGCACGCCGGCGACACGTGCCGCCCGCTGGGCGGCCGCTTCGAGCGCCATCGTGCCTCCACCGTTGACGGCGGCGGCGCGCTCCACCTGCAAGATGAGCCCGATCGAGGGTCCGCGGGCGCAGCGAGCGTCGAAGGACCAGGTTTCGCGCGAGGCGCCGCCGGTCAAGCGCCGGACGTCGGACACATCCTCGACCTGCGGCCCGAGCGCGGCGCGCGCGATGTAGAGCGCGGCGGGGACATCGACCACCCCTCCACCGCTGAGTCGCTTCAAGTCCTGGGTCACGGCCGCCTCGCTAGGCGTCGGCAGTGATGCTGCGGCCGGGCCGCCGTCGACCTCATCACTATTTCATTTGGCACAGCTTCCATTCCCTCGCTCTGTTCGCGCCCCCCACGGCAGGCGAAACCAGGTGTCATCCAGACGGCGCTCGCAGGCGCGCGAGCCAGCCAGGCAGTGACACAGCCGCACGGGGCCGGGCGCCCGGGCCAGCGAATGCGATTGGCCTGGCGGTTGTAAGCGTCAGCGCGCCATCCCGGTGGCGCGAGCGCGCTGTGCATCGGCACCTCCGGTCTCGACCGACTGCGTGGAAGTAAGCTCCCCTATTGCATCCGGGCAGCGACTTCGAGGCAAACCTCATCACCCGGACGTTTGTCGTCATCGCCAAGAGGCATTCGGCCAGGGCGTCATCGGGGGACCAGCCCGTCCTACGGTGGCGGGACCTGGACGCGTGACCCACTAGGAGGACGCCGTGGTCAAGGTGTATGCCCTCATCCCCCGCCGTCCCGACGTGGCGGTCGAGAAGTTTCACAGCCACTGGCGCGACGTCCACGCGCCGCTGGCCACGAGGATCACCACCATCCGGCGTTACGTACAGAGCCACGCCCTGCGGTCCGCCCCGGCCGGCTTGCCCGAGGCAGAATATGAGGGCATCGCCGAGGTT
Source organism: Actinomycetes bacterium (assembly GCA_021809105.1). GTDB lineage: Bacteria > Actinomycetota > Acidimicrobiia > Acidimicrobiales > Palsa-688 > Acidiferrimicrobium. The sequence goes on from JAKBAM010000028.1 coordinate 23,717, forward strand.
TGGTTCGACGACTTGGCGACCGCCGCCGGTATGGGTGACGACCCGAACTACATAAACGGCGCCGGCGCTGACGAACCCAACTTCATTGACCAGAGCCGGCTCTCGTTCATGTTCTGCGATGAGCAGGTTCTCCAGCGTGGCCCCGTCCTCTCGGCTGACACGCCGGAGGTCAAGGTGATGCTGCTACTGGCGAGCCCGCAATCGGACAGCCCCTGGCCGCCTGCCGTCCTGGCCGACGCGGCGCTAGCACTTCCCGGCATCGAAGGGCTTTCGATCGCCTTGTCTACGGGCGATCTTTACCAGGCGGACCAGCCGTTCGACGCCGTAGTAGAGCTGTCGTGGCCGTCGATGGCGGCCTACGACAGCGCTTGGTGCTCCGCGCCAGGTGAGGAACTGGCCCGTGTTCTCGCCGCCGAGACCGCTCTGTCCAGTTCCGCCGGCATGGTCACGGAGCCGTTCCGGGTCATCTGGCCTTAGGCAGGAGCCGAGCCCAGCCGGCGCAAGGCACCTAGGGCCACGGACAGAGCAGGGCCAGTGGAACTGCGCGGGGATCAGGGCGCAGCGACCCCAGCGTGTGCCGCCGCCTCGTCGAGCAGGGTCGGCACATCGGCTCGCAGGCTCCGCGCGTACTCACTGTCGAGCTGGCCACCGACATGCTGGGCGTAGGCGCCCTCGAGGATTGCTGCCAGCTTCCAGAGGGCCAGCACCCGGTAAAACGGTAGATGAGTGACTGGGCGCCCGGCCCGCTGCGCGTATCGCTCGGCAAGCTCTTCCACGCTCGGTGCGCCCGGGACTCGGGACACAGCCTGGATGCGTGCCAGCGCCGGCACCGGCACTGGGCGATGGCCCCAGAGTGCCAAGCACAAGCCGAGATCCACGAGCGGGTCGCCGATGGTAGACAGCTCCCAGTCGATCACGGCCATGAGCTCGGGCGCTTCGGTGGACCACAGACAGTTGTCCAGGTGGAAGTCTCCGTGGAGGAGGCCGGGGCGTTGCGGTGCCGCGGGCAGGTTCTGCTCGAGCCATCCGGCGACGGCCTCGAAGACCGGCAGGTCCCGTACGGCGTAGCTCTGGAACTGCGAACGCCATCGCGTCACCTGCCTTTCCAGGAATCCCGATGGTCGGCCGAACCCCGTCAGGCCCGCCGCCTCCCAGTCAACGCCGTGGAGCGATGCCAACGCGTCGACCATTTGATGACCGAGCCTCGTCACGGCATCGGGTCCGTAAGTCTCGGGGAGATGGTCACTGAGCGGCACTCCCAGGACTTCGCTCATGACGACGAAGGGGGCCCCGAACACCGTCGGGTCGGTACATATGGCCAGGGCCGCAGGCACAGGCACGTCCGTGCCAGCGAGAGCGCAGAGCACCCGGTGCTCACGGTCCATACTGTGCGCCGAGGCGGACATCGCGTGCAGCGGCGGCCGGCGAACGATGAACCTGCCCCCCTGCGCCACCACCTGGTAGGTGGCATTGGAGTTGCCACCTACCAGTTGTTCGATGCGCTCTACGGGCCCGGTCGACGCGTGCTCGAGCAACCAGACCCGGAGCCCGGCGTGCGGGTCGCCGTCCTCCCCGCTGCCGTCAGGCACCATCGGGATCAGGCTTGTTGCTCGGCGAGGCGGCCGGCCGCCTCGACAAAGACACCGGCGTTCCCGTCGTACCATGTCGGTGTCAGGCGGCGGAGCGCTATGCGCCAGCCCGACGGCGTGCGGACGAACTCGTCGTCGTAGGTGCCCCCGACCAGGTAGGTGTTGCCGCCATTGGCGCTGACCAGCATGTGCTGGGCCTGGAAGTAACAGGTGGCGTCGGCCCGGTCCCCATCCAGGCGGACGACCTGATTGCCGAGCAGGTGCTGGCTGGCATCGAGGCCGCCCAGGACCGTCTGCACGAAGGCGGCGATGGCGCCCGGCCCCTCGTGACGGCCCCCCAGACTGCCGAACTCAGCCACTCCGTCGGGGGCAAAGACCTCCTCGAGCAGATCCCACCGCCGCGAATCGAGCGCCGTGGAGTATCGGGTCATCACGTCCACGATCTCAGTCCGGTCGACGATTGCGCTTAGCTTGTCGGGTTCCACAGCAATACCTCCGTACAGGTGTGATCAAGGTGGTTGGCTGCGGGGTCAGCCGATCGAGTTGATGAAGTCGACCAGCTCTGAGCAGTACTTGTCCTGCTCTTCGAGGAAGGGAGCATGCCCGCTTCCCGCGAACCTCACCAATTTGCCATCGGCGAACATGCGCGCGCAGGCGGCCCCGATCTCGGGGTCCACGATGGCGTCGTGGTCGCCGCACATGACCAGGGCCGGGATCTGCAGTCCTTCGACGGTGCCGCGTTGGTCGATCTCGGCCAGGTTGAGCAGGGACTCGTCCGCCCTGGGGCTGGCCTGCATGAAGATCTGCCACATCCACTCGACCACGGAAGCGCCCACGTCGGCGTGACAAACGCCTTCGGCCAGGGCGTGGAGGAAGCCGGCACGACCGGTGCGCAGTGCGCCGATCGTCTGCTGTACCACGTCGAGCGTTCCGCCGTGATCCCAGCCATCTCCCTTGACGTAGCGGGGGGTGGCGCCTCCGGTCGACACCAGGCAGGCGGCGCGGTCGCCCAGGCCGGCAGCGGCGGCCACCGCCACTGCCCCGCCGAGCGACCATCCGTTCACGGCGATGCCCCGAAGGTCGAGTTTGGTGGCGAGGCGCACGGCGTCGGCGGCGATGGCATCGATCGACACGTCGTCGAAGTCCTTGTCCGACGACCCGCAGCACCGGTGATCGAACGACACGACCTCGTTGCCGTTAGCCAAGAGCGCCGGTAGGACCGAGTCCCACAACCGCACGCTCATGCCCCATCCGTGGATCAGCATCACGGGTCGGCCGCCCCCGATGTTATAGCGCTCGTAGTAGATCTCTCGATCAGCCTCAACGACCAGACGTGCCACCGGCCACCTCCTTGGGTTTCGCGCGTGAGCGGCCTATTCTTCAGCGGGATCGGGGGCGGCCGCGCCTGCTGGGCCCAGCGCCTTTGTGGACTCTCCCAAAAGCAGCCCGGACGGGTCCACCGCCTCGCCCTCCGTGCGTGGGGGATCCAGCGCACCGCAGAACTCCAGGATCTGGAAAGCGAAGCGCAGGTCGAGCAGGCTGCCGATCTGCGCCGGATCGAACGACGATATCTCCCGGATCCTGCTCAGGCGGTAGCGGATGGTGTTCTCGTGCACGCCCAGGGCCTTGGCCGTGGTCCGAATCTGGCATCCGTGCTCGAGAAATGCCCTGAGAGTGTCGGCGAGAGCCGCCCCGGCTGCGTCGTCATAGGCCAGCAGGGGGGCGAGGAGGTCGCGTGCAAAGGTCACGGCGTCTTGGTGCGGGGTCGACATCGCCAGCAGGCGGAACACTCCGAGCTCTGCCGCCATGACCACTCGCCCGCCGTGCCCGAGCTGCTCCAGCGTCTCGAATAGGGAGCGGATCTCTCTGTTGGCTCGCGGATACTCCTCGGTGTTCCGGCACACCGTCGAGATGACTGCAGCGACGCCCTTCTGAGCGGGCGACGCCGACGTGGCGGTCAGGAGCGCAGTGCGAACTCGCCTGACCGCGGCCATTTCGTTGTCACCGCTCAGCGGCACCAGCAGTACGTGGGCCGCCGGCACTCGGGCGGCGATGACGTCTCGTAGCCCGAGCTCGCGTGCCATGCGCTTGTCCAGGTCGTTGCGCCGGTCGACCTTGGCCCCTGGAGCGACCGTCTCGTCGGTCGCTACGCCGACTCGCACCAGCACATGGGGCTGGTCGAGGTCCAAGCCGAGGACCCGGGCGCGGCGCCTCAGCAAGACGAGGTCGCGTCGGCCGTCGAGGAGGTCGCTCAGGAACTCTTCGCCGGCCTGCTCTCGCTCCTCGATCTGGCGGAACTCATTGAGGAGCTTCAAGGTGAGCACCGTGGCCCCCTGTTCACCCACCTTGGCGTCAATCGTCCCGAACGGGGATCCCACCTCGAACACGGCGAGGTATCCAGCGGTGCGGCCATCGACGACCATCGGGCAAACAAGCTGGCGCCAGGAGAAGCCGCCGCCAGCGTCGGCGGAGGGCGGGATCATGACCGAGGGGCTCGCCGGGTCGACCGACCGCCAAATCGAAGCCAGCTTGACCGGGTCGCGCACGACTCCACCTGCCTGCACCGTGGCCTCGATGTCGATCGACGCGGGAGCGCCTTTGGCCATCAACTCGAATCGGTCGTTGAAGGCCAGCACGGGCTTGCCGAGGATGGTGGCGACCATCTCTACGATGGCATCCAGGTCCATCCCCGATAGGACTGCGTGGGTGAGGCGCTCGTGGGCCGCGGCCACCTGGTGGAGGCTCCGGCGCTGCTGGTCGATGACCGCGGCACGGTGATACAGGCGAGAGAACAACGACGCCTGACGGATGGCCAACGCCGCCAGGCTGGCGAACGTCTGGGTGACCTGGATTTCCTCTTCGGTGTACTGGTGCTCGTTTCCCAGGTTGTCGATATAAATGATTCCGATGACGTCTTCGGCCACGACCAAAGGAACGCCGAGCATGTCGCGCACACCCCACTGCTGCATCGTGCGGCGAATCGTACGAGGGTCGTGGCAGGCGTCTGTGACCAGGACTGGCCGCTTGTACTCCACGATTTGGTGGGTGAAGTCGTCGCCCTCGACGCCGGACACGAGCCTGCGGACCCGGCTGTCGATCTCTTCGAGCGTGCAATAGCCAGCCCTGCCGCGGAACAGACCGGTCCCGTCTTCGGTACTCAGGTAGACCGAGCAGCGCCGGACCGAGATCAACTCGCATATACGCTGGCCGACCAGCTTGAGCAGCCGGTCGAGGCGGTCGGGCGTGCCGACGCCGGACGCGACCCTGGCGACCTCCTTGAAGGCGTCCAGGATCTCGACATAGCGCTCTACGCCGCCCAGCCCCCCGGCGACCTCGCCGGTGGCCACCTCCGCTACCGCTACTGGAGCTGTGAGCATGCCTTCCATCCCCCTCAGTACGTCCCGGTCCCCTTCCGTGCGCCTTCGGGACCGGTCCCATCCCTCCGGGGACCCGACAGGTCAGACAGCTGCGCGGAGCATAGCGCCGGCGCCGGGGACGCTGCACGGCCACGGCCGGTGACGCATGCTCCGGAGGCGACCCAGTCGCTGCCGGTGCCGGCGCCCCAGGGGTCAGGCGCCGGCACCGGTCCGGCAGGTCACACGCCGGCCGCGACCCCGCTCTTCATCTTGTGGAGCTCGGGAACGACCTTCTCGCCGAAGAGCCGCAGGCTGGCCTCTGCCTTGTCGAGCGCCAGACCACCGAAAGCGAAGGCACCGTTGGCCAGGAAGTCCCCGACCATCTCACGGCGCTCGGCGTACTTCTCGACGATCTGCTCCGGCGTACCGTAGACGTTGGCATCGACGTAGGCGCCCGCGGCGGCCTCCATGCCGGCCTCGCGGATCATGTCGGCACCCACCTGGTAGGCCTCGTAGCCCTTGGTGTCACGCCAGTGCGATCCGGCGAAGTCGTAGTGGCGGATGACCGACAGGAAATAGCGCGAGATGTGCTCAGTGGCTATGCGCTTGGCTTCGTCGGCGTCCTCATGACAGTAGATGAAGTCCTGCAGGAGCGGGGGACCCGGCTCCGTGCCGTGCTCCTCGCGGTGCAGCCCTCTCCACCGCTCGATGGCCTCAACGTGCGTCTCGAACGGGTACTGCATGAAAGTCATCAGCTGCACGCCGAGCTTGGCCACTGCCGGGATCGAGTCGGGCGACATGGCAACGCCGAAGAGCCGCCCGTCCCAGCTGCGGCCACTGTTCGCCCCGGGGCGTACAGTGACCCTGGGCTGGGGGTACATCGGGCCGTCGTTTTCCACGTAGCCGTCGCGCAGGCCCCTCATGATCATGGGTGCCGCCTCGTCGAAGCGCTGCCGGGACTCGTTCATGTCGATCCGGAAGCCCTCGTACTCCATCTTGGCCAGGCCGCGGCCCATCCCGAGAAGCACCCTGCCGTTCGACATCATGTCGAGCATGGTCGCCTTCTCGACCACGCGCAGCGGGTCGTTCCAGGGCAGGATCACCGCCCCCGTACCCAGCTTGATGTTCTTCGTGCGAGCGGCCAGGTAGGCCATGATCTGCAGGTTGTCCGGGCACATCGAGTAGTCGTCGAAATGGTGCTCTGCCGACCAAACGGAGTCGAAGCCGTACTCCTCGGCGATGACGCCGAACTCCAGCTCCCTCTTGAACACCTCTTCGTCAGTCACCCCCTCCAGCCAGTTCTGGAAGACGAGCAGGATACCCACGTTCATTTTTGATCTCCTATCTGCGGATTGCCCGGATCCGGATGTCGACTTGGTGAGGGCAGGTTCGTGCCTCGCCGCTGACCCGATCTAGCCGTAGCACTGGATGTGCTCCGACGTCGCTCAGGAACTGCGACCCCCCTGGCCAGCGCTAGTCGACGCCACCCGTACGGCAGGGGCTCTTGGCCACCGGTTTCGGCGAGCGGGACTCGGTGGTGATGCTTAGCTGTTGAGCAACGTACCGATCCCAGCTCCTTCTCGCCACGCGCCCGGTGGCGGGCTTATTGGTTTCTCCAAGCACCCCTCAGGCGGCGGGCAGACCGGCCCCCGTGAACTGCGCCAACCTCTTCACGCTTCCCAATCGGTGCTCGCCCGTCGTCGTGGCCAACTGGGACCGCCCGGCTGATGACTTTCGACCGGGCCTTGGCCATCGCCATAGGCCTGGGGATCAACTGAGAGCCGAGCCGACAGGCGCCGCGACGCTTCCGCGTCCTCTTCGACGTCCAGGGAGCGGAGCCCGAGGCGCGGGAGGTTCCTCAGCGATTCGATCTGGATCGAGCCAAACTCGGGTAGCCCCGGTGACCGCGGCGCAGGACCCCAGACCGACGGGTCACCCCGTCGTCGAGTTCTGAGATGTGGCGCGACGGCGAGGCAGGGGTTTCGAGGAGGGGCCCACCCCCCGACCGCGGACACGACCGCGGTGCCCGTCCCTGGCGTGGACTGCCACGAGAGAACGGCCAAGGCTCTTCCAAGAAGCCCCGAGGGGCTTCTTGTACCAGGATGGCCGGCGGTGACTGCCCGGACGGCTGGCGACTGGCACAGCTGGCGATTGGTGACGGGGCGCACCGGACTCGGGTGTCGAGTTCTAGCGTTCCGCGCTCCCCGGCTGCCGTCGGCTGGTTCTGGCCGTCGGTTGGGTCGTGTGGCAGGGCGCGCCGATAGGGCCCACCCGGCAAGGATCGGCACTGTCCGACATGCATTCGGGAGGCACGGTCAGGTGGGGCCGGAGGGTGGCGGCCGATATTGCCAGGAGGGATGGGTGCCGCCAAGAGCAGTCCCTCGATAGGTGCTCTGATCGTGATGGAACGAACAGACCCGGCACGTATTAGCCAGGCTGGTAGGCCCACCATGGCCGATCGGGTCGAGATGGTGGATCTCCAAATGCCGGTCAGCCTGGCAGCCGGGGACCACGAAGCAGCGATCACGTTCGCACAGGGCGGTCCGGAGCCGAGCAGGAATGGTCCGCCAACGACCGACGCCTAAAAGCCGGTCTGTCCCTCGGGGTGGGTGGCCGACGGCTCGATAAGGGATGCAGAAGCACTACATGTGTAGTTTTGAGCCAAACAAGTAAGTGTCCTCCCAGAAACTCCCGGCGACGGGCTGCGAGAAGACCCGCCCGAGGTCCCCATCAGCTTCCATGTGCTCGACTGGGGAGGGCTAACCAGTATCGCCGTCGTGCTGGCAGCGACGACATGGCCAGAGATCGTCCTCCATGTCGGCACAGCGGCTACAGACGACGGTGGCGACGTGGAGGCGGTGGTGCTAGACACCCCGGTGGTGTTGCTGGCGCGGCCGGCGACTGACGATGAACTACCGCATCCAGCCATTTAAAAGGCCAATAACTGTTAAGGCCCCGCCGCCCTCCATTGCCGTACTCGGCCCTGGAGAGCCGATGTAATTTTTGTCAAGGGCACTCGATTTACCTCTCTGCCGGTCAATGTCATTCAGCTTGAGCCTCGTGGGTGAGATAGGGCGGGTCGCGACAGCCCCTGAGTGCTCGACGCCCGGCGGAGGGAACGACCGTCTTCGTCGGTGGACCGTCTCACGGCCGACCCTGCGGTGTCGCCCGCAGCCTTCGGCGCCGACCTGGCCGGTCCGGTTCCATGGTGTCGTACGACTCGGCCGGTCACGGCTCCCCGGCGAGCTCCTGCAGGACTGGCGGCGCACCGCGGTAGAGGTACTCCGGGTTGTTGCCCGTGGTGGCGAGTCCTTCTGCGAGCGCCCAGCCGTGCCCGCAATCGGTGGGAGCGGCCTTCCACGACAGCGTCGTGGTCTTCCCGGTCGCCTCGTCAACCGTGAGGTCTTGGCTCGACGTCGTCCCGAGGAGCTGGCCGTCGCAGGCGGACACCAACGAGAAGCCCACGCCGCTCACCGTCTGCTGGTTCAAGGTTCGCACGACCGTGTTCGTTCCGGGCCGGAAGACCACCACCGGCCCAGTCGGCGAGGTGAGGTCAGGCGAGGTTCCAAGCTCCTGGATGGCTACTAGCCCGGTGGTCTCGTCGTAGGAAGAGCTGCAGGTTCCCGGGGCGACCGGCGGTGAAGGCAGCGGGGCGCCGGTTCTGGTATCGAACAGCCACGATCCGCAGCCGGTCGTGGCAGGGTCCGGCGTGGGAACGCCATATCTGACGGCGGTAATGTTCGAGGGGCCGTAAGAGCTGGCCGGGACTTGCTGGTCAAAGCACTGCGACGGGTCCGTCGAGCCGAAGGTGGCCGTCGAGACGGTGTAGAGAACGCGACCGCTCGTGGCGTCGATAGCCCGTATCTGACAGGACGACTCATCGGTACCCGAGGGACCGCCCGAGATGTTCACCTGGCCCGAGTTGTCGGGGTAGACGAACAGGAGGCCCCCGTTGGATCCGGCGGACGCTGGCACCGGCTGGCCGCTCCATAGGAGGTGGGCGTCGGCGAGCGAGAACCCCGCCGGCACGAATCCGGTCGTGTGGCCGGACGAGTCCTGCTCGGTGAGCATCCCGGCCACTGCGGTTGAAGTGACCTGCTCGGGCTCGAACTGCGAGGCCGAGGGCGGCAGATGCAGCGGGATGCTGGACAGTCGGCTGCCGGTCCGGGGGTCGTAGACTTGCAGGGCCTCGATGGTGGAGGCCGGGGTCAGTCCCTGCTGGGTGACGGTGCCGCTGGCGACGACAACGACGGTCCCATAAGGGTGTGTGGCGGTCGGGGCCGTGAGGACCGGGAACGTACCGACCGTCTCCGATGGTGGCTGCGCGCTGCCAGCGGTGTACGCGATCTGGGCGCCGGGGATGGACAGCGTGAGCTGTGTGGTGAACCCGCCGGGTGTCAGTCCGTAGACGTCGAGGGGCCCACCAGATGACTCGATGAGGAGAGCCACCCCGTTGCTTTGGTTGTCCGCCGGGTTGCTGTCAGGCAGCGTGATCCAAGTCGGGGTGGCCACGGTGGATGCCGACGTGGCGGTCGTGGTGCTGGAAGGACGCCCCGCGGTGGGAGCGTGGCCAGAGGCGCCAACAGAGCGGTTACCGGCTCCCGAGCCGCTCTGCGAGCCACAACCAGCGGCGACCAGCGCTACCACACCCAGAGCGATCCTCGTACAGCCCCGTCGCACAATTTGCGGAGCATAGTTGGACCAGAACGAGGGGCTGGCATCAGCATGGGCCGTTGAGAGCGTGGAAAGGCCACGTAACGGCCAGGATGAGCTTTGGGTGCCTCGAGACGATTGCGGGGATCGCGGCGGGCAGACTGGTCCCCAGGCCGCGGCAAGCAGAAAGGACGAGGATGGCGAACGAGACGACAGACGCATCGGAGCAGATCGACGGGAGGATCGCCGAGCTTGACGACTGGCGAGGAAAGGTCCTCGAGCGGGTCAGGTCGATCATCAAAGCCGCCGACCCCGACGTGGTCGAGGAGTGGAAGTGGGCCAAGGCGACCAGCCCCGGCACCCCGGTGTGGTCCCACGGTGGCGGGATCTGCACCGGTGAGGCCTACAAGAAGGTGGTCAAACTGACGTTCTTCAAAGGAGCCTCGCTGCGTGACCCCTCGGGCCTCTTCAACTCCAGCCTCGAAGGCAAGGTCCGCCGTGCCATCGACATCAGTGAAGGCGAGGAGATTGACGAGGCGGCCCTGGCCGACCTGGTGCGTGAAGCCGTATCGCTCAACACCGGTGGCTAGACCCCGGCGCCGTTGTCCCACCACCGGGTGTGCGCCTCCGGCCAGGTCGATGGTGTGCTGACCGAGACGGCGAAGGTGCATGCCGCGGCCTGGAAAGAGATGTTCGACACGTTCTTGAAGGCTCGGGCCGGCGAGGGCGATGAGCCCTTCGTCGCCTTCGACGCGTTGGTCGACTACGACACCTACGTGGACGGCAAGCCCCGCTCCGACGGGACCCGCTCGTTCCTTGAGTCCCGCCACATCGACCTTCCAGAGGGCAGCCCCGACTATCCCCCTGACGCCGAGACGGTCAACGGGCTGGGCAACGCCAAGAACGAACTCGTCTTGGCCAAGATCAAAGACAACGGTGTCGAGGCCTATGCGGGGTCGGTTCGCTATGTGATGGCCGTGCGCGCCGTCAAAGGAGTCAGCTTGCGCCTTCATGACCTGGTACGAACAAGGGGGGCGCAGTCATGGACGTCATTGGGTTGGATAGCGGCCCTGGGTGTCTTTTAGTGCTCGGCGCGGCGGGGAGTGAGGTCGGCCGTCAGGTTGCGGCTGGACCGTACGAGGTCGTGGCTGGCCAGGCGCCGCCAGTGACCCCGTGTGTGCCTGTACAACCGCCGGGAGTTCGCCGATGCCTCCTGGTCGCTGCTGAGCATGAACACGACACCGTGGGGGACGCGAGCCGTTATACGCCGATGACTTTGCAACCATCAATCGCGACCTTGGCCGGGCGACGATACGAGTCATTGGGGAGATCGATTTTTGCCAACGCTGCCGCCCTGCGTGAAGCGCTATCCGGTGTGATGGCCGAAGCGTCCGACAGCGTGCCTCTGGACGACCCTGCCAACCTCGTAGTCCTTCCCACTGGAGATGATCGGTGACCCTGTCGGATGCCTCGTCAAACGCCGAACGCGGGCCGTTCCGCCATGCCGCGACGATCTACGACTCCGACGACGGCTTCATCGCCACGGTCGTGCCGTTCGTCCGGGAAGCGGTGGCGGCCGGCGAGCCGACGATCCTGGCGCTGACGGCCAGCCAGCGCGCGCTGCTCGCCTCGGCTATCGGCCAGCCCCCCGAAGTGTCGGTGTTGGTTCCAGGCGACCACTACGGGCACCCACTCAGCGCCCTTCGCGCCAACCAGGCCATGTTCGAGGGCCACCTGCGGGACGGCGCTACCCGGGTACGCCTCGTGGGCGACCTTCCCCACGGCGACCCGTCGACCTGGCAGGGCTGGGCCCGCTACGAAGCGCTGTGCAACCACCTCTTCGCCGGCCTGGCGGTCTCAGCCCTGTGCACCTACGACACTCGCGACGCCAGCGAGGACATTCTCGCCGACGTTCGCCGCGTGCATTCCCTGCTCGCCGATGCCGACGGCCACCACGTGGCGAACCCCGAGTACCTCGAGCCCGAAGCTTTCCTGTCCGGCTGGGCGGGAACAGCCGCCGATCCGTTGGAGGCAGGCGAACCTCAAGTGACACTCTTCGACGCGACCCCGTCGAGCGGCCGGCGCGCGATCGCTGGAGTAGCGGCGGCCGCTGGCGTCGCTGCCGAAGGGCTCGTCACCGCGGTCAGCGAGGTGCTCGCCAACGCCCACGTTCATGGCCGGCCCCCGGTCACCTTCCGGGTCTGGAGCGGGCCGGGGCGAGTCGTCGCGACTGTGACCGACGACGGACCCGGCCCGTCCGATCCCTTCGCCGGCCTGTACCCGCCCAGCCCCGATTCGCTGAGCGGGCGGGGACTGTGGATCTCCAACCAACTCTGTTACTCCTTCGCCATCTCATCCGGGATGAACGGGTGCGTCGTACGGATGGTCGGACAGAGTCCATCCTCAACGGAGTGATCGTCCCAACCGGCGCGAGCAGGCCAGCGCCTCGGGAGCATCAGCGCCGGCTCGGGAACCCCCGCAGCAACCTTTGGGGCCGGGCGGCAAGGGCGCCCGGGCCTACTGCAGCCACCTGCACCGGCGTAAGGGGGCTCGGTCTATCAGGCGCCCCTCCGTTGCTGCTGCGACGAGTAGCGGACGGTAAGGCATATCTGGAACATCAGGCGGTGTCTCCACGGCCGCCCGGCAGGCGAGTAACCGACCCTGCTGCAAGACACAGCAGTCGTGCATCTTCAGCCCGGTCTCCGAACGCAAAAGTGCCAGCTTGACTGCGGTGTCGCCCGGAAAGGGAAGCGCTTCGACTTCCAGCTCGCGCAGGGTCAGGCGGACCTCATCCGGCCGATCATCCCGGGCCGGTACGACGAACACTTCCGCAAGGGTCAGCGGGTTGGCGCCGAAGTCGTCGTCGATCTCCCTCGCCAGGAGGGCTTCTCCGGCTTCATGGTGCACGTCCTCACCTTCGAGATAGGCGATGAGCACGCTGGCCATTCCTCGCGCATCTGCTGCAGGCCATTCCTCGCACATCTGCTGCAGGTAGTCGGGTCCGTACGCACCGCTAAGGGCGCCGCTGTGCTTGCGCAGGGCCGCGAGCCGACGCCGATGCCGCTCCTCATGGGCGCGCTGGGCTGAGCGATAGCCCTCCAACGCCAGCCGCACCAACAGTTGGCTGCGGCTCAGGCCTGGCCATCGCCTCGCCGCCTCGTCCAACGGCGGCGAGGTCATCGGTCTCGGTCACGAAGTGCCGTGGGCGGGTCGTCGGCATTCCCTGAGTGAAACACTTCGAGGCGGAAGCACTGGCATGCCCTCGTCATCGGGCTTGCCCGAGACACCTCGCAACGCCATGGCAACACCGACCAGGATCCCCCTGTGCGACGCCCTCGATGGCGCCGAGTCACTGGGGACGGTACGCA
>JAKBAM010000029.1 GCA_021809105.1 Actinomycetes bacterium
GCAAGGTCGTCACCTACAACCTGGGCTGCCCGGCCGGTCAGGTGGACACCGCCGCCTCGATGGAGCAGGCGGTGTTGTCGTTCAAGAACGCCGGGGTCAGCGACGTATCAGAGGTCGGGGTCAATGATTGGGAGATCTTCACCCAGGTCGCCCAGCAGCAGAACTACAAACCCCACTATGTCTTCGACGACAACGCCATGACCATCAACAACCAGACCACCGGTGCGGACGCCCCCAACCCCGCCAACCTCAACGGGGCGGTCGACGTAGTGACCGGCACGGCGAGCGGCGAACAGTCCACGCCCGGCTACGTGCCTTCGGGCGGCACGGCGAAATGCAACGCCCTGTTCGCAGCGGCTGGACAGCCGACCGTCTACAAGCAGCAGGATGGCTACGGCGGTGTGGCCTGCGACTCCCTGTGGTTCGTGCAGGCTCTCCTCGATCATTCATCCAAGCTGGGGGCCGCCACTCTGGTGTCGGCCATGCACTCGGCGGGGACGATCGACTTCTCGTATCCCGAGGCGCCGATCGACTTCTCCGCCGCCCCCGCCGGCGCCGCGTACGGGGTCGGCTACTGGCGTGCTGACGACTACGTAGGCTCGTGCAGCTGCTGGCAGGTACCCAACCCGACGTTCCACCCGCCGTTCAAGTGACTCACATCGGCGACGAACCGCAAGAACCGGTCCGCCAGGATGTCGATCACCATCGGGTCGGTCGCAACGCCTGACCCGAGAGCGGCGTGGTTGCTCTGGTCGAGGATCTCGTAGACGAGCAGCCACGCCTCCAGCCATCGACGCCGTCCGGCCACCTGGTCGGGGTCGACATCAAAGGCGGGTATCGCCGCCCCGAGCCGCCGGATGAGATCACCGATCAACTCCTGGGCACGGGCAGTGAAATCGGCCTCGTCCGCGGTCGCCTGGGTGAAGACGCGCAGCAGCCGACGGTTGGCCCGGTCCACATCGAATAGGCCCGTAATCCACCGGACAACGCTGTCACGGTCGCGGAAGTCCATGGTCCCGATGGAGGTGAACCGGGGCATCCCCACCTCCACCTCACGCTTGAACATCTCGGCGACCAGATCTGCCCGGCTGCTGAAATGCCGATAGAACGTCATCCGAGTCAGCCCGGCGGCGGTCGCGATATCTTCGACTGACACCGAGAGATATCCGCGCTCACAAAACTGCTTCTTTGCGGCTGCGAGCAAGCGGGCTCGGCTGTCCTCCTTGCGTCGCTGATGAAACGCCAGCAGGCCCGCCACGCGAGGATCGACGCTTCCATCCGGCGACACATGAATTCCGGACTGGCTCGCCATGCTCGGGAGGCTACTGGGCGCCCGCCGTAGCGCTGCTCCGCTCAGGGCCGACGAACTGGCCGGGGAAGCGCCCGGTGAAGGCGCCGTTGTCGAAGCTCGGCACGCCATTGACCAGCGTGAGGCGCATCGGTGCCGGAGAGCGCGTGTAGCGGTAGGTCCGGCCACCCTCACCGTCCCACACGTCCCAGATCTTCTCCTCCGGCCTCCTCTCGATCTCTTCGAGCTTGAACACGGTGATGTCTGCGACCTTGCCGGCCTGGATGAGGCCGCGGTCATGTAGGCCGAAGAAGTTGGCCAGCTTGCCCGTGAGGACGTGGATGGCCTCCTCGATGGTGAGGAGCTTGCGGTCCCGCACGAAGTCGGTGAGGAGCAGCACGTTGTCCCCAGCTCCGCAGAACAGCTTGCCGTGAGCTCCGGCATCGGAGATGTTGCCGATCGCCCTCGGGTCTCGAAGCAGGTCGAGGAGGACTTTCTCGTCGACCTCCCAGGAGCGCTTGTGGATGACCGACTCCGCGCCGTTCTTGAGCACCCAGTCCGCCAGGGCGTCGGACGGATGTTCGATGCCGGTGTCCGCGATGTACTCGGCCAGCGTGATGCCCGTCGGGCCCCAGCCAGATTCACTCTCGCGGAAGGTGAGCGCCGTCGGATCGTGCAGGTAGGAGTGGGCGTACTGGTTGCCCCAGGCCGCACGGGCGCGGGCCAGCCAGGCGGGGTCGGAGAGCATGGCGCTCTTCTCATCCCAGGTCCCGGCGTCGACCACCTCCTGCCACACCGGATTGCCATTCTGCGCGAACACCAACGAACGACCGAAATTGATCACCGAGGTCGGCGAGACGTGATGGAAGCCTGTCCAGATGTCGAGGCCCTCGGCCTTGAACCGCTCGTGCAGGACCGCTGATCGCTCGCGTACCGCAGCCTGGAACACGAGCGTAGGCAAGCCGGCCCACTGCATCCGGACCCCGGCCTCTTCGGCCAGGCGACCTAGTCGCTGAGTCTGCTCCGGTCCGGTCATCCGCATGAAGTGGTCGACTATCACCTGGAACGTCGCGCCTTCGTAGCGGGCAACGACGTCGAGCAACGCCTTGTATTCGGCGTCGTCGGCCAGCTGAGACGGAAGGGGACGGTCGAACTTGTCATAGTCGAGCTGGTTGGAAGCCAGACCCATGGCACCGGCCCCGAGAGCGTCATCGAGCAGGGCGCACATCTGGTCGATCTCGTCCCCCGTGGCAGCCCGGGCCCACGACTCCTGCCCCATGACGAACAGGCGGAGCGGTATGTGCCCGCAGAAAGCTGCGAAGTTCAACGGCACCTTGACGTTGCGGACCATCGACGCCCGGTACTCACTCCACGTGCTCCAGTCCCAGGGGACGATCTTTTTCATCGGCTCCTCCGGGATGTCCTCGAAGAAGTTGAAGATGTCGATGACATTCTGCTTGTCCTCGGGGTTGGCCGGCGCAGGCGCCATCGAGAAGCCGCAGTTGCCGTTGATCGAGGTCGTCACGCCGTACCCCGGCAACGGCTCCATGTTGGGGGACCACCAGACACCACCGTCCCAGTGGTTGTGGGTCTCGATGAAACCCGGGGTCACATAGCAGCCCGAGGCATCGATCACCCGCTCACCCACCCCCGGCTCCAGGTCCTCCCCGACCTCGGCGATGCGGCCTCCCGCCACACGGACGTCGGCGAGAGACCCCGGGGCACCCGATCCGTCGACCACGGTGCCACCCTTCAGCAGCAGGCGGTATTCCATCGGGCGTCTCCCTCATGTCTCGTGGGCGGTGATCATCATACGCTACACCCTGTAACGCAAGTAACGGCTGCCCGTCAGGGTGCCATGGCAGCCATCTTCGAAGCCCAGCGGTAGTCCGCTTTGCCCGCTGCGGTGCGCTCAACCGCATCGACGAACACCCAGGCTTTCGGCAACTTGTAACGGGCGAGGTGGCGGGCAGCCTCCACCGCAAGGTCTTCCTCAGAGACGGAAGCTCCGGTGCGCAGATGCACGATCGCTATCACCTCCTGGCCCCATCGCTCTGAAGGCCGCGAGGTGACTATTACGTCGGTGACACCGGGATGTGCTCTGATCGCAGCTTCGACTTCCTCAGCGAAGATCTTCTCTCCACCCGAATTGATCGTCGCCGAGTCACGCCCCAGCAACTCGATCGTACCGTCGGCTCTCCACCGGGCCCTATCCCCTGGGACGACCATCCTCTCCCCCGCCACGACGGGAAAGGCTCGAGCCGTCTTCTCGGCATCGCCGAGATAGCCCTGGGGAATGTCACCCCGTTTAGCCAACCAGCCAACCTCTTCGTCGCCTCTGCCCAGGACCGCTACGAGGTCGGCGGACACCACCACCGACCCCTCCGTGGGCGAGAAGGTGCCGCTCGAGACCACTCCCCCTGCGGTGCTCATCTGCACCGCCTGACCTCCGCCCTCCGAAGATCCCACGCTCTCGAGGACCGCCGTGCCGGGGAGTCGGGCGAGGATTCGCTCCTTCACGCCCGCCGTCAGCGCCGTCCCACCGGAGAGGATCAAGCGGAGGCAGGACAGGTCGTAGGATCCCCGCTCCATTTCCTCCACGATCGGCCGGGCGAAGGAGTCCCCGACGACCTGCAGGTAAGTAACACCTTCCCGCTCGATGGTGGAGCAGATGTCGACCGGGTCGAGACGCTCGACGTTGTCCTGGATCACGACAGTCGAGCCCTGGTTGAGGCCGAGGAATGCCGTCCAGTGGCCGGCACCATGCATGTAAGGGGACGATGCCATCACGACGTGGGGAGCCGGGTTCGTTGCGGCGAACTCACCGAGCTCGTCCAAGCTGGCCCAGGGTTGCCGGGTGAGGGGACTTCGGCCACCCATGGAAGTGCGGTGAACGTCAGCCTGTCGCCACAGGACGCCCTTGGGCATGCCGGTGGTGCCCCCGGTGTATACGAGGTACAGGTCGTCGGGCGACCAGTCCTCCGCCCAATCCGGCAAGGTGGCGGGGGCGCTCGCCAGCACCTGCTCGTACCACTGCGCCCCGCGGAGCAGCCCGTTGCCCGAGGCGTCTTCCACCTGGTAGAGGCTCTGTAGTTCGGGCAGGCCGGGCAGCACCTCTGCCAGAACGGGAGCGAAGGTCGACTGGTAGACGATGGCTTTGGCGCCGCTGTCCTGGAGCACGTAGTGCAGCTCCTCGGCGACGTACCGGTAGTTGATGTTCACCGGCACGACTCGGGCCTTGAAAGATCCGAGCATCGCCTCCAGGTACTCGTTGCCGTTGTAGGCGAGGATGGCTAGATGGTCCTGGTGCGACTCATGGCTGGCCAGTCCATCTCGTCCCTCAGGTCGGGCGCCCAGGCCCCGGTCGTGGAGAGCGTGGGCGAGTCGGCGAGAGCGCGCAGTGACGTCAGCAAAAGTCAGTCGCCGGTCGCGGAACACGATGCATTCACGCGAAGGCACCCTGGCCGCGACCGACTCGTGCACCGCCGCCAGGTTGTACTGAGGCAGTGCGCTCACACCACCCCGTTGCCGGCGCCGGTCACCGCCGCCGCCCTGCCCTTCGGACTCTCACCCAAGCCTTACATCCTCCCTCTAGCGCAGAGGCGCCCAGCACCGGCAGCCTTGCGCTCTCCCACGGACCCCTGCTTCGATATCGATGTCATGGTAGCGTCCGCCACAGGGAGGGGAAGAGCGTGACGATTCGAGATATCGGTCCGTTGCGCCGGGCCGACGAGGGGCTCAACCACCAGATCGTGGAAACGTTCGCCACGGTGGCGGAGTCCGACTACTCCTGGACCGAGAAGATCTGGGTTTCGATCGCCCGGGCCGATGGATCGCTGCAGGCCGACTTCGGGCTGGGCCGATACCACAATCGAGGGATCATCGACGGCTTCGGAGGCGTCTCCCGAGGCCGTGAGCAGTGGACGGTGCGGGCAAGCCGTGAGCTGGCAGCCAGTCCCGAGGAGACCGCCGTGGGCCCTCTCCACTACGAGGTGCTGGAGCCCCTCGGCCAGGTCCGGGTCCGACTGGAGCCCAACGAGGTCCAGCCGGTCTCGTTCGACCTGGTCCTGACTGGCGTCACCCCGCCGTTCTTCGAGGAACGAAACCTGGTACGTAACCAGATCACCGGCCGCACCGACGTCAACGTCATCCGCTACCACCAGGGGGGCTGGGCCACGGGGACCATCACCGTCGACGGCGAGACCATCGAGCTCGGGCCGGAGGACGCCTTCGGCTTTCGCGACCATTCCTGGGGCGTCCGCCAGGGTGTCGGCTCTCCGGTGCCGGACCTGGCCGCGCCCCCGTCCGCGGCGCGCGCTGCCAGCGGCTCCAAGGGCCTGATGACGTGGAGCCCGGCGTTCTACCGCCGCCCTGACGGGAGCTACTACGAATCGGCCGTGTTCGTCACCGGTGGTGGTTGGAACTACAGCTCGGCATACGTCAACGACGCCAGCGGCCGGCAGGATCTGGTTCGCTCCGCCGAACCCCGCCTGCGCTACGACCCCCGCACCCGCTTCGTCCGCGGCGGTGAGCTGCGGCTGCTCATGGACACCGGCGAGGAACGGATGATCGAAGTCGAGGCCCTCGGCGAGTCGGGCTTCTTCTTGAAGACAGCCGGCTACGGCTCGTGGAAGGGCCACATCCACGGTGCGTGGGCCGGCAAGCTGCACGTCGACGGTGAGCACATCCGGGACTGCTGGGACGAGGAGCACTTGGGACTGCTCGGCCAGCTCCGAGACACCCCCATCCGCGTCAGGGAAGGTGACGCCGTCGGCTACGGGATCATGGAGAGCATCATCACCGGCGATTGGCCCGACCTGGGCCTCGACGCAACTTCGGACCGGAGGGTGGCCCACGCATGAGCACCGATCAGACCAGCACCGTGGAGGTCAACGTCCTCGACCCCCAGTTCTACGTGGACCCCTGGGATGCGTACCGCTGGCTGCGCGACGAGGCTCCGGCCTACTGGGACCCAGTGCAGAGACTCTGGGCCATCTCGCGCCACGAGGATGTGGTCATGGTCGAGAAGGACACGCAGCGCTATTCGTCGTCACCGGGTTCGAGGCCCCACCTCGACCAGCGGGCCGACCGGTCGATGATCAACCTCGACGACCCCGCGCACCAAGCGCAGCGCAGCCTGGTGTCCCGCCGCTTCACCCCCAAGGGCGTCCGCAGCCATGAGGAGCGGGTACGCGAGATCGTCACCGAGATCCTCGACGCCGTCGTCACTGACGGTGAGTGCGAGGCGATCGAAGCCATCGCTTCCCGGTTGCCGGCGATGATGATCGGCGACCTCCTCGGCTACCCGAGAGAGCTCTGGGAACGGATCCGGTACTGGTCCGAGCGGGTGATGCTGCTCGCCGGCCAGACCTCCCCCGGCGGCCCACCCCACGTCTCGCACCCGGACCTGACCCCGGTGATGCAGGAATGGCACGAGACGACAGTCGAGTTGATCCGCCAGCGGCGGGCGGATCCTCAAGACGACCTCATCTCGTTGTGGGCCCACACCGAGGGCTGGGACACCGCACACGTGCTGGAGGAGACGATCCTCGTCCTCGACGGCGGGGCCGAGACGACGCGCACAGTGATCGGGTCGATGATCCGCGAGCTGGCCCTCCAGCCCGAGCAGCGCCGAATGCTCGTCGAGCGCCCGGAGCTGCTCTCGTCCACGGCGATCGACGAGTTCATCCGATGGGTCTCGCCGGTGCTCAACATGAGCCGGACCGCCACCGTCGACCACGTGTTACACGGCCAGCAGATCCATGCAGGCGACGAGCTGCTCTTGCTCTACCCAGCCGCGAACCGCGACCCCCGAGCCTTCAGCGAACCCGACGTCCTCGACGTCACGAGAGCCCGCAACCGTCATGTGGCCTTCGGCTTCGGCACCCACTTCTGCCTCGGAGCGCAGCTCGCCCGCTTGGAGATCCGGGTCATGTTCGAAGAGATGCTGCGTCGGATGCCCGAGTGGGAGTTGGTCGACCCGGACGAACCCCAGATCATGCCGGCCACGTTCGCCCGTGCCTACGACCGCGTTCGCATCCGCTTCCCCCGCCGCTGATGCAGGTGAAAGACGCTGATTCGCCTACGGCCGGGGGCGACCTGTACCGAGGCCGCTACCTCCCCGACCTGCTGATCACGGCGCTCGAACGCAGTGGTGACCGTCCGACCCTCTACATCGGGGAAGAAGCACTCACCGCCCACCAGCTGCGTGACGAGATCAGCCGGTACGCCCAGGCGTTCCGTGCCAGCGGCATCGTCCAGGGCGACGGCGTGGCCACTCTGTCGAAAAACCGGCCCGAGGTGCTCTGCTCGATGGGCACGGTCATGGTCACCGGCTGCCGCAATACGCCGCTGCACCCACTCGGGTCGCTCGACGACCACGCCTACGTCCTCGAGGACGCGGGCATCGAGACGCTCATCTTCGACCCGGCGTTCACCGAGCGCGCCCAACAGCTCCAGCAACGGGTGCCGGCCCTGACACGCCTCCTCTCCTACGGCCCGGCTGGGGTGGGGGACGACCTGGTGGCCTTGGCCGCGACCTTCCAGGCAGGCCAGCTCACTGCGCCACGGGTGGATCCCGAGGACCTTTCGGCTCTGGCTTACACGGGGGGCACCACCGGCAAGCCCAAGGGCGTGATGAACACCTACCGCGGAAGTGCGGCGATGGCGCACATCATGGTCTCGGACTGGGACTGGCCGAGCGAGGTCCGCCACCTCGTGTGCACACCGCTCAGCCACGCCGGCTCCTCCCTCTTCGTGCCCCTGCTGCTCCGCGGTGGATCGATGGTGGTGCTGCCAACCTTCGAGGCCGGCGCCGTGCTGAGGGCGATCGAGGAGCAGCGGATCACCACCACGATGCTCGTCCCGTCGATGATCTACGCCCTGCTCGACCATCCCGACCTGGACTCCACCGACCTCTCCAGCCTGCAGACGGTGTTCTACGGCGCGTCGCCGATGTCGCCGGTACGCATGCAAGAGGCCATTCGCAAGCTCGGGCCGATCTTCTCCCAGTTCTACGGGCAGACCGAGTGCCCCCAAACCGTCTGCGTCCTGCGCAAGGACGACCACGACCCCGACGATCTGGCCCGGCTCGCATCGTGCGGCCGTCCCGTCCCGTGGGTACGGGTCGGCTTGCTCGACGACGACGGGCACGAGGTACCCAGAGGCGAGCCGGGCGAGCTGTGTGTCCGAGGCCCGCTAGTGATGAAGGGCTACTGGGGCAAGCCCGATGAGACCGCCGAGACCTTGCAGTACGGATGGCTGCACACCGGCGACATCGCCAGCGAGGACGAGCAGGGTTTCCTCACCATCGTCGACCGCAAGAAGGACATGATCGTCTCGGGCGGCTTCAACATCTACCCCCGAGAGGTCGAGGACGTCATCTCCGCCCACCCGGCGGTCGGAGCGGTGGCCGTCATCGGCGTACCCGACGAGAAGTGGGGCGAGGCGGTAAAGGCCGTCGTCGTTGTCCGCCCCGGCCAGCACCTCGACACCGACTCGCTGCTCGCACTGGTCAAGGAGCGGAAGGGCTCCCACCACGCGCCGAAGTCGGTGGACATCGTGGACGCGATCCCCCTGAGCCCCCTGGGCAAGCCCGACAAGAAGGCACTACGGGCTCGCTATTGGGGCGGCGCCGAAAGGCTGGTGCACTGACGTGGATCTGGAGGGGCGTTCCGCTCTGGTGACAGGGGCCGCCGGCGGCCTCGGGTCGGCCACGGCTCGCCATTTGGCGGAACTCGGCATGGCCGTGGTGGCCTTCGACCGGAACACCGCCGGGGCCGAGGAGACCGCGGCAGGACTCGGGGCACCGGCCGTCGGCGTGGGCGGCGACGTCAACGACGACGACGACGTGGCAGCTGCCGTGGCGGCCGCCAGTGCCGCCGGGCCCTTGTCCCTGGTGGTCAACGTCGCCGGCGGCGGCACCCGAGGATCTCGCACCGTGGCCCGCGACGGGGCGCCGCACCCCATGGACACCTTCCGGTACACGATGGAGATCAACGCCTTCGGGACCTTCAACGTGTCGCGCCTGGCCGCGGCCGCGATGACCGCCAACGAGCCCGACGCCGACGGTCAGCGCGGCGTCATTGTCAACACCTCCTCCCTCGCCGGCCTAGAGGGACAGACCGGGCAGCTGGCTTACGCAGCGGCGAAGGCCGCTATTGCCGGGATGACGCTGCCCATGGCCCGGGACCTGGCGCCGGTGGGCATCCGGGTGTGCACGATTGCCCCCGGGACGATGGCCACCCCGGTATTCGCCAGCGCGCCACCGGCGCTGAAGGATGCCCTCATCGCCAACGTCGTATTCCCCAAGAGGATGGGCAGACCCGAGGAGTTCGCCCTACTGGTCGAAATGATCGCCCGCAACGACTACCTCAACGGCGAGATCTTCCGGCTCGACGGCGGCCTCCGCTTCCCGCCGAAATGATTGAAACCCACTACCAAAGGCCGGGAGGCACCGGATGACCGCATCATCACTCGACGGGCGATCGGTGATCGTCACCGGCGGGGGGACTGGCATCGGCGCCGCGTGCGCCCGACAGGCCGCGTCGGAAGGTGCGGCCGTCACGATCTGCGGCCGCACCGAGAACAAGCTGGCAGCGGTCGCCGACAGCATCCGAGCTGCTGGGGGCCGCGTCTCCACGGTGGTCGCAGACGTGACCGACGAGGACGATGTCGAGCGCCTGGTGGAGTCGGCCGTGGCCTTCGGCGGGGGCCTCCACGGGGTGGTCGCCAATGCCGGCGGCGGCGGCGGACTGGCCCCGTACCACCTGCAAGCGGTGTCAGAGTTCGAGCGGGTGCTGCGACTAAACCTCATAGGCACGCTGCTGTGCATCAAACACGGAGTGGGCCGCCTTGCTGAGAGCGGCGGCGGATCCTTCGTCGGGATGTCGTCCATCGCTGGCCACGTGACGCATCCCTATTTCGGCGCATACCCGGTGGCCAAGGCCGGCATCGAGTCGATGATCCGCAACGCGGCCGACGAGTACGGGGCGTCGAAAGTTCGCTTCAACGCCCTCCAACCGGGCTTCATCGCCACCGAGGTCATGGCAGGTGTCGAACGCGGCGGCCCCATCTGGCGGAGCTACGTCGACCAGACGCCGCTCGGCGATGTCGGCCAGCCGGAGGACGTCGCAAGCGTGGTGCGCTTCCTCCTGTCCGACGAGTCACGCTGGATCACCGGTCAAACCATCGCCGTCGACGGTGGCCACTGCCTACGCCGAGGCCCGGACTTCACCGTTGCGGTGGAGCGCACGTACCCGCCGGAGGAACTCCAGCTCCTTCCACGTTGAGGATCTGAGAACCCACGTTGAGGATCTCAGAACCCGCTCAGCAGACGCGGGTACTCGCGGTGCACTTCGCCGCCGTCGACCACGAGCGTCTCCCCGCTGATCCAGGAGGCGTCCTCGCCGGCGAGGAAGAGGACGGCGCGCGCAATGTCGTCGGGGCTCCCGGGCCGACCTGCCGGGATCGAGGCGACGAACTGGGCACGGACCGCCGAACGCGTCGGAGCGGTCATGGGAGTCTCGACGAACCCGGGTGCGATGGCATTCACCCGCACGCCGTGCGGGGCCGCCTCCAGGGCGGCCACTTTGGTGAGCATCTCGACGCCAGCCTTCGCGCTGCAATAGGCAGCCATTCCCTCAGCCGGCTGGCGGGCGTTGATCGATGCGATGTTGACAATCGCCCCGCCACCGCTGGCCATCTGCTTCAGCTCATGCTTCACGGAGAGGAAGACACCGGTGAGGCAGACGTCGATCACCTGCTTCCAGCTGTCCACGCCGTGATCCCGGATGGAGGACAGCGTGCCGACGCCCGCAGAGTTGACCCCGATGTCCAACCGGCCGAAGCGGTGGGCTGCCGTCATCACCAGGCGCTCGACGTCTGCCTCCGACGTCACGTCTACTCGCACCGTCGCAGACGATGCAGGGTCGAACCGCTCGGCGCACTCCGACAAGAGAGCCTCGTCTCGATCACCGATCACGACCCGGGCGCCTTGCTCCAACAGCGCCTCGGCCGTGCGTCGCCCGATCCCAGAAGCTCCCCCTGTCACAACCGCAACCTTGCCTTCGAACCGGTTTCCCATCATCGCTCTCCAGACAATCAGATTTGCCTTCAGCCAATCGCCGACCATACAGCAGCGCTACGATTGCCGGCGATGCCGGCACACCCTGACGCTCGACGAGGTCCCTGGTCACGGGTGAGGGTTTGCCAGTCCCCATGAGCACACTGGTCAATTCCGAAATGGCTGCCGCCGTGGGTCGGACGATCCGCCGGCGGCAGTCCTTCCCCGTCAGCGAGTCAGATATACGGCGGTGGGCGATCGCCGTCTACTGGCCCGACCCCTCTCCGCGCCTATTCTGGGACGCTGCCTACGCAGCCACCACATCCCACGGGGGGATCGTCGCCCCGGAGGAGTTCAATCCGTTCGCCTGGATGGTCGCCGAGAGCGACCCTAAGGGAGTTGCCGACGACGCAGAGCGCATCGAGCGCACCCTCGGCATCAGGGGTCCCGACCTCCGGTTCGAGCTCAACGGTGGGCTGGAGGCGCATTACGCGGTACGGATCCGACCAGGGGACGTGATCACTGCTGTCAGCACACTCGCTTCTTACACAGAGAAGACCGGACGCCTCGGCCCGATGCTGTTCACTTCCACCGAGGAGATCTGGACGAACGACTCCGGAGCGTTGGTCAAGCGCTCCCGATCCACACAAATACGCTATTGACCAGCTCTGTGCACGACGCGCGGGTCGGTGATGACCTCCTCCCCTTTCGGAGGTCGCCGGGATTGGAGCACTGGAACCGCTACGCCGCGGTCAACGACGAGTTCGTGCCGATCCACATGGACGACGAGGCCGGACGCCAGGCCGGCTACGCCAGTGCGTTCGGGATGGGCAACCTTCAATATTCCTATCTGCACAACCTTCTCCGCCTGTGGACCGGCGATGAGGGCGAGATCCTCGAGGTCTCCTGCCAGTTCCGGTCCGCGAACATCAAGGGCCAGATCGTGACTGCAGGTGGGACCGTAACCGATGTGGCCACTGAGAGCGGGCGCAGGGTGGTCGGCATCGACGTATGGACCGAGGACCAAGGCGGCGTCCGGCTCTGCGTGGGTCATGCCCGCATCGCCGCGAGCGAACGACCATCATGAAGCTTGTAGACGGAGTTGTTGCCATTGGCGCTGACGCCTGATGGACATCCAGCGGCGCCTGAGCTCTTGGATCGAGACCAAACTTCCCGGCGCTGATCGCGTTTGGGTCGAGGGTCTCGACCGGGCAGCCATGGGCCATTCGGCTGAGACCTTTTTCCTGACGGTGAACTGGCACGACGACGGAGGGGATCACAGCAACGACATCGTGATCCGCGTCCGGCCCCCCGCTCCCGGCTTGCTGGAGCCGTATGACCTCCGGCGTCAATTCGAAGTGCTGCGCGGTCTCGAGGCGACGTCAGTGCGGTCGCCGCGAGCGCTGTGGTTCGAACCGTCCGGTACCGTACTCGGGCAAGAGTTCTACGTGATGGAACGCCTGCCGGGCACGGTCTATGAGCGAGTGCTCCCCGCCGAGATTGCGAACGATCCTGTTCGGGTGCGCCGGATGTGCGAAAGCCTGGTTGATCAGGTGGCGGCCATCCACATGGTGGACCTGGGTGCCACCGGCCTCCAGTCCATCGGCAACGGCCGTGGGTATCTCGACGAGGAGATCGCCAAGTGGTCAGGCGAGATGAGGCGGGTCCAGCGTGGGCCGCTGCCGGCGCTCGAGCACTTGGCGCAAGTGCTTCGAGAGCAGCTGCCGATGCAGTGCCCATCGGTGACGCTCGTCCACGGCGACGCCAAGCCGGGCAACTTCGCCTTCTGGGAAGGCGAGGTTACGGCCGTGCTCGACTGGGAGATGGCGAGCATCGGGGATCCGCTCGCCGACATCGGCTGGGCCGAGGTGCTCTGGAACACTCCCGGCTCGTTTACTTCCAGACCCGGTGCACTTTCGGCCGACGAGATGGTCTCTCGATGGGAGCAGCTCACCGGTATCCGGGCCGAGCACCGGCCTTGGTACCGCGCCTTCCAGGCCTTCAAGATGGCGGTGATCCTGTTGGTCGCAGGCCACCTCTTCGACGCCGGACACACCGACGACATGCGTTTCATGGAGATGACGTACTCGATCCACCCGCTGACGCAGCTGGGCCTAAGCCAGTTGGGAATCGACGAGCCGCTCGAACCTGGGCCGGTGCTGCCGCGCGAAGACCGTATCGTCGCAGTCCGACGGCTGCAGGATCCAGCGATCCATTAGTCAGGTATTGGGCTCAGATCCCGGCTGCCAGGACCACGTCGCAGGCATCGTGGTCGGCGGCAGCGGTACCGAGCCGCTCGAGAAGTACCGTGGTTATCTGGGGCTTCACCTTCTGGGTGATCGACCAGAGGAACATTCCGTAGACGATCCCGCAACAGATTCCGAACCAGACCTCGTCCCAGGAGGGAGCAACCAGATCCTTGGACGCGAGCCGGTCCCGATAGAGCGTCAACAGGTCGTGCTCCGCGCTTCGTCGATCCTCGACGCCCATCGATGAGGCTAAGTGGTATCCCACATCCAAGTACCAGGGTCCGCGCTGTACCAGCTGCCAGTCCAGAAGACCGGGACGTCCTGTGCGATCCTCGAAGAGGTTCCCCACGTGGGCGTCGCCGTGCAGCAGGCACCACGACGTGGCCGAGTCGGTGATGCCGGGCAGGGCCTTGTAGGCCGCGAGCAGCTTCTCGGCGTCCCGGGCCCCCTCGGGGATCCCAGCGCCCAGAGGCCCGTCGTACTGATCCTGGATATCGGAGACCGTGCGCGTACCTGCAGTGGATGAGATGCGGGAAGTGAGCCATTCCGACGAGCGCACCTGGGCGGACTTCCACGTGGTCGCATGCATAACGGCATACTGCTCGAGGCTCACCGCGACCCGAGATGAGGTGTACCGCTCGAGAGGATCGAGGAACCGCGCTCCGGCAACTGTGATGTCCTCTGTGATCACCACTCCGTGCCGGCTGGCGTCGTCTACGTCGGCGTAGACGCTTGGCAGCGTCCGCGCACCGATGGTCGCAGCCAGGTCGCGGTAGAAGAGAGCCTCGGACTCGCCGGCAGATCGGTAGGCCGCAGTCCCGGTATCGGAAAAGTAGCCTTTCGCGCACAAGCTGGCGGGCAGCCCGGTCGGCACGCCGCCGTCACATTCGATCCGGAAGCAAGCGTTGGTGGAGATGCGACTCTCGACCGATCCGAGGGTCGCCGCCGCAACCTCGATACCGGGATACGACTGCCCGAGCGCCCCGGTGAGCCACGCCGGGGAGACCAGCTCTTCCAACGTATCCGGGACCCTTACCATTTTAATGCCTCCCCTAACCGATCAACCGGTCCAGCTCTAGTCGTAATCGCCGCCGCGGAAGCGGGCCACGACTTCCTCGTGCATACCCCACAAGTCACGAATGACCGCCCCCCCGTCGACGATCAACGTCTGGCCGGTGACTCGCTCCGCCATGGACGACGAAAGGAACAGGACAGCGTTGGCGATGTCTCGAGACCTCGGCGGTGCCAGCGGGTTCACCGAGTTTACCGCCCACTGGTTGTCGGGCCAGTCCTCGTTGCCGGTGCCGACATTTCCCGGCGCTACCGCGTTGACCCTGATGCCGTGGCGGCCCAGCTCCTGAGCGAAGGTCTTGGCCAAAGAGATGACGCCAGCCTTGGCCGCACCGTAGGGGGCGTGCATCGCCGCCGCGTTGATCCCGTCCACCGACGCCAGGGCCACCATGGACCCCCCGGTCCCCTGCTTGACCATCTGCTTCCCGACTGCCTGGAACAGGTAGAAGACCTGGCTCAGGTTGTTTTGGATGGTCCAGTCCCAGTCCTCCTGCGAGAACTCCTCGGCCCGGTCCCACCGAGCGCCTCCGATGATGTCGACGCAGACATCGATCGACCCCAGGCCGGCGGCCGCCTCGTCCACGGCTCGCTCCGCCTGACGCCGGTCGGTCATGTCGGCGACCACTGCGAGGGCTTCGCCGCCGGCCGCCTCGATCTCCTGGGCGATCCCCCGGGCGCGTCCCGCGTCGATGTCGACGCAGGCCAGCCTTGCTCCGGCCTCGGCCAACTTCAAGGAGCACATCCGCCCATGGCCGGCCCGCTCAGGGATGTGGCCGGCGCCGGATACCAGCACGCCCTTGCCGCTCAGACCGAGATCGATCATGGCTTCTCCTCAGCCGGCCGAGGTGGAGCTGCCCGAAGCGGACCCGCCCGTGACGTTCTTCCCGCAGATCGGCTCGGCCCCGGTGACGAGCTTGAAGGAGCTGCCTGACCACCGGACCAGGAAGGTGCAGTTGTCGGCACCTGCTGAGCCGATCCCTCGCTGGTCCATGGCAAACCCTACCGAGTGGGTGCCGTAGAGGCCAGCGGCGTTGAAGCTGCGGATGCCGAGCATGGCGTTGATGAGCTGTGCCTGGGTGGGGTTCGGCCCGGCGGCCTTGAGGCCTTGCACGAAGGCGAACACCGAGGTGTACCCGAGGTACTGGTTGATCGAGATCTGGTCTTGGGGCTCGCCGGCGTAGGTCTGCATGTTCTTCGCGAACTGCTGGGTGGCCGGGGTGTTGAGCTCCATGGGCTCCATCGGCACGTTGAAGTATGCGCCGGTGGCCGCCTGCTCCGCTGCGGGTCCGGAGTTCAAAAGATCGCCACCGTAGCCAATGGAGATCAGCGGCGCCTTCAAAGTGACGCCCTGCTGCTTGAGTCCCTGGAGGATCGCCAGCGCGCTGGCTTGCTCCACGAGGAAGCTGGCGCTGTCCACCCCCGCGGCCTTCATGGCCAACACGGTGGGCCCGACGTTGGTGTCACCGAAGGGGAACTTGGTATCGAGATAACCCACCTTGATACCGGCCAGACGTGCCGACTCGGCTTCGGACGCAGCCGCTTGGGTCGAGCTCGGTGAGATGGCGTATGCGACGGCGCTGTAGTTGTGCGCCCCGAGCAACTTGAGGATGTCCCCGGTAGTGGTCTGTACGGAGCTGTAGTTGGGTGTGCCGAACACCGAGAACATGTTGCGGCTGGTGGTCCACTCGTTGCCGTCAGAGGAAGAGCCGATCACGGGGATCCCCTGCGACGTAAGGTACGGGGCGGCAGAGAACCCGACGGCGGAGATCATGATCACCGCAAACACGTGATCCTGCTCGACGAGCTGGTGGGCGGCAGTCAGAGCGCCGGTGGGCGAAGTACCGGTGTCGGCCACCACGTACTTCAAGTTGTAGCCCTGGGCGTTGAAGTAGCCCTCCGCCGCCTTGACCGACGGCGGTATCACCTTGCCGTCCGCCGCCAGCAGACCGGTCATCTCAGTCAGTATGCCAAGTGTGTAGGACGGCTTGGAACCCGTCCCAGAAGAGGTCGGACCTGCTGCGTTCGTCGACTTGGAAGACCCGCAAGCACCCGCCACGACCATCAGGGCCGCCAAGACTGCCAACCACTTCGTCCGTCTCACACTGAGCCTCTTGCTTCCGTGTCACGCGCTGCCGGCTGGTCCGGCAGCTCATCTCGTCGGGTCGGAGTCGACACTGCGGCGCAAGCCGCGCCGCAGTGTCTCCATCCTCGTGGCAGTATCCCGATAGATCGATATCGGTGTCAAATCGATACGACGGCCACCGGCCCTGACCGGAGCGGAGCGGCGATCAGCGCGAAGCGGCTGCCGTTCCCTGCAGCATCCCGCCGTCGACAAGCACGTCGATGCCGGAGATGAACGACGCCAGGTCCGACAAGAGGAAGCCGACCGCCTCGGCTACCTCTTCCGCCTGCCCGAAGCGCCCGAGCGGCGTCCCCGCCAACATGTCCTGCATGACCGGCTGCTGCGCCAGCTCCTGGCGCCCCATCGGGGTGTCGATCAATCCGGGCGCCACGGAGTTCACCCGACCTCCACGGCGACCCCAGCGGACCGAAGCCCGCCCGGCAGCGCGGATCACGCCGACCTTGGCCAACCCGTACGCAGAGCCACTGTCGGGGGCCGCGGCGACAGCGCGGTCGAGGAACCCGGCGGCCAGGGGATCGCTTATGAGAGCCTCTTGGGCGGCATCGATGTAGGGGGCGAACTGGTACGCAGCCGACGAAGAGAAGCACACCGCGGCCGATCCTGGCACCACGAGGTCCTCGAAGGCGTCGAGGACCAGTTGCGTGCCGACGAGGTCCACCTCGAACACCCGCCGGGCATCGCCCATCGTCGGTGAGATGCCGGCCGCATGTGCCAGCGCCCGGAACGCCCCGAGTCCGCCAACCCTCGCCGCCAACGCCTCCACCGCATCCGGATCCGAAACGTCGCATGCGACCCCGACTGTGCCGTCGATGTCAGGGGCGGCCAGATCCACCGCGACGAGCACATCGGCCAGATCGCGTAACCGATCCACGCACGCCCGCCCCATGCCGCTCCCTGCCCCCGTGATCACCGCTACCGTCGTCATTGGCACTTCTTAGCCGATCCGGATCCTTACGGGGTGCCGCTGCTGGTACTCGTCACTCCCCCGCCGGGTCGAGGAGACGCGGCGCCAGGAGTGAGCGCTTCGCGGGAGTATCCATGACCAGCCGTGATCGGATGATCTTGCCCGATGCCGTCCGCGGTAACGGCTCGTCCCAGATCACCACTTGCTCGGGCAGCTTGCGTGTCGCGACGCCGGCAGAACCCAGGCGTCCCACCACACTCTCGAAGCTCACCGCTCTCCCGGGCTTCGGCAGCACAGCCACCGCCAGCCGCTCTCCAGTGGTGGGATCCGGCAGCGAGAAGCTGGCGCACTCCTCTGCATCCGCCTCGTCGAGAAGAGCAGCGTCGATCTCGGCGAGTGAGATCTTGAAGCCGTTCCGGTTGACGACCTCCTTCAGCCGGCCGACGACCGTCAGTCGGTTGCCGTGCAGCTCCACGAGATCGCCGGTGCGATACCAGTCGTGCTCGAACGCCTCTTCGTTGTTGGCGTCATCCAGATAGCCGAGGAAGACGCCGGGACCGCGGATGAGACCTTCCTGAGCATGCGCAGCGGACCCAACCCGGATCTCCGTTCCAGGCATCAGGGCTCCGTCATCGGCCAATCGCAGCTGCGTGGCATCCTCCGGCAGGCTGCCGGTCGCGTTAGGTGCCTCGGAGGAGCCATAGACCCTGGCGACCTTGATGCCGTACTCCTCCGTCACGCGCTCGAGGAGAGGGCGCGGGAGCATGGCTCCGCCCAGCCCGAGCGTCCGGAGGGAGAGCGACCAGCCACGACGCGCCTCAGCAGCCTTGACCAGGCGCTCGACTATCACCGGCGCACCCCCCAAAAACGTGGCTCCGGACCGGTTGAGACGGTCAAGCGACCCGTCCGGCTCGAAGGCGTCCTCCAGGACCAGTGCGGCACATTGATCGGCGGCCAGATGCATCTGCATGATCCCGGTGATGCTCGTCAGCGGGCTCACCATGAAGATCACGGTGTCGGAGTCGGTTTCGGTGATCAGAGCCATGTTCCTGGCTCCGCTGGTGAGCGTGTTGATCGAGTGGGTCACACCCTTGGGCCCGCTGGTGGTCCCCGAGGTGAAGAGCACAATCGCCACCTCGTTGCGGTCGGGCTCCAGCCACTCCTCCAAGCGAAGGGCCGGAACATTTGCATTCACGAAATGCTCGAGGCCCATCACCGAGGCGGACGCCAGCACTTCCTCCATGCGCTTCCGCTCGCCGGCTGGCGCAATGACCGTGCCTGCCGCCGATGCCCTCATCGCCGCACGCAGGTCCGCGGAACCGCAGCGACGGTCCATCACCACCGTCATCGCTCCGGCCCGAAGGAGGCTGTGGTACGCGATCAGCCCTTCCGCTGAGTTGCCGGCGATGAGCAACACGGGGTCGCCGGGCGAGATCCCGTGGTGACGCAAGGTGGCCACTCCCGCCGACACCCGCCGGCTCAGCTCGCCCCACGTGAGGGTCCGGCGATTGTCGGTCACCGCCACGGCGTCCGCGCACAGGGAGGCAGCGTTCTCTATGCCGTCGCGAAGACCGCGGTCATCCCAATACCCCTCGGCCACGTAGGACGCGGCTCTGTCCGCCGGAATCGGCTTCGGCGGTCGGAGGCGGGCCTTCAAGGTCTCTCAGAGCACGAGCTCGGCCAGCATCCTGAGGTCGTCAGGGCTGGCGTGGGACAGGTTCAAAGTCGTGGCCGGTGACTCACGCCAGGCGTCCAGCTGATCGGCAATGCGCTGGCGGGAACCCACCAGCGCGACGTCGTCCACGAGAGCGTCCGGCACGGCGGCAGTGGCTTCTCGTCGCTTGCCGTCCAGGAACAAGTCCTGGATCTTCCCCGCTGCCTCCTCGTAGCCATAGCGGCAGACGAGATCGTTGTAGAAGTTGTGCCCGCGTGCGCCCATGCCGCCGATGTACAGAGCGAGGAGGGGACGGACGGTGTCGCGGCAACCCTGGAGGTCATCGCCGGTCGCTACATAGACCGTGGGAGCAACGTCGAAGCGCTCGAAGTCCACCTGGGCCAGAGAATCGCCGAAGGCGCGCTTCCAGCGCGTGGGGCTCCAGATGTGGGGCAGGAAGCCATCGGCGATCTCGGCGGCCAGGGCGACGTTCTTGGGCCCGATGGCTGCGATGTAGATCGGGATGTCGGTTCGTGGTCGGCCCATCATCTTCAGTGGCTTGCCGAGGCCGGCGGCGCCGCCGCCTCGATACGGCACCTGGTACACCTCACCGTCGTAGACGAGTGGTGCCTCCCGAGCCAGCGCCTTGCGAACGATCGCCACATACTCTCGCGTCATCGCCAGCGGCTTCTTGAAGGGAAGGCCGTGCCATCCCTCGACGACCTGGGCGCCGGAAGTCCCGAGCCCCAGCAAGAAGCGACCGCCCGACACGGTGTCGAGTGTGGCCGCTGTCATCGCCGCCATGGCCGGCGTCCGGGCGGGGATCTGCAGGATCGATGTGCCGAGGTGTATGCGCGTGGTGATAGCGGCCGCGTAGGCCAATGGCACCACCGCGTCGGATCCGTAGGCCTCGCCACTCCACAACGCGTAGTAGCCGAGCGAGTCCGCCAACCGCACCGTGTCAGTGAAACGATCGACGCCGTCGTCGCCGAGCACGGCAGTGACCCCCAGCCGCAGTCGGCTCATGTCTCAGCGCGTCACGACGGGAAGCTTCTCCCATCCGCGGACCGTCGGCGTGTGAGCCTGGACCGCCCCGTCCCAGTCGACCTCCCAATCAGGGAAGCGGTCGAGGACCTCGTCGAGGGCCACCCGACCCTCGATGCGGGCCAAGGCAGCCCCCAGACAGAAGTGGATCCCGTAGCCGAAGCTCAAATGATGGTCGATGCGGCGCTGGACATCGAAGAGGTCTCCGTCGGGGAACTTGCGATCGTCCCGGTTGGCGGACCCGTTCAGCAGCAACATGATGCTCCCCTCGGGAACCATCTGGCCGTGGTGCTCGACATTCTTGGTAACCCACCGGGCCTGGACCGGGGACGGCGCCTCGTAGCGCAGCACCTCCTCGATCGTCTTGGGCAGCAGTGAGCGATCCTGAGCTACTAGGCGGCGCTGATCGGGATGCTCGGCGAGAAGCTTGCCCGCCCACCCGATCAGGCGTGTCGTCGTCTCGTTGCCTGCGCCGGCGAGCAGCCACACGTAGGTTAGGACCTCCTGGCGGGTCAGGGTACGGCGAACACCGGCCTCGTCTTCGAACTCGGCGGTGAGGAGGTCTGTCATGAGGTCGTCGGACGGGTTGTTGGCGCGCCACTCGATGTAGTCGGTGAAGAGCTCGGATCCCGCCGTGGCGTAATCAGCCATGGGCACGGACTCGTCGCCCTCCTCCATGCGCATGCCCTGGTCGATCCGGTCGCGAATCGCCTCCTGGTCCTGCTCGGGTATGCCGAGCAGCATGCCGATCGTCCGCATTGGCATGACAGCACCCAGATCGCCGATGAAGTCGAACCGGCCAGACCCCTCCAGCGGATCGAGCGTGCGAGCACAGAAGGCCCGGATCTTCGGCTCGATCGCCGCCATCCGCTTGGGAGTGAACACTCGCGACAGCAAGCTGCGGTGCGCGTCGTGGACTGGTGGGTCCTCCATCAGGATCATGCCTGGGGG
Organism: Actinomycetes bacterium; assembly: GCA_021809105.1. GTDB lineage: Bacteria > Actinomycetota > Acidimicrobiia > Acidimicrobiales > Palsa-688 > Acidiferrimicrobium. Next base: position 21,368 of record JAKBAM010000029.1, read on the forward strand.
TATCTCCGCCTCTGCCATCAGGGCCTCGAGCGTCGAACCACGTCCGGAGCGGTACGTGTCCCAGTCGACCAGAGCCCGCTCCACGTCCCCGAAGCGGCTCAAGGCAAAGAAACGGAACTTCTCGTTGAACCAGAGCGGGGCATCCTCCCGCATCCGGCGCCAGATCGGATGAGGGTCGACGTCGATATCGATGTCGAAAGGATCGTAGTAGATCCCGTTGTCGCTCGAGGTTGCGCTCACGAGGGTGTCCTCCGCTACGTCTGGGGCCTTGGTCGACCTCGACGTCAAGGTTGTGGCTGCTGCGATGATAGCGGCGCCGGGGCCCCCCGCACCCGCCGGGCGCCCGTGTTAGCGTGCCCAACTTCACGTTACTCATATCGCGACGCCATGCGTTCGCCAGCCACAGGAGGACCCGGTGAGAGACGGACAGCCCATGCGAACCCTGGTTGTCGGCGCATCGACGGGCCTCGGCCGCTGCATCAGCATCGGACTGGCGAAGCGCGGCGCGGAAGTCGCCCTGCTGGCTCGACGGAAGGAGTTGCTGGCCGAGGCAGCTGCGGAGGCGGGGCCGGCAGCGCACGCCATCACTTGCGACGTGACCGACGAGGCATCCTGCCGCAGCGCGGTAGCGCAAGCCGTCGAGGTGCTCGGCGGCATCGATGGCGTCGTCTACTGCCCGGGGATCGGCATCCTGCGCCGTATCGAGGACCTCGATCTTGCGGCGTGGCGGAAGACGTTCGACACCAACGTGGCAGGCGCAGCCTTGTTCACCGCAGCGGCACTACCCCACCTTGTCGAGTCCGACGGCTCGGTCGTGTACCTCTCGACGGTGAGTGCCTCCTTCACGGCACCCTGGCCCGGGCTCGCCTCCTACACGGTCACCAAGGCGGCAATGGACAAGCTCGTCGAGGCGTGGCGGGCCGAGCACCCCGAGGTGGGCTTCACGCGCGTCGTGGTCGGCGACTGCGCCGGCGGCGAAGGTGTCGCCGGCTCTCAATTCATGACGGGTTGGGACGGTGATCTCCTCACCGAGCTCTTTCCTACCTGGCTGAGCCGGGGCCTGCTGGCCGGGACCGTATTCGAGCCGGATGCGCTGGTGCACACCATCGACGCAGTCCTGCGTTGCGGGGCCAGCGCAGCGATCCCGAGCATCACTGTCATACCCCGGCAATCGCCGGCGGCCACCGCACTGAGCGACTTGGCCGATGCCGGAGGTGTGCCTCTCTGATCGGTGGGGACAGGTCGGACGCAGTTGAGGGCTCGTCGCCGGCGGTCGCCAACCGCGCTTCGTGCCACTTCACCTCAGCCAGGTGAGCTGCGCCCGCCGCCCCGCCCCGCCCCGCCCCGCCCCGCTACGGGATCTTCATGAGCCGGGCGAGGTTGCCGCCCATGATCGCCCGCTGGTCCTCGAGCGGCAACGAGGCGATGTCCTCGGAGAACGCGAGGGGGTCGCGCAGGCCCTCGGGGTGCGGGAAGTCCGAGCCGAACATGCTGTTGGCCACGCCGAGCATGCCGATGAGCTCTACCGGGTTCGGGTCGCGGAAAATGTGGATCCAGATGTTGCGACGCAGCACTTCGAGTGGGTCTTCGTCGAACAGGCCAGGTGCGCGTTCGTAGGCCTCGCCGAAATGCCTCAGCATCGGGCGGGTCCACTCGTTGAAGTGCTCGACGATCACGACCTTCAGGCGCGGGAAGCGAGTGAGCATGCCATGGCCGATCATCGACGCGATGAGATCGCTGCTCTGCGAGCGAGGCGTGGCCAAAGCTCGAAAAGGTGCGGACGCGCCGTGGGGGCGCTCGAAGTAACCGCCGCCCTCCGGGGTGGCGTCGAGCTCGGCAAGGTCGACGGGATAACGCTGGTTTACGGTGTTGTGCAGCCCGACGACGACATCCTTCTCCTGCATGGCTTCCCAGAACGGGTCGAACTCCGGAAGGGCGAACGACCGTGGCCCGGCGAATCCGAACACGGGCGCAGGACGGATGTAGACGATCCTGGCCCCACGGTCGGTCACCCAGTCGAGCTCCTCGATAGCGCGCTCCACGCTCGCCATTCCGATCGCCGGCGTGGCAAAGATCGCGTCCTCGTAGCCAAAGGTCCAGTGCTCGTACATCCACTCGTTCAGCGCGTGCAACACGGCGTGCGCGGCGAGGGGATCCTCGGGAAGTGCCTGCTCGATAACGCTGGCGAGGGTCGGCCACATCAGAGATCGGGTGATTCCGAACTCCTGCATCAGCTCGTAACGGGGCTCGACGTCGAAGAAGGCGTCCAGCCCGGCGATCGAGCGACGCTGTAGTGGGTCGTCATGACCGCCAGGGGGTGCGACCCGTTGAAACGTCGGGTTCGGGATAGCGCGGCTGATCCGATCCTTGACTGCAAGCTTGGTCCGGTTGCCCTCCTGGATGTACTTGACGATGCCCTTGTACGCGGGCGGCAGGAATTTCGTAAAGGCGTCCGTGTTCTCGTACATGTGATTGTCGGAGTCAAAAACCGGGTGCTCCAACTGACGTTCCCGAACGAAGTAGAGCTCGTTATCAGTCATTCGCGCTTTCCTCGAGGATCGAACCTTCACAGCACTCGGTGCGTGTAGCCCTGGAACAGCCGCGGCGGCCATTTGTCGAAGCTCTCCTCACCCAGCCCGAGTTTGGGATCGTAGCGCTCGCCCGGCCCCGGCATGAACGCGTCCGATAGGTAGTCGGAGATGCCGTTGACGACCCAAGCCGTCGGCGTGATGGGCTCGAGCACCCTGTTCTGTATGTACCACTGGCCCTTGGTCCGCTCGCCTCGCTCCTTGTGAATCCGGCGGGACTCGTCGCTGTCGGCTTCACGGCCGTCGAGGTGCCCGGCGTGGATGTACCAGTTCCGGTCGTAAAATTCTGGCGTCGTGCCGTCGAGGCGCTCGTTGATCCACAACAGTTGCTTGTGGGGCAGTTGCGTTCCGGGAGCCACGGGATCGCTCTCGTCGAAGATCGGCGTCTGATGCACCCGCCACCCCTGGACATGGCCGCAGTTCGCGCCGAGGACAGCGTTGACGGGGTCGGTGGGGACATATGCCTCCGATGACATGATCTGGAGTACCGCATCGACACGCCGGTCGGCTGCTCCGACCTTGACGAGCGCGCCGGAGAACACGTGGGGGTCCTGGGCGGCGACGAAGACCGCCGTCGTGGCGGGAACCAAGCTCCCGGCGGCTTTGGCCAGGTCGCTCAGGACGTATTCCTGGAACTCCTTCGTTCCGGCCTCCGGGGGCCGCACCAGGGTCCAGACCAGCTTGTCTCTTACCTGGGCCCGAGGTGGTTGGGCGGTTGGTCTCTCGCTCATTGGCTGCCGCGGTCGGTGTTCCGCTTGTTGGCCGCGCCTCGCCGATGCCGTAGGTCTAGCTCGGTGGGGGCTCGTCCCCCGCTTTTCCTCGTGGCCACGAGGGCGGCGTCTCTGACCTGTTCGGCATAGGCTAAGACCTCCTCCCGAGATAATCCCGGCGGAAAGCCGTCGAGGGTGATCGCGACCAGCGACTCACCGGAGGGGTCGAAGACGGGCGCCGCGATCATGACCACGTCGAACTGGGTTCCGGCCTCGAGCGAGGACACCACCTGGTACGAGCGGGCTCGCAGTCCCGCAGCCATGTCAACCGGCGATCTCGGCGAGCTTGGACGGATGGGCTCGGTGTCGCGAACTGCAGCGTGGCTGGCATCGGATTCGATACCGACCGCCCATCCGAGAGATCTCACCTCCTCCAGCACTTCGGCCATGGCGTCGGGGTCCGCGCATCGGGCCAACCATTTTGCAGGGTCGCGCCACGCCACGAAGACCGCACCGATCGGAGGTTCGAGCGGTATCCGCACACCGACCTGGGCGCCGATGCCACGCGGCCGATGTTCACCGGCTCGGGCAAGGAACACGATCTCGTCGCCGGCGACCGCGGTCACCGATACCCCAAGCTGCGTTTCCTCGCCCAGTCGCCGGGCCTCGTCCCGAGCGTGGTCTATGGCCGGGTGGCGCTCCAAGGCCGCGCTGCCCAGGGCGACCACAGAAGGGCCCAGCGCGTAGCTCTTCAGCCGCGGGTGGCGCACGACATAACCCGCCTCTGCCAGCGCGTTGAGCACCGCGTGAGTGGACGCCAGGTTGATGTCGAGACGCGCCGCCAAATCAGAGAGCGTGTGCTGCTCGCGAACGTGGGCGGCGAGGAAGTCGAGGACGGCCACCGCTCGAGTCGCGGCCAGGGCGGGACGAGCCATGGGTGCGTTATACTACCAATGGCTTCTACATTGCAAAACTCAGCAACGGGACGGAGCGGCGAAGGTGTTTGACTCCTTGATATCGGGCGGGCTGGTGGTTGACGGCCTGGGAGGGGAGCCCTTCCGAGCCGATGTGGCGGTGGAGGGCGGCCGGGTCGTCGCGATCGGGAAGCTCGACGAGCCTGCCAGACAAGTGATCGAGGCGGACGGGTTGGTGGTGAGCCCCGGCTTCATCGATCCCCACACCCACTACGACGCCCAGCTGTTCTGGGATCCGCTTGCCACCCCGTCGATCTGGCACGGCGTCACCACCGTGATCGGCGGCAACTGCGGCTTCACCCTGGCCCCTCTCAAAGATCGCGACGCGGACTACCTTCGGCGCATGATGGCCCAGGTCGAGGGCATGTCCCTCGACGCCCTCGAGCAAGGTGTGCCGTGGACATGGCAGACCTTTGGGGAGTACCTCGATTCGCTGGAAGGGACGACCGCGGTGAATGCCGGATTCATGGTCGGCCACTCGGCTCTCCGGCGCTTCGTGATGGGCGAGGACTTCGCGCGCGCGGCCTCGGACCGGGAGCGCCAGGAGATCGGCGCTTTGCTGCGCCAGTCACTCCGCGACGGGGGGTTGGGCCTGTCTACGTCCCGCTCCTCGACCCACATCGCCGGCGACGGTCAGCCTGTACCGAGCCGCTGGGCCGACGAGGTCGAGCTGCTGGAGCTGTGCGGCATCGTCGGCGAGCGGGAGGGGACGTCGCTCGAGCTGATCAGCGAAGGATGCATCGGGCGGTTCAGCGAGGATGAGGTCCAGCTGCTCTCCGAGATGAGCCGAACGGCCGACCGTCCGCTCAACTGGAACGTGCTCACCGTCGACGCGCAAGACGCCGGAAAGATCGAGCACCAACTCGGCCCCTCACGGCGGGCGCGCGACATTGGCGGCCGGGTGGTGGCCCTCACCATGCCGATCTTCGCCGACATGAACATGAGTTTTCTCACCTATTGCGCCCTATGGCTGCTGCCAGGTTGGAGAGACGTCCTCAACGTCGACGTTCCGGAGCGGATCCGGCGCCTCCAAGATCCGGCGACCAGATCCCGAATGGCCGAGCTAGCGCAAGGCTCGAACCTGGGCCGTCTCGCCGAGTTCGGCCGGTACTTGATCGGGGACGTGGTCTCCGAGGCCAACGAGCCTTACCGCAACCGTCTGGTCGGCGACATCGCGGCCGAGCGAGGGCAGGACGCCTTCACGACCATCGTGGATATCGTCGCCGCCGACGATCTGAAGACGGTCCTTTGGCCCCTTCCCGCCGCCGACACCGATACCGACTGGGATCTGCGGAGGCAGCTCTGGGAGGACCCTGACGTGCTGCTCGGCGGGTCCGACGCGGGTGCCCACCTGGACCGCATGCTCGGATCGCCTTACACCACGCGATTCCTCGCCGACACGCTCCGCGGCCGCCGGCTGGTCAGCCTGCAGAGGGCCGTACAGCTGATGACCGACGTCCCTGCCCGACTCTTCGGCCTTACCGGCCGCGGTCGCGTCGCCACCGGCTATCACGCCGATCTGGTCCTGCTCGACCCCGCCACGGTCGACGCGTCTGCCGCCCGAAGCACGTTCGATCTTCCCGGCGGCGGAAAGCGTCTCGTCGCCGACCCGACCGGGGTGGAGAGAGTGATCGTCAACGGCACCACCGTCATGGCCGAGGGCAAGCCGACCGGGAGCACCTGCGGCACGGTACTTCGATCAGGCCGGGACACCGCCGGTACGAATGTTCGGGCAAGCTGAGCTAGAGCGACGAGGGGAGCACAAAGAATGTCTGACACAACCAGTAAACGTCGATCCCTATTTTTCGACGTACGCCGAAGCTCCGACGACGAGAAGGTGGCCCCGATGGACCCGGACCCATCGGGCGCCAGCAGGCCCGCGGGGGGACGCGAGTATTTTGCCGGGCGCGCCGAGCGGCGAGTCCTCGTCTCCAATCCCGATGACGACGGGTTGAGCCTGACTGCCATCAAGTTCGCACCGGGCACCTTGCTTCCGACTCATCGCCACGACGTGGACTACATCGAGTTAGTGCTCGAGGGAGAAGTCCACCACGGGAACCGGATCCTGAGAGCCGGCGAAGGCGTGTTCCGCAATGCGGGGACGCCGTATTCGTTCTGGGCCGGACCGGAAGGCGCCACGGTCGCCGACTTCCGCGCTCACACTTTCTATCGGACCGAATACATCGACCCTCCGGACAAGTGGCCACCGCACCGGCTACCTCTGACCCCCGACTGACCGCCCCCGACCGCCCCGGGGCGCGGCGCTATCCCCTCGCAGGGAGCCCGAGCGACTCGATCCAGGCCTGCACGAGCGCGTTGAACTCGGCGGGCCGCTCTTGGTGCAGCCAGTGCCCGGCCCCCTCCCATCCGATGGATCGCGAACGATCATCGCGAAAGATGTCTGTTTCCACGCCGACTCTGTTCGGATCCGCGTAGAAGCTGAGGACCGGGCACGACCGGCGGGCCAAGTAGGGCCTGCTATTGGAGACCAACGTCAGTCCTTTGACCTGCGTTTCCAGCGCTTGGCGCAACACGTGGGGAGGTACACCGGCAGCCCGGCGCAGTTGCCAGGCGCGCACCGCCGGGTCGCGCCCCGGTGAATCGAGCCCGGCGAAGAGCTGCTGGACGAGCTCGCCCGGGTCGGCGTCCCGCAGGGCAGCAATAAATGGTTCCATGGCCCCAGCCGTCTCGTCGGGGAGCAAGTAGGCGGGGTCGACGCAGACGGCGCCCGCGACCAGTGCGGGGTGCTCGACGGCCAGCGCGCTGACCACGATTCCGCCGAGCGAGTGCCCTACAGCTACCACCGGGGGGGCGTCCAGGGCCCTGAGGAGACCGGCCAGGTCCCCGGCCAGGGTGACCGCCGAGTAGCCGTCACCGGGCGCGCTCGATCGCCCGTGGCCGCGCAGGTCAACTGCAATCACGCGGTGGCGCTCGACGAAATACGGCAGCTGCCAGCTCCAGTCGTGGGAGTCGCAGGCGTAGCCGTGGACGAGGAGCAGCGAGCACTCGCCGGTTCCCTCGTCGGTGTAGAAGAGCCTTACCTCACCTACGTCGGCGAAAGCCACGCCGCCCCCTTACGAACTTGAAGCCGGGCTACCCGATAGCAGCGACGGCTCGAAGCTGCAGACGGTACCCGAGGATGCCGTGATCCTGCCTAGAGTTGCGTTGCAGACCGGGCAGTGGCACGATCTCGATGTCAATTCATTAGGGGGAGGGGACACGATGATCCGTTCGAAAAGGGTGATCGCTGCGCTGGCGGCCACCACACTCGTCGCTGGCGCTTGCGGTAGCTCCCCCAAGCCCGCCGCCAACGCCACGAGCGGCAAGACCTACACGATAGGGGTCCTGACCGACCTGACCGGCCCGGGATCCAACACCGGGTCGACGACCCTGCAGGGCATCAAAGCTGGTATCGGGCTGGCCACGAAGCAGGGCTACCACATCAAGTACGTCACCGCCGACACTGGGACCTCTCTGACCCAAACCCTCACCGCCGCCAAGACCCTCGTCGAGCAGGACCACGTGTTCGCGGTGATCCAGGTCTCCGTGGTCGGGTTCGCCGCCGCCAGCTACCTGACCTCAGCAGGGATCCCGGTCATCGGTGGGAACGTAGACGGACCGGAGTGGCTCACCGCCCGCAACATGTTCTCCGTCTTCGGTTATGCCGACTACACCAAGGTCCAGACCACCCTCGGGCAGATCTTCAAGCAGCTCGGCGCGACCAACTTCGGCGGTGTCGCTTACAGCATCGAGCCCTCGTCCTATGACAATGTCAAAGGCAGCGCTATATCGGCCCAGGTAGCCGGCCTGAAGGTCGGATACCTCAACACCCAGCTTTCGATTGGGACCACCGACATGGGACCTATAGCACTCGCCATGAAGAGCGATGGGGTCAACGCGGTGTATCCGGCGGTCACGTCCCAGACATCGTTCGCTCTGGTCAACCAGCTGCGGCAGCTCGGGGTCAGCTTCAAGGCCCTCCTGCCTACCGGGTACGGCGGCGATCTGACCGGGGGCGGCCCGGGGGCAGCCCAGGCCGCCCAGGGCGTCTACTTCACGGATGGCTTCGAACCCTTCGAGATGCAGACAGCTGCCACCAAACGCATGGCCAGCGCGTTGAAGACCTATGCCGGATGGACTGGGGACCCAACCATCAGCGAGTACATGGCCTACCTGTCGATCGACGCACTGGTCAAGGGCCTGCAAGCCGGTGGCTCGAACCCGACGCAGGCGTCGTTCATAAACACGATGCTCGGGATAACCAATTACAACGCCGCGGGTCTGTGGGGAGGGCGCACGTCGTCGTTCGCTCTTGCCGGACGCGGATCGGTCTCCGGCGCGGACAACTGCGATTGGATCACCCAGTACTCCGGATCGACCTTCCATCTCGTGCCGCACCTGGATCCCATCTGCGGCCAGAACGTGCCCGGGAAGACCGTCAGCTAGAGGCAGGAACGAGCCGACTTGGAATCGACGATCAAGGGCGCCTTCACCGTCGGCTTGGTGACGTCCGGTGACATCGGCCGGGTGCAGGAATTGGAGCGCCTGCCGATCGACTCACTGTGGACAGGGGGTCATATCGCGTCGCGAAACCCGTCGACCGAGGCCCTGATGAACCTGGCTCGCCTGTCGGCGGTCACCGAACGGGTAAAGATCGGGACTTCGATCCTTCTACTGCCGCTGTATCCGCCGGCGATCGTGGCCAAGCAGATCGCCGATCTCGACAACGCCACGGGAGGACGGCTGGTCCTCGGTGTCGGCGTCGGCGGCGAATATCCTCAGGAGTTCCGCGCCTGCCAGGTCCCGATCACCGAGCGAGGCCGGCGGACCGACGAGGCGATCCCGCTCCTCCGGAAGCTGTGGACAGGGAAGGCGGTCTCGCATGGCGGCCGCTTCTACTCGATGGAGGACGTCAAGGTTCATCCCGCCCCTGCCCAGCCCGGCGGTCCCCCGATAGTGGTGGCCGGGAGGAAGGAGCCGGCCATGCGGCGTGCCGCAACTCTGGGCGACGGATGGATGCCGTACTTGTACTCCCCCCGGCGATACGCCGCTTCCGTGGGTGAGATACGCCGGATCGCCGCCGACGAAGGCCGCGACCTCACCAACTTCGGTTGGTACGCCTGGGTCTTCGTCAACGTCGACCCAGACGGCGACACGGCCCGCGCACAAGCGGCCAGGGCGATGGGAGGCCAGTACAACCAGGACTTCCGGGCGATGGTCGACAACGTAGCCGCAGCCGGGACGCCCGGCGAGGTCACACAGAAGGTGAAGGCCTTCGTCGACGCTGGAGCCCGTCATTTGATCTTCATGCCCGCCACCGCCGACAGCGGCGGCGACATGATCGTCCGCAGGCTCCTCGAGGAGGTTGTCCCCGCCGTCCGCGAGCAGGCGTGATCTAGGCATGCTCGCGCCCTACGCAGTTCTCCCTCAGGCGGGGTAAGCGACTATCCCTCGCAGGTTCCGACCGGAACGCATGTCTTCGAAACCGTCGTTGATGGTGTCCAGGCTGTAGCGCTGGCTGATCAGCTCATCGAGCTTGAGCCTTCCCTGCCGGTAAAGCTCCAACAAGGCTGGGATCTCTTTCGACGGGCTGGAGGCGCCGAAGAGCGATCCCTGGATACGCTTCTGAAAGAGCACCACGTGGCGCATCGAGATGGGGATGTTGGTATCATCCGCGGCCCGGGGGAGTCCGGTCATGACGCACGTTCCCGCTTTGCGGATGGACTCGACCGCTTGGGCGACGTGTTCCCCGGTAGTGACTCCTACGCATACGATGCAGGAATCGGCTCCCTGGCCATTGGTGAAGCTCCGAGCGATCTCGGTGGCTTCCTCCATGGTGGCGACGGCATGGGTAGCTCCGAAAGAAGGTGACACCGACCGCTTCATCTCGACGGGATCGACCGCGATCACGACAGAGGCGCCGGCAAGGGCGGCACCTTGGACCGCATTCATGCCTATCCCGCCGGTTCCCAGCACGATCACGACATCCCCCGGCGTGACATCCGCTGATCGGACCGCCGATCCCCAGCCCGTGGCGACGCCACAGCTGGTGAGGCAAGCCGCCTCCAATGAGACGTCATCGGGACATTTCACCACCGACTGGACCGAGACGGTGGACCATTCGCTGAATGTAGCGATGCCCGCCGCTTGACCGACCGGCTTCCCGTCGAGGGTCATCCGCCGCGTGCCGTCCTCCCTGACCCCGGCCAGGATCCGGGCGCCGTTGTCACAAAGGTTCTGCATCCCGGACGCACACCAACGGCAGAGACCGCACATCGGGAGGAAAGTGAGCACGATCCGGTCCCCTATCTTCCATCCCGGGGTGTCGGGCCCGATCTCCGCCACGACGCCAGCGCCCTCATGGCCACCTGCTATCGGCAATCCCACGGAAGGCACAGGCAGGTCGCCTGTGGCGATGTGATCATCGGAGTGGCACAGCCCGGCAGCTGCCATCTTGATGAGTAGCTCGCCCTGCCTGGGCGGCTCGAGCTCGAGCTCGGCTACCTCCCATTTGCCCGGTTGGTTGAACAATACGGCTGCCTTGGTCAGCATTCCTTTGGCTCCTTCGGATTCGTGATCTGTCTCTGACTACTGCCATATCACCGCAGCACCCGGAACGCCGAGCGGACCTCGTCGACGAAGACGGCCGGCTGCTCGAAGGCCGCGAAGTGGCCGCCCCTTGCCGGCTCGCTCCACCAGCGGATGTCTCGGAAGCGTTGCTCCGCCCACCGACGAGACGGTCGGCGGATCTCCTTCGGGAAGATGGAACATGCCGTCGGCACGGTGACCGCGCCCATTCCAGGAACCATCGACGAGCCCTCAGCCGCTATCGGGCCTGCACTCTCCCAGTACAGCCGAGCCGAGGAGGCGCCGGTGGAGGTGAACCAATAGACCGACGCGTTGTCCAGTAGCTGCTCGCGGCTGAAGATGTTGTAGGGATCCCCGTCGCAGTCGGTCCACGCCCATAGTTTCTCGACGACCCAGGCCAGCTGCCCGACCGGGGAGTCGGCCAAGCCGTACCCGAGTGTCTGTGGACGGGTGGACTGCTGGTGTTGGTATCCCGTCCCCCATCGGGTGTGCCACTCGAAGTCTTGGTAGTTCCTGCGCTCATCCTCGGTGCTGTCGCCGGTCAGTGGCCCCAGCGGGACGGTCGGCATCGTGATATGGATACCCACGATCTGCTCGGGGTGAGACTCCCCGAGCACGCATGTCACTGCCGATCCCCAGTCACCCCCCTGGGCGCCGTAGCGCTCGTAACCAAGGCGGGCCATGAGAGTGGCCCACGCCTCCCCGATCCACGGGATGCCCCGCCCCCTCGTAGCCGGCTTGTCGCTGAACCCGTAGCCGGGCAGCGAGGGACACACGACGTGGAAGGCATCAGCTGGGTCCCCCCCGTATGACGCGGGGTCGGTCAAGGGCGCGACCACTTCTAAGAACTCGACGAAGGTGCCGGGCCAACCGTGCGACATCACCAACGGTAAGGCCCCCGGCTCCGGAGATCGGGCATGGAGGAAGTGGATATCGAGGTCGTCGATGCCGGTTTTGAACTGCGGCCACGCGTTCATCCGGTCCGCGGCAGCCTCGAAGTCGTAGTCGTGACACCAGTACTCAGCCAGATCGCGAACAAAGTCGAGTGGCACTCCCTGCGACCAGTCGTCGACGGTCTCCCGCTCCGGCCACCGGGTGCTCCCAAGGCGGCGTCTCAGGTCCTCCACCCCCTCAGCAGGTAGCTGCACGCTGAAGGGGACTATGCCGGCACCAGCCCTGGCCATCAGATCACCCCGAGCCGGCGGAAGGTGTCGTGGTCGGCCAGCGCGGCGGCGAGGCGCGGCATGTGGACCAGCACCACCGCCCGCGAACTGATCCGGGTGATCGCCCAGAGAAAGTAACCGTAGGAGAAGCTGAGCGTGTACATCTCCCATGCCGCTTCCCACCCGATGGCGGGCCCTCCCAGCGACTCGAGCTCCCCGAGGTAATGGCGGAGGAGCTCCGCCTCGTGCGCTCGCCGTGTCTCTACGTCCAGCACGGTCGCCAAGTGATAGCTGATGTCGGTAGCCCAGTTGCCGAGCTGCACGACCTGCCAGTCGAGCCAGTGGGCCCTCCCGTCCCGGTCGAGGTAGACGTTCCCCGAGTGCGTGTCGCCGTGGATCACGCAAGTGATCGCGTGGGCGGCCGTTCGCCGGACGGCTTCGATCAGGGTCCCGGCATCATGGAGCTCGGGTGCAACATCCGCACAGCGACCGTCGTCGAGGAGTGACTGGAGGACGTCCTGGGGGAACAGCGCCGCCATCTCACCCAGGCGCGGCGAGAGCCATCCGAGGTCGGCGGAGCGGGCGCCGCTCCACGTCGATGCGTGGAGACGGGCCAACTGTCCCAGCGAATCTCGTGTGACGTCGAGAGAATAGGGACTGTGCGCGCTCAGGAACCGGCCGCCGCCGCCGACGACGTCGTCCATGATTACCATGGCCTGCGCCGCCGATTCGTCGACGGCGGTGTAGTAGGGGCGGGGCATCCGCACTTCCAGGCGCGGTGCCAGATCGCGGTAGAAGCGGGCCTCTGCCACGAGATCGGACCCGGGCGACCCGTCCAGGTGGGCTTTGACGCAGTAGGCCTTGCTGCGCCTCTGCCCGTCGGAGCCCTCGACGGTGACGCGAAACCGCACCTTCTGGGCCAGGGTCTTCGACGAGCCCGTCTCCTCCACCCCTACGACGCGGTCCGCGTCACCGATGTCATCGAGCGCCCAGCCGAGCCATTCGGGATCCAGGACCGCCTCGAGGGTCGCCGGGACGGCGCTGCTCTGCATCGAGCGCCACCCTAGGGCCACCTTGCTCACCGTCGCCACGCCCCTCCCCCAGCCACGGCCCCAGGGGCGCGCCGCCAGCCGGACCGGCCCCGCTCGCGGGTTGAGGTCCTGGCTTGCCGATGTTAGCCTGAGGTGCCGCATTGTCGATGCCGACATCGACATCAGCTCGTAGAAACGTTGAGGTGGCCAATGATCTCCTTCGTGGACCCCGACGCCGCTCCTGAGGGGACCGGTCGATGAGCGCTGACGGGTCAGCGACCACCGTCGCCGCCAAGATCCTCGCCCGCCAGGACAGCGACGAGCCGGCGCTCTATTTCGAGGATCAGACGTGGAGCTGGCGAGCTCTGGTCACCGAAGCCCGGCAGCGCTTCGCGCTGTGGAGCGCCCTCAGGGACCCGGCAGCGCCTCCCCACATCGGTATCCTGCTCGACAACACGCCCGACTACCTGTTCTGGCTGGCGGCGGGGGCGCTCGGCGGCATGACCGTCGTCGGCATCAACTCGACCTACCGCGGCGCCGAGCTGCAGCAGCTCATCACTCACACGGACTGCCAGCTGCTCGTCATCGACGACGAGCACCGGCCCCTGCTCGAAGGGCTGGAGCTGCCCGTCGCATCCGAGCGGACCATCGTCGTGGACCGCCCGGACCACGCGCAGGCGCTCGACACGGCGCCCCCCGCCGATCTCCCTGACGTGGCAGAGAGCGATCTGGCGCTTTTGATCTTCACGTCTGGTTCCACAGGAGCGCCCAAAGCCGTCCGCTGCACCCAGGGTCGTTGGGCCGGGACGGGCGACCATGTAGCCCGCATCGCCGCCATCGGGCCAGGCGACGTCGTGTACCCGCCGCTGCCGCTCTTCCACTCCAGCGCGCTCTTCACCGGGTGGTCGTCGGCCCTGCACGCTGGCGTTCCTGTGGTCCTCCGCCGGCGGTTCTCGGCATCTGGCTTCCTCCCGGACGTGCGTAAGTACGGGGTGACGTTCGTCGCCTACACCGGCCGGGTCCTCAATTACATCCTCGCCACCCCCGAGCGCGCCGACGACGCGGACAACCCACTGCGCCTGGCGGTTGGCAACGAGGCGGCGAAGGCCGATATCGCGACATTCACCCGCCGCTTCGGCTGCGAGGTGAGGGACTCCTACGGTTCGACCGAAGGGCTCATAATCGTCCGGCGCCAGCCAGGCATGCCCGAGGGTGCCCTGGGCAAGGGCGACGACGGTGTCGAGGTGCTCGATCCCGATACCGAGCAGCGCACCGAAGATGCCAAGCTCGACGCTCACGGGGCGCTCCTCAACGAAGATGCAGCGGTCGGCGAATTGGTCCAGCTGCATCCGGAGCGACGCTTCGAGGGCTATTACCTCAACGCCGAGGCGGACAGGCTCCGCCTTCGCAACGGCGTTTTCTGGTCGGGTGACCTGGCCTACCGGGATGCCGACGGATGGATCTACTTCGCCGGGCGCAACAACGACTGGCTGCGCGTCGACGGCGAGAACTTTGCGGCGGTTGCCGTCGAGCGCATCCTGTCCTCCCACCCGGACGTGCGAGCGGTGGCGGTCTATGCCGTCCCCGATCCCGCCGTCGGCGACCAGGTCATGGCGGCGCTGCAGATGCACGACGGGACTTCCTTCGAGCCCGCTGCCTTCGATGCCTTCCTCGACGACCACCCCG
>JAKBAM010000080.1 GCA_021809105.1 Actinomycetes bacterium
GGGACGATCGGGAGGGCAGCCATGAGCCGGGTTTGCAGCTACTTGAACTTCATGGGGACGACTGAGGAGGCGTTCGGCTTTTACAGCTCCGTCTTCGGCACCCAGGTCAGCGGCGAGATTGCTCGTATGGGTGACATGCCGAGCACCCCCGGAGAGCCGACGCTCTCGGATGCCGAGAAGAAGCTCGTCGCCCACGTCGAGATGCCCATCCTCGCTGGGCACGTGCTCATGGGGACTGACATGCTGGCCTCCGCGGGGCACGAGCTCAGGGTCGGCAACAACGTGACGATCTGCTTGGAGCCTGATACCAGGGCCGAGACGGACCGCCTGTACGCCGCGCTGAGTGAGGGCGGCAGTGAGTCGACGGGCATGCAGCAGATGCCCTGGGCGTATTGGGGGTGCAGCCTGGACCGCTTCGGTATCCGTTGGATGTTCAACTGCTACGAGGCGGCACGGTAGGGGTCCACCGCAGGGATTCCGACTGACGCTGGCCGGTGAGAATCCGATCGTTCTTGAGGCATCTCCGTTGGTGGCGCGAGGATCGGGTCATGGCGCCTGCGTCCTCCATTCCCGCCCCCGGTGAGGTCAAGCAGGCATTTCACGAGGAGCTGCATCCCCGCCAGCAGTCGGCCCTCATCAGTTGGCTGGCTTTCACCGCCACCTTCGCGACGGTGCGCATGATCACCCACGACATCAAGGGAGGGAAGGGCCGGCTGCACAATGTCAGCGTGGGTGGTATCCACTTGCACCACTACATGTGGGGCATCCTCACGATCAGCGCCGTCGGCGGCGTAGCGATTCGCGGCGACGACAGGGTGCGCCGCCACCCCGTGGTGGCTACCGCCTACGGGGCCGGCCTGGCCCTGATCGTGGACGAGTTCGCCCTCCTGCTGGACCTGGAAGATGTCTACTGGGCCAAGCAGGGGAGGAAGTCGGTCGATCTGGCGATCGGGATGATCTCCACGACCGGTTCGGTGCTGGTGGGGATGCCGATCCTGCGCCGGCTGCGCCGCAACCGCAAACCCTGACGGCCTTACCCCGTGCACGAGTAGAGATGAGACGAGCCGTCGTGGGGTTCCACACAGACGCTGCCGGCGGACTGGGTGGCGGAGCTCCCCCCGATGATGCTCAGGGATGCCGTGCCTCTAGTGCAGTTGGTCCGTTGGAGACTAGGTGAGCCAGTGCGGTCTGGACCTGGGCGAGCAGCTGCCTGGAGGTTTGCTTGGGCAGGGCGACTTGGCAGACATCAGCGAGGTCTCCGCGGCGTGCAGCGGACTGTATGGGCGCCGAAAGGGGATCGCTGATGTCGGGCAAGGTGGCCCCTTGGATGCGGATCTGGGCCGCGGCGGCGATCCAGGCGGCCACGACGATGGCGAGGCGTGTCGTGTCGAGGCCGCGATCAGCTCGCGCCGTCACGACGGGTAGGAGACGTTGGGGTAGTTTGCGGGAGCCGTCGGTGGCCACCTGCACGCAGGTGTGGTCGAGGCTGGGATTGCTGAAGCGGTGTAGCGCCTCGGCGGCGAAGCGTGCCGGACGCATCGTGTCGGGTAGGTCCGCGACTGCCAGAATGTCGTCGATCAGCCGCTGCACGAACTTGGCCGTGGGGGGGTGGGTGGCGGCTTCGGCGATGGTGCGGTATCCGGCGAGGAGGCCGCAGTAGGCGAGGGCGGAGTGGGGGCCGTTGAGCAACCAGAGCTTCCTCCGCTCGAAATTTGCGATGTCGGCCACGACCTCGACGCCCACGTCGCTCAGAGGCGGCAGCCCGTCGGTGGCGGTGATGGCCCAGGTGCGGTGTCGCTCGGTTGTGACTGCTGCCAGGTCCACCAAGCCGAGGCGGGAAGTGATCTGTCGCAGGTCTTCCTCTGTCGAGGCGGGCACCATTCGGTCGACGACCGAGCTGGGGAAGGCGACGTGGTCGGTGACCCAACGTGGCAGGCTGGGATCGAGGTGCTCGGCGTGGGTGAGCACAGCACGACTGAGCACATCGCCGTTGTGCATCAGGTTGTCGAGGGAAGCGATGACGAGGCCGGGGAGCTTTGCGTCGCGGCGGCGGGCCAGGGCGGAAGCGATGATTGCCAGGGCGGAAGTGGCCGGCTGGGTCGGCGGCGAGGTATCGGCCGGCTCGTAGCCCTTTTCGGTGATGGTAAGGGTCACGAGCGTGGTCGTAGGGGCAGCCAGAGCGTCGACGGCGGCTGATGGTCCGGTCAGCGCGGAGGTGATGGAACCCACGACCCGTAGGGGAATGTCGGCGTCAGGCTCACGTTCCGCGACGGTGTAAAGGCCGTCTTGGGCGGAGAGCTGATTCTCGGCTCTGGGGCTCTTGATCGACACGCCTCGGATGAGAGCGGGCCATCCGTTCCGGCAGAGATCGTCGGCGTAGATGCCGAGGTGAGCCCGGGCGAAGGCCCCTACGCCTAGGTGCGCGATCGTCGGGGTCGGTGACCGGTCGTAAGTCGGCACGGTCCCCGCTCGGACCATCGGCAACGTGCTCATCGATAGCCGGCGGCGCTGCATGCTTCTCATCTGCCTATTGGGTGGAGGAAGGGGGCGGTGTAGGGTCGGCCGCTGTGCGGCACCGCCAGGAAGTCACCATCGTGGACATCGCGGCGCGTGCGGGGGTCCACCCTGCGACCGTGTCGCGTGCGTTGAACCTGCCTGAGAAGGTTGCTCCTGCGACCCGTGCTCGAGTGGAGGAGGCGGTCAAGGAGTTGGGGTTCGTCCCCAACCGCGCGGCCCGGCGTCTGATCACCGGTCGCACCGACAACCTCGCAGTGATCGTCCCGGATATCACCAACCCGCATTTTGCTTCCTTGGTTCGGTCGGTGGAGCGCGCCGCGCGCCAAGTGGGCCTGCAGGTGTTGCTGATGGACACCGGGGAGCAGCCCGAGGAGGAGCTTCGAGCGGCTAGGACGTTGGCCTCGGAAGTGGACGGTTTCGTCGTGATCTCGGCTCGGCGTGTGCACCGCAGCCTGGAAGCCCTCGGTGGTAAGCGGGCGGTGTTCGTCAACCGTCCGGTGCGTGATCATGCGTCCGTTCTCTTTCGGACAGCGCCGGCGGTGGCGGATGCGTTGCGCCACCTGGGCGGGCTCGGGCATCGGCGACTGGCGTACTTAGGTGGTCCGTCGAGGTCGTGGGCGGCGGGGGAGCGCCGTAACGCTGTGCGTCGTACCAGCGCTGCCATGGGGATGGAGCTGTCTGAGCTGGTCGTCGCCGAGCCCGTGTTCGATGCTGCGGTCGGCGTGGTGGAGGAGATCGTCGGCGGCGGCGCTTCAGCGGTGATCGCGTTCAACGACCAGATGGCTCTGGGTGTCGTCGCCGGGATGGCCCGCCTTGGAGTCAGGGTCCCTGACGACCTGAGCGTAATCGGGTTCGACGACGTGCCTATGGCGGCGATGGTGGCTCCTCCGCTCACCACCATCAGCATGCCGACCGACGAGGCGGGCGCGGCGGCGGTGGCCATGCTGCGCGACGGCACGTCGAGGCAGGAGCTACTGGGCGCGTTGGTAACCCGCCAGTCGACCGGCCCGGTCAAGGGAGCCCGAGCCACCGCCGCCGCAAGGCGTGCGCGGCCATCTTCGGGCGCCGGTCACGGGTGAACACGCCTTTACGATTGCCGCCGACTCGAATGATGGAGGGGGCGGTGGCGAAGTCAGCAAAGTTCCACACCTGCTCGCCTACCACCGCGTCGATCCGGTCGAATACCTGGTGGTAGACGTCGAGCAGTGCCACTTGGTACTCCTCGCTCCACACCGCCGCATCGGCTGAATGAAGGCCGGCCATGGTGTCGGCGCCGTACTCGGTCATCAGTATCGGCTTGGCGTGGGTCTCGGCCCACGCTCGGAGCTCGGACTCTAGGTTGCGCTCGGCGAGGGCCAGGTCGCCCGTTTCGGAATACCAGCCGTAGTAGCGGTTGATCATGATCACGTCAGCGAGGTCGCTCACCGTGCACTTGTCGGGAGGTGCGAACATCATGTTGACGAACCCGACCGGCCGGGTCGGGTCGGCCCGCCTGGCGGCCGCGAACAGAGGCTGGAAGTAGTCGCGGGCGGCGTCGGTGTGGGACTCGGGCTCGTTGGCGATGCTCCACAGGACGACGCTCGGATGGTTCTTGTCCCTGGCCACCAGTTCCTCGATGGCTCGGCGGTGGACGTCCTGGGTGCGGCGGTCGATGGTCTCGTCGCTGAAGGTCGTCCTTGAGCCGCCGCCAAACATGCCGCCGCCGATGCCGAGGTTGAGCCCGACGGCCGCGGTCTCGTCGATGACCACGATTCCTTGGCGGTCGGCGTGGTCCAGGACCTCCTCCGCGTAGGGGTAATGGGAGGTCCGAAACGAGTTCGCGCCGATCCAGCCGAGGAGGGCGAAGTCATGCACCATGGCGGCGTCGTCGTGGCCCCGACCGTGCACCTCGATGTCTTCGTGCTTCCCGAAGCCCCGGAAGTAGAAAGGATTGCCGTTGATGAGGAACCTGGTGCCGTCGACCTCCACGGTGCGGATCCCGACCGGGAGCACGTAGCGGTCGACCAGCCTCGACCCGTCTACCACGTCGACCTGCAGGTCGTACAAGTAGCCGCGCCCTGGTTGCCAGAGCTCGGGGTCCGCTACCCGCAAGGTGCTGCCGTCACCGCTGCCTTCGGCCACTACGACGCCTTGGGCATCTCGAAGGACCACCCCAACAGTCGTCGCTCCCGCCTCCTCCACCACCGCCGAGTAGCGCACGAGACCGGCGCCGGCATCGATGTCGGTGACCACGGTGACGTCGGCGAGGTGGGTCGGAGGGGTGGAGCACAGCCAGACGCTCCTGTGGAGGCCGGCGTAGTTGAAGAAGTCGTGGTAGTAGTGCTGCCGGCGCCGGCCGTCGGCTGCCACCTCGACGATCCCCGGTGGGATTGATTGCCACGTCAGCTCGTTGTTGACCACCACAGTCAAACGCACTTCCTGGCCGGGCTCGACGAGAGCCGTCAGGTCCGCCTCGAACGGCGTGTATCCCCCCTCGTGCTCGGCCACCCGGTCGTCCCCCACCCACACCACGGCACGATGGGTCGCTGCCTCGAACCTGACCACCACCCGCTGGCCGGCCCAACCTCGCGGGATGAAGACGCTCCTCTGGTACCACACGTCCCCGACGTGGTCATGCACGGCGGGATCGACGAGCAGGTCGTTGTAGCTACTCGGCACCGGAATCCGCACGGTGCCGGGTAGGGCGGCCCGCCACCATTCCTGCTCTCGGCCGACTCCGTCGGAGTCGACCACGAACCGCCAAAGGCCATCCAGCCTCTTGGTCTCGCGCGTAGGGCTGTCTTGCGGTCGGAGCATCTGTCTCCTCGATGTGAGCAGTGACTGGCTGGTCTTAGGGGGCGGCGCGGAAGGCTTGTTGCGCCAGGCGGTAGGCGAGGTCCTCTGCGATGTCGAGCGCTTCGTGGTCTGCGAGGCGGTGCTCGACCACGAGGCCGGCGAGGTGCCCCGCGTTGAGGCGACGGGCCACGTCGTGGCGGGCGGGGATGGTGAGAAGTGAGCGGGCATCGTCATTGAAGCCGACGGTGTTGGCAAAGCCGGCCGTCTCTGAGACGAGTTGGTAGAAGCGCCGAATGCCCTCTGGGCTGTCGTGAAACCACCACGGTGGTCCGAGTCGCAGCGCCGGATAGTGGCCGGCCAGGGGGGCGAGCTCCCGGCTGTAGGTGGCTTCGTCGAGCGTATATACGATGAGGGTGAGGCTGGTCTCGTTGCCGAACCGGTCGAGCAGCGGCTTGAGGGCCGCGACGTAATCCACGGAGCGGGGGATGTCCGATCCGATGTCTGGCCCGAACCGGGCGGCCAGCGCAAGGTTGTGGTCTCGCCAGGCGCCGGTATGGAGCTGCATGACCAATCCGTCGTCGACGCTCATGGAGGCCATCTCGAAGAGCATCTGGGCGCGGAACAGCTCTGCGTCGGCCGGGCTGGTTCCGGTCCTGGTCACCGCGTGGAACAGACGCTCGGCGTCGTGGCGCGAGAGGTCAGCAGTCGCAGCGGTTGGATGCCCGTGGTCGGAGGCGGTGGCGCCGGCGTTGACGAAGGTCGCTCGGCGAGCTCGCAGCGCGCTGAGGTAGCCGGTCCAGGTGGAGGTATCTTCCCCGGTGAGCTCGCCGAGGGCGGTGATCCGCTGGTGGAATCCAGGTCTTTCGGGGTCGACCACGTCGTCGGGACGGAAGGTGGGGACCATCCGACCAGGCCAGCCGGACTTCCGGAGCCGGTCGTGGGCGTCCAGGCTGTCGAGAGCGCCGTCGGTTGTGGCCAGGAACTCGATCCCGAACCGCTGGTAGAGCGCCTGCGGTCGGTAGCTTTCGCCGGTTAGACGCTCGGCGACCTGGTCGTAGACGTCATCGGCGGTATCGCCCCTGAGGGGCGTCTGGACCTGCAGCACTTCACAAAGAGTGTGGTCCAGCCAGAGCTTGGAGGGTGTCCCGCGGAAGAGGTGGTAATGGTCGGCGAAGCGCCGCCATACCCTCCGGCCATCGGTCTCGGCGGCCGACCCGTCCAGGGGCTCAACTCCGAGCGACTCGAGCTGCACCCCGTGGCTGTAGAGCAGCCGGAGGAGGTAGTGATCCTTGGTAACCAGCTCCGACGCGAGGTCCGGGTACGCCAGGTCGTCGGCGAGCGCCGCCGGATCGCAGTGCCCGTGCGGGCTGACGATCGGTAGTGACCTCGTGTGCGCGTACAGCTCACGCGCCATCTGACGGGTAGCCGGGTCGGGGGGGAAGAGGCGGTCGTCGTTCAGCACGGTCTGCAAAGCTTCGCATACCAGCGCCCCCGTTGCCACATACCTCCTCTGCTATGTCAGGCAGTACCCCCGTATGAAGCTCCTGCAAAGGTTTGTGAGCAGGAGCCCCATGTGCCAAACTGAGCGCAACCAAGGCGCCCTCGCCGTCCACCCATCCAGAAGGCGCCCGCGGTCCGGCCGAGCAACGAAGCAGTAAATCGAGGTCCGGCAGAGTTCGGGCAAGGGGGAGTTGACGATGCGTAGGCGTGTGGCATTTGCGGCTGGTGCGGTATCCGTGGCGGTGCTGGCTGCGGGTTGTGGCTCGGGAGGCGGGGGTGCGTCACCGGCGACGACTCCGGGCAGCTCGGGCGCGCCAGCCCGCGGCGTGACGGCGTCGGCGATCCGGGTGGGGATCCCGTATGTGGATCTGGCGGCGTTGAAGAGCCTGGGCGTCAACTTGAACCAGGGGAACTTCCCACATGACTACACGGCCCTGGTCGACTACATGAACGCTCATGGAGGGGTAGGCGGGCGCAAGATCGTGCCGTACATCCAGGGTGTCAACCCGACGACGACGACGGCCGCCCTGACCGCCTGCACCCAGCTGGTCCAGGACGACCAGGTCTTCGTCGCCCTCTCGCCCGAGCAGTCCAACTGCTACCTGCAGCACGGCACACCGATCATCGAAGGGCTGTTCCAGGGGACCGAGCCACCCGGATCCGCTGCCAACTTCACCCTCACGCCGCCGGCGTCGGCCTACGACCCGCTGCAGCTGTCGGTGTTCGCCAAGCGAGGGGTGTTCAAGGGGAAGAAGGTCGGCCTTTACGCCGGCACCACCACTGACGAAAGCGAGCTGGCGGTGGTGCAGTCGTCGTTGAAGAAGCTCGGGGTGGATGTAGTGTCCAGCGCCGTCAACAGCGCCCCGCCCGGGGACCTGGTCGCCGGCGACCAGCAGGCGGCGACGATTGCCGAGCGGTTCAAGAGCTCGGGTGTCGACGAAGTGGTAGCGGTCGGCGCCGGCTCGGCCGGCTGGCCCCAGGCACTGCAGGCCAACCAGAGCACCTACAACCCGCCTTGGGTGGCGACCCAGGCCACCTCGCTGTCAGGCTACGCGGGCAGCTCGACGGGCAACGACCCGACCTACCTGAAGAACGTACTCACCTCTACCCCCAACCCCTCTGCCTACCAAGCATGGCAGGACCCGGCGGTGCAGAAGTGCGTGTCGATCGTCAGGAAGGCCTATCCGGCAGACGTCATCACCGCGCCGAGCCTCACCACCAACAGCAGCGATCACAGCTACATAGGGGTCGAGTCGGCGTGCACGAATCTGGCAATCTTCGCGAAGATTGCTGGGGCGGCTGGTAAGGATTTGACGGTGGCGAGCTTCACGCAAGCCGGGTACGGGTTGCGAAATGTGACGTTCCCGGGTTCGGGGGGTCCTGTTTCGTTCGGACCGGGACAGTCGTATG
>JAKBAM010000030.1 GCA_021809105.1 Actinomycetes bacterium
ATTGACGTCTGTCGCCCCTGAGCGCGCCAGCGCCGGCAACGTTCATCATCGGAGTGAGCACTACGACCGAGCAGCCTGACAGCCGCTCGGGCAACAGCCGTTACCGCCTAGCGTAATTGCCATGCGGCAAGGACCCGAGTCACAGCTCTATCGAACCGCCGCGGTCAACCTGATGGTTCGCTGCGGGTCATCCCGTCGTCAAGGAGAACTATTGGCCCTCGAGGTGCTCGAGACCGGGCCCGGCCTCTCATGCGAAATAGGGAGGCCGAGCGGAGGCTTGGTAGGAGGGTTGCTCAAACTAACGCTTCCTACTACCGGACCTGCCATCGCGGCAGCGAAGCGCCATGCACCCGAAGACCACACAGGGCACCGACCCACCTGGCCTTTCGCCCCCGTGACCGACACCGGGCAAAAATGCAGTCCATCCGGGGAACGTACGATTGCCATGCCATGCTGCCCGTCTATTGGCGGACAGGGCTCCCACGTCAGACAGGGTAAACTACGGGTAAATTTCCCCCCCGCCAGGACGTAACTCCCAGCATTGTCGAGGATCGAGGGGACGATCTGCCGTGAGGCCCCGTATTCCGCTTTTGCGATCAGTAGCGGTAACGGATCATTTGACGAGGAGACTGGAGCTACCACCCACACCGCTCTCGCCCCGGCGGCCCTTATATCGATTGCTGACGCACGGGCGGCTGCCGCGTAGTTCTCTACCAGATATGCCTTAGTGAGCGGGTGACTAGCGCTCGTACCTCGCGTAGAGCAGGGAGTGAAGTGGTCACCGTAGAACTCTAGCTCCACCACAGAAGGGCGAGATTGCCTCAACAAAGCCGGCAAGATCGGTAGCCAGTCGCACAAAGCCGTACCGCCATAGGTAGCAGTATATGCAGTCGCTCCATCACCGGCCAGAATTGACTTGAAGTAGCCGGAGGATTGGTAAGCGAGGGAATCACCGACGAGGAGAACACGAGATGGCGATGGCGATAGACCTCTCGATTTGACGGAATCGGCTCCTTTTGCAGAGTCGGCGGTACGCCTTACTGCCAGCACACCCAAGCCAAGTACGATCATCGACAAGATCGCAGCACCAAATACTATCCTCCGGCGCCTCATGAAAGAGTTCCTAACATATATCGCTTCCGGTCTCGATTACATGGAGGGACGTGTCCCTCCATACGCTACTGGTCGTGGCGAATGACAGTGCCTGGCCCTCGTTGCCATTGCAAACCTTGGGATCCGCCGAGAGTTGTCATCAAGGTTCGGGCCTCAGTACGGCACTGTTCAGACGGCTCCTCCTTCTGGTATGGGTCAGTCAGATCTTCCGAGAGGCCCGTTGTCTCGATAGAAAACACATAGACGAGCAGCAACAGTCTCGCGTTGCTCCTGGACCGTCCTTAACGGACGAACCTCACAAACCTGCCTAATAGCGTATTTTCAGAAATGCTCATTGTAATTTCATTGACAGCACGCTGTGACTCACTCTACACTTCACGTGAGTCATCCCCTGTGACGGGAGGGCTATGCCTCACTCAGGTTGGGCAACTTGTTCAAGTCGTTACCTTGTAAGCTGCACTGATTTCAAACCACACTAAGGGGGATTAGTCAATGGGTATCAGGGCGCGCGCCACGGCAGTACTTTCTACGGGAATGCTGGTCGGTTCTTCGCTACTAGGAATATCGTACGTCACTATGCTTGTCCTTGCGTCGCCCGCATCTGCACAGACCATAGCTTACTGCAACGCAGAGTTCTCCGGTGGCCCTACCGAGCAGCCGTCGAACTGGTTGGCTCAACTTCAGTCGACTGCCGGATTCGGCAATAATCCTTCAGCATACCCGTACATGACTACATGGTCTAATGGTCTGGAGTCAATTCCGTTATCAAAGATTGCGTGTCGAGAGAGCGACTACAACTACTCAGCATTGCCGAACGGTCCCGTATATGGTGAATGGCAAGTCACCGCCACGAACATTTGTACGTATTTGTGTCCATTAGGTAATACGGAGTCGCAGAGCATCTCTTGTTACATGAACGGATGCGACGGTCTGCCGAACTGGTATTTCCAGGATTGGGTTGCGATGCGCTATGTAATGAATAACTATGGCGCGACTGCTCAGCAGGTATACGGCTCAAGTCTGGACGCTCCGCAGTCGGCCTGGGATCACGAGATCTACGGCGGCTATATTTTGACCAAACCTTAGTAGCCTCGATCCATGTCTTTCAAGATGTGGTCCATTCTGCTCCGGACGAGTGGAACTCGGACATGGCAGCTCCTTCATGTCACAGAAGCTGAGTAACCCATCCCGGTGCTAGTGCTCCACCACTCGGACGAGCATGGGGTCACGGGTCAGGTCGAGCGCAACCATGAGGTGCTTGACGCCGCCGTCACCCTGATAGGCGGTCCAGCTTCTTTCGCCGGTGGGCCGGCCCAACCCATGGCCGTCGCTGGCACCGGTTGCAGTGATCGCCCACCGGTAGCATGACGGGTTGGAAATTGATGGGGGCCGACCTCGTCCACCGACAGCACCACAATCGTTCGCCATCGTTTCGTGGGCATTTGGGGCGGCCCGTGCTGTCGGGTGAGGAGGTGGAGAGCGAACGCCCGACCTCCGGACCCCAACACACCGGTGCTTTGGCTTCGGGGGGCGTGTCGCCTGCGGTCCACGCCCCGCACGCCCCCGGGTCGATCGACCGCACTAGCCCGTGCGATGTGAGACCGATCTCACCTCGGGGACCCACGCTTTCGATGTCGCCTGGGAAAGCGGCTAGCATCAAAGCGGCGAGGGTGCCGCATAGCTCCGAGCTCGTCCTGTCCCAAAGGCCCGGACCATGGCACGCACCACCAGACCCCCCACTAGCCGCATGGGCCCGCCGCCGTCAGTCAGGCGGCGGGGAGGCAGGCGCCGGCGTACCGGCGAAGATCGGATCTTGTCGCTGCCAAATGTCGTGACGACCATCCGTCTGGTCCTGATCCCGCTGTTCGTCTACCTGCTCGTCCAGCCGCATCAGCGCGGCCGCTTCGATGCGGCAGTGCTCCTGGCTGCCCTCGGGTCGACCGACTGGGTCGACGGCCAGTTGGCCCGCCGCCTCGACCAGGTAACCACGCTGGGAAAGGTCCTCGACCCGACCGCCGATCGCCTGCTGCTGGCAACTGCGACGATCGGCATCCTGGCTGTCGGTGCCGTTCCCCTACCGGTGGCCGTCATCGCCCTCGCCCGCGAGGGCCTGGTGGCGGTGGCGGCCATCGGGTTGGCCATCGCCGGCGTGCGGCGCATCGACGTCACGCTCGTCGGCAAGGCCGGTGCTTTCGGGCTGATGGTGGCGTTTCCCCTCTTCTTGGCAGGGCATTCCAACGTCGGCTGGCACCACGGCGCACTGGTGTTGGCGTGGGTGGCGGCGGCGATCGGACTCACCCTCGGGTGGATCTCGATCCTCGTCTACATCCCGCTGGTCAGATCCGCCGTGGCCGATGGTCGCGCCAGTCGGGCCCGAGGGAAATCTTCGTAACAAGGCGCCATTTCGGAGCGGTCGTCGGTTTTGGATGAACCTTTTTATTGAAGAGGGTTTGTGAGCCAACCGGTCATCCACTCGCCCGCCGGCCACGAACACCTGGTGAACTGTGCGCCCCCCCATGGCACACGACGACAGACAAGGAACGGTGACACATGCGCCTCAAGCGCTACGCGTCGGTTGCCCTGGTAGCCGGCCTCGGACTTACGGCAGCAGCCTGCGGATCCTCGAGCACCAGCTCGTCTCCCACGACAGCCGCCGGCAGCGGAGCCGCGGTATCGACAGCCTCGACTGACACGGTCACTGCGATAAACAGCCTTACGGGCGTCGGCACCTCGGTCACTCTCAATCCCAGCACGGCTAAGGCACTGACCGGCCTCGGCCTCCAGCTGGCCCCCGCCGGCACTGCCACCTTCGACAGCTCCACGTCGACGGTGACCTTTCCGATCACTTCGGGGTACGTAGAGATCCACAGCAACAAGTCCTATCAGCCCGGCTACATCCTGGGCTCGATCCAGCATTTCGGATCAGGCCTGACCATCTCCGGCGGGGGCAAGTCGGTGACTCTGTCGGACTTCGTGGTCGACCCTGGCAACTCGATGCTCTACGGAACCGTCGGCGGCAAGCCGGACGTACCCCTCTTGTACCTCAACGGCAGCAACGTCAAGGTCAGCATGTCAGGTTCCAACGTGGTCCTCGACGGCACCGTTGCCGAGCTGACCAACACCGCAGCCACCGCACTGGACCAGACGTTCGGGACGACAGCTGTCAAGGCTGGGCTTCCCCTCGGGACAGTGCACCTCGTGGCCAGCGGGACGGCCAACACTTACACCGACAAGGTCACCGAGATCAGCCGCCTCGGCGGCCAGAGCACCAACGTGACCCTCAATCCCAGCACCGCTAACGCCCTCACCGGCCTCGGGGTGAAAGTGGCGACCTACGGGTCCGCCACGCTTACCGGCTCGACGCTCAGCTTCCCGATCACCGGGGGCTTCGCGGCAATCCACAGCGACACGGCCTACAAGCCCGGCTACATCGTCGGTTCGATCATCCATCAGGGCTCCGGCATCACCCTGACCGCTGGCTCCAAGTCAGTAACGCTGAGTGACTTCGTGGTCGACCCCGGCGACTCCATCCTCACCGGCACCGTAGGTGGCAAGCCGGGCATCCCGTTGCTGACCCTCGACGGCACCAACGTCAAGGTGACACCGACCGCCAATGGCGTCACCCTCGACGGCACCGTTGCCAAGCTGACCCAGACCGCCGCAACGGCGCTGGACCAGGCTTTCGGGACCACGGCACTCACCGCAGGGATCCCCCTCGGCACCGTCCACCTGGTGGCCACCGCTTCCACGGTGAAGGGCTCCATCAACAACTGACGGCAGCGAGCGTCCTGCATCCCTCGGGCCGAGCCCCGGGCGCTGCAGACAAAGAAAAGATCCCGGCTCGATGGACGAGCCGGGATCTTTCGTCAGTCCGGAGACCTCATCTTGCGGGTACCTACTTCTTGGTCTCCCAGAAGATCTTGTCGATCTCAGCGATCTGGCCGAGCAGGTCGTCGGCCACCTTGACGTCGTTGGTCTTCTTGGCCTCACCCGCAGCCTTCGTGGCGTTCCAGAAAAGCGCGTGGAGCTGGGGGTACTTCTCCAAGTGGGGAGGCTTGAAGTAGTCAGTCCAGAGCACCCAGAGGTGGTGCTTGACCAGGTCGGCCCGCTCCTCCTTGATGATCACGGCCCGGGTCTTGAACACCTGGTCGTCCGAGCCGTTGAACTTCTCCATGCAGCCCTTGACCGACTCGGCCTCGATGCGGGCCTGCGCCGGGTCGTACACCCCGCAGGGGAGGTCGCAGTGGGCGTGGACGGGGGCCGGCGGCCGAACGGTGTCGGCCAAACCGATGAGACGGGACAGGATGGGCATGAAGATCGCTCCTTGATCATGATCGGAGATGTGCTCTGCCCCCGGACACTACCCAGCCACGCCGCCAAGCCACCGTGGCAGGCACCACGCTCTGCAGCGTGGCCCTGCTCGCCGGAGCTGCCGTCGCCCTCTCTCGACTGCGCAGGGTCACCGTAATCGGCGCCAGCATGGAACCCACGCTGCGCGAGGGCGACCGGTTGGTGGTGGTCACTGGCATGCACCCGCGCGTCGGCGCCCTGGTCGCCGTACGCGACCCTCGCGCAGCCACCGACCGGATGCTCGTCAAGCGCGTAAAGGAGATCGGTCGCGACGGGCTCGACGTTCGCGGGGACGCCGCCTCGTCGAGCACCGACAGCCGCACCTTCGGGCCGGTACCGCTAGCTCTCGTCGAGGGGACCGTCGTGTGGCGCTACGGGCCGCCCGGTCGAGCTGGGCGCATCCCTGCCCGGCCGGCCGCCGACCCGAAGTAGCATCTTGGCTGCGATGCCACAGGGCCGATCGATCGAGCACTCCAACCACGGAGCGCTCCTGTCCCTCCGTCCGGTGGCCGACCCTCCTGAGCCCGCACCCGAAGGGCGGGTCACCGACATCGACCAATGGGGTCGAAGCGCCAAGGCCAGGGCGCTCATCGCTCGCCTCTACGGGCCCCTCTACCGCCACTGGTTCCGGGCCGAGTGGGAGGGCCTGGAGAAGATCCCGGCGGAGGGCGGCGCCCTCCTCGTGGCCAACCACGCAGGGGCAATCCCGATCGACGCGCCGCTCATCATGCACGGCATCGAGCAGGAGTTGGGCCGCCCCGTGTACGGCTTGGCCGACTACTTCTTCCGCCGCTTCCCCGCCGTCGGGACGGCCTGGTCACGGGGAGGGGGTGTGCCCGCTCATCCCGACAATGCCTACCGGCTCCTCCATGACGAGCGGCAGCTGGCCCTGGTCTTCCCGGAGGGCACCAAGGCCACCGGCAAGGTCTACTCCCAGCGCTACAAGCTGCGGCGCTTCGGCCGAGGGGGTTTCGTTGACATCGCCATGCGAGCCGGCGTCCCGATCGTCCCGATCGTGATCATCGGCAGCGAGGAGGCCATGCCGACGCTGGCCAAGTCAGCCGCCCTGGCCAAGGTGCTCCGCGTCCCGTACGCCCCGCTGACGGCCAACATGCTTGTCCTTGGACCCTTGGGCCTCCTGACGTACTTCCCAGCCAAGATCCGATTCCGGGTCCTCGACCCCATCTACTTCGACGTTCCGCCGGACCAGGAGCGCTATCCGCGCAGCCACGTGTTCGACGAGGCGGAGGCCATCCGCCAGGCGATGCAGGACCAGATCTACGACATGTTGCGCCACCGGCGCAGCATTTGGTTCGGGTGAGGGCATGGGCCGCCGCATCCTGATCACAGGAATCGCCTCGTTCTGGGGTAGCCGAATCGCCAAGGCGCTGGAGAGCCACCCCGACGTCGACGTGATCGTCGGCATGGACACCGACGCACCGGTCATCGCCCTCGAGCGCACAGAGTTCGTCAGGGCGGACGAGACCTACTCGATCCTCTCCAGGCTGGTCACCGCGACGCAGGTGGACACAGTCGTCCACGCCGGGATGATCGTCGACTCGGCCCGGGTCGGCGCCCGGCGCATCCACGAGCTGAACACCATCGGGACCCTCAACCTGCTCGCAGCGGTAGGGGCAGCCGGAAGCCCGGTGAGGTCGCTGGTCGTGAAATCATCGACGATGGTCTACGGCGCCGGCCCCCAGGACCCCTACTGGTTCTCGGAGAGGATGCCTCGTGTCGCGCCGGCGCGCACCAGCGTCGAGCGGTCGCTGCTCGAGGCGGAGTCCTATCTGAGCGCCTTCGTGGAGGACAACAGGCACGTCCGCACCGTCACCCTTCGTTTCGCCAACGTCCTCGGCGCCGACATCGACACCCCACTCGGACGAGCTCTAACCCTGCTGTTGGCGCCTCGCATTGCCGGCTTCGATCCCCAGATCCAGTTCGTCGCCCAGGACGACGTAGTGCGGGCGTTGCAGTTTGCTGTCGAGCACCGCGATCTGTCTGGGATCTTCAACGTGGCCGGCGCCGGTCGTCTCCCCTGGTCAGAAGTATTGTCGCTGGCCGGCAAGGCTCCCTTGCTGCTGTCACCTTTCGCCACCCGGTTGATCATCGCACCTCTGTCCCGACTCGGCCTGGACCTGCCGCCGGAGATCATCGACCTCCTCCGCTACGGGAGAGGTGTCGATACGAGGAAGCTGCTCCACGCCGGTTTCACCTACCAGCACAGCACCCTGAGCGCTCTCCAGGAGTTCGTCGAAGGCCGGCGACTCAAAGCCGCCGTCGGCGAGATCACGCCGACATACCGTTACGAGTCCGACGTGGAAGCGTTCTTCCGACACTCCCCAGCCGTGGTCGCCCCGGGTTGACCCGCCACCTCAACCTGGGCAGGTCGAGGGGCCCGGATGGATCCACTCCCGAAGGTAGGTCTCGCGCCGCTCAACCCAATCCTCGGCTGTAATGGCGTAGCGGACGTGGTCCTCCCACTCCCCGTTGATCTCTAGGTATCGCAGTGCGGTCCCCTCGTTGCGCAACCCCACCTTGTCCGCCACCCGATGGCTAGGACGGTTGCGCGGGATTATCGCCGCCTGCAAGCGATGTAGCCCCAGATCCTCGAAGGCGAACCGGCAGACCACCACCACCGCCTCTGGCGTGTACCCCTGGCCGGCTACAGCCTCGTCGATCCAGTAACCGATGTAGGCGTTTTGGAAAGGACCGCGCTGCACGGACGACAGGTTGATCTCGCCGACGAACCTGCTGCGGACGAATACGCCGAATCCGTAGCCGGTGCCCAGCTGGCGTTCGCGTTCTCGCGCTCCGCAGCGTGCTGCGAACACCCTTCGGTCGTAGGTGGCGTCCGGCTGACCGGGCAGCGGCTTCGGCTCCCACTTCACCAGCCATTCCCGGGCGCGGTGGCGCACCTCTCGCCAAGCTTCGAAATCCGCCACGGCCAGCGGGCGCAGCACGACCCGACGCCCCGCCAGCTCCAGCCCCGAGGAGCGGGGTACCCCCCAGCTCATCAGCTCCGCCCCGGCGAGATCACCGACCGAGAACCTCCGCCAGGGCTGCCAGGAGAAGAGAGACGGTCTGCGGGCGAGCGTTGTGACCCATGCAGCCGATACGCCAGACTTTGCCGGCGGAAGCGCCGGCGCCGGCGCCGATCTCGATGCCGTACTCCAGGAGCAGGACCCGCCGTATCGACGCGTCGTCGACACCGTCAGGGATCTTGACGGTGGTCAGCTGGGGTAGGCGGTACCCAGCGGGAGCCCACAGTTCGAGGCCCATCTTCTCCAAACCGTCCTGAAGGGCGCGGCCATTGGCCTCGTGGCGCGCCCAAACCGCCTCGAGGCCCTCGTCGAGGACGGCGCCGAGAGCAGCGTGGAGGGACGCCACCATCGCCACCGGCGCGGTGTGGTGATACTTGCGGGCCACCTGACCGGACGCCATCGAAGCGGTGTAGTCACCGATCATCCCGAGATCGAGATACCAGCTCTGCGGCTTGGGCCTGCGCCTTTCCCACGCCCGCCGGCCCATCGTGAAAGGAGCGAGCCCGGGCGCCACGCCTATGCACTTCTGCGTCCCGCTGTAGGCCACGTCGACGCCCCAGCCGTCTATGTCGACCGGAATGCCGGCGAGAGACGTCACGCAGTCGGCCAGGAGCAGCGCGTCACCTTTACCCCGGGCCACGGCATGGACGTCGTTGCGGACGCCGGTACTGGTCTCGGCGTGGACCAAGGCGATGATGCTCGGCGAGCGATGCGCTCCGAGCACGGCGGACGGGTCGAGGGGCTGCCCCCACGGCGCGTCAACTCGTACCACCTCCGCTCCACATCGGGCGGCGACATCGCACATGCGCTCACCGAACAGCCCGTTGACGCCTACCACGACGACGTCGCCGGGCCCCACCAGGTTGACGAACGCCGCCTCCATCCCGGCCGAGCCCGTCCCTGACACCGGGAGGGTCAGAGGGTTGTCAGTGCGCCACACCGCGCGCAGGCGATCGCAGGTCTCGTCCAAGATCCGCAGGAAGGCGGGATCGAGGTGCCCGAGCAACGGTCGGGCCAACCCCTCGGTTGCCTCGGGGTAAGGGTTCGACGGACCGGGCCCGAGAAGGAGACGCTCGACTATCGGCATGGCCGAGATGGTACAGCGCTGACTCCAGAGGCCCCGCCGATGCGATCTGAAAGTCCGGCCCTCGTCGGTCGGGTCGAGGCTGGCTCACAGATCGGGGCGGAGCAGGGACATCACCAGGCCATCGAGGATGTCGGCCTCCGAGGTCAGGCACCAAGCGAGGCGGAAGTGGCGCAAGAGGGCTGACAGCACGATGGCTCCTCCGACGATCACGTCGGCCCTCGCCGCCTCCATGGACGGTCGGGCCAGCCGGGTCGCTACCGATTCCGACGCAAGCGTCTCCAGCAGTCCGTCTACAGCTTCGCGCCGCAGCCGGTAGTGGTGAACCGCTGCGCGTTCGTAGCCGACCAAACCCTGGTCCAGTGCGGCCAAAGCGGCCACGGTGCCGGCCAGCCCGATCAAATGATCGGCGGCAGCGAGCACCGGCTGCTCTGCGGACGCCTCTACGAGAAGCCGCTCCACTCGGCGAGTAGCGGCGGCCAGCTCATCCGCGGCAGGCGGGTCACCATGCAGGTACCGCTCGGTTATCCGCACACAGCCCACATCGAGGGAGCAGATCGCCAGAGGCGCGCTGCGAGCCTCGGAAGGGTGGCCGCTACCTCCGACCGGGCCCACCGCCAGCTCGGTCGAACCGCCGCCGATGTCGGCGACCAGGTAGAGGCCACTGTCGACACCGTCCGCGGGGAGGCCTGCGGTGGCACCGGCGAAGGACAAGCGGCCCTCTTCCTCGCCGCTCAGCAGCTCCGGCGCCACCCCGACCACCGCGGTGGCGGCTGAGAAGAAATCGTCATGGTTGCTGGCATCGCGGGCCGCTGAAGTAGCCGTCATGCGCACCTGACCCACCCCGTGGCGATCCATGGCAGCCCGGTATCGGGTCAGGACCCCTAGCGTGCGGTCGATTGCTTGCGGGTCGAGGAAGCGACGCCGGTCCACCCCTTGGCCCAGGCGGGTGATCTTCATCAGCCGCTCGAGAGGGTGGCCGTCGCGGTCAGCGATGAGCAGCCGGGTGGAGTTGGTTCCGCAGTCGATGGCGGCAACGGCACGGTCGGGCACGGCGCGCAACGCTACCGCTGGCCGCCGGGCGGCTCATGCGCCGGGCGTGCCCGGATCCAGTCCGACGCTCCCGGTAGCTTGGCGGCGCTGGCGGCGGCGCCAGACAAGCACCGTGATCCCTGCGACGATGGCCAGGATAAGGGCCGGCGTCAGCCAACCCGCCGCCACCACGATCGCCCTCAGCACCGCCACGGTGTGGCTGGCTGCCAGGTGCCATGCCTCCGCCAGGGCGCCTCGGTGATTCCCCGCTCGGGCTGGCTCGGCGGGCGGTCCCGCCGCCACTTCGGTCAGCTCGACGGAGAGGGTGGCGTAAGCCGTCTGGTCGCTGAGTGTGCTTTGCTGGCCGCTCAGCTGCTCGATCTGACTTTGGAGATCGAAGAGTTGGTTCTGAATCGTCAAGATGTCCCCGATAGCCTTGGCGCTGGACAGCAGGGTGCGCATGGCGTTCTCTTCGGCCTGCAAGGTGGTGATCCGGGCCGCCAGGTCCACGACCTGACCGGTCACGTCCTGCCCAGAGAGCTGCTGGGATGTGACCTTGCCGTACCGTGGCAGCGCGGCGAGCACCTGGTGCACGTCGGCGTTGGCCACGCGCAGCACCAGCCGCGCCGACGATTCCCCGTTCGTGCTGGACATCGACGAGTCGGAGACGAAACCGCCGGCACCGGTCGCCAAGCCCTGGACGGCGTCGAAGACCCCTTGGAGCGACCCGCGCCCGACCTGGATCTGCACGTCGCCGTTCTCGACGATCTTGGGCTGGGCGGCCGAGACCTGCTGGCCGATCACGGGCGCAGCAGAAGCCCCGCCAGCACCCGCTCCCGCTGGCGGTGCGCCAGATCCGACTCCGGTGCTCGCAGCTGCGCCGGCGACCCCTCCGCCCGCGGCGCCGGATACTGCACCCCTTTGGGCCCCGGCGTTCAACGGGCTCGCTCCCGGAGCGCCGGCTGCCGCCGGTGCCGACGCCGCTTTAGAGGCTGACGTGCCCGCCACCGATCCGCAGCCGGCAAGGGCGGCGATCAGGACGGCGGCGAGGAGCGACGGGACCGTGCGAATGTGGGGACGGCGGGGTGGGGCGATCCTGAAGGGCATACCCCTTGGACGTCGCGCGCCGGCTGGCGGTTCCCGCCGGCTGGTGCTTCAGACCGCCCGCCGCCTCTCGCTGGCGCGGGTGCTCCAGACCGCCCGCCTGCTTCAGGCATCAGAAACCCGCACAGGAGCACGGGTTTCTGATGCCTGAAGCGTTTGGAGCGTCCGGCCCGGAGGAGGGTCGCTCACAGGATAGGTTGAAACAACATGAAAATTATGCAAATCTGCTTCGTGTGCCTCCTCACCAGCATGCCGCTGTGCTGGCAGCCGTCAGGTTGATCGCCAGCCGGCAACGCATGCTCGTCACCACCCGGCAGCTGGCGGCCGCTGGCATGGGTGAGCACGCGCGCCGGCACGCGGTGATTGAGGGCGACCTCCAACGTCGGCGCCGGGGGGTGTACGGGCTCCCGGGAGGTGGCACCCAGTGGGAGGACGAGGTCATGGTCGCCGTCTTGGCGGGAGGTGGCGGCACGGTCGCCTCCGGTGCGGCGGCGGCGCGCCTTTGGGGTCTGTCGCAGAGTGACCGCTCCGGCGCGTCGCCCCCCAATCCAGCACCCGCCAACCCAGGAAGGCGGCCATCGGGATCTGGGGTCTTAACCGTGATCGAGGTCACGTCACCCCGCCTGTTGCGGATCCCCGGAGTGCAAGCGCACGTCCAAGCGTTACCACCCAGTGAGGTGACCAGGCGCTTCGGAGTTCCGGTAACTACCGCCTCTCGAACGCTGCTGGACCTGTCGGCGCGGCTCGACCACGATGCCATGGGCGCTCTCGTAGACGAGGCTCTGCGCCAGAGAATCGTGTCGTTGCGCGAGCTGGGGCGGACGGCCGATGCCCGGATCGACAGCCAGGCTAGGGCTCGCCACGGGTCTCCGCAGCTGTGCCGCATCATCGACGAACGTCGAGGACTGCCGGGGCCGGGGGCGAACGCATGGGAGGAGAGGATGGACAGGGAATGGGACCGTATGGGCCTGCCCCCGGCCGCGCGCCAGCATTGGGTACACACCCCACAAGGCAGCTACTGCGTGGACCGGGCCATCGTGGAGCTGATGATCGCAGTCGAGTGGAACGGGTTCGAGTACCACGGTCGGCGCAGCCGCTTCGACTACGACAGCCAGCGGCGGGGACACCTCCTCGCAGCCGGATGGCTGGTTCTCGACTTCACCTCCCGGTCAACCCCGGAGCACATCGTCCGCACCGTCCGGGGCGCCGTCACCCAGCGTAAGCGAACCTTCCAGCAGTAGCGGGCGGCGGGTGGCCGCATCTGCGACCCGAGCCTGATCATCCCAGGTGCGCAGACACCCAGCGTCCAACTGGGTCGTCCCCGCCGGCCAGGTGCCACGCGTAGTGTGCATGGAGGCACTTGACACCGGTGCGGGTACCTCCCACCCCGCCCGACGGGCGGTTCCCCGACCAGCCGACCGGGATTGCAGTGTCGCGTTCGGCGGCATATCGGAGGTGGGCGGCAGCCAGCGCGCTGGCGTCGACGGCCGACTCCGCCAGGCGCACGCCGCCCGCCGCCTCCAACCGATCCACCGACTTGCGTTCGGCGGCGCCGACCAACCAGTAGAGGGTCGGCATAGGTGTCCCGTCGTCGAGCAATGGCGCGTTGCGCAACACCACAGGATCCCCGTCGGCGCTACGGACGACGACCTGGTAGGCGCCGCGTGGCGGCCGCCCGAGGAGTGCTGCCACCCGCGCATGCTCGACGACACCGGCTGCCATCTGTAGCTCCCGGTCAGCTGCGGCCGGCGACTCCCTCGAGTGCGCCTTGCGCGTGGCCTACCAGCGCCGTCCCGACCTTACGGGCCCGCTTGGCACTCTTTCGCGCCGCCTTCACCTGCTTCCGGCTGAGCTTGGCCGCGACCTGCAGCCCGGCGTCGCGTGCATGCCCCACCTGGATCGCCGCCACGGCGCCGGTCCTGGCGGCCTGCTTGCGGGCATCCTTGGCCGCCTTGCGGCTGAGCTTGCGGAGCTCCCCGGCGTCGGGTATCTCGGGCAGGCGGTCGCGCACGTCGCTCCAGGAGGGCAGTTGGTCGCGCACATCCGCCAGCGAGGGGACATCCAGATGGACCGGCAGTGCCCGCATGCGATCGGCGGCGCGGCGCCGGGCCTTGGCCCGCCGGCGCAGGACGACGAACAGCACGAGTGCGGCCATGGCACCGGCGGCGGGAATCGCCCGCTTGGCGACCGACCCGCCGGCAGCATCGAGCAGGTCGACTGGATCAGGGTCGGGTGAGTCGATGCGGCGGGGGCCGGCCGCCGGCACCTCGGCAGCCGGCGCGGCAGTGGTGCCCCCGCCCACGACCCCGCCGGCGGTGACCGCCTCCAGGCCTTCGGTGCCGGTGGGGCCATCGGTGACCGCCGCCGCCTCGGCGTCCTCGCTCACCAATGCTTCGCCGGCGGCCGTGGGGCCAGCCTCCTCGACGGAGGGGGTCGGCGACGACGACCCGGGCACAGCGTCTCCGGGCCCAGCGTCGCGGGAGGCCGGGGCCGGCTTGGAGGAGCCGCCATTCTCCAGGTCGGCTTCGAGCGCCTCTACGAACTGGCGGATCAGCTTGCCGCTGACGTCGGCCAGCACGCCGCGACCGAACTGCGCGACCTTGCCGGTGACGGTGAGTTCGGTGACGACCGACACCTTGGTGCCGTCGCCGTCGCCGGTCATCGTGGCGGTGATGGTGGCGTTGGCATTGCCCTGGCCTCGAGTGTCTCGACCGTTGGCCTTGAGGACGACCCTGCCGGAGGACTCATCTTGCTCGAGGAAGGTGGCTACCCCCTTGTACTGGGCCTGGATCGGACCGACCTTGACTTTGACGATCCCCCGGAACTCGTCGCCTTCGATCTCCTGAAGCTGCGCTCCTGGCAGCAGCGGGGCGATGCGCTCCACGTCGGTGAAAACCTTCCATGCTTGTGCGGGGGGCACGCTCACTCGGAAATCGTTGGTCAGCTCCACAGTCTCAGGTCCTCCACGGTGTCAATGTCGACTGGATTCCCATCGCACGCTACTTCCTCGACAAGTTGGGGCGAGCGCCGTATCACTGTCCGGGCGCCGGCGTCGCCTTTCCTCGGTAGCTGGGCCCAGATCTCGCACCCCAGGCCGACCGGGTTGCCGCGGCGGCCCCGGTAGGTAGCAACGGTGATCGGGGCGCTCCCCCGAGCGACGGCCTGCCAAGCCGAGGACGACACCAGGGGCTGATCCCCGAGACCGACCACGATCCGCTGGTAGCCCTCCGTGCCTGCCAGGTCGAGGGCAACTGCCAGGGAGGTCGCTTGACCGTCGGCCCAGTGGGGGTTGGGCACCACCCGCGTGCCCGGTGGGAGGAGCGAATCCGCGATGGGGGCGGCCCCGGTCACCACCCACACCGGCCCGATGGCGGCTTCTCGAGCGGCCTGCAGCGCCCATGCCACGATCGGGCGCCCTCGCCAGGCTGCCAGCAGCTTGTGGGTCCCGTCTGGGGCAGTGAAACGGCTCCCCGCTCCGGCCGCCAGGACGACCGCAGCTATCGCCGGCGACGCCAACGCTATCGGCCGACGGCGACATGGCCGTCGAGGTGGATCGGGCCGTCGCGGTCGCGCAGCGAGGGGGCGGCGCGACCGCTGCGCAGGGCGATGATCTCCCCGCAGATGGCAACTGCGGTCTCCTCGGGGGTGCGAGCACCGAGATCGAGGCCTATTGGAGCCATCAGGCGGGACAGGCCGGCGTCGTCCACGCCGGCCTCGCGTAGACGTGCCACCCGCTCTGCGTGGGTCCGGCGCGAGCCCATCGCACCCAGGTACCCGACCCGGGTCCCCAGCGCCCCGACGACTGCCGGCACGTCGAACTTGGGGTCGTGGGTCAAGACGCACACCGCGTCGCGAGGACCGAGCGACGGGCCGACCATTGCGAGGTGCTTGTCTGGCCATGACACCACCACGTCGTCGGCCATCGGAAAGCGTGCTCGCGTGGCGAACACAGGCCGGGCGTCGCAGACAGTGACCCGATATCCGAGGACCTTGGCCACTTTGGCCAGCGCGGCGGTGAAGTCGACGGCGCCGAAGATGATCATCGCTGGTGGTGGGGCGAAGGACTCGATGAAGACGCCCACCTCCCGGGCCCGGGCCTCGCCGTGCAAACCGTAGTGGCGGGTGACGCTCAGCCCCACGGCCAGCTCCCCGGCAGTATCCCTGGAGACCACCCGGTCCAGCCCGGGATCGCCGAGCGAACCCATCACCTCGGGGTGCGCGTCGGGGCGGACGAGCAACTTGGCGCCGAGCAAGTGCTCGGGTCCTTCGACCACCTCGGCGAGAGCCACCGGCTCCTCGGCCCGGATGGCCGCAGAAAGGGCGTCGTAGAGGATCGTCATCACCAGTCGAGGGGCTCGATGAACACGTGGACGGTGCCCCCGCAAGTCAGCCCGACGGAGAACGCCTCGTCGTCGGAGAAACCGAAAGTAGCCATCCGCGGCCGACGTCCGGCGATGACGTCGAGCGCCTCGGTTACCACCGCCCCTTCGACGCAGCCCCCGGACACCGAGCCGGCGACCTCGCCGGCATCGCTGACCGCCATCGCCGCACCCGGGAGGCGGGGGCCCGACCCCTCGACGCCGACGACGCGCGCTACCGCCACCTGCTTGCCCTGGCCTCGCCAGCGGTCGATGTCGTCAAGGATCTCTTTCACAGTGCCTCCGTTCTCCGGCCCGCAGGCCGTGGTCCCGCAACGAGCGAGGGTCCTCCGGCGACGATGCGGGCCAGATGCTCCAGCGACGCCAGCGAATGGCCTTCCACGAACTGGTCAACATACGGGAGGGCCGCAGCCATACCACGGGCGAGGGGGGCGTATCCGGGGGTGGCTTTGAGAGGGTTGACCCAGATCACCCGGTGCGCCACCCGAGCCAAGCGCGCCATCTCGCTGCCCAGCTGCTCGGGGTCGCCCCGGTCCCAGCCGTCGGAAAGGATGACCACGACCGCCCCCCGGGCCATCCCCCTGATCCCCCAGCGGTCGTTGAACGTGGTCAGACCCTCGCCCAGCCTGGTGCCCCCGGACCAGTCGGCTACCTCGCCGGCCGCCCGTCGCAAGGCGATCTCCGGGTCGCGCCCGGCCAGTTGCCTTGTCAGGCGGGTGAGCCGGGTGCCGAGGGCGAAGACCTCCACCGCATCGACGCCACGGGCGGCCACCGCGGCCTGAGCGAAGCGCAACGCGGCCCGCGCGTAGGGTTCCATCGAACCCGACACGTCGGCCAACACGACCATCCGGCGGCCTCGCACGCCCGGGAGCCTCCACGCCCGCTCGATCGGCTCGCCCCCGGTCCGCAGTGAGCGACGGACGGTACCCCCCATATCCGGCCGCCCCCGGCTGTGACGGGTGCGACGCAGCCGGCGGGTCCGGCGCAGGTCGGGATTGATGCGGAGCACGGCGAGCAGCCGTTGAGCCTGCCGCCACTCGTCGGCATCGAGGTCAGAGAAATCCTTGTGGCGCAGGACCTCGACGGCGCTGAAGCGCACCGCCAGCGTCTCCTCCGGCGCCGTGGCCCCAGCGCCAGTTTCGGGCGGCGAGGAGTCGCCGTCCTCGTCGATCGCAAGGGTCACCGGCGCGGCCACCACGGGGGGCGCCGGCTGTGTGAGCCGCTGCTCCCAATAGGAAGCGAACACCCGCTCGTAGGCCGCGAGGTCCTCGGCCCGGCGTACGAGGGTCGCTCTCCCCGCGAAGTACACGCCTTCGCGCCGGAGCAGGCCAACCAGAGCGAGTGCCGCCACGAAGTCGACGACCGCCCCGGTCGGGACGTCGATGCCCGCCCCGCGGAGCACCCGCGCGAACCCCACCGCCATCCGCTCCGGGGCGCCGGTCTCAGGCACCGCGCCGGAGGGCCGCTCGCACCAGCTCTGCCACGCCGCTGTCGCGCACCCTGGATTGGTCTTCCTGGTACTTGAGCACGGTGCCCAGGGTCAGGTCGAGGCTTCGCTCGTCGATCTCTGCCCGCCCGAGGGCGGCCAGAGCCGCCGTCCAGTCGATGGTCTCGGCCACCCCGGGCGGCTTGTAGAGGTGCATGGTCCGCAGTGATTCGACGGCTGCAGCGACCTGGCGAGCCAGGACCGGCCCGGCCTGGGGGGCCCGGAGGGCCACGATGGCCACCTCCCGCTCGAAGTCGGGGTGGGCTACCCAGTGGTAGAGGCAGCGACGCTTGAGTGCGTCGTGCACATCGC
Source organism: Actinomycetes bacterium (assembly GCA_021809105.1). Taxonomy (GTDB): domain Bacteria; phylum Actinomycetota; class Acidimicrobiia; order Acidimicrobiales; family Palsa-688; genus Acidiferrimicrobium. Next base: position 17,905 of record JAKBAM010000030.1, read on the forward strand.
GCGTCCGGTTGGAGGTGATGATCACTACCGGTGGGATCGTGGCGCGCAGCGTGCCGAGCTCGGGGACGGTGACGGCGTAGTCCGAGAGCACCTCCAGCAGGAAGGCCTCGAACTCGTCATCGGCGCGATCCACCTCGTCGATGAGCAGGACCGGCGGTGGACCCGAGCCATGGTCAATGGCCGCCAGCAGGGCACGGCGGATGAGGAACCGCTGGTCGTACAGCTCGTCCTCCGACACCATTCCACCCCGGGTCTCGGCGGCTCGGAGGTGCAAGAGCTGGCGGGCGTAATCCCACTCGTAAACGGCTTGGGAGATGTCGATGCCCTCGTAGCACTGCAGCCGCAGGAGCCGGCCGCCGGTCCAAGCCGCCAGCACCTTGGCCACCTCGGTCTTGCCGACGCCGGCCTCGCCTTCCAGCAGCAGCGGTCGGTGGAGGGCGAGACCCAGGAACACCGAGGTGGCCAGGGCCTCGTCAGCCAGGTAGCCGTGGGCCGCCAGCGCCGCCGCCACTTCCTCGACCGAGGCCGGCGGCATCGAGGCGGCGGGGAGGACCGGCGGGGAGCTCACCCGGACCAGGGTACGGGTCGGGGACCCGAGACCGCTGGGTTTGGGCGGCCTACGCCACCCCCGCTTCCTGTAGCGCGCGGCGCACCAGCACCTCGGCGAGGTGCCGGCGGTACTCGGTGCTGGCGTTGAGATCGGCAGGCGGATCGAGCCCGTCGGAAGCATGGGCGGCGGCCTCCCCGGCGCTGGCGCCGCCGGCGATCGCCGACTCGACGGACGAGGCCCGCACCGGCGTGGATGCCATGTTGACCAGCGCCACGCCCGTCGACCCGTTGTGCACGGCGGCAACCCCGACTATGGCCCAATCCTGAGCACGCCGGTTGAACTTCTGGAACGACCAGCCGGCGTCGGGGACCTTCGGCACCGAGATCTCGACCAGGACCTCGTTGGGCTCCAGCGCCGTCTCCAGGAATCCCTGGAAGAAATCGTCGGCCGGGATCTGGCGAGAACCGCCAGGGCCGGCGGCAGTGAAAGTCGCCCCGAGGGCGAGGCAGACCGCCGGGAGGTCCGAAGCCGGGTCTCCGTGGGCAAGCGAGCCGCCGATAGTGCCCCGGTGGCGGACTTGGGGGTCGCCGACTTGCGAGGTGGCATGAGCGAGCAGCGGTACCTGGGCCCGCAATACCGACGAGGTCTCCACCTCGTGGTGACGGGTCAGCGCGCCGATGGCGATGTGATCGCCGGCATCGGTGATGTAGGACAGGTCGCGGAGGCGACCGATGTCGATCAGCAGCGACGGCGCCGCCAGCCTCAGCTTCATTAGCGGCAGCAGCGAGTGGCCGCCGGCGAGGATCTTGGCCTCGTCGCCGCTGTCGGTGAGCAACCGGATGGCTTCGTCGACGCTGGCAGGGCGCTGGTAGTCGAAGGCGGCGGGGATCACGACGCGCTCCGCGCTGGCGTCTTGGCTGCGGCCAGGACCGCTTTGACGATGTTGTGGTAGCCCGTGCACCGGCACAGGTTCCCTTCGAGGCCCTCGCGCACCTTGGCCTCGTCGAGGTCGGGTACCTCCTCGATGAGCGACACCGCCGCCATGACCATGCCGGGCGTGCAGTAGCCGCATTGGAGGCCATGGTGCTCGCGGAACGCCTCTTGGACCGGGTGCATGCGGTCGGGCCCGGCCAGTCCCTCGATGGTCGTGATCGTGGCACCATCGGCTTGAGCCGCCAGAACCGTGCAGGACTTGACCGACTGGCCCTCTAGGAGGATGGTGCAGGCGCCGCACGACGAGGTGTCGCACCCGACGTTGGTACCGGTCAGGGCGAGGACATCGCGTAGGTAGTGGACGAGGAGGAGGCGGGGCTCGACCTCGTTGTCGCGCTTCTCACCATTGACGGTGACGGAGATCTTCAACTGTGCTCCTTCTTGGAATCACTTGCGGTGGCGATGGCCCGCCACACGCGCTCGGGAGTGGCCGGCATGTCGATGTGGCGGATGCCGAGGTGGGCGACGGCGTCGACGACGGCGCTTTGCACCGCCGGTGTCGAGCCGATGGTGCCGGACTCACCGATCCCTTTGGCGCCGAGGACGTTCACCGGGGTCGGGGTGGCCATCGACACCAGCTCGAAGCTGGGAAGCTCGGTGGCGGAGATCATGGCGTAGTCGGCCAGGTTGGAGGTGACAGGGTTGCCGTCCGTGTCGTAGCGGACCTCCTCCATGAGGGCCTGGGCGACACCCTGGGCCAGCCCGCCGTGGCGCTGGCCCTCCGCCAGGAGGGGGTTGACGATCGTGCCGGCGTCGTCCACGGCGACCAGGCGCACCAGGATGACCTGACCGGTCTCGGTGTCGACCTCGACGACGGCGACGTGAGCTCCGAAGGGAAAGGTCGGCCCGGGCGGCGACGAGCTGTGCGACACCACCAGCTCCTGGTCCTTGCCAGCCGCGGCCTCCGCCAGCTCGGACCAGGAGCGCCCCGCGGACGGGGTGCCCGCCACATGGAACCGCCCGCCGACCTTGTCGAGCACGACGTCGTCGGGATTGGCCTCGAGCAACTCGGCCGCCAGCTGGGTGGCCTTGCCGACCAGGGTGATGGACGCTTCGTGGACCGCCAAGCCGCCCGACTGCAACGATCGAGAGCCCATCGTGCCGCCGCCCTCAGCGACTAGGTCGGTGTCGTTGGCGACGAACTCGATCTCCTCCATCGGGATCCCGAGCTGCTCGGAGGCCAGCATCGTCCAGGCCGTCTCGTGGCCCTGCCCGTGGGGGGAGGTGCCGGTGTAGACCCGTGCCTTGCCGCCGGCGAGGATCTCCACTTTGGCGAACTCCCCGGGCGGCCCGGCACCATTGGTGATCTCGACGTAGCTCGACACGCCGATGCCGATCTGGCGGGTGTCACCCGCCTCCCGGCGCTTCGCCTGCTCGGCGCGGAGACCGTCGTAGCCGGAGGCCTCGAGGACGAGGTCGATGGCCCCTCCGTAGTCCCCGATGTCGTAGACGGTGCCGGTCGGGGTGGTGAAAGGGAACTTGTCGTTGGCGACCACGTTGAGCTTGCGTACCGCCGCCGGATCCATGCCGAGCTCGGCGGCGAAGAGGTCCATCGCCCGTTCCACCGCAGCCGTCGCTTCCGGACGACCGGCCCCTCGATAGGCGACGACGGGGGTGGTGTTGGTCACCACCGAGGCCGCGGAGAACTCGACCTTGGGTATGTCGTAGGTGCCCGAGGTCATCATGCGGGTCAGGGCGGGCAGGAAGGCGCCGAGCGACGGGTAGGCGCCGGCGTCCTGGACGACCTCCAGCCGGTAGGCGAGCACCTTGCCGTCGCGGCTGCCCCCGATCGCCACGTCCTGCACCTGGGCGCGGCCGTGCCCGAGACCCAGCATGCTCTCGGATCGGCTCTCCGTCCAACGCACGGGCCGCTCGACCGCCTTGGCCAGCCACGGGAGCACCATGTCCTCGGCGTACAGGGCGATCTTGGCCCCGAAGCCACCGCCCACATCCGGGGCGATCACCCGGACGTCGGCGGCATCCAAGCCGTATAGTCCGGCGATCGCGGCCTTGGCCCCGTGGGGCGCCTGGTTGGAGGCATGCTGCACGATCCGCCCGCCCTCCCAGGCGGCCGCACCGCTGCGGACCTCGAGCGGGCAGGGAGCCACTCTCTGGTTGATCAAGCGTTGGCGTACGACCACCTCGCACCCGTCGAAGAAATCGTCCGCCTGCGGCTCGTTCATCGGGAGCGCAACGTTGGTCCCGAGCTCAGGAAAGAGGTACACGTCGCCGGTGAGGGCACTCACAGCGTCGACCACGGTAGCGAGGGGTTCGTACTCGACGAACACCGACTCGGCCGCGTCCTCGCCCTGGTAGCGCTCCTCGGTCAGCACCACGGCGACCGCCTCGCCTACGAAGCGTACGGTGCCCTTGGCCAGCACCGGGCGGCTCATGGCCTCGGCGACGGCGGGCATCGCGGGGAGATCGATGTCGGCGCCTGTGAACACCCCGACGACGCCGGGACGCCGCCGCGCCTCGTCCACATCGATCTCGACGATACGGGCATGAGCCATCGTGGAGCGTACGAAGGTCACCCAAAGCGCCCCCTCGATCGACAGATCGTCCCCGTAGACCCCACCACTGGTGAGGAACCTGAGGTCCTCTCGCCGCTGAACTCGATTGCCGAGGATGCTCACGAGCTGTGACCTTAGGGCGTGCGGAAAACCTATGGGGCGGTGCTGCGCGCACCCGGCGCCGTGGTGGTCGGTGACGGCAGCACGATCTCGGCCTTCTCCCCGGGCATCACCAAGCCGTACTTCTGGCGGGCCAACTGCTCGACCGTGGCGTTGGACTGCAATGACGCCGCCTGGCCGGCCAGCTTCGAGTCCTCCTGGTTCAGGATGTCGAGACGTTGCCGGGTAGTCGAGAGCTGGTGGGTCTGAGCGAGGAGCTGGCGCCCCGGCAAGACGAACAGCACGATCACCGCCAGGGCGGCGACCGACAATAGGAGCAGGCGGACCATCCGTCTCACGAGCCGATCACCTTCATGACCGGGAGCGGGCGAAGGCGGAGCCGCCCGGGTAGCGGGCGGCATCACCGAGCCCGTCCTCGATACGAAGCAGCTGGTTGTACTTAGCCACCCGGTCGGAGCGGGCCGGCGCCCCGGTCTTGATCTGGCCGCAGTTGGTGGCCACGGCGAGATCGGCGATGGTGGTGTCCTCGGTCTCCCCGGAACGGTGAGACATGACCGCCGTGTAAGACGAGCGGGTGGCCAGGGCTACGGTATCGAGAGTCTCGGTGAGGGTGCCGATCTGGTTCACCTTCACGAGGATCGAGTTGCCCACCCGCCCGGCGACGCCACGCCCGAGCCGCGCGCCGTTGGTGACAAATACGTCGTCACCCACCAGCTGCACCTTCCCCCCGAGCTCCCGGGTCAGGGCGACCCAGCCGTCCCAATCCTCCTCGGCCATGCCGTCCTCTATAGAGACGATGGGATACCGGTTGCACAGGTCGGCCAGGTAGCCGACGAGCTCCGCAGCGTCGAGGCCTCGGCCCTCGCTGTCGAGCTTGTAAGTCCCGTCCCGGTACAGCTCGGTCGACGCTGCGTCGAGCGCCACAGCGATCTCGTCGCCCGGCAGCCGGCCCGCTTTCTCAATGGCCTCCACCAGGACCTTCACCGCGTCCTCGTTGGACGGGAGGTCAGGCGCGAAGCCACCTTCGTCCCCGACGGCGGTAGCGAGTCCACGCTCCCGCAGCACGCCGTGCAGCACGTGGTACACCTCGGCGCCCCACTGCAAGGCCTCTGCGAAAGAGGCCGCGCCGACCGGGACGATCATGAACTCCTGTAGGTCCACGTTGTTGTCGGCGTGGACGCCGCCATTGATCACGTTCATCATCGGGACCGGCAGCACGTGCGCGTTGACCCCCCCGACGTAGCGGTAGAGCGGCAGGCCGACCTCGCCGGCCGCGGCTCGCGCCACGGCGAGCGAGACTCCGAGGATGGAGTTGGCCCCGAGGCGCCCCTTGTTGTCGGTGCCGTCGAGATCGATCAACACGCCGTCGAGGCCCCGCTGATCGAGGGCGTCGTAGCCCTCGATGGCCTCTGCGATCTCGCCGTTGACGTGGGCAACGGCCCCGCTGACACCCTTGCCCCCGTAGCGCGCCCCGCCATCTCGGAGCTCGACCGCCTCGAAGGACCCGGTCGAAGCGCCTGAAGGCACCGCCGCCCGGCCTGTGGCCCCGGAGTCGAGGAGGACCTCCACCTCGACCGTGGGGTTGCCGCGAGAGTCGAGTATCTCCCGGCCGATCAACTGGTCGATGGCGCTCATGCGGTGTGATCCTGTGGGTCGTGTGACTGCTGGGACTGCTGGGGCCAACGGTAGCCCATCGACCCCTGCGGGTCAGGCATGGGTCAGCGCCCGCTATCGGTCTCGAGTTTCGCCCGATCCCAAAGCGCTCCCCATGCCTCGAGCGACAGGCGGCCGCCTCCCCCCGCAGCCTCGGCATGCGCGAAACGCCGACGGAACTTGGTCGTGGCGTCACGCAGCGCCGTCTCGGGATCGACGTCGAGGTGGCGGGCCACGTTGACCACCGAGAAGAGCACGTCGCCCAGCTCGTCTCGCACCGCCGCCCCGCCCCGGGGGGATCCCACCGCAGCAGCGCGAAGCTCCCCGAGCTCCTCACCGATCTCGGGCCACGCGCCGGCGGCACTTTCCCAATCGAAACCCAACGACGCCGCTTTGCGTTGCACTTTGTGGGCGTAGAGCAGCGACGGCAGGTTTTCCGGCAGCTCGTCCATGACGCTGCTGCGGCCCTTCTCCGCCGCCTTCAGCTGTTCCCAGCTGCCCATCTCGGCGCCGGCGAACACGTGGGGGTGGCGGCGGACCAGCTTCTCGTGGATCCCCCGCGCCACGTCGGCCAGCGTGAAGGCACCCTCCTCAGCGGCCAGGGTCGCGTGGAACACGATCTGGAAGAGGAGGTCGCCCAGCTCCTCCTCCAGGTGGGCGCTGTCACCGTCGCGCTCGAGCTCGTCGATGGCCTCCAGCACTTCGTAGGTCTCCTCGAGGAGGTGGCGGGTGAGGCTGCGGTGCGTCTGGGCGCGGTCCCACGGGCACCGCTGGCGGAGCGTTCGCACCAGCTCCTCGAAGCGGGCGACCTCCCCGGCTACCGGCTCGGCGAGGGCCGGGATCCACACGCTGGTGAGGTGGTCAGGGACGATTTCACGGTCCAAGTCGGGCCATGCCAACGTCGTCACCACCTCGTCGGGCAACCCGAGGCGCTGCAGCACCACCAGATCCGATTCCTGACCCGCTCCATCGATGTCGGACAGGGCCAGCTTGATGTCGGAGAGGACCAACGCCGTATCGCACTGCGCCACGAGGAGCGGCCCCCGCTCCCCGGCGGCCTCGGCGGCGAAGCGGTGGCCGTCGACGATACGGGCGCCGGCCTGCACCGGGTCGACCTCGAGACGGGCCCAGGCCAGGTCCAGGAACGACATGGCCGGCAGGACCTCCACCTCGACGCGCCCATCGACGCGCAGCAGCTCCACCGCGCGCTCTGCCACCAGCGGCGAGCCCGGCACCGCGTACAGGACGTCACCGGCCCGTGCGGCTGTGATCAGCGCCTCGACCATCTCCCGGTAGACCCCTTCGAGGTCGGTGCCGTTCTGGTAGAGCTCGTCGAAGGAGATGGCCGGTGCCGCCAGGTGTGCCGAGGGATGCCTGGCAGTGCGCACGAAGCGAAGGGGTGCAGCGAAGATGGCGTGCTGCGCAGCAACGGTCAACAGCCCTGGGTCGCCCGGGCCCAGTCCTACGACGGTCACCTTGCCGCCTCGCGCCTGCGATGCTCCTCGGCTGGCGCGCCGAGGAGGGCTCACGGGTTGTTGCTCGAGTTGGCGCCGAGCGGGGACGGCGCACTGATCGAGGCGGTGGAGGGGTCCCAGGTCCCGTACGCCGGGTCGACGGTGACGTGAGCCGGACCGACGACAGCGGCCAGGGCCGGATCAGCAGCGCCCTGCGCCTGCGCGATTCCGAGGGCCAACGCCTTTTGCACCACGGCGTCGAACGCCATCGGGCGGCGGCTGTCGACCGCGACCACCTGGTAACCGAACGACGTCGCTTGCGGGGCCGCCGCGGTCCCGGGTGCCAACGCCAGCACTTGATCGAAGAGGGACGCCCCTTGGAGCTCCAACCCTGCCCCGGTGTAGCAGGTCACCGCTCCCCCGGAGCGCTGGCCGAGGTCGTACCGGCGGACTATGCGGTTAGCGGTCGTGAACGACGCGGCACGGTCCAGCGAGCCGCCGGAGCTGCGCACGGCGACGGAGATCGAGCGGACACACACTTGGGAGAAGAAGTACTTGGACACCGACTGATAGGCGTTGCGCAACATGGCGATGTTGGTCGGGGCCGGCTCGATGACGGCGTGCTCGGCGTCCTGCGCCACTTGAGTATCACGAAACGCCTGGGGGAACGAGAGCCACAGCGACCCGAACAGGGCCTCGTCCACCGCCCGAGCTGCCGCCAGCTGCTCGGCTCCCGGCAGCCGGCCCGTCGCCGCCAGGCGCTGGTGCACGGCCAACGCCTGGATCATGGTCGAGAGGACCCCCGCCGCGAACCGCGTCGAGTAGGTGCCGGGCGCATCGCCGACCACGCTGATGCTGTTGTTGGACGTTGCAGCCCGGTCGATGCTGGCCACGTAAGCCTTGTTGGAGGTCTGCAGCCGCAGCTCCAGGTTGAGGGCGGTCTCCTTGATCTGCGCCCCGTTGACACTCGCCGCCACGGGCGAGGTGTCACAGGCGCCGGCAACCAGGGTGACGGCCAGGGCGCCCGCACCTCCCGCCAGCAATCGTCGCGCCGCCAGCCGCCGGCTGTGCATGCGGCGGGTCCTCGGCTGGTCGGGCCCTCCCTGCGAGGCGTCAGGATGGCGGCTTCGGTGGGGGGCGAGCAGGCGTATCACGGCGGCGGCGATGCTATCTACGCGGCTTCGGCGGGGACCAACTGGGACAGCAGGTCCGACAGGGTGCCTGCGGGATCGGCGCCCCTCGGCAGGCTGAGCACCAGCTGCCCGATGTCCTCCTTGAACACCGCCTTGGGCCACAGGCGCGCCAACCGCACCCTGGCGCTGGCCCTGAGGCCCAGCGGAGACAGCCGGGCGGTGGCGCCCCCGCCCGACAGGCCGGCGCCCCCTTTGACGACCGCCACCTCGCGGACGCCGGTGCGAGCACACTCGGCCCGCAGGTGCCCGATGCGCAGCAACGACTCTGCCGGCTCGGGGAGAGGCCCGTAGCGGTCGAGCCACTCGCTGCGGATGTCGTCCACCTCGGCGTGGGTGGAGACCATGGCCAGCCGGCGGTAGGCCTCCAGGCGGAGGTCCTCGCGCTGGACGTAGTCCGCGGGGAGGTTGGCGGTGACCGGCAGGTCCAACCTGATCTCGGCCGGCTCCCGAAGCTCCTCACCCTTCAGCTCGGCCACCGCCTCGCTCACCATCTGCACGTACAAGTCGTAGCCGACGGCAGCGATGTGGCCCGACTGGTTGCCACCGAGGAGGTTGCCGGCGCCGCGGATCTCCAGGTCACGCATAGCGATCTTGAACCCCGAGCCCAGCTCGGTGTGCTCGCCGATGGTGCGGAGGCGCTCGTAAGCCTCCTCCGACAACGACGTCTCCGGCGGGAAGAGCAGGTAGGCGTAGGCCCGCTGTCCCGCCCGCCCCACCCGGCCGCGCAGCTGGTGCAGCTGGCCCAGGCCGAGGCGCTCGGCCCGGTCCACCACCAGGGTGTTGACCGTCGGCATGTCGATGCCGGACTCGATGATCGTGGTGCAGACCAGCACGTCGTACTGGCCCTCCCAGAACTCGTACACGACCTTCTCGAGGCTGCCCTCGTCCATCTGCCCGTGAGCGATGGCGACCCGGGCTTCGGGGACCAGCGCCCGCAGCTCGGCCGCAACCTTCTCGATATCGGAGACCCGGTTGTGAACGAAGAACACCTGCCCCTCGCGGAGGAGCTCGCGACGTATCGCCTCGGCCACAGCCCGGTCGTCGTACTCGCCGACATAGGTCAGGATCGGCAGCCGTTCGGCAGGTGGGGTGTTGAGCAGCGTCAGGTCCCGGATGCCGGTGAGGCTCATCTCCAGTGTCCGGGGTATCGGCGTGGCGGTGAGGGTGAGCACGTCGACGTTGGTGCGCAGCTGCTTGATGGCCTCCTTGTGGTGCACCCCGAAGCGCTGCTCCTCATCGACTACAAGGAGCCCCAGGTTCTTGAACGCGATCTCCCCGCTGAGCAGGCGGTGGGTGCCAACCACGACATCGACCGAACCGTCGGTCAGCCCGTCGGTCACGGCTCGGCTCTGCGCCGGAGTCAGGAATCGCGAGAGCATCTCGACACGGATCGGGTAGCCGGCGAAACGCTCCGAGAACGTCTGGAAATGCTGGGATGCCAGGAGGGTGGTGGGGACCAAGATGGCGACCTGTCGCCCGTCTTGGACCGCCTTGAACGCGGCCCGGATGGCCACCTCGGTCTTGCCGAACCCGACGTCGCCGCACACCAGACGGTCCATCGGAGCAGCGGCCTCCATGTCGGCCTTGACATCCTCGATGGCCTTCAGCTGGTCGGTGGTCTCGGAAAAGGGGAAGTCCTCTTCCATCTCCTTCTGCCAAGGCGTGTCGGGGGCGAAAGCGTGTCCTGGGGCGTTGATCCGCTTCTGGTACAGCACCACCAGCTCCTGGGCAATCTCCTGCACCGCGCTGCGGACCCGGGACTTGGTCCGCTGCCATTCGCTGCCGTTCAGCCTGCTGAGCGCCGGCGACTCGCCGCCCGTGTAGGGCCGCAACAGGTCGATCTGGTCGGAGGGCACGTAGAGCTTGTCACCACTCTTGTACTCGAGGACCAGGTAGTCCCGCTCGCTGCCGCCGATGGCGCGCCGCACCATGCCGCCGAAGCGGCCGACGCCGTGCTGGTAGTGCACCACGTAGTCGCCGGTCTTGATGTCGTCGAAGAACCCTTCGGCGGCCCGGGCGCGGGGCCGGGGTCGGCGGTGGGCCCGCCTCCGGCCCGTCACATCGCTCTCGGCCAGCACCGCCACCTTGGTCGGCGGATGGATGAAGCCACGCTCGAGGGGTCGCACGACGACCCGGATGCCCTGGCGGGTCAGGCCGGCCGGATCCGGGTCGCCCACCGTCGGCTCCTTCTCCACGAAGGGAGCCTCGAAGCCGTGATCGCGGAGGGTGGCCGCCAGCCGGGCTCCGCTACCGCGCCCGTCGGCGCACACGGTGATGCGGTAGCCGTCCGCCAGCAGCGACCGCAGCTGCCCGGCGAGCCGCTCGCCGTCACCGACTACCGGATCCCACCCGGTGGCGGCGACGGTGGTGGTGCCTGGGCCCTCCGGTGCCGCGGTCACCGTCCACGCCGCAGCCCCCGTTCGCGCCAGCAGCCGGTCGAATGGCAGGTGAAGGTGGGGAAAGGACTCGCCCGATGCTCCCCAGGTCTGCGCCAGGGTCCCGGCCAGCGCGGCCTCCTCGTCGAGCAGCTCGCCGGCCCGGTCCCGCATCCGCCTTGGCTCCACCAGCAGCACCAGCGCGTCGGCGGGCAGGAGGTCGACCAGCAGCCGCTCGTCGGTGGTGAGCCACGGAAGCCACGACTCCATGCCGTCGAAGGTCATGCCCTCTGAGAACCGTTCCCAGTGCTCACGGCCCCACGGGGCTTCGGCGACGAGAGCCTCAGCTCGCCGCTCGATCTCCTCGGTGACGATCAGCTCCCGGCAGCCGAACAGCTCGGCACAATCGATGTCGCCCGTCGAGCGCTGGTCTCCAACGGAGAACTCGGTCAACCTGTCGACCTCGTCCCCCCAGAGGTCGATGCGGACCGGACCGTCGGCGGTCGCCCCGAAGACGTCGACGATCGACCCGCGCACGGCCAGCTCCCCGCGATGCTCCACCTGGTACTCGCGCCGGTATCCCACCGCCACCAGGCGGGCTACGAGCTCCTCGGGGTCGACGACGTCGCCACGCCGGACGACGACCGGCGCAACGTCCTCCACGTGCGGTCCGAGCCGCTGGAGCAGGGATCGCACCGGGGCCACGAGGACCTTCGGCATCCGGCCGCGAGTCCCACCGGCCTGGAGCCGCCACACCGTCCGCAGGCGCCGGCCCATGGTCTCGACGCTGGGGCTGACCCGCTCGAAGGGCAGCGTCTCCCACGCCGGGCACAGGTCCACCTGGTCCGGTCCGAGGAAGGCCCCCAGGTCATGGGCCAGCCGCTCGGCGTCGGACGCAGTAGGCACGGCGACCACAGTCGGGTGGCGGCTCGACGCCTCCGCCAGGCCGGCGATGGCGAAGGCACGAGCAGGCTCCGGCACTGCGACCACGGCCTGGCGCAGTCCCGCCAGATCGGCGAAGGCGACGTCGGAGCGCAGCACCGGCAGGAGCGGCGCCAGCACCGGGGGTGCGCCCAGGCGCGCGGCGAGGGTGTCCTGGGGCGTCACGGCATCACCCATTGAACCGGTTCTGGGCGCCAACCACGCCCTGTTCGAGGATGCACTCCACCGCGTCCGCGGCGACGGCCACGCTGACATCGAGCTCGAGGCGATCCCGCTTCGACGGGGACTGCAGGACGTGGTCGGCGCCTCGTTCCTTACCTCCTGGCGGCTTGCCGATCCCGATACGCACCCGCGCGAAGCCGTCGTCGTGCAGGTAAGCCTTGATGGAGCGCAGGCCGTTGTGGCCGGCCAGGCCACCGCCCAGCTTGACCTGGACCTTTCCCACCGGGAGGTCGAGCTCGTCGTGGACGACGACCAGGCGGGTGAGGTCCTCGATGCCGTACCGGCGGGCAAGGGGCGCCACCGAGCGACCGGACTCGTTCATGTACGTCTGAGGGAAGGCCAGGGCGACGCGAGAGGTCCCGATCCGCACCTCGTCAACGAGGGCCAGCTCGCGCCCTTTGCGAAGCCGGCCACCGTGGCGCTCGGCCAGCAGCTCGACGACCTGTGCGCCCACGTTGTGACGGGTGCCGGCGTACTCGTCGCCGGGGTTGCCGAGGCCGACGGCCAGGAGGTCGGCCGGCGCGCCGCTGCGGGGAGCACCGAACCGGCCGCCAGCGGACAGCTAGCCCTCGGCGCCGTCGCCGGCGCGGTCGTCCCCGGTCTCCGCGCCGCTCGCGCCCTCAGCCTGCGCCGTCGCGGCTTCTTCGTCGAGCTCCTCGACCTCGGCGGCCACCCGGGAGGCAGCACCCATCACGATCGCCTCCTCCGGATCGACCTCGGTCGCCACGCCGGCGGGGAGCCGCAGGTCGCCGACCCTGATCGTCCCGCCGATCTGCAACTCGCTGATGTCGACCGCGAGCTCGTTGGGGATGTTGCCCGGGTTGGACTGCACCGTCAGGGAGGTGAGGATCTGTTCCACCAGTCCCTGCTCCAGGTGGACAGCCCGTGCTTCGCCCTCGAGGACGATCGGGACATCGACAGAGAGGACCTCGTCGCGCCGCACGATCTGGAAATCGACGTGGACGACGGTGTTGCGCACCGGGTGGCGCTGGATGACCCGGGCCAAGGTCAGGTGGCGGTCGCTGCCCACCTGCAGGTCCAGCAGCTGGTTCGTGCCAGCCTCCCCCGAAAGGGCCAGGCGGAGCTCCCGGGCATCCACTGACACCGAGGTAGCGGCGCCACCCTGGCCGTAGACCACAGCGGGTATGCGCCCAGTGGCGCGAAGGCGCTTGGACTCTGGGGTGCCGGTCGCCCGACCGGGCTCGGCTGTGAGGGTGACTTCGGCCATCGGACCGCGCTCCTACTCGGGTGTGCTGCCCATCTCATATGTGGCTGCGGGACCGGTCGATGCTAGTGGGTCGTCGCCGGCCTGTCAGACCGGCCTCGCCGGGCTGCGCTCAGTTCTGGTTCTCGCCGCCGAAGATCTCCGACACGGAACCGTCCCCGAAGACTGCATCGATGGCGGCTGCGAAGATCTTCGACACCGAGACCACCTCGATCTTGTCGATCTGCTTCTCGGACGGGAGCGGCAGGGTGTCGGTGGTTACCACCCTGGAGATCGCCGAGTTCTTGAGCCGGTCGACCGCAGGGTCCGACAGCACGGCGTGGGTGCACATCGCCCATACCTCGGTAGCACCCTTGGCCTGGAGGAGCTCGGCGGCGGCGCAGATCGTGCCGGCGGTGTCGATCATGTCGTCGATAAGCACGCACATCCGACCCTCGACGTCGCCCATCACGTCGAGAGCCTCGACCTGATTGACGGCATCTTTGGGGCGGCGCTTGTACACGCTGGCCACGTCGACGTTCCGGCCGGCGTGACGGGCGGCCTGCTCCGCCACCTTGGTCCTTCCGGTGTCGGGAGCCACCATCACGAAGTCTCCAGCCGGTGCGTGGGTCCGGAGGTGCTGGGTGAGCAGCGGGACGGCCGTGAGGTGATCGACCGGGCCGTCGAAGAACCCCTGGATCTGGCCGGAGTGGAGGTCGACCGAGATGATCCGGTCGGCGCCGGCGGTGGCGAAGAAGTCCGACACCATGCGGGCGGTGATCGGCTCGCGGCCCTTCGACTTGCGGTCCTGGCGGGAGTACCCGTAGTAGGGGCAAACGGCGGTGATCCGCTTGGCCGATGCCCGTTTGGCTGCATCGATCATGATCCACTGCTCGACCAGCGAGTCGTTGACCGATCGGCCGGGCGTGCGGCAATGGGACTGGATGACGAACACGTCCGAGCCCCGGACCGACGTCGCAAAGCGGGGCCGGACCTCGCCGTTGGCGAAGTCGACCAGGTTGGCGTCGCCCAGCTCCAGGCCGAGGTCATCGGCGATGGCCGCGGCCAGCGTCGGGTGAGAACGGCCGGTCAGGAGGTGCAGCGTGCGCTTGGGGACCAGCTCCATAATCCAAAACCCCTCAGGTGTCTCGCGCCGGTTCGGTACCACCAGTGAAGCACGGTCCGGTCACCGCCCCCGGCGCCACGCTGCTACCCGGCGGCAGGTACCCCCAGGGGCCGACCTGCGCGTCGGCGCCGATCCGTGCGCCGTGGGCCACCGTGGCGGTCACCACAGCCCGGGCTCCGACGGCGCAGTCCGCCAGCTGCGAGTCCGGCCCGATCTCAGCCCCGGCGGCCACAGTCGTGGCTCCTTGGAGCATGGTCCCGGGATACAGGGTGACATCGGCGGCCAGTTCCACCGTGGTGTCCAGATAGGTGCGCTCCGGGTCGACCATCGTCACGCCGCGGCGTAGCCAACCGAGATTGATCCGCCGGCGCAGCTCCGCCTCGGCGGTCGCCAGCTGCACCCGGTCGTTGACCCCGGTCGCCTCCATGCTGTCCTCGGCGACGACACTGGTCACCTCGTAGCCGGCGTCGTGGAGGACCGCTATGGCGTCGGTGAGGTAGTACTCGCCCTGGACGTTGTCCGGGGTCAGCCGGCGCAGCGCCGGCGCCAGGACCGAGCGACGGAACACGTAGATCGACGTGTTGATCTCGTCGACAGCCAGCTCCTCGGGGCGGGCGTCGGCCTGCTCGACGATGCGGGCCACCCTGTCGGCCTTGCCCCTCACCACCCGCCCGTACCCGGTCGGGTCCGCCAGCCGGGCCGTGAGCACCGTGGCGGCCGCGCCGGCCGCCCGGTGGGCGGCGACCAGCGCGGCAAGGGTGGGCCCGCGCAGCAGCGGGGTGTCACCGGGCAACACCAACACGTCCTCGTCGTCGTCCTCGTCGGGCAACCCGGTGAGACCGACCAGCACTGCGTCGCCAGTGCCGCGCTGGCGGTCCTGCTCGACGAAGTCGATCGGCAAGCCCGCCGGCTGCTCCTCGCCCACCGCCTTGGTCACCCGAGGGGCCCCGTGGCCGACCACGACCACTGCGCGGTCGGCGCCGGCACTCGCTACTGCGTGGAGCACGTGGACCACCATCGGCCGGCCGCACAAGCGGTGCAGGGGCTTGGGGCGCTCCGAGCGCATGCGGGTACCCTCGCCGGCAGCCAGCACCACGGCGTTGAGAGACCGGTGACGTGCGTCCGCATCAGGCACGGCTCCTTTCTACTCAACCCGGCGCCGGTTGCCTGGCCAAACCGGGCGCGCGACGCTAGGGGGGCCCCAAACGGTGGCCAGCAGCTCCGTCCGGGGTCGTCCAACGGCAGGACACCGGCCTTTGGAGCCGAGGATGAGGGTTCGAGTCCTTCCCCCGGAGCGTGCTGAGTGACCCGGTCAGCAGGCAGCAGCCCGCGCCCGGGCAGCAGCGCGCCAGACCGTAGAGTCTGCCCCCGTGCGCCACGCCCGCCTCGCCCTCACCGTCCCTCCGCTCGCCGTCTTGGCCCTAGGCGTCGCTGCCTGCGGGTCGTCGACCCCCGTCAGCACCACCGGTGCGCCAGCCCCCGCTACGACCGCCGCCCCCGCGACGGGCGCGGCGGCAGCGAGCAACCCCAACCAGTACACCACCGGCCCGGTGCCGGCCGTTGACGGCGCCACAAACCTCGCAGCCGCCCCGACCATCCACGCGGGCGGCGGGGCCGCCCCGAGCAAACTGGTGGGCGCCGACCTCGTGGTGGGTACCGGCCAGGTGGCCACCGCCTCCAACACCGTGAAGATCCAGTACGTCGGGGCCCTCTACTCCAACGGGACGGTCTTCGACTCGTCCTGGTCTCGGGGCACGCCAGCGAGCTTCTCTCTGTCCGGGGTGATCCCGGGGTTCGCCCAGGGGATCGTAGGAATGAAGGTCGGGGGCCGGCGGGAGCTGGTGATCCCACCGGCCCTCGGGTATGGCAACGCCGCTCAGGGGCCGATCCCTGCCAACTCCACCCTGGTGTTCGTGATCGACCTGCTCGGCGTCTCCTAGCCGGTTCAGCCGGCGACGCGGACCTTGCGTACCTCTTCGACGAGGGTGCGGCAGAACGCCGGGAGGTCGTCAGGCTTGCGGCTGGTTCCCGAGGAGCGCTTCGCCGTGGGCCCGGCGCCGCCCCGACTCGAGCGAAGCGACGGTCGCGGCGGGAGTCGAGTCAGTAGGCAGCAACCCGTTCGAAGTAGCGGCGGGGGTTTTCGACCATCATCGTGGTGATCTGCCCGTCGGCCACGCCGAGTTCCCTGAGGGCCGGGAGGACGTCCCGGCTGATGTGCTCGTAGTGCCAGTTCGGGGCCATCTGCGCAGGGGCTCCGGGAGGGAACCAGTCGATGTAACACGACGCATCGTGGGCCAGCACCATCCGCTCGGCGTATCCGGAATGGCACAACGATGCAACGGTCGACACGCGATCTTCGAACGGGAGCAGGACGTCCAACCCGAAGCGGTCCATCCCTAGCAGCGAACCGGCATCAGCCAGCCGTTTCAAGTAGTCGAGGTCCGTACTGTCGCCGGAATGCCCGATGACGACTCGCGACAGGTCGACGCCCTCGCTGGCGAGCACCTCCTGCACGACTAGGCCGCTCTGGCTCCGCGCGTCGGTGTGGACGGTGATCGGAGCCCCCGTGATCCGGTGAGCCCTCGCCACCGCCCGCATCGCGCGCTCCACCCCCGGGGCGAGCCCGGGCCTGTCGATGGCGCACTTCAAGAACGCCGCTCGCACCCCCGTGCCGGCGATGCCGTCGGTGATGTCCCGCACGAACATGTCGATCATCGGGTCGTCGCCCCCGAGCGGCGTCCCCGGCCCGACGTAGTCGAACTTGTAAGGCAGCGTGTCGTAGGTGTAAATGCCGGTGGCGACCACAATGTTGACGTCCACCTGCTCCGCGACGCGCTGCAGCCTCGGGATGTAGCGGCCGAGGCCGACGACGGTCGGATCCACGATGGAGTGGACACCGAGCGACGGGAGCCTGCCGAGGCGCTCGACCGCGTCCTCGATCCCCAGCTCCTCATCCCACCCTGTCGGATAGTTCTGCAGCAGGTCCGGGGTGAGGACGAAGACATG
>JAKBAM010000031.1:0-11897 GCA_021809105.1 Actinomycetes bacterium
CCACGATGGAGTGGACACCGAGCGACGGGAGCCTGCCGAGGCGCTCGACCGCGTCCTCGATCCCCAGCTCCTCATCCCACCCTGTCGGATAGTTCTGCAGCAGGTCCGGGGTGAGGACGAAGACATGCTCGTGCATGAGCGTGGTGCCCAACCTGGCGGTGTCGAGCGCCCCCCGCATCGTCTGGACTGTGGCCATGGCGGGTGCCTACCCGCCCAGTTCGTCGACATCCCGCTGCGAGCGGTCGCCTTCGGCCGATGCCTCGACCGGCGCGGCGACGCCGGAGTCGACCGCTGCCAGCTGGCGAACACCGTCGTAGAGCAGAGTGCGGAGGACCGGGATGGCCTCGTTGGGATCGTCCGACCTCCAGGCGGCGTGCAACGCCATCGCGGCCGCCCGGCCGGCAAGTGGGCGAACCTCGATACCCGTCGTTTGGACATGACGGGTGGCATACACCGGCGTCACGGCGACGCCCAGCCCGGTGGCCACCAGCAGGAACACCGATGATGCCGAGGTGCCTTCCTCGACCACGTTGGCGGTGCAGCGCTCCGCTGCGAACAAGCCCACTATGACGTCGTAGGCACCCGGTGCCGTTGACCGCGACGGGACGACCAGCGGCTCGCCGGCGAGGTCGGCCACCGATACACGCGGCTGCCGGCAAAGGCGATGCTCGGCGGGCATGGCCACGACCAGCTCCTCGTCACAGAGATGGTCATGGTCAACGCCAGCGGCGTGTACCGGCGGGCGCAGGAGAGCGATGTCGAGTGCACGGGATGTGAGGCCGTCGAGCAGCTCGGCCGACGGGCCCTCGATCACCTCGAGACGCACGTCGGGACACTTGGCCCGCAGCTGCGGAAGAGCCGACTGCAGCAGGGCCAGCCCGACCGCGTCGCCATGCCCGATTCTCAGCTGCACCTGGGTTCCCTGGGCGATGCGGGCGGCGTCGATGGCGGCGAACCGCAGCCGGTGCAGCACGGCCTGGGTCTCCGCCAGGAACGCCGCACCGGCGGGCGACAGGGAGACCTGCCGGCGGTTTCGTTCGAAGAGGCGGAAGCCGAGGTCGTCCTCGAGGTCCGCGATCTGGCGGCTCAAAGTCGAGGCACTCACCCCAGCGGCTGCTGCTGCCCTACGGAAGTGGAGGTGGTCGGCCACCACCACGAAGTTCTCTAGCTGCGCCAGTTCCATGTCACGGGTGTGCTTTCCCATCTCGGCGGCCCGGGAACCCGCGACCTGGTGTCAGCGCGCGCTCCCCCTCGGCGCCGTACGCTCACCCGGTACAAACAAATGGATGCCGGCGGAGTGCCATGAGCGTTGTCACATCGAACGGCGTAGGGATCCCCTTCGACGCCGAGCACTTCGCACCGCTGCGCGACAGCACGGCGTACACCGCCGATGCAGAGGCCCTTCGCGACCGCTACCGAGCCGATGGGTACGTCTACCTGCGAAACATCCTCGATCCGGACCGGCTGAAGAAGTTGCGGCGCGCCTACTTCGCCCGCTTCGACCCCTCTTACCTGCAGGCAGGCACCGACGCGGCGGAGGGCATCTTCTCCGGGACCCGGCCGGCCGCCCTCGGCCCTCACGGCACAGAGGGCCATCCCGCTCACGGATTCGTTCGCTCGCAGATGTTCCTCGATTTCTGTGCGGATCCGGCTCTGGCGGCCCTGGGCTCGTCAGTGATCGGCGCTCCGGTCCACCAGCTACCTCGACGCATCCTGCGCCATTTCGACAACTCCGAACCTCGCGCCTCGATGGCTCACATCGATCGCACGTACCTCGACGCCGGGTCCGACCGCCTGGTCACGGCCTGGATCCCGATCGGTGACTGCCCTGTGCGCACCGGTGGGTTGATCTACTTGGAGGGATCGCACCGGCTCGTCGCCATGGATCTCGAACGGCTGCGATCTCGCCGCGACCCCAACGAGGACCACCGGCCCCTCAGCCATGACCTGGCCTGGGTATCCTCGCGGGCCGGGCGCCGCTGGCTGTTTGCGGACTTCACCGCCGGGGACGTCGTCGTGCACTCTCCTCACATCGTGCACGCATCCCTCGACACCACGACAGGCGCCATGCGCCTGAGTGCTGATCTGCGGTTCGTGGCCCTCGGAGAGCGCCAAGACCCTCGTTGGCAGCAGGCCTGGGCCGGCGACGACGGCAACTAGGTCCAACTGGGTCGAACTGGGGAGCCCCGGCAGATCTCTGCGGCCGGGGCTCCCTCCCTTGCGAATCCCGCTCCGCGATCCGCGCTCGAGAGTCCTCAGCCCTGGGCCAGGACCGCCTCGACCTCCAAGGTGATCTTGACCTTCTCCCCCACGACCACTCCTCCACCGTCGAGGGGCATGCTGATGTCGATGCCGAAGTCGCTGCGGCTGATCTCGGTCGCCGCGCTGAAACCGGCGCGGGTGCCGCCCCAAGGGTCGCCGCTCACGCCGTTGAACTCGAGGTCCAGGGTCACCTGCTTGGTGGTGCCCTTGATCGCCAGATCGCCGGTGATGACGTAGTCATTCCCCTTGGGCGTGACCGAGGTCGACATGAAGGTGATCGAGGGGTACTTGTCGGACTCGAAGAAGTCCGGCGACCGCAGATGGTTGTCGCGGTTCTCCTCGCGGGTGTTGATACTCGAGACATCGATGCTGACCTGTACCGACGACGCAAGGGGATCCTCTGCGACGACGATGGTCCCTTCGAACTTGTCGAAGACGCCCTTGACCTTGCTCACCATCAGGTGGCGCACCGAGAAGCCGACCTCGGAGTGAACGGGGTCGATGGTCCAGGTGCCGGCGGTCAGTCCGGGAACGGTGATGGTGCTCATGGTGGTTCCTCCTGAGAAACATTTGCTTGACGTATCAACAATGTACCTCATCTTGTTGACGTGTCAAGTAGTAAGATGGGGTACGTGTCCGACCACCTCACGCCCGCCGTGCGGTGGCTCGACGACGAGGAGGCGGCAGCCTGGCGCAACTGGTTGCTCCTCGCCGCGAGAGTCCGGTCAGCCGTGGGGCGGGACATGGCCAGGGACCATTCCATGTCCGAGCCCGAGTACGCCGTCCTGGTCAACCTGTCGGAGGCTCCCGATCATCGGCTCAGGATGACCGAGCTTGCGGCCAGGCTCGACTGGTCGAAGAGCCGGCTGTCGCACCTGGTAGGGCGAATGGAGGCGCGCGGCTCGGTGTCCCGCATCGACTGCCCGCAGGACGGGCGTAGCTCCTTCGCCGCCCTCACAGGCCACGGCCTGGACGAGCTCACCCGTGCCGCCCCGGATCACGTGGCCAGCGTGCGCCGACACTTCCTGGCACTCTTCGAGCGCGACCAGCTGCAGCAGCTGAGCGGCCTCACCGGCTCGGCCCTCCAGCGCCTCGAGGCCGCCGCCGGCCCGTGCTCAGCCCCCGACGACGGCTGCGGGACCCCGCTCGAGTTGTGTACCGGCACCCCCGGTTCCGACGAGGGGTGCCCGGAAAGGGACTGACGCGCCTTCGGGTCCCAAGGTGCGAGAGAGGGCCGGCGCGGGCATGCTTGGAGACCGTGCGCCAAACCCTGCTCCGAGCCCGGCGTCGCAGATGACCGGGTTCGACCGGTACCTGCACGACAACCTTTTGCCGACGTTCCCCCTGGCGCTCGGCGTGGTGATCGCCGGTCGGCTGGTCCGTTGGGCGTCGTCGCGGTACCGGGTAGCGCTCGACGACGAGGTCCGCCTGACGATCGAAGGCGGCGGCGTGGCCACGGAACGCTCCAAACGGGCCCGCGCCGTGGCTCAGACCATCGAATGGCTCACCATCTCGCTGCTCTACGTGATCTTCGGGGTCGTCGCAGTGAAGCAGCTGGGCGTGCCGCTACCGACACTGGTCGCCCCGGCCACCGTCGTCGGCGTGGCGTTGGGTTTCGGCGCCCAGCAGATCGTCGGTGACCTCCTTGCCGGCTTCTTCCTCTTCACCGAGCGGCAGTTCGGAGTCGGAGACCTGGTCCGCCTGTCAATGCCCGGCCAGGTCACAGGGGTCAGCGGGACCGTGGAGGAGCTGACCCTCCGGGTCACCAAGCTGCGCTCCCAACAGGGTGAGCTGATCATGGTGCCCAACAGCGCGCTGCGCCAGGTGACCAACCTTTCGAGGGACTGGTCTCGCGTCGTGATGGACCTACCGGTGCCCGTCGACGAGGATCTGGAAAAGGTTCTGTCGCTCATCAGGAACGTAGCGACCGGCATGGCGGCCGAGCCGGCCTGGCACGACCTGATAATCGGCGACCCGGTCATGGCCGGGGTGGAAACCATCGAGGTCGGCTACGTCAACCTCCGCCTGTTGGTCCGGACCCTGCCGGGGCGGCAGTTCGAGGTCGGTCGTGAACTTCGCCTCCGGGTAGCCCTAGCCCTCCGCGATGCGGACATCCGGACCCCCAACGGCAGCGTGGCCACCACCCCGTGACGCAATTCGGACTCACCCGGGGCTCCGCCATGGGGTGGCTGCGACGCGACCTCCACCCCAGAGTGCGGGTCCGCCGGTCCACGACGGTGTTGATCGTGCTGTTCGCCGGCTCGCTGGTACTCACCTCGGCGTTCCAGCCGTATCCCAAAACACCAAGCCAGACGCAATTCCTCGGGCCTGTTACCACCACCACCCGCCCGGCCGCGCCCACCACGGCCCCTAGCCGCTCCACGACCACTACGACCACCACACCCGCCACTGCTCCACCCACCGCCGCCCCCGGGGCGACCTCGACGTCGCCGTCGAGCACCGCGACCACCGCCACCGCCCCGAGCACCCCCACCACCGCGCCCGGTACGACGACGACGACCACCACCCCTGCGAGCACCCCCGTCTCGACGACCACGACACTCGCTGGGCCCTGAAGCCTCCGCGCGCGGGCCTACTGCGCTCGCTCCACCCGAGCTTCGCCGCGCCGCGGGGACACCCCCCGCGCGGCGTCGAGACCCGCCAGCAGCAACGCCGCTACCCCCAGGCCGGCGCCGAGAAGGCAGACGCCGGCCCACCCGTGGCTCCCGTAGAGGTCGGCCGCCACGGCCGAGCCGACCGCGCCGCCCGCGAAATAGCAGACCATGTACGCCGCGTTGACCCGGCTGCGGGCATCGGGGGCCAGCCGGTAGATCAGCGACTGGTTGGTGACCTGGAGCCCCTGGACGCCGATGTCCAGGAGGAAGATGCCGGCGACCAGCCAGATCAGACCGTGGCGGCCGAGCCAGAGCGGGAGGAAAGACAACATCACAAGGGCGGAGAACACAGCAGTGGTAGTGCGAGTCAGGTCGCGGTCGGCCAGGCGGCCGGCAAAGTTGGCACACAGCGCACCGCCGGCCCCCACCAGGCCGAACAGCCCGATCACCGCGTCTCCGTAGTGGTACGGCGCCCCGGCCAGGAGGAACGCTGACGTGGTCCAGAACACACTGAACGCCGCGAACGCCAGGGCACCGAAGAGCGCGCGACGGCGGAGCAGCGGCTCGGAGATCATCAATCGAACCGTGGACCCCAACAACGAGCCGTAACCGATCGATGGGCGAGGCATCTCGCCGGGGAGGGCCTTGGCCAACACGGCGGCCAGCATCACCAGCAGCACCGCTCCGACGACGTAGACGGCGCGCCACGAAGTAGCGCCAGCCACGAGTCCCGAAACGGTCCGAGCCAGCAAGATGCCGAGCAGCAGGCCGCTCATGACTGTCCCGACGACCCGGCCACGAGACTCGTCGGTGGCCAGCCCGGCGGCCAGGGGCACCAGCACTTGGGCCATGACCGTGCCCAGCCCCACTACGAGGGCCAGGCCGATGAGGACCCCGATGCTCGGGGCGGCGGCCGAAGCGATCATCGCGACTGCGGTCAGCGCGAGGACGATCGGCACCAGGCGCCGCCGCGGAAGGATGTCACCGACGGGAACGAGCAAGGCCAGTCCCACCGCGTAGCCGATCTGGGAGAGGGTGACCACCAGGCCCGCGGTCCCCGACGAGGCATGGAACGCCGAAGCGATGGTGTGCAAGATGGGCTGCGGGTAATAGAGGCTCGCCACCGACACACCGCAAGCGACGGCCAGGAGCAGCACCAGTCCTGACGGCACCCCATGGTCCACGGCGAGGACATCGCTGTACTCGGCGGAGGAATCGCGACCCGTCGTGTCGCGGGGAGAAGCGGGCATAACGCCGACGACCGTACCGGGACCAACCGGCCAACCGGCCCGGAGGTTAGCGTGGACCTATGAGCACGACCACCACCGAGCCGCCTGCCAAGCAACGCTGGAAGGCCCAGTGGGCTGAGCTGTTCTCCGAGGTCGTGACCTCGGGGTTGTGCACCGGCTGCGCCGGCTGCGTGGTGGCCTGCCCCCACGACGTCCTCGGCTACGACGACTCTCACGGCGTGTACAGACCTTTCCACCTCGAGGCCGAGGAAGGTCCCGGCGGCTGTGGGCACGGCGAGCGAGGCTGCACCAGCTGCACCCGGGCCTGCCCCCGCTTCCGCACCTGGGAAACCGAGATCGACGCCCACCTCTTCGGCAGGGAGCGCCTCCCGGAGGAGCTGGCCGGCCAGAGCAAGGACGTCGTGCTCGCTCGGGCCACCGATCCTGAGATCCACGAACGAGGCCAAGACGGCGGCCTGGTGTCTGCCATCCTCCTCTGGGCCCTGGAGCACGACAAGATCGACGCCGCCTTGGTCTCCAACCTCGAGGGCGACGGCTCTACCTGGAAGGCGGTCCCCGGCCTGGCGCGCACCCGGGACGAGATCCTGGCAGCCTCAGGATCCCGCTACACCTACTCGGCTAACACGCTCGCCTATGCAGCGGCCATCGAAGGGGGCGCCGAACGCCTCGCCCTGGTCGGGATGAGCTGCCAGGCGTCGGTGCCGGCGGTCATGCGAGCCCGCAAGGCCGGAAAGGTGGGACGACGGCTCGGCTTGTCCATCGGGCTCCTCTGCTCGAAAACCTTCGACGACGCCATCTTCACCGAGCTGCTGGAAGCCAAGTACGGGCTGGTGCGTGCCGAGATCGTCAAGATGAACATCAAGGGCGTCCTCCAGATCTGGATGCGCGACGGCGGCTACCACGAGATCCCCCTCAAGGAATGCCATGCCTGGACCCGAGAGGGCTGCAAGACCTGCCCTGACTTCGCCGCCGAACACGCAGACATCTCCACTGGGGGCATCGGCGCCTTCAACGACTGGACCCTGACCATCGTGCGCACCGATGCCGGCCGGGAGATCCTGGACGGGATGTTGGCCGACGGCGCGATCGAGACGCGACCGGGCGACGACGACCCCGGGGCGGTTGCACTGATGCGCAAGCTCTCCATCGTCTCGCGCCGGCGGTGGCCCGAGGCGGCAGTCGCCGGTCCCCGCATCGGCGTCCCCCCGCCCAAGGTCAAGCCGGCCCAGGGAACTGGCGCCGGCGGCTGACCTTCGGCGCTACGCATCGACTCTGCGCCCGCCACCCACGCCGTGGCCGGCTATGGCGGAGCGCCTGTGGTCACCTGCAACCCGACGCCCGCGTGCGCGATGGCCGCATGGAGCACTAGGTTGCCAGCCGCCATGGGATCCCTCATCAAGAAGCGCCGCAAGCGCATGCGAAAGAAGAAGCACAAGAAGATGTTGAAGGCCACGCGCTGGCAGCGCCGAGCGGGTCGCTGACCTCCACGGGTTCCAGTCCTTCGGGCATCAGAAACCCGTGCTCCTGTGCGGGTTATTGATGTCTGAACACCGAGACCGAGGTCTGGATCGCCCCTGACGGCCAGCAGTCAGGCGAACGGTCCAGGCCGCCAGCGTTTCAGGCCAGCGGTTCAGGCCAGCGGTCCCGTTGCCCGGGCCACGATACGGGCGCCGCCCGGGTGGGCGCCGGGGACCCACCACGTGGATCCGCTGCCAGCCAGCACTGGGACCTCGCCTGTGGCGTCACCCAAGCGGTCGCGCCATCTCGCCAGCCGGGGTTCGACCTGTAACGCTGCTGCCTCCAGGTCGTTGAGGGCGCCGGTCGGTCCTCCCATCGAGTCCCAGGCCTTGTAGACCGCCAGGGTCGACACGCCGAATGGCGGGGTGAGCAGCGTGAAGGGCTGCCCGACCAGGGGCGCCGCGTCCAGCGCTTCGAGGATCTCCCCTACACCGCGCACCCTGGCTCGACCACCGATCACGCAGAACGGCACGTCGGCACCGAGGCGGGCAGCCACTCCGACATCTGCGCAGCGGGCCCACCGCAGCACGGCCGCGGCGTCCGCGGATCCGCCGCCGAGGCCACCCCCGGCCGGGATCCGCTTCCGGAGGGTGACCGCGGCGCGGCGTCCGGTTGCCGCCAGTGCCCGCCGGACCAGGTTGTCCTCTCCGCTCGTCACGACGGCGCCCCTGCCGACCTCGTCCACCACAGTGAGGGAATCGCCGTGAGCGAAGGTCAGCTCGTCGGCCAGGTCCAGGCTGACCATCTCGGCGTCGATCAAGTGATAACCGTCGGCACGCACCCCAACGACGGCTAGGGAGAGGGCGAGCTTGGCCGGCGCCGACAGAGTGATCACGGTGTCGCTGGGCCGATCAACCTATGACCGGCCGAGGCGGGGGCTGCCGACGCCTGGCGACCCGGAGGCGGCGCGGCGGAAGTCTGGACGGCGGCCGCCAGCGCCCCCCACTCCGTCACCGACAGGTCTTCGGCCCGAGCCGTCGGGTCCACCCCTGCGACCTCGAACGCAGCCGCATCAGCCACTCCCGCCAGGGCTCGCCGCAGCATCTTGCGGCGCTGCGCGAACCCGGCCCGCACCACGCTGAAGAGGTCAGCGGCCGACACCTTGGAGGGGTCGACCGCCGGCGCTGGGCGCCGGGTAATGGCCACGAGAGCGGAGTCGACGTTGGGGCGGGGGATGAACACGGTGGGGGGGACCAGACCCACAACCGATGCGCTCGCCCAGTAGGCCACTTTGACCGAGACGGCACCGTAGGCGGCGTCCCGGGGGCCGGCAGCCAGGCGCTCGCCGACTTCCCGCTGCACCATCACCAGCATGCGCTCCACGTGGGGCACGAAGTCCAGGATGTCGGCCACCAGCGGCGTGGCCAGGTTGTAGGGCAGGTTGGCGACCAGCACCCAACCGGCCCGGCCCCCCAGCAAGGCGCTCCAGTCGAGGCGGGTGGCATCGCCGTCGACCACGGTCGCTCGATCCGCCACGACCTGGCGCAGGACAGGAAGGAGGCGGCCGTCGATCTCGACGGCAGTCACTGCCGCGCCCGTGTCGGCAAGGGCCAAGGTCAAGCTGCCGAGGCCTGCCCCTATCTCCAGTACTTGGTCCCCGGGCCCCACGGCGGCGAGGCGGGCGATGCGACGGACGGTGTTGGCGTCGGCGACGAAGTTCTGGCCGAGCGCCCGACTCGGGCGCAGCCCGTGCTGGTCGAGGAGTGAGGTGAGCTCTCGGTGGCTGTGGGTCACGCTGCCTCGAGCCCCGGGTCCCTAAGCAACCGGGAGGCGGAACACCGCCGCCGCCCCGGCTGTGGTGGCGGCCTCCACCTCGTCGACGCCGACTCCCTTCGCCGCGGCTAGAGCGGCTCCGACGACTGGTACGAGAGCCGGGCGGTTGGGCTTGCCCCGGTGGGGCACCGGAGCGAGAAATGGCGAGTCGGTCTCGACGAGCATCCGCTCCAGAGGGCATAGCGTCGCGGCCGCCCGCACGTCCCCGGCCGTCTTGAAGGTAACGATGCCGCTGAATGACAGCCACGCCCCCAGGTCCAGCGCCCGGCGGGCCTCGAGTGCCCCTCCGGTAAAACAGTGGACGACGGTGCGCTCCGGGGCTCCTTCAGCGGAGAGGATGTCGAAGGTGTCGTCCCAAGCGTCGCGGGTGTGGATCACGAGCGCCAGGTCCCTGTCCCGGGCCAAGCCGATCTGGGCCGCGAATGCCTCCCGCTGCGCCGGACGGGGCGAGCGATCGTAGTGGTAGTCGAGACCGCACTCCCCCACAGCCACGACGACCGGGTCGGGGGCGGCTAGCAGTGCTTCGAGGGTCGCCACTCCCTGGGAGGCATCGTGAGGGTGAAGACCCACAGTGGCCCACATCCCCTCATGGCGCCCAGCGAGCTCGACCGCAGCGGCGGATTGGGCGGCGTCGGTCCCGACGGTGACGATGCGGCCGACGCCGGCTGCCAGGGCTTGCGCGACGAGCTCGTCCTCGGTGGCGTCGAGGCCCTCATAGGGGAGGTGGCAGTGGCTGTCGGTCCACATGCGGCCGGTCAGCTGATCCTCGGGAAGATCGGCGGACCGGTCAGCACCGTCAAGTCGCCGGGGTACTGCCCCCAAACGGCTGCAGCCGGCAACCGTTGGTCGCTGGGCGTACCAGTGCCGTCCAGGCCGATGCGGCGCCAGATCTCCGCAGCCTTGTTGGGAACCGCCGGCATCGACAGGATGGCCAGGATCCGCAGCGCCTCCAACGCGTCGCCGAGGACCTTGTCCACGGCGGTACCGGGTTCGGCCTTCCACGGCTCCGCGGCCTCGAGGGCGGCGTTGGTCTCGCGCACGAGGCGCCACGTCGCTTCGAGCGCCTCGCTCGGCGCGACGCGTGCCCATGCCGACGCCGCCGCGGCGTACACCTCGGTGGCTACCGAGGCGAGCCGGCTGCTGGGATCGGGGGCTGGCCCGATCCCGCCGCACTTCTTCCCGACCACCGTGGCCACCCGGTTGAGCAGGTTGCCCAGGTTGTTGGCGAGGTCGGCGTTGTAGCGAGCGACCATCCCCTCGAAGGAGAAGTCGCCGTCGGGCCCGAACGGCTGGTCACGCAGGAAGTGGTAGCGGAACCCGTCCACCCCGAAGGTCTCGACCAGCTCCGCCGGCGCGATCTGGTTGAGCGAGGTCTTGGACATCTTCTCCCCACCGACGAGGAGGAAGCCGTGCACGGCGACGCCGCGTGGCGGGTCGATGCCGGCGGCCATCAGCAGTGCCGGCCAGTAAACGCAGTGGAACCGCAGGATGTCCTTGCCCACCAGGTGCTGCACGCTCGGCCACCACGCGGCGAAACGCTCGGGGTCGGACCCATAGCCAACGGCCGTGGCGTAGTTGATCAGCGCGTCGTACCAGACGTAGAACACGTGGCGGGGATCCCATGGCACCGGGACTCCCCACGAGATGGAGGTGCGTGAGATCGAGATGTCGCGCAGGCCACCCTTCACCAGTCCGGTGGCCTCGTTGCGCTTGCTCTCGGGCACGACCGAGGTGGGGTTGGACTCATACCAGTCGAGCAGGCGGTCGCTGAAGGCAGACAGCTTGAAGAAGTAGTTGTCCTCCGACATCTGCTCCACCGGCCGGCGGTGGATCGGGCACAGGGTTCCCTCGACCAGCTCACTCTCGGCGTAGTAAGCCTCGCAGTGCACGCAGTAGAGGCCCTCGTAGGTGCCGAGCTCGATCCATCCGTTGTCGTACGCCGCCTGCATCAGCGCCTGCACCGCTTGGTAGTGGCGCGGCTCGCTGGTGCGGATGAAATCATCGTTGGTGATGTCGAGCTGCGCCCAGGCTTCCCTGAACCGGAGCGAGTACCGGTCGGCCTGCTCTATCGGGGTGAGCCCGTTGGCCTCGGCGGCCCTCTGCATCTTGAGCCCGTGCTCGTCGGTGCCGGTGAGGAACCACACGTCGTCGCCGAGCAGCCGGTGCCAGCGAGCCAGGGCATCGGCCGTGACGGTCGTGTAGGCGTGCCCGATGTGCGGCGCGTCGTTGACGTAGTAAATGGGTGTTGTGACGTAGAACCGGGCCACCGCCGCAGGGTACCGGCCCAGGTCAGTCGGGGTCGGCCGCCAAAGTTCGCAACGGTGACTCCGGCTCGAGGAACAGCCGCTTGGTCAGGTGCACGATGGTGCCCGTCCGCTCACCGTCACTCCGGGGCATGAAGTCGAGATCGTCGACCAGCGCTCTCATCAGCCTCACCCCGCGCCCGCTCTCCGCGAGATCACCGGCGAGATCACCGGCG
>JAKBAM010000031.1:11997-35184 GCA_021809105.1 Actinomycetes bacterium
GCGAGATCACCGGCGAGATCACCGGCGGGATCGAACGTGGCGCCATCGAAGCCGTCCCCACTGTCGAGCACCCGGATGTGGCATGCATCGGAGTCGACGTCGACCTGGACCTCGTAGTCGTGGTCGGCGCCGCCTGCATGGGCCACCACGTTGGCGCAGGCCTCGCTGACTGCCAGCGCTACGTCCGCGACACAGCGTGGGTCGATACCGAGCTGCTCCATGCTGGAGCGCAGTATGTGCCGGACCAGAGGCACGGACTCGACGTCGGGCGGCAGGCGCAGGGAGTACAGGATCTGCATGACGACCTGGAAGGTGGAGTGGTCGCGGGACGTCCCGCGACGCGGTTGAGATGTACCCACCGCTGACCCGGCTCAAAGGTCCCGGGGCGGCCAGGTCATCGTCAAGGCCGCCTCGTACACCCGCCGCTTGGGCACATCGAGGCTCCGGGCCACCTCGGCGACCGCGCTGCGGCGGTCTACCCCAGCATCTAGCGCCGCCCCGAGCGCCTCGCCAACGGCGTCCTCGCCCACCGCCGCGGCGGGGGCGCCCCCGACCACGACGACCCACTCCCCCCTCGGCGGGTGCTCCTCCACCCATCTGAGCGCCCCCGCCAGCTCCCCCCGCCACAACTCCTGGTGGAGCTTGGTCAGCTCTCTGGCGCAGGTCACGGGGCGCTGCGCACCGCACGCCTCGACCAGGTCCTCCAAGGTTCGCAGGACCCGGTGCGGCGCCTCGTAGAGCACCGTTGTCCGCTCGTCGCCAGCGATGGCCGCCAGCCGCTGCGCCCGGGCGCGGCCCGAACGGGGAAGGAACCCTTCGAAGCACCACCGTTGTGCCGGCAACCCCGAGATCACCACGGCGGCAACCGCTGCGGCTGGACCGGGGACGACGTCGACGGGCACTCCCGCCGCGATCGCGGCGGCAACCAGCCTCTCGCCCGGGTCCGAGATGCCCGGCATGCCGGCGTCGGTGACCACCGCCACCGTCGCCCCCGCCGCCGCTCGCCTCACAGCGACCTCAGCCGCGCCGGCCTCGTTGTGGGCGTGAAGGGCCATGAGGCGCGATCCCGCCGGCACACCCAGGGCCGAGAGCAGTCCGCGGGTGCGGCGGGTGTCCTCGCAGCACACCACGTCCGCTCTTCTCAGCTCCTCGACGGCCCGCAAGGAGATGTCCCCGAGGTTGCCGATCGGGGTCCCCACGAGGATCACCCGTCCTGTCTCCGGCGGCTGGCCGTCGCTCATCGGCCCCGCACATCCAGTAGGTCCCCTACCCGCAGCGCCCAGCGCTCGAAGGCACCCGCACCGGCGAGGACCACGACCCCGCGGCGCGGGCAGACCAACATCGGCCGCCCCGGCGGCGTGGTCCGCATGCGGCGAACCTCGATCTCGGCGGCGTCGCCAGCGGCCCGAGCCCGGCACCACGCCACATCCATCCCCCCGTCGCCAGGCGCCGCTTGCAGCAAAGCGGTGCGAGAGAGGATCACTGCCGGCGCGGACAGGCGTCGTACGACCCGCCCGGGTCCCAAGGTCCCCAGAGCGGCCAGCACGTCCTCGGAGCGGACCAACCACCTGCCGGCGTCACCTGGCTGCGACCACCGGGCGGCTGCGGACCCCGACATCACGGCGAGGCTACAGCCGCCTCGCCGTGTGGTGGGTCCCTCGCCTATCCTCGTCCGCCATGTCCAAGCGCACGCACAAGGCCCGGCTCCGGGCCAAGAGGAAGAAGGCCAACCACGGCCGCAA
Source organism: Actinomycetes bacterium (assembly GCA_021809105.1). Taxonomy (GTDB): domain Bacteria; phylum Actinomycetota; class Acidimicrobiia; order Acidimicrobiales; family Palsa-688; genus Acidiferrimicrobium. Next base: position 13,740 of record JAKBAM010000031.1, read on the forward strand.
GCCCAACCGGGGTCGCGGCTGAGTTGACCCGCCCGGCGGGTGGTGTCCTCAGCCCGGCGGACCTTCAGCGCCGGTAGCTGGCGTCGGCGATGGGGTTGCGGACTGTGGCGATCCCCTCGACGCCGACCTCGACCACATCGCCGGGATGCATGAGCACCTGCGGGTCGCGGCGGAACCCGACGCCCGCCGGGGTGCCGGTAGCGATGACGTCGCCCGGACGCAGCGTGATGGTGCGGGTGGCGTACTCGATCAGCTCGGGGATCTTGATCGCCATCTCCGAGGTGCGCCCGTCCTGCATCATCTCGCCGTTGACCTGGGTCCAAAGCCGTAGGTCGGAGGGATCGAGCTCGTCGGCGGTCACGACAGTGGAAGCGATCGGACCGCTCTGATCTGCATTCTTTCCGTTGGCCCACTGCGAGGTGGCCTGCTGGTGGGTCCGGGCGCTGACGTCGTTGAACACCGTGTAACCGAGGATGCCGGACATCGCTTCACCGGCCCGGACCGAGCACATGGCCGATCCGATGACCACGGCCAGTTCCACCTCCCAGTCCAGCCCCGGTTCGGCGTCGGGCACCGGGATCGGCGTCCCGTCGGCCACCAGCGTGGCCCACCACCTTGCGAACAGGTTGGGCACCTTGGGCAACTCGGACTTGGTCTCCTCGGCATGCATCGGGTAGTTGAGGGCCACGCACACGACCTTGGCGGTCTCGGGCACCGGTATCGCTGGGACCAGGTCGCTCATCGGGTGGGTACCGTCCTCGGTCTGGGCGGCCTCAGCCAGCCAGCCCGGCACGTCCTCGTAGAACGCCCTCACGGTGGTCAAGGGCGACACCTGATCGCCGATCACCACTCCCATGGTCGGAAGGTCACTGTCGAGGTAAGCGGTGAGGCGCATGCGGCGATGCTAGGCAGTCCACCGTCAGGCCAGGCGACGAGCGATGAGTGGGGCCAGCGGGATCTGGGGTCGGGCCCCCATGTGGCTTATCGCCTCAGCTGCGGCGATGGCGCCCAAGCGGGCGCAGAGCGCAGCGTCGTGCCCCGAAACCAAACCGTAGAGGTAGCCGGCAGCAAAGAGGTCACCTGCGCCCGTGGTGTCGATCACCCGGGCGACCGCCTCGGCCGGCACCTCCGTGACCCTGCCCGAGGCGGCTACCACCGAACCCGCGGCCCCACGGGTGAGCGCCACCGTCGCGCAGCGCCGGCTCAGGATCCCCAGTGCCTTCTCGAAGTCGTCGGTACCCGCCATGCCACACGCCTCCTGCTCGTTGCCGAAGAGGAGGTCGACCCGGTCGAGCACCGCGTCCATGGCGTCGCCGTGCAATTCCACCCAGAACGGGTCCGACAGCGAAAGGGAGACCAAGGTCCCGGCAGCCTCGGCAGAGGAGATGGTCCGCTCCACGGTGGCGGCGGTGCTGGGCAGCCCGCAGAGGTACCCCTCGAGGTATACGACGTCGGCGCCGGCCACCACCCCGACGTCGATGTCGGAGGATGCGAGCAAGTCGCCGATGCCGAGCGTCGTGCACATGGTCTTCTCGGCGTCGGATGTCACCAGCACGATGCAACGGCCGGTCCCTGGACCCTCGTCGCCGAAGGGCACGTCGAAGTCGACGCCGGCAGCGCGGATGTCGTCGGCGAAGATGCGACCCAGCTCGTCGTCGCGCACTTTGCCGACGAACGAGGTCCTGGCTCCCATCTCGGCTACACCAACCGCGGTGTTGGCGGCGGATCCACCCGACACGGCGATCGTGCCGGTCAGGGTGGAGTACATCGCCTCCGAGCGATCCTCCTCGACCAGGGTCATCGTGCCCTTCGTGAGGCCGAAGCCGGCGACCAGGTCATCGGGGACGGTGGCGAGGATGTCGACGATGGCATGGCCGACTGTGACCACTCGAGGGGCGGCGCTCATCGCGCAGACGGTAGTAGGTGGCTGGCCGGCAATAGGGTGGGCCACTTCCGCCGGACGCTTTCGAAACGAGGCCCGTACTTGTCAGACCAGCCGAGCCATCGCCTGCCGCGCACCGTCGTCCCGGAGCGCTACAGGCTCGAACTGGTCCCCGATCTGGCGTCGGCCACCTTCACCGGTCGGGTCGAGGTCGCCGTCTCGGTCAGGGAGCTCACCGGGTCGGTTGTGCTCAACGCTGCGGAGCTGGAGATCTCGAGCGCAGCCTTCACCGCACCGGGTGGGACCAACTTGGCCGGTCGGGTGGGCATCGACGAGACCTCCCAACGGGCCACGATCACCTTCGACGACCCCTTGGAGCCCGGCGCCGGGTCGCTCGCCCTCGAGTTCACCGGCATCCTCAATGACAAACTGCACGGCTTCTACCGCTCGACCTACACGGCCGACGACGGCTCGCCACGGTCTCTCGCCACTACGCAGTTCGAGGCCGCCGACGCTCGACGTGCCTTCCCGTGCTGGGACGAGCCGGACTTCAAGGCCACCTTCGAGGTCACTCTCGTCGTGGAGGACGGCCTCACGGCTCTCTCCAACGGATCTGTGGTGAGCGACGAGGCGCTCGGGGACGGCAAGCACCGCGTCCGCTTCGCGGAGACCATGGTGATGTCGACCTACCTGGTGGCATTCATCGTCGGGGAGTTCGATCTCACCGAGGCGCGCGCCGTGCAGGGCGTCCCGCTGCGCGTAGCCGCGCCCCCGGGCCGCAGCCACCTGACACCGTTCGCAGTAGATGCCGGCGAGCACGCGCTTACCTTTCTCGCCAACTACTTCGAAATCCCTTACCCAGCCGACAAGATCGACCACGTCGCCATCCCCGACTTCGCCTTCGGTGCGATGGAGAACCTGGGGTGCGTCACATACCGGGAGACCGCTCTCCTCGTGGACCAGTCCCGGGCATCGCAGCTCGAGCTGCAGCGGGTGGCGACGGTGATCGCCCACGAGACGGCGCACATGTGGTTCGGCGACCTGGTGACCATGAAGTGGTGGAACGGCATCTGGCTCAACGAGGCGTTCGCCACCTTCATGGAGTTGAAGACCACCGACGCCATGCGCCCCCAGTGGGACGTGTGGACCGCCTTCGGTGCCGGCAAGGCCGCTGCCATGGTCGTCGACGGCTTGCGTTCCACCCGGCCGGTCGAGTTCGCGGTGGGGGCTCCAGCGGAGGCCGACGCCATGTTCGACGTCTTGACCTACCAGAAGGGTGGTTCGGTGCTGCGCATGCTCGAGCAGTACCTCGGCGAGGAACCCTTCCGGTCAGGCATCGCCCGCTACCTCCGAGCGCACAGCTATGCCAACACCGAGACCACCGACCTGTGGGATGCCATCGAGGCATCGTCGGGAGAGCCGGTGCGGGCGATCATGGACTCATGGATATTCCAGGGTGGCTATCCCCTCGTCACCGCCGAAACCGGTGCAGACGGGCGCAGCCTGGTCCTGTCCCAGCAACGCTTCGTCTACGACGGGCAGCCCACCGACGAGCGGTGGAGCGTCCCGCTGAACCTGCGGGCGTCGGTCGGGGGGGTCGTCGAGTCGCACCGTTTGCTCCTCGAGGGACCCACGACCACCGTCAGCTTCGACGGCCCGGTGGAATGGGCCGTGGTCAACGAGGGAGGATGGGGCTTCTACCGCGTGCGCTATGGCCCCTCGCTGCTCGCCGCCCTGACGGCTTCCGAGCTCGCCGGGATCGCTCCCCTGGAGCGCATCGGACTGCTCGGGGACACCTGGGCGGCGGTCCTCGGCGGCCAGGCGCCGATCTCCGATTGGCTCGGTCTGGTCGAAGCCCTCGAGGGCGAGGACGATCCCGACGTTTGGGGGGCGGCTCTGGCTCCTCTGGCGCTGCTGGAAGTCGTCGCCAGCGACACGCAGCTCCCTGCCCTGCAGGCCTTCGCCCGCCGCATCGCCGCCCCTGCGTTCGCCCGCCTGGGGTGGGACGCCGAACCGGGCGAGCCGGATCGGGCGGCCATCTGCCGGGCCCGCCTGCTGGCGGTTCTCGGGACGGTCGGAGCGGACCCAGCCGTACGGGCCGAGGCCGTCCGGCGCTACGAAGCCGACCGGGCCGGCGGCAGCGCCGTGGCCCCGGACCTGCGCGCTTCTGTCGTCAACGTGGTGGCCGCCAGCGGCGGCGCCGACGCCTGGGAGGCCATCCGGCAGCGTTACGCCACGACAACCAATCCGCAGGAGAAGGTCCGCTACCTTTACGCGCTGGCGCAGGCCTCCGACCCAGACCTGCTCGCGCGCACCCTCGAGCTGTGCCTGAGCGACGCGGTCCGCAACCAGGACGCCCCTTTCGTCGTGGCGATGGTGCTGGCCAACCGCGCTGGCGGAGAGATGGCCTGGGACTGGGTGACGGCCAACTGGGACTCCCTCCTCGGCCGCTACCCCGCCAACCTCCTGGTGCGGATGCTGGAAGGGATCACCGCTCTGGTCGATCCCGACCTCGCCAGCCGGGTGGAGGAGTGGTTGTCGAGCGCAGAGGTGCCCGTCGGCGGCCCTCGCATCGCCCAGCTCCTCGAGCGGATGCGGATCAATGGAGCCTTCGCCGGCAGCATCGGGCCCGGGTTGGGTGAGGAGCTGACCGCCCGACCGTGACCGTCACTCGTCCAGGCCGCCACCACCCGGGACCTCCGATGCGCGGGAGGGGCCTCGAGGGCGCCGTCGGGGTCGACCGGCTTCGGGTCTACTCGGTGGACGACGAGTCGATACAGGTGACGTGGCGAGGTAGTGACGACGGACGGCTCCTGATCGGAGCCGGTCCGGCGCAGGTCGAGGTGACCTGCGCCCCCTCAGCCGACCTGCGCCGCCACGCCCGGCGTACATGGCCGCTCGACCGCCATGCCTGGGGTCCCGGGGCAGCGGTGCTCGAAGGACTGGAGCCGGACACGGAGTACGAGGTGTGGGTCGAGACGGCCGGCGGCGCTCGCGGCACCGTTGCGTGCGCCAAGACGCTGGCCCGCCCCCGCGGAGCACTGCTGTACCGGTTGGCCACCCTCAACGACATCCACATCGGGGAAAGGCGCTTCGGCCTCGCCCGGAACTTCGAGGACCGCCACCCCCTGCCCCCTCCTGGCGACCCCTACCCGCTGCGCTGCGCCCGGGCCGCCATCCAGGAGGCGGTCGCCTGGGGGGCCAACCACCTGGTGGTAAAGGGTGACCTGACACGCGACTCGGAGCCGGCCGAGCTGCACGCCGTCGGCCGCCTGCTCCGGGCCGCGGGGATTCCCGCCGACGTGGTCCTCGGCAACCACGACGTGCGCAACGGTGTAGCGGCAGCGGATTACCTGGCCGGCTACGGGATCGACGCCCGGCCGGTGGTGCGCCACCGCGACCTCCCCGGCCTGCGCCTCATCCTGGCCCACACGCCGGGCCCCGGCGACCGGTGGGGCCAGGTCCTGCCAGGGCAGGCCGACCAGATCGCCCGACTGGCTCGCGCCGCAGCCGGGCCGTGCATGCTGGTCGTGCACCACCCGCCGGCCACGGGCCCCGTGACCCTTCACTACCCGCCCGGCATCTACCACGCGCAATCCCAGGGCCTCCTCCGCCGCCTGGCCGCGGCCAACCCCGCCACCATCGTCGTATCCGGCCACACCCACCGCAACAGGGTGGGTTGGTCGCACGGGATACCTTGCGTGGAGACTTCGTCCACCAAGGACTACCCGGGCCAGTGGACCGGCTATCGGGTGTTCGAGGGCGGCGTCGTCCAGACGGCCCGGCGGGTCCAGGCGCCAGCGGCCATAGCCTGGACCGAGGCGACATCGCGGGCCGTCGGTGGCCAGTGGGGGCGATGGACACCGGGTGCGCTGGCGGACCGCAGTTGGTCATTGGTGTGGCCGGTGCCGCCCCCTTCCTAGGTGTGGGGTCACGGCGATCCGGCGTCACCCGCCACCTGGTCGACCCGAGCCTGCACCGCGTCCAAGCGACCTCGGGCCAGCCGGTGCAGGCGCTCCGCCCGTTCGTAGAGCTCGGCCGCCTGCTCGATGCCGACCTGACCACCAGCCAGCTGCTCGGTGACCACCTCCAGCTCGCCGATCAGCTCCTCGAAGGTGCGGCCGGCATCGTCGGGGGCACCGTCCCCGTGACCCGAATCAGTCATCGGTCCAGCACCACGGCCCCGATCTCGCCGTCACTCACCGTCACCGACACGAAGTCACCGGCGCTGACCTGGCCCCGGTGGCGTACGACCGCCCCTTCCGAGGTGCGTACTACCGCGTAGCCCCGCTCGAGCACTCGCAGCGGCGACAGGGCCTCGAGCTGACGCCCGTCGGCGTCGAGGCGGCCCCTGGCCCGGGCCAGCTGCTCCCAAGTGGCCCGCCGCCAGGGCTGCGACGATACGCGAGTCCGGGCGGCGACCAGCCTTTCCTGGGGGTGAGCCCACTCGAGGCGGTCGCCGGCTCGAGCCAGGCGGGTGGCGGCCCTGTCCATTCCGGCGCGCAGGGCGCCGGCGGGGTCGAGCGCGCCATGGCGCGCCGCGGCCCGCTCGCACCGGCCCCGGGCGGCGAACGCCGCCCCCTGCAGGAGGGCGTCACAGCGCCCGGCAAGACCGGCGCGGTCGGGCACCACCGCGGCGGCCGCGATGGACGGGGTGCCGCATCGCAGGTCCGCCACCTCGTCGCACAGGGGCCGGTCGCCTTCGTGACCGATGGCGGAGATCACCGGCACCGGCGCTGCAGCCACGGCCAGGCACACCTCCTCACTGCTCCACGGGAGCAGCGAGGCTGCGTCTCCTCCGCCGCGAGCGATGATGACCACGTCCACGCCGGGTGCCCGCACGACTCGCGCCAGAGCCTCGACTATGGCTGCAGCCGCACCGGGGCCCGACACCGTCGTGGTCTCCAAGTGCAGCGGGTAACCGGGGAAGCGGTCGGCCACCACCGACTGGATGTCCTTGATCACCGCTGCGTCGGTCCCGCACACGACTCCGATGGTGGAGGGGAGGACCGGGAGGGGCCGGCGGGGGCGGGTCAGCAGGCCCCTCGCCCCCAACCGTCCCCGGACCTCGGCCACGAGTGCGGCGATGGCCCCCTCCCCGACCGGAGTCACGTCCTCGGCCACCAGGCTGATCTGGCCCCGGTCCGGGCTCCACTCGAGCGCGCCGACCACCGCCACCCGCTCCCCGTCGACGATGCGCGCTCGCGCCGCCGACCGGGGCACCCGCACCGACACCTGGGCCGCCCGGTCCCGGAGGGTGAAATAGCGCGCTCCGGTGCGCCCGACGCTCACCCGATGGACCTCCCCCTCCACGGCGACCCGACCCAAGGTGCCGACCGCCCGGGCCAGCTCGCCCGCCAAACGGACCAAGGTCAGCCGCCGGGGTTGGCGGGCGGCCTCGTCGTCGAACAGCGGCAGGGTCACCTGCCGGAGGCTACCGTTCGCCGCCACCACCGGGAAGTTTCCCCGATGGGGTATCATTACGAAAAGGGTCATAGCCCCGACGGACTGCGATGTGCGCAAGTCTGCACTGCTTGCAGGTCGGCTGCGTCTAGTCGGCACTGCTCACAGTTGGCACAGCGGCGGGTCGCTCGGGCTTCGCCCACGGCCTGCAAGGCGTCTGCTCGGCGGGCCACCCACGGCTCTCACCCGGCACGACGCCGGGCACCCGGGTGCCGTGCGCTGACCCGTCTACCCAGGAGCCCGTTTGTCCTCTGTCCCTTCCGGGGCCGCTGCCGGTCCCATCACCTTCGCCGCCCTCGGCGTGCCCACGCCACTGGCCGCCGCGCTGGCCGAGCGGGGCATCGTCGAGGCGTTCCCCATCCAGGCCCTCACCATCTCGGATGCGTCGCAGGGTCGTGACGTGTGCGGCAAGGCCAAGACCGGATCCGGCAAGACCCTTGCCTTCGGCCTGCCGATGCTGGCCCGCCTGAGCGGCCTCGACACACGCGACACCCTCAACAACGTCGTCGCCACCGCCGGCAAGGGCCGGCTGCCACGCGCCCTGGTGCTGGTGCCGACCCGCGAGCTGGCCAAGCAGGTGGCAGACGTCCTCGAGCCGCTCGCTGCTTCGGTCGGGCTCGGCCTGGTTGCCTGCTACGGCGGGACCGGCATGGACGCCCAGATCGCCGCCCTGCAAGCCGGCACCGACATTGTCGTCGCCACCCCCGGACGCCTCATCGACCTGCGCCAGAGGGGCGATACCAGCCTGGCCGCCATCGAGGTGCTGGTCCTCGACGAGGCCGACCGCATGGCCGACATGGGCTTCATGCCGCAGGTCGAATGGCTGCTGCGGCATGTGACGACCAAGCACCAGACGATGCTGTTCTCGGCGACCCTCGACGGGGACGTGGACCGACTCGTGCGCTACGAGATGACCGATCCGGTCCGCCACGAGGTCATATCCGACCAGCCGACGGTGTCGGCGATGGCCCACCGGTTCCTGCTGGTCCACCAGATGGACAAGGTCAAAGTGGTGGCGTCCATCGCCAAGGGAGCCACCAGGACCATCGTCTTCTCCCGGACCAAGCGGGGCGTCGACCGGTTGACCGAGTCACTGCGCAAGGAGGGAGTGGATGCTCGCGCCATCCATGGGGACCTCCGCCAGCAGCTCCGCGAACGTGCCCTCAAGCAGTTCGCCGACGGCCAGCTCCCGGTACTGGTTGCCACCGACGTAGCCGCCCGCGGCATCGACGTCGACGGTATCGACGTAGTAGTCCACTACGACCCGGCCGAGGACGCCAAGGCCTACCTGCACCGCAGCGGCCGCACCGCTCGCGCCGGGCGCAAGGGCGTCGCCGTCACCCTCGTCCTCTGGAACGAGCAGATGGAGGTCGAGAAGGTCAAGAAGCGCCTCGGCGTCGACCAGCCTGTCGTCGAGGTTTTCTCCAACGACGCGCGCTTGAGCGACCTGGCCGGCTGGGACCCGGCCGTAGCGTCGGTGGCGTAGGCCGCTGCGCACCGCCGTCCACGTCCTCCTCGTCCTGGCGGGGGTCGCCGTCATCGGCGTGACGCTCTGGTCGTCGATCCGGGCGACAATCCTCCCCCGCGGGGTCTCCGACCCCCTCAACCGGTCCGTCACCCGGTCGGTGCGGTCGCTGTTCCGGACCATTGCCAACCGTTTCGACACCTTCGAGGACCGAGACCGGGTGATGGCCATGCTCGGGCCCATCTCCTTGCTGGCCCTGCTCCTGTCATGGCTGGCGCTGATCATCGGCGCCTACTGGCTGATCTACATGGCTGTGGCCACCAGCTCGCCGATCACCGCCATCGAGCTGTCCGGCTCGTCGGTCACGACGCTCGGCACGACTACCACGACCCGCGGGGCCGCCGCGCTGGTCACCTACACCGAAGCCGGCCTCGGGCTGTTGATCATCACCCTGCTGATCACCTACCTGCCCAGCATCTACGGCGCGTTCTCCCGCCGGGAGAACGGGGTCGGGCTCCTCGTGGTCCGCGCCGGCACACCGCCCCGCGCCGTCAACATGCTGGTCCGGTTCCACCGCATCAACGAGGTCGGGATCCGGCTGTCGGAGCTGTGGCGGGTATGGGAGCAGTGGTTCGTCGATGTGGAGGAGACCCACTCGACCTTCCCGATCCTCATGTTCTTCCGCTCCCCGCAGCCAGGCCAGTCATGGTTGACTGCGGCGGGCGTGGTGCTCGACACTGCGGCGATGTGGGTCGCGGCGATCGAGCATCCGGTGGATCCCGACGCACAGCTGGCGTTGCGGGCCGGCTTCTTGACCCTCCGGCGCTTGGCGGATGTCTCAGGGCTCACCTACGACCCTGACCCGGCTCCCTCCGATCCGATCAGCATCAGCCGGCGCGAGTTCGACGAGGCGCTCGGCGAGCTGGCCGAGGCCGGCCTCGACGTGGTGGCCGACCGTGATGCGGCGTGGAAGGCGTGGGCGGGTTGGAGGGTCAACTACGACTCCGTGCTGCTCAACTTGGCGCGGCTTGTCGAGGCGCCCCCGACGCCGTGGGTCTCGGACCGCAGCCCTATGCGCCGCCCGGCGCCGATATCCAGGTCCGGTCGACCACGGTGGCCGGCCGGAGCGAGACATTGACCCCGATCCCGGGACCATCGGGGACGGCGATGGTCCCGTCGGCCTCAAGAACGGCGGGGCGATCGACGATGTCCTCCGCCCAGTAGCGGTCGGCCGCCGAGAGGTCACCCGGTAGGGAAAAGTTGCCGAGGGTGGCGAGGGCCAGGTTGGCCGCTCTCCCGACACCAGTCTCGAGCATCCCGCCGCACCACACCGCCCACCCCGCCTGGGCGCAGCGGTCGTGGATCCGCACGGCCTCGTGCAAACCGCCTACCCGGCCCGGCTTGATATTGACGATCCGGCCTGCGCCGAGGGCCACGGCGGAGGCCGCTGCATCGTCGGAGTCGACCGCCTCGTCCAAGCAGATGGGCGTCGCCAGTCGACGCCCCAGCGCGGCGTGACCGACCAGGTCGGCGTCGCCCAGCGGCTGCTCGAGCATCATCAGCCCGAAGCCATCGAGGCGCGCCAAGGCAGCAGCGGCTGCGTCCAGGCCGAGGCGGGCGTACGCGCCGTTTGCGTCCACGGTAAGGGCCAAGGACGGGTTGGCAGCTCGGACTGTCGCGACCGGGGCGGTGTCCCAGCCAGGATGGACCTTGAGCTTCACCCGGAGGTAGCCATCCCCGACTCTTTTCCCCACCTCCTCGACGAGCTGGTCCAGATCTCCGCTCACGCCTATCGCCACCCCTGCCGGCACCCGCTCCCGGGCCGGTCCCGGGCACTTCGAAGCGTCCCTCAAGGCCTGTGCCAGCGGCATGCCCCGGATTCGCAGCTCGGCGTCGAGGACAGCGGCTCGCAGCGCCGCCTTGGCCATCGGATGACCCTTCACCGCCCCCAGCGCGGGCGCGCCGGCGGCCAGGAGCCTGGGCACCAAGTGGTCCCGCAGCAACGCCCACGCCCCCTCCTCGTACTCCGAGGTGTAGGTCGGCTCGGGCTGGGCGACGCACTCCCCCCACCCCTCGGCGCCATCGACCACGGCCCGGACGAGGACCACCGATCGCTCGGAGATGGTCCCGAGCGGCGTGCGCCACGGGGCGGCGAGCGGGAGCCGCACGCGTACCAGTTCGATGCCCTCCAGGCGGTACGCCCCCTCACCGGTCACCGACGGGTGCGAAAGATCAGGCGCACCGCGGCGATCGCCGCCCCGATGACTGCGATTGCCAAGACGATGCCCCACAGGTCGGCGGGATCCTGGTGGGCTCCCGGGACGAGGGTGGTCGTCGTGACCGCCGAGATGATCTGGGCAGGGCGCACGGGTCTGGTGTAGCAGATGCCAGCCGTCCGGTTACCCGGCGGGACCCGTCGGCCAAGTAGCCTCGGGCCGGTGTCCGACGCCTGGCTGATCGAACCGTCCGGGCCCCTCCGGGGCGAGGTGGAGGTCCACGGCTCGAAGAACGCGGTCACCAAGCACATGGTCGCTGCCATCCTCGGCGCCGGGCCGAGCACCATCGCCAACGTTCCCGACGTCGGAGACGTCGAGATCACCACCAAGATCTTGGAGGCCATCGGCGCCTCGGTCGAGCGCACCGGCGATACGCTCACGGTGGCGCCCCCCGACCAGGTGAGCCCGTCGGTGCCACTCTCCTTCAGCGGGCTCAACCGGATCCCGGTGCTGTTGCTCGGGCCGCTCCTCCACCTCGCCGGGGAGGCATGGGTGCCCCGGGTCGGCGGCGACCGCATCGGCAGCCGGCCCGTCGACTTCCACGTGGATTCGCTGCGAGCCTTCGGCGCAGATGTCACCGTCACCGACGAAGGGATCCACGCCCGCTGCGCCCGTCTCCACGGCGCCATCGTCGAGCTGCCCTACCCGAGCGTCGGCGCCACCGAGTCGGCGTTGCTGACCGGGGCGCTCGCCCACGGCAAGACCGTCATCCGCAACGCCGCCACCGAGCCCGAAGTGCTGGAGCTGGCGTTCTTCCTCCAGCGCATGGGAGCCCGCATCGAGCTGGCCCCCGAGCGCCGCATCGTCATCGAAGGCGTACCGGGGCTCCGGGGTGCGTCTACCCGACTGCAGGGTGACCGCAACGAGGCCTTCTCCTACCTCGTCGCCGGCCTGCTCACCGGTGGGCGAGTGCGGGTCGTCGGCTGCAGCCAAGATCGGCTGGTCACCGCCATCACCACCCTGCTGCGGATGGGCGCCACCGTCGAGGTGGACGATTCAGGGATGACCGCGTCGGCGCCCGACGGCCTGCGGGCTGCGGCAGTCCAAACCGATGTGCACCCCGGGTTCATGACCGACTGGCAGACGCCGCTGATGGTGCTGTTCACCCAGGCGGAGGGCATGTCGGTGCTGCACGAGACCGTCTACGAGGACCGCTTCGTGTACGTGCCGGCGCTCCAGGCGATGGGGGGAGAGATCGAGCTCTTCTCCTCGTGCCTGGGTGGTCCGGCGTGTCGTTTCCACGACACGTCCAACCTCCACTCGGCGGTGGTGCGAGGAATGTCCAAGCTGCGCGGAGCCGAGGTCGACATCCCCGACGTGAGGGCCGGATTTTCCAGCGTCATCGCAGCCGCGGCCGCCCAGGGGCGCTCGCTCCTGCGTGGGGTGCACCACCTCGAGCGTGGCTACCACCGACCAGCGGAGCAGCTGCGATCTCTGGGAATGGACCTCACGACCATCTAGAACCCGGGTGTCGGCCCAGAACCCGGGTGTCGGCCGGCGGGCCATGGGTTCAGGCTCGCTTCGCGCACTCCTCGATCTCTATCGCAGACACCTGCTCGATGCGTGAGCGGTGGCGCCCCCCGTCGAACGCGGTGGCCAGGAAGGTGTCCACCAGGATCAGGGCCAGCGCCTCGGCGGTGACTCGCGCCCCGATGGACAACAGGTTGGCGTCGTTGTGCCGGCGAGCCAGGCGGGCGGTGTACTCGTCGTGACAGAGGGCGGCCCGGGCGCCGTGCACCTTGTTGGCGGAGATCTGCTCACCCTGCCCGCTGCCGCCGACCACCACCCCCATCTCGGCCTCGCCGGCGACCACAGCACGCGCGCACGCCGCGCAGAACACGGGGTAGTCGACCGGCGCCGGCGAGTCCGTTCCCAGGTCGAGAACCTCGTGGCCGGCGCCCTTCAGGTGCTCGACAATGGCGGTCTTCAACTCGAAACCGGCGTGGTCGGACGCCACGGCAACCTTCATCGGTCGGCCCGCGAGGCGTGGAGATACGCAGACATGTCATCACCGAGCAGGACGGACCGGGGCACCATGCCCGGATTCTTGCAGAGGCCGGGCTGGTCGCTCGCACCCTAAGCTCTGCCAATCGATGGAGTAGTGGATCGCATCATGGAGCACTCCGATCGCCTCACGGCGACGGAGCGACGGATCGCCGAGGTGCTGGCCGGCGAACCGCAAGCCATCGCGTTCGGGACCGTCGCTCAGGTGGCCGAGCGAGCCGGCACCAGCGGGCCCTCCGTCGTCCGCTTGGCCGTCAAACTGGGATACGAGGGCTTCGTCGCCCTCCAGGCCGCGGTGCAACAGGAGCTGGCCCGTCAGCTGGGACCGGCCCATGACCGGATCCGCCAGCGGCCGCCGACGGACCTGCTGAGCCGGGTCCTCGAAGCCGAGCAGGACAACGTCACCCGGACACTGGCCGGGGTCCAGCCCGAGGTGCTCGAGCGCGCTGTGGCCCACCTGGCCGATCGGCGCCGGCACGTGTGGGTCCTGCCAGGAGACGTGACCCTGCCGGTAGGTCTCTCCATGGCCAGGCAGTTGTCGCAGCTGCGCGAGGGTGTCACCCTCCTCGGCGGCAGCGAGGCCGCCATCGGCCGGATCCTCGGGGGCGCGGAAGCCCACGATGTCCTGGTGGCGATCGACATCCGACGCTACGAGCGCTCGCTGGTGTCGACGGTACAGGTGGCGCGCGAGCAGGAGATTGCCGTGCTCGCCATCACCGACACCCCGCTCTCACCATTGGCCGGGCGCGCTGCGATGGCATTCTTCGTGGCCGCTTCCGGCGTCGGCCCGTTCGACTCGATGACCGGCGCCCTGGCCCTGGCCAACCTCCTGGTCGGGGTCACCTCGGCCCGACTGCGCCAGACGGCTGTACGCCGGCTGGACGCCATCGAGGGCGCCTGGGGATCGCTTTCCGCCCTCGTCGCCGAACCCGGCGGCAGCGAACCGCTGACCGCCGGCCTGCTCGACGCGCCCGGCGGTCTCGACGGTCTGGCGAGCAGGCCGGCGGACACCCTCGACTGGACCGGCGCCGGCGTGGACCAACCGGCCGGTAGCTGAGGTCAGGCAGCCGCAGCCGTCCGCCAGAGTGCGGGGGAACGTTGAGACATCAGAAACCCGTGGCCCAGTGCGGGTTTCTGATGTCCGAAGGCCAACAGGGCCCGAGCCCGAACGCTCCACCCCTCCTTGGTCACTTCTCCGGGATGGACCACCCCGCCGAAGGCGCCCTGGCCACCCCGCGTGTCCGCCGAGCGCCGAGCTCCGGCCCCGTTAGGCCCCAGCCCAGATCGAAGCCGTCCCCCACCACCCTGACAGCCGAAATACCCCCGAAGCGACCAGCCGACGCGAAGTCGTCGACACCGCGGCCGGCGTCGGCGGCCGAGAGGCCGCTACCTCTGGCCCAGAGAACGGCAGTGGCGCCCTGCCCCCGGGCATCCACCAGCTTGTTGAACACCGATCGCGACGTGGGAGGGCGGCCGCCCCGGGCTTCGGGCGGCAGCCAGGTCTTCACCTCTACCGACTGGCCACAGACCTCGAGATCGGCGGTCCGGCCCCGACCAGGCAATTCGGCCTGGGCGCGTACCAGGTGTCCTTCGGTCACCAGCAGCTCGGCGACCGCCAGCTCGCTGTGAGTCAGACGCCGGGCGGCCTCGTCGAGGCTGCCGGCGTGCCGGTGGGCTCCTGACTCACACCTCGGCGGCCGGACCCCTAGGAGTCGCCACGACACCTCGTCCGCTCCCTCACGCGGCGCGCTCATCGCTGCTCGCCTCGCTCCTGCGGGACCCCCAAACCGCCGGCGCTGTCGTCACCTGCAGGCGCGCCCAGGTCGGGGCCCAGGTCCAGGCGGTATTGCAGGTCGAGCACCAGTAGTACCCGGCGCTGGTGGGCGCGAAGGTCCTCCGCCACCATCCTCAGCGCGGTGGTGGCGCGGTGGTCGACGAGTGACCCCTCATGGCCGACGCGGATGGATATGACCCACGGATACCGTGCCAGCGGCAATTCACCGTCGTCGACATAGGGGTGTCGATACACCTCGGCCTCCAACCCATCGCCGACGCGCAGCTGCCATCGGCCGTCGGTGGTCTCCACTGCCTGTGCGTGGACGGAGTTGCGCAGCATGACGAGCAGCGGGTGTGGATCGCCCTCGTGGTCGACGAAAAGATCGACGCATCGGGACATTTGGTGCCTCCTCACGTAGGGGTGTGGTAGGCCGGCGCGTTAGCCAGGCGATCCGAGACCGGAAGGAGCCGACGAGAGGGCCGGGCCACCCAGCGAGGAGGCCGGTCGATCTGGCGAGCGGCCCGCAGAGGGACGCCGGAAGCACCATCGATCACCCGGCGGCCCCAGTCTGGCCGACGGGTGCCGGGCCGGCAAGCCAGCCTGCCGGTCGATGGCGAACCGTTCATGGCGAACCTGAGCGGAACAGATCAGCGGCCGTCCCGGTTGAACCCGCCATGGCCGCCACTCGCGACACTGCCGACTTCTGGTTCGATCCGATGTGCCCCTGGGCGTGGATCGCCTCTCGCTGGATGCTCGAGGTCGAGCAGGTACGACCGGTGGACGTCAAGTGGCACATCATGTCCCTCGCCTACCTCAACGCCGGCAAGGACGTCCCGGAGGAATACCGAGAATTGCTCGCCGAGGCCTGGGGGGCGGTGCGTGTCGTGCAGGCCGCCCGGGAATCACACGGCGACGAAGTGGTCGGACCGCTCTACACCGCTCTCGGCACGCGCTTTCACGAACAGAAGATGCCCAAGAACAAGGAGACCTTCGTCGAGGCCCTGGAGGAGGTGGGTCTCCCGGGCGAGCTGGCATCCGCTGCCGATTCCACGGAGTACGACGAGGCGATCAAGAAGTCGCACCACGAGGGCATGGATCAGGTCGGCTACGAGGTGGGCACACCTTGCATTGCGGTGAATGGCGTGGCCTTCTTCGGTCCCGTCCTCAGCCCGATCCCACGCGGCGAGGCTGCCGGCAAGCTGTGGGACGGCGTGCTCCTCGTGGCCGGCACCGACGGCTTCTTCGAGTTGAAGCGCACCCGGACGCGCGATCCGATCTTCGACTGAGGCGGGTTCGTCCGGGCCCTACGAAAGCAGGAATGCCGACAGCCCGTCGGCTAGCGCGCCCGCCGCCTGCTGGAGAAAAACCGGGCTCTCTTCGAGAGCCAGGTCTGCGGGATTCTTCATGTTTCCGACTTCCACGAGGACCTTCGGGACCGTCGAGAGGTTGAGCCCTCCGAGGTCGCCGCGCACCGCTATCCCTCCGGATCCGTAGTAGTCCGATACCGGCATCGGCGTACCGGAGCTCATGGCCGCCTGGATGTCCGATCCCAGGGTCGCGGACGTCGCGGCCACCTCATCGTTGTAGCCTGGGATCAGCGCGGGTTCCAAGACCGAGTAACCGCGGCCGCTGGCGGGGGCTCCGTCGGCGTGGATGGAGATCGCCGCGTCCGAGCCGGCGGCGTTGCCGATGGCCGCGCGCTGATCGACGCAGGGACCTACACCGGTGTCGTTGGTGCGGGTCAATACCACAGTCGCTCCTCGGGAGCGCAGGACTGCTTCGAGGGCCAACGCCTGCCCGAAGTTGTACGCGTGCTCGGGGTATCCGTCGGCGCCACTGGTGCCGACAGTGTCGCAGGGCTTTGACTGCCCCGGCCCGGACGGGACGATCGAGTTGATGAATGCAGGGTCGTTGGCGTTACCCCCGTTGTGACCGGGGTCGATGGTGATCACCTGACCGACCAGCGAATAGCCCACGCTGGCCACTGGCGCGGTGGGCACCGAGCCGGCGTCGCCGAAAGGAAGGATCTCTCCGTTGGCCAGGAGTATCCAGTAGCCGCCGCCGTCCCCGGTGGCGACGATGCTGATTGCCGGAGCCGGCAGTTGGCCCGTAGCCGCCGACCCGTGGAAGGTGGCGTCGCCGAAGTCGAAGACCCCGCCGTCCCTGGCAACCAGCCAGTAGCCCTGGCCAGTGCGTGTGGGTGCCATGGCGACTATCGGCTGGTTGAGCCGAACGTTGCCGGTCGAACCGTAGAAGCCGGCATCACCGAATTGGAAGATCCCGCCGTCCCTGGCAACCAGCCAGTAGCCCTGGCCAGTGGCGGTAGCCGCCATGCCGACAATCGGCTTGTTGAGATGGATACTGCCGGTCGAGCCGTAGAAACCTGCGTCGCCGAAGTTGAACACACCTCCGTCTCTGGCGACGAACCAGTAGCCGTTGCCGGAGGGCGTGGCCACCATCTGCAGCGCCGGCTGGTTGAGGTGAACGCCACCAGTCGAGCCGAGAAAGCGAGCGTCGCCGTAGTTGAACACCCCGCCATCTCCGCCGAGCAGCCAGTATCCCTGGCCGCTGGGCGTGGCTGCAATGCCGACCACCGGCGCGTTGAGATTCACGGCCGACGCGTCTCCGTAGCTGCGAGCATCGCCTTCGGTGCTGACAGCGCCATCGGTGCTGGCGACCCAGAACCCCTGGCCGGTCTTTGTCGGGGCAGCCGCGACTGGTACGGAGGTCCCGACGTTGGCGGCATGCACCCCCGCCGCGCCGGTCGGAGGCCCTTCTGGGGCCGCGGCGGCCGAGTCGACCGGGAGCAGTCCGAGCACCACTGCGGCGGTAGCGGCGGCCAGACCAGTGATCGTGCTCAACACCACCGGAAGATGTCGACGCCGCACGCAGTCCTCCCCCGAACGTCGCCGACCCTAGCCGAACAGCCGTCGCCGACCCTAGCCGAACAGCCGGTGTGCATCATCCGACGCCCCGGTGGGAAGAGATGGGGGTGAAGGCCGGCCGGCAACATGCCCGCTGCGCGCTCGCCCAGTAGAGGAGGTCCCGCCCGTGATCCGACGCGCCCAGCATCTGTCTCCCGTCCCCCGAACTCGCGATGGATCACCGGCGTAGTGGGTGTCCCGGATCCCGAGCACCGACAACGACGCCACAAGGCGACGGCGCTGACACCCACCGAGGAGCGGCTGATCCAGGACCACCTTGGCTTGGCTCGCGCACTTGCCCGTCGCTTCGCACACCGAGGGGAAGCCGGCGACGATCTGGAGCAGGTAGCGATGCTGGCACTGGTCAAGGTGTCGCGTCGGTTCGACCCGTCAATGGGCGCCAGCTTCTCCACCTATGCCACAACGAGCATCCTGGGTGAGCTGAAGCGCCATTTTCGCGACCACTCTTGGATGATGCGCGTGCCCAGGCGTACCCAGGAGACATATCTCGCCTACAAGAAGGGCAGCGAGTCCCTCGAGCAAGAGCTCGGGCGACCGGCGACGGTGCCGGAGGTGGCGGCGCACCTCGGGGTCGGCGAGGAGCAGATCCTCGAAGCCATGGAGGCCGGCCGCAGTTTCTGGCCCGCCAGTCTCGACACGCCCCCCGCGGAGGGCACCTACGCACTGGTGGACACCCTCGAGGCGGGGACGGACGAGTTCAACTTGGCCCTCGACCGCCAGCGCCTCACCGAGTTGCTGCCCGCGCTGGAGAGGCGCGATCAGACAATCCTCGGGCTGCTGTATTTCGAGGGCTGGACCCAGCAGCGTGTCGCCGACCACATCGGGGTCAGCCAGATGCAGGTGTCGCGCCTGCTGCAGCGCATCCTCGTCGCCCTTCGCGCGCAGCTCGTCGAGGCGTGAGCCGCCGCTGCTGTCGCCGGCGGCCAGGGGCCAGGACTTCAGGGTGCGGCGTTTCGCCAGCCGCGCTTGAAGGGCATCCTCCACTCTCTCGGAGCGATGAGCTCCTCGGTGCCGTCCGGGCCCCATGAGCCCTGCCAGTAGGGCTTGACCTTCGGTGGATCAGCCTGCAGCGGCGCCGAGACCTCCCACAACCGCTCGATGCCTTCGGCCGTGGTGAACAGCGTGTGGTCACCGGTCATGGCGTCGTGAATGAGTCGCTCGTATGCCTCCAGCACGTCGGATTCCCGCCCGGTCTCGTGGAGGGCGAACTGGAGGCTGAGCTTGTCGAGATGCATACCCGGGCCGGGACGCTTCCCATAGAAGGACAGGGACAGCTTCGACGAGTCGGCCAAGTCGAAGGTCAGGTGGTCCGGCCCTTGGAGGCCGACACCGGAGCCCGCCGGAAACATGCTCTTCGGCGGCTCACGGAACGCTATGGAGATGATGCGGGCTCCCTCCGCCATGCGCTTCCCGGTCCGCAGGAAGAATGGAACGCCGGCCCACCGCCAGTTGTCGATCTTGCAGCGCAGGGCCACGAACGTCTCGGTCTGCGAGTCGGGTGCCACCCCCGGCTCCGCCCGGTAGCCCTCGTACTGGCCGCGCACCGCGTGACGAGGATCGATCGGCTGCATGCTTCGAAAGACCTTGTTCTTCTCCTCGCTGATCGCACGAGGCTCGAGCGCAGTCGGCGGCTCCATGGCCACGAAGCCGAGGATCTGGAACAAGTGGGTCACGACCATGTCTGAGTAGGCGCCGGTAGCCTCGTAAAAGCCCGCGCGGCCCCCGACCGCAAGGGTCTCGGGCACGTCGATTTGCACGTGGTCGATGTGATCCCGGTTCCAGATGGGCTCGAAAAGGCCGTTGGCGAACCGGAACGCCAGGATGTTCTGAGCCGCCTCCTTGCCCAGGAAGTGGTCGATACGGAACACCTGGTCCTCGCGAAAGACGTCATGCACATGGGCGTTGAGAAGTCGGGAGCTGGCCAGGTCGGTCCCGAATGGCTTCTCCATGATTATCCGGGAACGCTCGGCCAGGCCGGCGTCGCCAAGCATGTGCACGACCGCCTCCGCCGCGGCGGGCGGTACGCTCAGGTAGTGGAGCCGGCGGGGCAGCGTCGGGCCGAGGCCTTCCTCCACGTGGTGGACGGTCTCTGCCAGCCCAGTGGCGCCGGCGCCGCTGGCGACGTAGTGCAGCTTCGTGGCGAACGCACTCCACTGGCCGTCGCTGACCGGGGCCCTGCCGAACTCCTCGCAAGCCTTGCGGGCGAAGCAGCGGAACTCGTCGTCGTCGAAGGCGTCGAGGGAAGTGCCGACGATGCGGCACTCCGGCAGCAAGCCGGCCTGCCAGAGGTGCAGCAGGGCCGGAAGCAGCTTTCGCTGAGCCAGGTCGCCGGTCGCACCGAAGAGCACGATGACCTGCGGGTCGGGGGCCGCGCCCTCACGTAACCCTGAGAGCTGCGAATGCTGGTCGCGGGAAGCATCGGTCGCGGTCATTTCTTCCTCCGGGGGGGCGAGCATCCGCACCCAGCCTTGCACGTCGGAGAAGGCTCTCGGCACGGCGCCGGCTAGAGCGCCCCGGCGAGGGTGAAAGCTCCCAGGCCGGCTAGGACTACTGCCGTGGTGATGCGCAGCATCCGGACCGATAGGACCCGGAGCAAGCCGGAGCCACCTATCACCGCGATAGCAGCCACGGCCCAGAGGGCACTTACCGCCCCGAGTGCCACAGACGCGGCCGAGTGGTAGCGAGCGGCCAGGTTGGCCGTGATGATCTGGGTCAAGTCCCCCCACTCGGCCACGAAGATCACACCCGTGGACGTGAGCGCCGTCCTCCACGCGGAGCGTTGGCTGGACATCTCGGCGCTCTCTCCCCCTTGATCGCGGATGTGCCAGGAGTAGGCGGCGCCGGCGAGGAAGAGTGATGCCACGATGAAATCGAGGGTGTGGCGTGGGATGGCGTGGAACAAGACCACCCCGACGGTTACGGCGATGGCGACATGCACCGCGAAGGCGACCGCCGCTCCGACCCACACTGCGGCTGGACGACCTCTAGACGCCAGCACCAGTGAGGCGAACATGGTCTTGTCGGGCAGCTCCCCTAAGAAGACCAGTGGGAAGACGGTTGCGACGATCGCCAGGCTCAGAGAAGCCCACCGATCGGGCTCGTCCGCCACTGTGCGGCCAGCTGTGCGGCCAGCTGTGCGGCCAGCTCCGCGACGTCCCGGTAGACGGCGAGCGCCCCGACCTCAGCCAGCTCGTGACGGGAGAAGCCGCCCGTCTTCACCCCGATGCAGGGCAGGCCAGCGGCGCGTGACGCCCGGACATCCCAGGCCCTGTCACCGACCGTCACCGCCCTCGACGCATCCAGGTCTGCGCTATCGAGCGCAGACGGGACCACGTCCGGGGCCGGCTTCGCTGCCGGCACGTCGCCGGCGCTGGTCACGGCATCGAAACGTCCCATCTCTCCGACGCGAGCCAGCAGGCAGGCGAGCTCATCATCGGGGGACGAGGTGGCCAGTACGACTGACAGGCCCTCGCTGCAAAGGGTCCGCGGCATGGCTTCGGCGGCATGGAAAGGGCGCACCTCGCCGATCAGCTCGGCGTAGTGGACCGAACGCCGCTCAGCCGCCCGGGGGACCTCCTGGCCCAGCAGTTGTGGCACCAGCTGATCACCCCCCATGCCAACGAGGCGGTGGAT
>JAKBAM010000032.1 GCA_021809105.1 Actinomycetes bacterium
GCATGACGCGCATGAGGTCGGGGGTTCGATTCCCTCTACGCCCACCGAGCCGAACCGAGCGGAGATGCTGGCCAGAGCTTTGCTCTCGGCACCGGAAGTCACTCGGAGGGCTCTCCACCTGCAGTTTGACCGCCAGGGCCTAAGATTCGCTCTCACGTGTCCGGCAACGTCGGCGACCTCCTCCTTCCGAACACCGGCCACCGAGTCGGTCGAGACCGAGCCGCCGAAGAGCACGCCTCCGCCAGAGCTGATCACAGCACCGGGCAGAGGGCGAACGCAGGTCGAACGGCTACGGGTTGCGCTGTTGCGGACCCGGGACGCCTGTCACTGGCCTGCGCCGAACGGGCATCTCTGCGGGATCTGAAAAACTTCTGAGTCGATGTCGAAGAGCCCCTCAGCCGTTCGACGTACATGCGAGAGAGCAACTCCCACCAACCAGAAGGACTGATCAATATGCCGCGCTTTATGGGATTCGTAAGGATGGAAGAGGGCATTGGGGCACCGCCGCAGGCGCTGTTCGAGGCGATGGACATCCACATCCGTGAGCAGGCGGCCATGGGCCACTTCCTCGACGGGGGCGGCCTGTTCGGCAGCGAAGATGCGGTCAACTTCGTCGTTCGCAAGGGCGAGACGACCCGTGTCGACGGCCCATACGCCGAGGCCAAGGAGGTCGTCGGCGGCTGGGCAATCATGCACTACGACACCCTCGAGGAGGCCGTCGCTGGCCAGCACGAGTTCGCCGAACTGCACGCGAAGTATTGGCCCGAGGTTTCGATGGTTGCCACCCTGCGCCAGATTTCCGAGGGCCCGGAGCCGCCGGGGGCAGCTGACGCCTGAGCGCATGAGGCCGAGGGCGTCGCACGCCGACGATGGTGACCTTCCTCGGCACAACAGGCTCACTACGCTGGCTCGGTGTCAGCCGACACCGCCGCTGAGTCAATCACCGCTGCGTGGCGGGCTGAGTCTGCCCGGCTCGTTGGCGCCCTCACCCGGTTGACCCGAGACGTAGCGCTCGCCGAGGACCTTGCCCAGGACGCACTGCTGGCCGCTCTCGAGCAGTGGCCCAAAGCCGGCGTCCCAACCAACCCGGCCGCTTGGCTGATGACCGTCGCCCGGCGCCGCGGCATCGACCACTTCCGCCGTGCCGACAACTTCCGCCGCAAGACCGAAGAGATCGGTCAGGCCCCGTTCCTGGGAGAGGAGGAGCGGATACCTGACCTCGACGCAGAAGTCGACTACATCGACGACGATGTGCTGCGACTCATCTTCTTGTCCTGCCACCCTCTCCTCACCCCCGAGTCTCGGGCCGCGCTCACACTCCGCTTGGTCGGCGGCCTAACCACCAGCGAGATCGCGCGCGGCTTCCTGGCCACCGATTTCGCGGTGGGCCAACGGATCTCCCGCGCCAAGAAGACGCTCGCCGAGGCCCGGGCGACGTTTGAGCTCCCGACCGGCCCGGACCGGATCAGGCGCCTCGACGACGTGATGGCCGTGATCTATCTGATCTTCAACGAGGGCTACTCCGCCACCGCTGGCGACGACTGGATGCGTCCCGACCTGGCGAACGAGGCGATGCGTCTGGCCCGCATGCTGGCGGTGCAAGTGCCTGACGAGCCCGAGGTTCTAGGACTTCAGGCCCTGCTCGAGATCCAAGGCTCCCGAATGCGCGCCCGGCTCAATGAGCACGGCGAACCGGTACTGCTGGAGGCTCAGGATCGGGCCACATGGGACCAGTTGCTCATCCGCCGGGGCCTGACCGCACTCCGTCATGCCGAGCTGCTTGCCGCACGGGGCAAGCCGGTCGGCAAGTATTTCCTGCAGGCCTCGATCGCGTCCCAGCACGCCCGAGCACAGCGCGCCGAGGACACGAACTGGCGCCAGATCGCGATTATGTACGACGTCTTGGCCGAGGCTGCGCCCGGACCGGTCGTCGAGGTGAACCGGGCAGTGGCGCATGGACGAGCGTTCGCCCCGGCTGCCGGACTCGCCATCTTGGACAACCTGGACGCGGCGACGTTCGGCAACTCGCCCCTGGTCCCGAGCGTTCGCGGCGACCTTTTTGAACGGAACGGACTACACGCCGACGCGGCGAAGGCGTTCATCGAGGCAGCGGCACGCACCCGGAACGAGGGCGAGCGAGCGCTGCTGCAGCGACGCGCCGAGGACAACCTAGGGCGCCTGCCGAAACCCAGCTGATTGGCTCAGCGCAGGCGGTGCGAGTTCTCCACTCGATCTGCCCGCCATCGGGGTATGATGATCGTATGAAGAGGATGACGGTGAGTCTTCCCGACGAGCTGGCGGAGCAGGTGAAGCGGGCCGCCGGCGGGGAGGGACAGGTCAGCGCGTATGTGGCCGCTGCGTTGGCCGACTACCAGGAACGAGTTGGTCTCGATGAGATCCTGGCTGGCTGGCAAGCCGAGACCCCCTTGACCGAAGAGGTCCGCCGCCGAGTCGGCGTCGAGCTGGACAAGGTGGGCATCACGGGGCCACCCCGGGGCCAGCAGTTGGCGGGGTGAGTGCGCCGATCTCCACCACCAGGGGACTCACTTTGGACGCTGGCGCCCTGTTGGCCTTGGATCAGCCGAGCAAGGCGCTGGTGATGCAGGGCCGGCTCGCTGAGCTGCGGCGCCGAGGAGGGTCGATCTGTGTCCCGGTGGGGGCTATCGCCCAGGCCTGGCGCAGCCCACGCCAGGTCCGCTTGGCCAGGCTATTGGGCGCCTCCGACGTCGACGTGGCGATCATGACCGTCGCTGTGGCCCGTACCGTCGGACTGCTGTGCGCGCAGAGGGGCCATAGCGACGTGATCGACGTGCACGTCGCCCTCTGCGCTCGAGGGCGTCATCACGCCGTGGTTACCAGCGACCCCGACGACATAGCCCGGATCGACCCGTCCTTGCCGCTGATCCGGGTGTAGGAGGTTGGTGGTTGCGACCAAGGTCAGGGCGCGCGCATCTTCGAACCCCGCCCCTACGGCCTGGTCCCTCGGACTGATCACGACTGAAATAGCGGGCTTGCAGGGCCTCGATCGGTCAAAATGCAGCGGGGCCAGCCGTCTCCGATGCCCTGAAGTGACCACATCCTTGTGGGGAGAGCGACTAAAGTGGGCGCCTCGTGCCTAAGAGAACTGGTGTTAAGAAGGCCGCAGTTCCGGCCAAAAAGGGTATGACCGATGCCCACAAGGCGGCCTTGGCCGTGGGTCGCGATGAAGGCCGTGCGGTGCGCCGGTATCTCGAGGCGCTCGAGGCTCACCGACCCCGGCCCGGCAGGAAGCGCACCCTTGACACGGTGCATCGCCAACTGACCGAGACACTGCGGCAGTTGGAGACCAGTACGGCGCTAGAGCGGGTGCACCTCCTGCAACGTCGGATCGATCTAGAGCAGGAGCTCGGCCGGATGCAGCGGCAAAGCGATGTCAACCTGGCCGAGCTCGAGACAACTTTCGTCGATGCGCTCCCCGGTTACTCGGATCGTAAGCACATCAGCTACACCGCTTGGCGTGAGGTCGGGGTCCCCGCCCGAGTTCTCCGCTCGGCGGGTATCAGCCGCTCCTCGACGCAGTAGCTCGTCGCCATCCGCCGCGGCCCCCGACCGGTCATCGGCGGTGCGGTACGGTGCGCCGGCGACTCCCGATGCCGCACGACCGACCACGGCGATGCGGCGGCGGGTCAAGGGCCCCCATGAGCGACCGGCGCAGCGCCGGGTGGTCATCGCTGGCCACTGAGCGGAATCCCAACTCGATGATCACGTCTGCCCCCCGGACTCCCTCCGCCAGCCAGCGGCTGAACGTGCCCTCATCCATCCAGGAGGCGACTTCGGGTGTGACATCGGAGATGGTCACGTGCCCCTCGACACAACGCTGCAGCACGTCCGCCCAGCCCCATGTCTCGAGCGCTTGGTCGATCAGCGATTCCAGGGTGTCACCGGAACGGCGGGTAGCGGTTGGATCGCCGCCACCATGATCCCGAGTCGAACCGTCGAGCAGGGAGGCCACCGGGTGGAACCTGACCGCATCCGCCCACCGCAGCGCAGAACCCTGGCGCTCGGCCTCGATCGCCACGTCCACCAGCCACAGGAGGGAGAGGACGCCGGACACGGGATCAGAAGCCGGTGCGGTGTCGAGGCGCATGCAGCGCCGGAGGATGTCGAGCAGCCTGCCGTCCTGGGGAGCCTCGTAGAGAACGTCCTCTCGATGGCAATCGACCGATGAGGCGAACCGGATCCTCCCCGATGCCTCTCCCCACCGGTCCACCACGCAAGCCACCTGGCACCGCTCCTCGGTTACGGATCCGTCAGCGAGGAGCGTCGCAGTGCCTCCGGCCACTACGCCGATGGCCCAGACCTCAGCGGGCGCCCACCAGCCGACCAGCGCGCCGGGGCTAGTCACCAAGGCAAAGCCGTCCGCTTCGCCGTCATCCCGGTCGAACACCGTCCACGCTGGGCGCTCGTCGGGGCCGACCGCAGCGCACAGCGCGTCGACGGCTTCCTCTGTGTCGAACATGTCACCCTCCACTCATGGGTCGTGTGAGGGGTGGTCCGAGGCCCCAAGCCGCCCGAGCATTCTCCTCGGTGCCAGACCAGTGGCGAGGCTACACAGGTGGTGCGACAGTGCCGGACGCGGAGCTGCGCTTCTCGCTGGTCGTAACGGGAATGCTCAGCCGGGCCCGAAGGCGCCCCTCGGCGTCGCGGTCGAGCTCGAGGCGACCTCCGACGTCAACCAGCGCAGCCAGCACGTCGGAGGTCTCGTCTGCCACGGACTCGGGCCCGTCGAAGCTCTCGCATACGAGGATCCCGAGCAGGCGTTGCTCCCATTGGTGCACGTAGAGGTCGTAGCCCTGGCAGTAGCGGCTCAAGACAGCCAGCAGCGCCTGAACGGATCGGAGGAGCAGCTCTGCGTCCCCCGGGGCAGGCTCGGACTCCAATGCGATGCGCAGCGTCCCTGGTGTGCCCGTCTCCTCCCGGAGGCGCCCTACCTCGTCTTGCAACCCGGCGGTCAGCGCGTCGGGGGGTGGTGTCGAGGGCGGCGCGGTAGAGAGAGCTTCGGCGAAACGGCGGGCGCGGGCTTGATCCAGCGCGGTCAACGCCCACAGCGCCTTCAAGACGCCAGCGGCGTCAGGCTCTGGTGTCGGGGGCATCGGCGCTGCGGTCGGGTTAGTGGCCGCCGCGGCCGCCGCGGCGGAACGCAGGCTTTCCCTCCTCGCCAGGTCGTCCAGCCGGCTCTGGACCCGCGCGCATTCCTCTTCCCGACGCGTCAGTGCCCGGCGCGACTGCTCGAGCTGGCGGGTCACCTTCCTGAGCCGCGCGCGAGTGGACCGTTGCCAGAACAGCATGAAGCCAGCAACTGCGCCTCCCGCCAGAGCGGCGATGACGACCGTGAGAATCATGCCTCGGGAGGCGGCAGTATCCGCAGATTGAGCTCGCGAAGCTGAGCGGGGTTCACTTGGCTCGGTGCTCCCATGAGCAAGTCCCGGGCTGACTGGTTGAGCGGGAAGGCGATGACCTCTCGCAGGTTGGCCTGATCTTCGAGCATCATGAGGATCCGGTCGAACCCGGGAGCTATACCTGCGTGGGGCGGGGGCCCGAAATGGAAGGCGTTCCACAGAGCCGGGAACGAGGACTCGATCCGCTCGACGTCGTATCCGGCCAGGGCGAAGGCGGCCTCCATGATGTCCGGGCGGTGGTTTCGCACTGCGCCTGACGACAGCTCCAGGCCGTTGCAGACCAGGTCGTACTGGTACGCCAAGATGTCGCCGGGGTCCTTGTCTCGGAGGGCATCCAGGCCACCCTGGGGCATCGAGAAGGGGTTATGGGAGAAGTCCCACCCGCCGGTGTCAGGATTGCGCTCGTACATAGGGAAGTCGACGACCCAGGCGAAGGCCAGTGCGCGGGGATCCGCCAAGCCCAACTCGCGGCCTAGTGCGCCCCGCACCCCGCCGAGTGCGGTGCTGGCCGCGCCACCAGGTCCCACGGTGGTGAGGACAGCGTCGCCGGGCTGGGCGCCCACCGCCTCCGACAAGGTCGCCAGCTCGGCGTCGCTCAGCTTTCGAGAAAGAGGGCCTTTGGTGCCATCGGGATCCAGCTGCAGCCAGCTCCCGATGACGCCGAGGCGCTTGGCTGCCTCCGCGAACGCGTCGAACCACTTCCGGGGTCGGTCGGCGGCGCTGGGCGCCAGGAGGGCTCGTATTCGCTGTCCCTTGTCTGGGGCATCGGCGAACATGGGTAGCTCTGTTCGCCCCCCCAGCGTCGCGGTCACATCGGCGATCTCGAGCTCGAAGCGAAGGTCGGGCTTGTCGGTGCCGTAGCGTTCCACGGTCTCGGCGTAGGCCAGCCGAGGGAAGGGGGTGGTGGTCGACTTGTCAGAGAGCTCGTCCACGACCCTGGACATGAGGAGCTCCACCTCCTCGAACACGTCTTCTTGGGTGGCGAAGGCCATCTCCAGGTCGATCTGGTAGAACTCGCCGGGGCTGCGGTCCGCGCGCGACGCTTCGTCTCGAAAGCACGGGGCGATCTGGAAGTAGCGGTCCACCCCGCCAGCCATGAGCAGCTGCTTGAACTGCTGCGGCGCTTGTGGCAGCGCGTAGAACTCGCCTGGGTGGAGGCGGCTCGGGACCAGGAAGTCCCGTGCCCCCTCCGGCGACGAGGCGGTGAGGATCGGGGTCTGTACCTCGAGGAATCCGCGCGTCGCCATGTGGGTGCGGACCAGCTGCGCGAGGCGTGCTCGCCTCGCCAGGCGCTCCACCACCGGGCCTCGCCGCATGTCGAGGTACCGGTAGCGCAGCCGAGCCTCCTCGCCTGCCTCCTTTTCACCCTCGACCGGGAATGGCAGCACGTCGGCGGTGGACAGAACCTCGACGGATTCGACGCCGACCTCTACGCCGCCGGTGGCGAGTCGGGGGTTGGCGGTCTCCTCGGAGCGGGCCACGACCGTGCCGGTTACGGAGATGACGCTCTCGACGCGCAGGGCGATGAGTGTCGGGAAGCTGTCCAGTTGGGGGTGCAACACCAGCTGCACCATGCCTGCGGCCTCGGTGCCTCCCGAGTCGCGCAGGTCGACGAACAGGAGGCCGCCGTGATCGCGCTTTGCTGCGATCCAGCCGGCGAGGCGGACCTCCCGCCCCACGTCATCGGGGCGGAGGCTCCCCGCACGGGTGTCGCGGTAGCGGTTGACGGCCAACGGTCTGGTTTCCTCCATACGCACGCGAGGCTATCCGCCGACGTCGGAGGGGCCGGGCTGGCCGGACGCCGCCGGAGCTCGGATCCAGCCATCTGCATCGCTCAGGAGAGCTCCGATCTCAGCTCGTCGAGGTCGGCTCGGAGGGCGGCCACGGCCGCTAGCAATCCGGAGATCTGCTGCTCCAAGCTGGTGATGCGCTCCGCCGACCCCACCGCGCGCCCGGCGGTCGGCGCGGGCGGCGGCACCGCCAGCACCTCGCCGGCGAGGAGGTGGGCCCACCTTTCCTCCCGCTGCCCCGGGTGGCGCTCCATGCGGGTGACGTAAGGGATCTCGTAGCGGTTCTTCAAGCGGTGGAGCACGCCGTCCACCCCGCCCATCTCCTCCATGCCCGGATAGCGGTCGGTGCGGTTGGCCAGCTCGTTGACCGTCTGGGGGCCGCGAAGGGCCAGGACCGCCAGGACGGCTAGCTCGCCCTGCGTGAACCCGAGGGCTTCGTGCAGGACGTGGCGGTACTTGTCTGCGCGGTTGCTCGGGCTGTGGACTATTCGGGCCAACCCCAGCTGGCGCAGGTGGGCCAGTACCGGCTCGACCTCCGCTTGCGTGCAGGAGACCACAGGGTTGCGGTTGGACGTTTGGTTGATTCCGAGCAGCAGCGCATTGAGGGTGAGCGGGTACTGGTCCGGCGTCATCGCCTCCTTTTCGATCAGCACGCCCAGCACTCGTAGCTCTTCGGGGCTCAGGACCTCCATGGTGGCCGAGTGTAGGAGGTCGGCCTTGTGGTCCCGGGCGTCCGCCCAACCGTGACATCCCCTGCTCTTCTGGCTCGGGACCGGGGCCCCAGGCCAGACTGTGGGGCGTAATCGGTAGATCGATGGAGGATCAATGGCCAACAACAGCTTCGGGGCCCGAGCCGACATGGCCGTCGGCGATCGGACCTACGAGATACACCGCCTCGACGCGCTGGCCGACCGCTTCGACGTGGCCCGGCTGCCGTACTCGCTCAAGGTGCTTCTGGAGAACCTTTTACGCAACGAGGACGGGGTCAGCGTTTCAGCGTCAGACATCGAGGCTATGGCCTCCTGGGACCCCGCCGCCGAGCCGGGGCAGGAAATCGCTTTCGCCCCCGCTCGTATCCTCATGCAGGATTTCACGGGCGTTCCCGCCGTGGTCGATCTCGCCGCCATGCGCGACGCCATGAGGGCGATGGGAGGCGACCCCTCGGTCGTCAACCCGCTGATCCCCGCAGAGCTGGTGATCGACCACTCGATCATCGCCGACGTCTACGGGGTTCCGGACGCCTTCGCGCAGAACGCCGAGCTGGAGTTCGCTCGTAACGAAGAGCGCTACCGGTTCCTGCGTTGGGGCCAGACCGCGTTCGACACCCTGCGGGTCGTGCCGCCCAACACCGGTATCTGCCACCAGGTCAACCTCGAGTACCTGGCTCGGGTCGTGTTCACGAGCGACACCGAAGACGGCCGCGTCCAGGCCTATCCCGACACCCTCCTCGGCACTGACAGCCACACAACGATGATCAATGGCCTGGCAGTGCTCGGCTGGGGTGTCGGAGGCATCGAGGCCGAGGCCGCCATGCTCGGGCAGCCAGTGTCGATGCTCATCCCGCGGGTCGTGGGTTTCAAGCTGACCGGCCAGCTCCCCGAAGGAGCCACCGCCACCGACCTCGTGCTGACGGTGACCGAGTTGCTGCGCAAGCACGGGGTCGTCGGTAAGTTCGTCGAGTTCTACGGCGAGGGAATCACTGGCGTGCCGCTCGCCAACCGGGCCACGATCGGCAACATGTCGCCGGAATACGGTTCTACCTGCGCCATCTTCCCCATTGACGAGGAAACCTTGTCATATATGCGGCTCACGGGACGCCCCGAGGCGCAGATCGCTCTCGTCGAGGCCTATGCCAAGGCCCAGGGGATGTGGCATGACCCGACCCACGAGCCGGCGTACTCCGAGCGCCTCGAGCTGGACCTCTCTACGGTCGTGCCGAGCATCGCCGGGCCCGCTCGGCCGCAGGACCGGGTCCGCCTGGACGAAGCGGCGGAGCGTTTCGCCCCGGCGCTGGCCAAGGTGCTCGGTCTCGCCGCGTCCGATAAGGCGGCCACCAACCCGGCGCCGGTGTCCCTGGAAGACGGGTCGGAGTTCGAGCTGGACCACGGCGCGGTGGTCATCGCCGCCATCACCTCATGCACCAACACCTCCAACCCCGACGTGATGGTGGCCGCTGGCCTGCTGGCCAAGAAGGCCGTGGAGAAGGGCCTCACATCCAAGCCCTGGGTGAAGACAACCCTGGCCCCCGGCTCCAAGGTGGTCATGGACTACTACGAGAAGGCCGGCCTCACCCCGTACCTGGAGAAGCTTGGATTCGACCTGGTCGGTTTCGGTTGCACCACCTGCATTGGCAACAGCGGGCCTCTGTTGCCCCCTATCTCCCAGGCGGTCAACGACAGCGACCTGGCTGTCGTGTCAGTGCTGTCAGGCAACCGCAACTTCGAGGGTCGCATCAACCCCGACGTACGGATGAACTATCTGGCGTCGCCCCCGCTCGTGGTCGCCTACGCGCTAGCCGGGTCCATGTCCATGGATCTGGTCGATTCGCCCATCGGGACCGCCTCGGACGGCTCCGACGTCTACCTGCGCGACATCTGGCCTTCACCGGCCGAGGTAGCCGAGATCGTCGGGCGCAGCGTGCAGTCGTCGGGCTTCGAGGCGTCCTACGACGACGTGTTCACCGGCGACGAGCGCTGGCAACATCTCGAGGTGCCGACCGGCGATTCCTACGAGTGGGACGCGCGGTCCACATACGTGCGCAACCCTCCGTACTTCGAAGGGATGCCAGAGACGCCGGCCCCCCTCACCGATGTCGAAGGTGCCCGGGTGCTGGCCTGGCTGGGCGACAGCGTGACCACCGACCACATCTCGCCTGCGGGCAACATCCGCAAGGACGGCCCGGCCGGCCGGTGGCTCGTTGACGGAGGCGTCGAGCCGGGCGAGTTCAACTCCTACGGGAGCCGCCGCGGCAACCACGAGGTGATGATCCGGGGCACCTTCGCCAATATCCGCCTGCGCAACCAATTGGCGGCCGGCACCGAAGGCGGCGTTACCCGCCACCTGCCCGACGGCGAGGTCATGTCGATCTACGACGCCTCGAAGCGCTATTCCGACGAGGGTGTGCCTCTGGTCGTCATTGCCGGCAAGGAGTACGGCTCAGGATCGTCGCGGGACTGGGCGGCCAAGGGCACTGCGCTGCTCGGCGTCCGTGCCGTGCTGGCCGAGAGCTTCGAGCGGATCCACCGCTCCAATCTGGTCGGGATGGGCATCCTGCCACTGCAGTTCGAGCCGGGGACCACCTGCGCGACGCTCGGCCTCACCGGTGAGGAGGTCATCTCGATCACCGGCCTGGGAGGACTGGACGCCGGAGCGCCGATGCCGAAGAAGCTGTCGGTCAGCGCCGGCGGCCGCAGCTTCGACGTCGTTCTGCGCATCGACACCCCCAAGGAGGCCGAGTACTTCCGCCACGGCGGGATCCTGCAGTACGTACTCCGCCAATTGAGAGCTCGCGGTGCTGCGTGAGCCCTAAGCAGATGTCGGAGCGTGCAACCCGTGGCGGGCGTCGAGGTTGCTGAGGACCACCTCGTCGAGTATGCCGAGCACGGCACGGGCCGGGGCGCTGGGGCGGCCCCGCCGGCGCACCACCACACCGACCTGCCGGCGGGGGAGGCCACGCACCGATACCCGGGCGTAGCCCTCCAGCACGTCAGATGCACCTGATGCCGGGAGGATGGCCGGCCCGTACCCCCGCAGCGTCAGTGATGCGATGAGGCGTACCCCGTCCAGTTCCGCCTGGGCCACCAAGGTGACGCCCCTCGCCCTCGTGGCCTCGTCGATCTCAGCGCGAAAGGTCGAGCCAGGGGCCGGGAGCAGCATCGGCAGGCCGTCGAGGTCGCTCACCTCGATCTCCCGGCGCTGTGCCAACGGGTGGTCGGCGGCTACGACCAGGATCAGGTCTTCCTCGAACAGGGCGCGCTCGGTCAGGTCTGGGCTGGATTGCGGCAAGTTGAGGATCGCGGCATCGATGGCGCCGCTCACGAGCTGCGGCTCGAGGGTGCTCGAGGTGCCGTCGCCAATCACCAGGCGGACCCCGGCGTGGTCCGTGGAGGTGCGCTCGAGCAGTAGAGGCGCCAGCCAACGGGCGGTGGTCCCGATCATCCCGAGATGGACGGTTCCTACCAGCTCCGAGCGCATGGATGCCACATCGGCGACGCAGGCGTCGATCTCAGCGGCTACCCTCCGGGCTCGCTCGACGACCGCAACGCCTTCTTCGGTGAGGACTGCGCCGTGGCGGTCCACCAATTGGACCCCCAGCTCCCGCTCGAGGCGGGCAACGTGGGTGGACACGTTGGACTGGACCGTGCGGAGTGAGGAGGCAGCCGCCGAGAAGCTCCCGTGGTCGGCAATGGCCACCAGGGCCTGCAACTGACGCAGTTCCATCTCTCACATGGATAGCAGAACGAGATCGTTCTCGAACTGCGATCGACTCGAAATTCTGGAAACGGTCGGCGGCGGCATCTGCGCGATAGTGCAGGAGATGCCCGCGCAGGCTGCCTTCTTCGACCTGGACCGGACCCTGCTCAGCGGTTCGAGCGCTCCCGCGATCAACGAAGCCATGTTCGAGGTAGGCCTGACCTCCCGGCTCGACCTTCCCGGTCAGGGCTTCATGTTGGGTGCCTACAAGCTCTTCGGCGAAACCGTCCCGTCCATGCTCCTTGCCAGAGCGGCGGCCTGGACCGCTCGCGGCAAGCAGGTCGGGCAAGTCCGCCAGGCGGCGGAGCTGGCGGCTGATCGAATGGAGCGAGACGTCCTGCCGTACGCTCGTTCGCTGATCGGCCTCCACAAGGACGCGGGCAGGCAAGTGGTCCTGGCGACCACCACCCCCGAGGTCTTGGTGTCGCCGTTGGCCGAGCGGCTTGGCTTCGACGGGGTCGTGGCGACCAGGTGGGCGGTCGCCCCGGACCGCCACGGTGTGGACCGCTTCACCGGCGGCCTCGATGGAGGTTTCGTCTGGTCCATCGGCAAGCTGCTGGCCGTGCGCCGATGGGCTGCCGCGAGCTCGCTCGACATGTCGCAGTCGTGGGCCTACAGCGACAGCATCTACGACCTCCCCCTCCTCGAGGCCGTCGGACATCCCGCAGCGGTCAACCCCGACCTACGCCTGTTGGCCGCAGCCAGCCTGCGACGCTGGCCGGTACTCCACCTGGACGCGCCCGCCGGCGTGCCCAAGGCCCTGGGCGTCGAGCCACTCGACCTGGTCAAACTGCTCTCCCCGAGGACAGCTTTTCCCTACGCCCGGTTCGATATCAGCGGCTTGGAGAACATCCCCCACGAAGGTCCCGCCATAGTCGTCGCCAACCACCGCAGCTACTTCGATGTCGTGGCCCTCGGTCGGGCTGTGTTCGAGGCCGGGCGCCGGCCCAGGGGGATGGCCAAGAAGGAGCTCTTCGATGCGCCGGTCATCGGGACGCTCTTCCGGGCCGCGGGCGCCATCTGCGTAGATCGCGATGCCGGAGCCGGCCAGGCCCTCGAAGAGGCCGAGCAGGCGCTTCGGGCGGGCGAACTGCTGGTGTTGACACCGCAGGGGACGATCCCGCGCGGCGCAGCGTTCTTCGACCCGGCGCTGAAAGGCAAAACCGGTGCCGCCCGCCTCGCTGCCGCGGTCGGAGCGCCGGTCATACCGCTAGGGCTCTGGGGTACCGAGGACGTGTGGCCGCGCTCGTCCCGGTTGCCTCACGTGACACAGGTGCTCCACCCGCCTGTGGTCACGGTGCGCGCCGGGCCGCCCGTCGAGGGGCTCACCGGCGAGGACATCGCTTCCGACACCGAGAAGATCATGGCTGCGATCAGCCGCCAACTGCCGCCAGAGGCGTCCATCCCTCGAATCCCCAGTGCCGAGGAACTGGCCCGGACCATCCCGGCCAACGTCGATCCAGCCGGCGTGGATCCGGCCAGCATGGAGTAGCCAACCGCGCCTGAGCCGTGGCGCCCGCCTGCGGGCGCAGAGTCAGGGCTTGGGCCAGCGCCGGGTCGACGCGGAGCGCCGGGTCGGCGCCCCGAGGGCCCACGTGCGTCGCCAGGTTCCCGCGCCGCTCGGCCCGGTAAGGCCCGGACTGGTCCCGCGTGCCGCTCGCTGGCGCGCCGTCCACCAGTCGGTGTCGTGCTCGTCGGCCAACGCACTCACCGCGGCCTCGAGCTTCGCGGCCAGGTCCCGGGGGTTGTCGCCGGAGCTCGGCTGGAGGGGCCGTCCAAAGGTGACATGGGTCGTTCCGGGGCGGATCCGGCCGGAGTGGCGAGGCAAGATGCTGCGGGTGCCCTCGACGTGGACGGGCACGATCGCTCGGCCGGTGCGGGCCGCCAGCCAAGCTGCGCCAGGCTGGTGGGATTGCCCCCATCCATCCGGGCTGCGCCCACCTTCGGGAAAGATGAGCAGGCTCCAGCCTTCCTGGAGCAACGCTGCGGCGCGGTTGGCGGAGGTCCGGCTGACCCGGCGCCGCTCGATGGGTATGGCGTTGATCGACAGGGCGAGCACGGCCGCTTTGAGTTTGGTATCGAAGAAGTAGTCCGCGGCGCCGGCCACGACGGTGCGGTGGCGCCAGGGCTCGGGGAGAACCGACAGCAGCAGCGGGGTGTCGATGTGGCTGGCGTGGTTGGCGGCGAAGACGACAGGTCCGTCGAGGTGGGCTATGCGGTCCTCGCCGGCGACGTGGGGGTCGGCGAGGACCGCAACCATAGGCTTGGCCACGAGCTCGGTGAGGAGTAGGCGGGCGACCCTTGCGGGGTAGCGGCGGGCCCAGTCCGTGTCGTAGTCGACACCTAGCTCCCGTGGCGCGGGCGGACGCGGTACCGAGTCCGGCCAGGTGGGGGAGGTGTAGGGAAAAGGTGACGGGGGTGGCTTCAGCAGCCGGCCGGCGACCCGGCGGGCCGGCGTGGCGCCCGACCGGATCCGTTCCATGGTCACCGGCAACCGTTTCTCAGGCGGGCCGGCGCCCGGCAGCGGCCTCTCGCTCATGACACGTCGGCCAGCATGATCGGCGGGCAGTGGAAATGGCTGATCGTCGGGTGGCGTCCGACGGTGTCGCTGGCCATCTCCAGCGCGTCGGTGAGCGTGCTGGCGGGGGAGAAGCCGAGTCGACGCACCGCTGCGGGCTCGCCCCCCACGATGATGACATCGCCCAGGTGCTCAAGGGCGTGTGCTCCCCAGTACCACATGTAGAACGGGTGCACCCCGTGATAGGCGTGGCTGGTTCGGTACAGGTGGCGGTACCACTCGTCGGTGGCGAAACGCTCCTCGTAGGTTTTCTCGATCTCGATCGGATCGGTGGTCTCGGAGAGCACTTCCTCGAAGAAGTCGATGTAGGACGGGTGGTGGACGGGGTGGAAGGCCCAGGGTGTCGGATGGCTGAGGATGGCCACGCCGCCCTGCCTCACGATGGGCTTGCCTCTGTACAGGTTGAAGAGGTAGCCGAGACCCATGCACATGACGAGGATCGGGTTCATAATCGAGTTCACGTTGTAGGGACAGATGTGGGGAAGTCCGAACACCGCTACGTCGGTCTGACCTTCGACGCTGACCAGTTGCTGGGCGTAGACGGCATCGGTGGTGGCCGCGTGGACTGCCTCCACCTCGCCGGCGAAAACGCCGGTCATGGCATGGGGGGCCTTGATCGACTGGAAGATGCTTCGGGCCAACTTCGGGGGGGTGCGGCCAAGGCCCTTGGTGGTGGCGATGTAGGCGGCCCGGTCCCGCCCACTCCACTCCCATTCGCGCTTCTGGAGGAAGGCCATCGGCTTCGGGAACGCGTCGTTGTTGAGGGTTGTCTCGATCTGGAAGACCTTCACGCCGCTGGCGGCTATCAGGCGTCCCATGCGCCAATTGGAGGTGTGCAGCTCCGAGTTGTGCTGGTCCATGAAGGATCGGCTGTGCCGCATCGTCTTGACGTTGTGGTGGTGGCGAAGGCTGCGGTAGCTGGCCAGTCCGGTGGCCACGCTCTTGTGGCCGCCATCCATCGCCACCAGGTTGATGTTGACGTAGACGATGAGGTCCGATTCGGCGGCCCGCTTGTTGATCTCGACGTCCTCGCCCTTGTCGGTCTGGCCCAGGTGGACCAGGCCGTCGGGGTCCTCGGCGTCATGTTGGAGGAGCAGGCCGTGAGGGGCGAAGCTGTCGTAGACCCGATCCCCGATGGCGTGGCGCAGCTCCGCCTCGGTCATGCGCCGGTGCAGCGCCAGGGCGCAGATGAGCACGACATCATCGACGCCCGCGGACGCAGCCATCTCGAGCACAGCCTCGATCACCCGTTGCCGGTTGTCGGGACGCTGCATCGGTGGCAGCGGTAGGGAGATGTCGTCGAACGCGATGGTCAGGCGCATCCCGGCTCGCAGCAGGTCGGGCAGTGGCGGTGAGTCACCGAGCGGCGCCAGGAGCGCGTCTTGGATCGCTTGGTCGGGATCGTCGAGCGCCGCGACCGGCTCGGGCGCGTAGATGACCCGGGAGCGCTCCGGCGGGAGCCGCTCGAGGCGGAAGCCTTCGCCGTGCCAGGTGAGGATAGGCGGGGTGGACCGATCTACTTCCAGGACGAAGCCGGGACGGGGCATGGAGTTACCTTCTCTTCTCGGTTCGCAGGTCGAAAGCCACCTTGACCGCGCCGCGACGGCCAGCGGACGCGGCGTGGGCGATGGCCTCGGAATGGCGGTCGAGGGTGTACGTGGCGCTCAGCAGGCGCTCGAGGCCGGCCTGCGCGACGAGGTCGATCGCCACCGCGAAGCTGTGCCGCCCGCCGGCCATCGGCTCCGGCCCGTAAGCATAAGCACCCGCGAGGCGGATCTCGCGTTGCCAGAGGGGAGTGAGGTCGGTGCTGATGTGGCCGGGCATGCCAACCATGACGATGGTGGCACCGGGTGCGGCGACGGCCAGCGCGTCGCTCAGAGACTCCGTCGAGCCGACGCAGTCGATCACCAAGGAGGCGCCCCCTGTGAGCTGGCCGTTGTCGAGGATCCAACTTCCGGTAGCGCGCCGCACCGCTCGACGCAGTTCGGCTGGAGCGGCGATCATCGTGGCCCCGAGCGAGGTGGCCATCTCCTTCTGCACCGGATGCTTGGCGACGGCGATGATGCGGCTGATATCGGGGCGGAGACGGTTCAGGGCTGCGATGACGGTCAGCCCCAACGTTCCGGCACCGATGACGACCGCGACCTGATCATCTCCGGTAGGGCCGGCGAGTGCCCCGTGCACACCGCATGCAGTCGGCTCGATCAGCACGGCGGCCTCGTCGCTCCAGCCCCCCGGTACCTCGTGCAGCTGGGTCGGGTGCGCCACTAGAGCACCTGACCAACCGCCGCCGACCTCAGCGCAGAAGCCGGTCTGGAGCCCGGGCGCCAGGTGGCCACCGGTGAGCCTCTCGCAGCGGTGGCCGTGGCCCGAGGCGCACGCATTGCACGGCGGGTCTATTCCACGGACCGCGCACCCGAGGACCGGCTCCACGACGACCCGGCTGCCTTCCTCGGTGTCGGCGACGATCTCGTGGCCGGGCACGAACGGGAATGTGACGATTGGTCGGAACCATTGGGACGAACGTCCGTCCACGGTGGCCAGGTCGCTGCCGCAGATGCCGGACAAACGGGGGCGCAGGCGAACCCAGTCGGCGCCCG
Organism: Actinomycetes bacterium; assembly: GCA_021809105.1. GTDB lineage: Bacteria > Actinomycetota > Acidimicrobiia > Acidimicrobiales > Palsa-688 > Acidiferrimicrobium. Next base: position 16,880 of record JAKBAM010000032.1, read on the forward strand.
GCAGGTCCGGTGGGTCGACGTCTGCCAGACGCAAAGGACCGACCTTGCCGCCTGCACCGGCGCGCCAGGCCGACGCCACGCGCGCCGCCGCGAAGCGGGGTAGGGAGCGCTCGACCTGTAGTGCCCTCATCGGGGGTTGCTACCCGCGATCCAGCCCTTCGCGCTGGACAGGCGTGGGCCGAGCGGGAGCGGCGGCCGGGAGGCACCAGGGGATTTAGGCCAGTGCTCGACGTGCCAGCCGCGCTTGCGGGCAATGGCCGCCAGCTTGGTCTCGGGGTTGACGGCGACGGGATGGCCGACGGCTTCGAGCATCGGCAGATCGCTCGCCGAATCGGCATAGGCGACGCTCTGCTCCAGATCGAGTCCGTTGGCCTTCGCGTAGTCGGCCATGAGGATGGCTCGGGCCTCTCCGGTAGGCGGGGATTCGAGCAGCTCGCCATCGTACCGGCCGCCCTTCTGGCCCAACTCTGCGCACACCACGTGGTCGAACAGGGGGCGGAGGGGATCGATCACCACGTCGAGGGCGCCGGTGATCAGGAGGGTCTTGTGGCCGAGAGCCCGGTGTTGGCGGACCCGGCGGATTCCGGCGGGGAAGGACTTGGTCAACACCATGTCGCTGAACAGCTCCCACCCGTCGGCGCGGAGTCGATCGACCGGCGCGCCGTCGTAGCGGCGGTAGAAGTAGCGGAGGAAGTCGCCCCGGTCGGCCCGGTCCAAGGCGAGGAGTCGCGGCGCCTCGCGCAGGGTCCGGGCCACGAACCGTGCCCGGTCGGCGTCGTCAAGGTGGCGGGTTGCCAGCCAGGAATAGGAGTCGACCACGTTCGACGCGATCAGGGTGTTCTCCAGATCGAAGACCGCGAGGTGACGCTCGGGGGCTAGCACCGCTTTCCGGCCCCGCTCCTCCCTGCTCAGCCCGGTAGCCCCTTTGCCCGACCGCTTCTTGGCACCGGGTGCTGTCGGTGCGAGCCGGACGCGGGCGTGGGCTACGACTGACGGTAGGTAGACGTCGTGGCAGAAGTGTGGCCAGTCGATGGCCGCAGGGTCGAACGAGAAGTCACTCTGGTCGGCGGCTGGGAGGGTGCCCCAGAGCCCGATCAGCCGGTCCAGGGCGAAGACGGCCTCCGTCTCGGTGTAAGCCCCGTAGAGCTCTACGTAGGAAAGGGCCCGCTCAGCCTCCTCCCTGCGCTCTTCCAGCCGGGCCGAAAGGTCGGCCTGCTTGCCCCGCAACGGGAGAGCCTGGAGTGCCTTCTCCGCAGTTCCCAACGCCGAGGTCGCACGGGCCAACTGGCGTTGTACCCGGTGGCGACCCGGGAAAGACCACTCGGGGACGCTGATCGGCTGGTCACGGCTATCGGCGAGAGGATGCTCGGTGAACCACTCCTCGACGAGGTCGACGAGTTGCCGGTAGCGCAACGGGTTGCGAGAGCCTGACGCAGAGTGGAACACGTCGGGGGTACCATCGGCTAGCGGCCCTCGCGCCGCCACAGCCAGGATCGTCGCCACCACCATGTCGACCGGTATGACATCGATGATCCCCTCCGGGATCCCGGGGAACTCCCGCAGTAAGCCGCGGGCGTAACCGATGATCACCGGGTCTGCCATCCGGAAGCCTCGGATCCAACCCGGGTGTGGCTCCTCCATCGCCGCCTCGATGATGGAGGGCCGCACGATCGTCAACGGCAGATCCGCGCGGGTGTCGAGGAGAGCCCGTTCGCCGAGGGACTTCGTGTAGGCGTAGGCGTCAGGCCAGCCGAGCCCCTGCGCCCGTGCCTTGCCGACCTCGACCAGCCGCGTGTCTACCCACTCCTCGCGGAGCTTCTCGGAGCGGGCGGCCAGCAGGGGGGTCCCGGCGGCACCCAGCTCGGCGCGAGCCCTCTTCGCGAAGCGGGCCAGTGCCGCGGGCTCCCGGCTGGCGGCGTCGGCATCGGAACGGGCCCGGCGCGCCGCGGCCACCTCCGGTCGCCATGCCACTTCCGTGGCCCACGGCGTCTCGGGTAGCACTGCCTCGGGAACCAAGCCCCGGCGACTGCCCGCCACATAGGCGGTGGACACGGCAACCAAGTGCGGTTTGTCCTTCGCTCCGCTGCGAGAGTGCAGATCGTTGAGGGTGGCAGCGACGCGCGACGGGCCGAGGAGGTTGATCTCGACCGCTCGGTCCAGGGGCGAGTCGAAGCTGACGGTGGCCGCAGAGTGGACGACGGTCGTGCAGCCGGCGAGGAGCTCCCGCCCGGCCTCGTCGAGACCGAGACCGTCCTCGCCGACATCACCGGCCATCACGCGGACACGCCGGTCCATGGTGGCCTGGAACTCGGACCCCAGCTCCGCTCGGAGCCGGTCGAAGCAGTCGTTGCGAAGGATCTCCCGCCGGACCCGGTCAGCCGGGCCGCGGCGCCCGGGCCGGACCAGCAAGGCCACCTCGCATTCGGGCACGGCACGCAGCAGCCGCTCAGCCAGCGCAGTGCCGAGGAAACCCGTCGCGCCGGTGATGCCGATGCGCCGACCCCCGAGGGCTTCACGGAGCATGACACCTGTTCTACCATTTGGTAAGTGCCCCGCGCCAGGTCCTCACCGTCCGTTGTCGCCGCCGGCCGACCGTTGCTGCTGACCGGGACCCGGGAGCGGATCCTCGACGCCGCTCTGCGGGCATTTGGCACCCGCGGCTACGAAGCGACGTCGCTGGATGCGCTGGCCGCGGAGCTCGGGGTACGCAAGCAGACCATCCTCTACCACTACGACTCGAAGGACCTCCTCCTAGAGGCCGTCATCGACCAGGCCGGCGCCGAACTGGCCGGCCTCATCGAGGGAGCCCTGGCCCGCTCTGCCCCCGGGTGGGGCCGGGTGGATGCCATCGTCCGATCGGTGTTCCGCCTCGCGGCCCGCCGGCCCGAACTGCTCGGGCTCCTCCGGGAGGTGTCGCGCCTTGGCCCCCCGCCGGCAACCCGCCTGCGGGAGCGGCTCGACCCCTTTGTGGAGCGCGCCACTGGCTATCTGGAGGACGAGATGGCCGGCGGCGCCATCCGCCGCCAGGACGCCCGCCTGCTCCTACTGGCCGCCTACTCGACTGTGATCGGGATGGCCACCGAGGTCGAGGTCCTGCGGGCAGTGGGCCTCGAGCCCACGGCCCGCAACCTGGTACGCCGGCGAGCAGAGTTGCTGGCGTTCCTGCGTTCGGCGCTGGCGGTGGAGGACACCTGACGCACGCGACGTGGACATCAGCGCTTGGCGCGGGACGCTTTCGGCGAGGGGGTCTTGGCCTTGGGCGGCGTGTAGCGGCCACTGGGCTTGGGCTTACCGGGCTCCGGTTCGTCCCCGGACCTGGCGGAGCCTCGGCCGCCGCTGCGAGCTCCTCGGCGCTCTGCGGCAGACTGACGGGGCCGCCGGGCGCGCAGTGCCCTGTCAGCCTTGCTCTGACGGCGGAAGATCATGACCCCGTAGAGCACTGGGGCGAGCAGGGCCACGATCTTGACGCCCGACACGGAGGCGGGAGTCTTGGCCTGCCCCGAGACGAATCCGCCGGCAATGGCGACGAGGGATGTGAGCATCCGGTTGTGGAACCGGATGCTGAGCACGGTGGCGAGGCCCAGGACTATGCCCAGGGTCGGCCAGAGGGGCTGGGTCGACGCTCCCTTGGCGGGCGGTACGACCAGCATGATGACGCTGGCCACTGCAATGATGCCGCCGACGGCATACCCGTAGGTGATCTCGTTGCCGCGCAGCCGGCTGGAAGGCAACTCGTCGGCAGGTAGGGCCGCGGCGGAGGAGGTATTGCGGCGACCGGCGTTGGCGGACTGGTCAGGCCATTCCTCGTTGTCACCGCCATCGGGGGGACCCTGTTCGCGCCGACCAAAGCGCGCCATCAGGAGCTGGCCGCGCCCTGGGTGCCGGAGCGACCCCGATCCCCGGCGCTGCCCTGCTGGCCGTCGCGAGGGCTCGACCCGCTGCCCTGGGGCTCCTCGCCGCTGTCGCTTTGCTCGAGCAGCCACGGTCGGATCCGCACGACGCTGTGGCGGGGCCCGAGACCGTCGAGCTCGGCATCGACCGGCAGGTCGCGGGGAGGATCACCGGAAGTCTCGAGCATGATCGAGGGCTCCTTGCGCTCCGGCTCGAAGACCTGCTGCAAGCCGAGGGCGAAGCCGGTCATGAGTGCCCCCGCGGCACTGCGCCGCCGCCATCTCTCCACCTTCGGCGGGAGGGCTGTGGAAGGCTGATCCTCGCCGGCCGTGCGCTCTTCGTCGATCGCTTGCTCGTCGTCAACCGTGTAGCCCGGCTCGACGGCGCGCTCAGGCCACTCGGGGCGCTCATCGCTCGGTCGATCATCGGCCACCGCCACAGGCTACCGCCCACCGTCAATGAACCTGGCCCCGACGTCCTCCACCTTCCTGCCGGTCGCTCTGGGCTTCTCCGGGCTCGGGACGGCTATTCGACCTCGTCGTGCGTAGGCGGGAGCTCTATGCGAAGGACAAGGGCCGGGGCAACAGGGTGCTTCCCGTCAGCCACCGATCGACCGTAGCAGCACAGCTGCGGCCTTCGGCTATGGCCCACACGATGAGGCTCTGGCCGCGGCCTGCGTCACCGCACACGAAGACGCCTTCGACGTCGGTGGCGCCCGCAGCATCACGCCCGACGGTGCCCCGCGGCGTGAGAGTGAGACCGAGGGCGGAGGGCAATGAGGCAGCCGGGCCGGAGAAGCCGAGCGCCAACAGCACCAGCTCACACGGAAGCTCGAAGTCGGTACCCTCCACGCGCTCGAACGAAGGTCGCCCATCGACTGTGGTGACAGAGACCTGGTGGGCGGCGAGCGCCCGCACCGCACCGCGCCCGTCGTCGAGGAACGAGGCAGTGTTCACGGCGAAGACCCGTTCACCACCCTCCTCGTGTGCGGAAGAGGTCCTGAACATCACTGGCCAGGTCGGCCACGGGGTCGAATCGGGTCGGGAGTCGGGCGGTCGAGGCATTATCTCGAACTGATGGACCGACGCCGCTCCCTGGCGGTGGGCGGTACCGAGGCAGTCGGCGCCGGTGTCCCCTCCCCCGATGATGACCACCCGCTTTCCCTCGGCGGTGACGGGCGTATCGACCAGCTCTCCAGAGGCGACCCGGTTGGCCGGGGGCAGGTACTCCATCGCCTGGTGGATGCCAGACAGCTGCCGGCCGGGAACCTGCAGATCGCGGGAGATGGTGGCCCCGGTCGCCAGGACGACAGCATCGAAGCGTGAAAGAAGCTCCGCAACGCCCATGTCGGCGCCGACATCGACGTTGCATGCGAACTGGGTGCCTTCGGCGCGCATTTGGGCCAGGCGCCGGTCGAGCACCGCCTTTTCCATCTTGAACTCTGGGATCCCGTAGCGAAGCAAGCCGCCGGGTCGGTCGTCGCGCTCGAAGACGGTGACGCTGTGGCCGGCCCGGGTCAGTTGCTGGGCGGCAGCCAGTCCCGCCGGCCCGGACCCTATGACAGCCACCGCCTTGCCGGTCGGGCGCTCCGCCAGCACCGGTTGGACCCAATCCTCCTCCCAGGCCCGGTCGATGATCGACACCTCGACCTGCTTGATGGTCACCGGGTCGGAGTTGATGCCGAGTACGCAGGCCGCCTCGCACGGCGCCGGGCACAGGCGTCCGGTGAACTCCGGGAAGTTGTTGGTTGCATGCAGCCGCTCGATGGCCGCGCGCCACTGATCCCGGTAAGTCAGATCGTTCCAGTCGGGGATCAGATTGCCGAGCGGGCAGCCGTCGTTGCAGAAGGGTATGCCGCAGTCCATGCAGCGTGATGCCTGGGTCCGCAGTTCCTCGGGGGAGAAGGGCTCGTAGACTTCCTTCCAGTCACGCAGCCGGACGGGGACCGGGCGCCGCTGGGGGAGCTTGCGGCCGTGCTCGAGAAAGCCCCTGGGATCACCCATGCGCCGCCGCCATGATCGCCTCGCCCACATCGGCACCTTCGGCCTCGGCGCTGGCTGCCGCATCGAGGACCCGCTGGTAGTCGCGAGGCATCACTTTCACGAAACTCTCCTTCGACGTCTTCCAGTCCCCGAGCAGGCTGCTCGCCAGAGCGGACCCGGTCTCGGTATGGTGCCGTTCGACGGCATCGAGCAAGAACTGCATGTCGTCGTCGCCCAACGCGACGAGGTCCACCATCTCGGGGTTTACCATCGGGGCGAGGCACGCGGCCGGGTCGTACACGTAGGCGATCCCGCCGGACATCCCGGCAGCGAAGTTCCGTCCGGTCGGCCCGAGCACGACGACCCGACCACCGGTCATGTACTCGCAGGCGTGGTCTCCTACGCCCTCCACGACGGCCAGCGCACCCGAGTTGCGGACGCAGAAACGCTCGCCGACCACACCTCTGAGGAAGACCTCGCCGGCTGTCGCGCCGTAGAGGATCACGTTGCCGGCGATGATGTTGTCCTCCGCCACCCAACCTGCAGGTGCATGGCGGGAGGGACGGACGATTATCCGGCCACCCGATAGGCCCTTGCCGACGTAGTCATTGGCATCGCCCTCCAAGCGCAAGGTGATGCCCTTGGGGAGGAACGCCCCTAGGCTCTGGCCGGCGGATCCCACCAGGTCGATGGTGATCGTGTCGTCCGGAAGGCCGGCGCCCCCGTAGCGCCGGCTGACCTCGGCGCCGAGCAATGTGCCGACGCTGCGGTTGACGTTGCGTACCGCCGTCTCTATATGGACCTGGCGCCCGTCCTCTAGCGCCTGCTGGGACGAAGCGATGAGGATGCGGTCCAAAGCCTGGTCGAGGCCGTGGTCCTGGGGCCGAGCGCAGTGGCGAGGTGCGTCGGGTGCGGCCACCGCCGGTTCCAGTATTGGGCCGAGATCTAGGCCATCGGCCTTCCAGTGGTCGACCGCGGCCTCGGTGTCGAGCAGCTCCGGGTGGCCGATGACCTCTTCGAGGCTGCGAAACCCGAGAGACGCCAGCAACTCTCGGACCTCCTCGGCGATGTACTCGAAGAAGGTGACGACGAAGTCGGGGCTTCCCGTGAAGCGCTTGCGCAGCTCGGGATTCTGCGTGGCGATCCCGACTGGACAGGTGTCGAGGTGGCAGACCCGCATCATGATGCAGCCACTCACGACCAGCGGAGCGGTGGCGAAGCCGTATTCCTCGGCGCCGAGCAGCGCGGCCACGAGCACGTCACGGCCGGTCTTCAGCTGGCCATCGACTTGCACGACGATGCGGTCCCGCAGCTTGTTGAGCATCAGGGTCTGCTGCGTCTCCGCCAGTCCGAGCTCCCAGGGAGCGCCGGCGTGCTTTAGGGAGTTGAGCGGGGAGGCCCCCGTTCCGCCGTCGTGACCGGAGATGAGCACGACGTCGGCGTGCGCCTTCGACACGCCCGCGGCGACGGTACCGACGCCGACCTGCGCCACGAGTTTGACATGCACCCGAGCCCGGTCGTTGGCGTTCTTCAGGTCGAAGATGAGCTGTGCCAGGTCCTCGATGGAGTAGATGTCGTGGTGAGGTGGGGGAGAGATGAGCCCTACGCCCGGCGTGGAGTACCGGGTCTTGGCGATCCACGGCCACACCTTGTTGCCCGGGAGCTGCCCTCCCTCCCCGGGCTTGGCCCCCTGCGCCATTTTGATCTGTATGTCGTCGGCGTTGACCAGGTACTCACTCGTCACACCGAAACGCCCGGAGGCCACCTGCTTGACCGCGCTTCGGCGAAGGTCGCCGTTGGGGTCGGGGGTGAAGCGCTCGGGGTCCTCACCGCCCTCCCCGGTGTTGGAGCGGCCACCGATGCGGTTCATCGCGATGGCCAAGGTCTCGTGCGCCTCCGCCGAGATCGACCCGTAGGACATGGCGCCGGTGTTGAACCGGGCCATGATCGCCGAGGCCGGCTCTACCTCGCCCAAGGGCAGCGGCTGGCGTCCCAGCTCGTGGGCGTTGCGCACGCGCAGCAGGCCGCGCAGCGTAGCCAGGTGGGCAGCTTGGCTGTCGACCGCCGATGTGTACTCCTTGAAGATCTCGAAGCGCTTGGTGCGCGTCGAATGCTGGAGCTTGTGCACCGTCGTGGGGTTGAAGAGGTGATACTCACCCTCCCGTCGCCACTGGTATTCACCACCGACGGGCAGCTCGCGGTGGGCCAGCTCGCTCGGCCGGTCCGGCCACGCCAGGCGGTGGCGCAGCAGAACCTCCTCGGCTATGCCGTCGAGGCCGATGCCGCCGATGCGGCTGACGGTCCCGGTGAAGTACCGCTCGACGATGTCGGGCGCTAAGCCTATGGCCTCGAAGACCTGGGCACCGGTGTAGGACGCCACCGTCGAGATGCCCATCTTGGACATGATCTTGAGCACACCCTTGGCGCAAGCCTTCAGATAGTTGCGGCTGGCCTGGCGGAGGGTGAGCCCCGTGATCACCCGGTCGTTGATCAAGTCCTGGATGCTCTCCAGCGCCAGGTAAGGGTTGATCGCGGCGGCACCGAAGCCGAGCAGGAGGGCCATGTGGTGGACCTCGCGGGCCTCTCCGGTCTCGATCACCAAACCGACCTTCGTGCGCGCCTTCTCCTTGATCAGGTGGTGGTGCACCGCAGCAGTGAGGAGGAGGGCCGGGATCGGCGCCAGCTCCGCCGATGTGTGCCGATCGGACAGGACTATCAGCTTCGCCCCCTCCGCCACCGCCCGACTAACCCGGGCGCAGATGTCGTCGAGGGCTGTTTCGAGCTCCTCCCCAGGGGAGCGGGCGCCTCGCACCGGGAACAAACCGTCGATGGCGAACGTCGACCAACCGGGCTGATCGCCGTCCTCGTTGATGTAGAGGAGCTTGGCCAGCTCCTCGTTGGTCAGCAGGGGTTGGTCGAGGACGATCTGGTTGGCGCTCTCGGGTCGGGGGTCGAGCAGGTTGCCCTCGGGGCCGATGGTGCCCGACAGCGATGTGACCAGCTCTTCGCGAATGGCGTCGAGAGGCGGGTTGGTTACTTGGGCGAAGAGCTGCTGGAAATAGTCGTAGAGCAGTCGGGACCGATCCGACAGCACCGCCAAGGGAGTGTCGGTACCCATCGAACCGATCGGTTCCGCACCGAGGCGGGCCATCGGGGCCAGCAGCACCTTGAGGTCTTCTACCGTCCAACCGAAGAGCCGCTGGTGGGTAACCACTGAAGCGTGCTGGGGGTTGAGCGTGAAGCGCGGCGGCAGGTCCTCGAAGCGCACCTGTTGGGAGGCCACCCACTCGGCGTAGGGATGTTCGGCGGCCAGCTCCGACTTGATCTCGTCATCGCTGACGATGCGACCCTGTGCGGTGTCGACGAGGAACATCCGGCCCGGATGCAGGCGGCCTCGCTGCACGACGTGTGCCGGATCGACTTCCAGCACCCCGACCTCCGAGGCCATGACGACCAGGCCGTCGTCGGTGACCCAGTAGCGCGACGGGCGCAGGCCGTTTCGATCGAGGACAGCTCCGATGACGGTGCCGTCGGTGAAGGCGATCGACGCTGGGCCGTCCCAGGGCTCCATCAGCGCTCCGTGGTACTGGTAGAACGCTCGGCGAGCCGGATCCATCTGCTTGTGGTTCTCCCAGGCCTCCGGGATCATCATCAGCACGGCATGGGCGAGTGACCTCCCGCCCATGTGCAACAGCTCGAGGACCTCGTCGAAGGTGGCAGAGTCGCTGGCGTCGGAGCTGACAATCGGGAAGATGCGCTCGAGTTCACCCGGCAAGACGTCGCTCTGGAGCAGGGCCTCGCGAGCCCTCATCCAGTTGCGGTTGCCCTTCAGCGTGTTGATCTCGCCGTTGTGCGCGATCAGACGGTAAGGGTGGGCCAGCGGCCAGCTCGGGAAGGTGTTGGTGGAGAAACGGGAGTGGACGAGCGCCAGCGCCGAATCCAGTCGCTCGTCGTCCAGGTCGGGCCAGAACTCGCCCATCTGGGGGGCGGTCAGCATCCCTTTGTAAACAATGGTGCGGCTCGACAGGGAGGGGAAGTAGATGCCTCCGACTTCACGCCGGGCCCGCTTGCGAAGCATGAAGGCACGTCGCTCGAGGTCCATGCCGCTCGCCCCCGTCTCGCCTCCGCCGACGAAGATCTGATGGAAGCTCGGCATGCTGGAGCGAGCGATCGACCCGAGCGAAGAGTCGTTGGTCGGCACCTCGCGCCAGCCCAGGATGTCGAGGCCCTCCGTCGTCGCCACCTTGTCGATCGCGGCGCGCGCCGCCTTGGCGTCGGCGGGGTCGGCCGGCAAGAAGCCGATCCCGGTGACGTAGCCGCCCTCTGCCGGCAGGTCGAAGGGAAGGACGCTGCGGTAGAAGCTGTCGGGCACCTGGATGAGGATCCCGGCGCCGTCGCCAGTGTTGGTCTCTGCGCCGGAGGCACCGCGGTGCTCCATGTGGCAGAGACTGTCGATGCCCATCCGAACCATGCGGTGGCTACGGCGCCCGTGCATGTCCACGACGAACGCGACGCCGCATGCGTCGTGCTCGAAGTCGGGTCGATAGAGCCCAGTAGGGCGGGGGAGGTCAGCCATGTCGTCACTCCGGGACGGTCTCGGGGGACTTCGGCAGGGACGACGTTGGCCCTGGCCTCGGGAAGATCCCACTTTAGAGGACGCGAGGGGCCACCCGGAAGGAGTTGCTCGGATCTCCCTTTCCGAGGTGTTCGGCCATCCCGTGGACCCTGGTGTCACGAATGGCCACGCACCGTGTCCCGGCCCGTGGAGCTGGTCGGGAGTTTCAGCAGCGACGCTGTCTCACAGCCGGTCCCCGAGGCCCATGCGCCGGTGCGACGCCCGGGCGCGTTCGTCGCCAGCACTGGCCGCATACCGCTGCAGCATCTGACGGGACCCCCAACCGGCCAAGCGCATCAGTTCGCCTTCCTGGCCACCCTGGGCGAGCCAGTCATGCGCAAAGGAGTGGCGCAACTGGTGGGGATGGACCTCGCCGAGTCCGGCTTCGCGCCCTCGACGCTTGACCATCTGGAGGAAGCCGCTGTCAGTGAGCCGACCCTTGCGGCCAAGCCAAAGCCAAGGGAGTGCGCCGTCAGGACGGCGGCCCCTCTCTCGGAGATACCGGTCGAGGGCCTGCCCGGTACGTGCTCCGAACGGGCAGACGCGGGGGCGGCGCCCTTTGCCGACCACTACCGCCACGTCGGTTTCGAAGTCGATGTCATCAACCCGTAGACCCGCCAGCTCCCCGCGCCGCATCCCGGTGTCGATAAACAGTCGCAGAGCAGCGTTGTCTCGCCGCTCCTCGAAGGACTTGCCCTTGCAGGTGTCGAGGAGGGATGCAAGCTGGACAGGGTCGAGGACGGGTACCGGAACTGCGGGCACCTGCGGCGGCTTCATGTTCGCCATCGGGTGCGTGCTGATCTCGCTCTCCTCGAGCAAGTAGGAGAAGAAGAGCCGGAGGCACTTGTAGCGGGTCTGGACGGTGGCGGGAGCGTGGGACGCTGCGAAGTCGGCGAGAAAGGTCTCGACGTGCTCGCGGCCGAGCTTGGCCGGGTCCTCGGGGATGCCAGCGTTGTGCAGGAAGGTGATGAACTGCGATACGGACATCAGGTACTGCTGCCGGGTGGATTCAGAGCGGTTCATGGCCCGCAGGCTTCTATCGAAGGACCGGGCGAGGGATCCGAGCTGGCCTGCGCTGGGAGCCGACCAGGGCGGCAGCGCGTTGGCTACTTTCTCAGTCCTGGTCTTGACCACGCCCTAAGGTTATGCGCTATAGTACCGCTGTGCAAGGACGTTGAGAGCGTCGCAAGGCACATAGCACCAGTTCAAGTGCATAATTGTAGGGCGCTTAGCTCAGTTGGTTAGAGCGCAGCCTTCACACGGCTGAGGTCATGGGTTCGAGTCCCGTAGCGCCCACACCGAGAGCGCGAGGTATCAGCCACGGTGCTGGCGTTCAACGAGGCGCTCAGCGAGCTCGGCGCGCCGCGCCGGTTCCAGCCCGTCACGGCTACCGAGGCACCGCTGACGGATCCCCCCGGAGGCGCCTCTGATCCGCCGAGCCGGGGGAGGGGACCGAAGCCATTCCGACCCGACGGACGTCCCATCACCGAGTACTCCGAACGCGACCTGGTGATGTTCATCGAGTGGATCAACTCGGACGGCCAGCTGCGCACGGCCGGGGAGATCATGGCCGTCGTCATCCCTGAGCTCGGCTATGAGCGGACCAGCGCCCCGAGGCGTGAGGTGCTCGGCAAGGCTATCGCCGCTTACAGACGAGCGGCAGGGCAACGGGGGCAGGGCGCTAGTTCGCCTCGTTGACACCGCCACCTCGTACCCTCATCGGGGTGGACGATGATCAGCGGCTCCCCTCGCTGGTCATCGTGCTCGCGCAGGTTGCCGCAGAGCGCGAGACGATGAACGCGCACGCCGAGAGTCTCGATGGAAAGGCTGGCGTTGTCCTGGGATTCGCTGGCCTGCTGGTGGGGCTCGGAGCCACGGCGCAGGTTGCCGTCTCGGGCAGGGCGATCTTTCAGGTTGGACTCGCCGTCGCCGTTGTCGCCGCCATCCCCGCGGCGTGGGCATTCCTCCCTCGTCGCTATCCGGTGCTGGAGGTCGAGCAACTCCGGCAGGTCAACCTCCCCGCGTCCGAGGCGGAGACGCGCCTCGAGTTACTGGACACCAGATCGAGATGGTGAAGGAGGCCGCAACGTTCGTGAGGTAGAAGGGATGGCGAGTTCGGGCGGCCGTCGGCTGTCTGGCCATCGCTGCCGCCCTGGTCGTCACCGGCATACTGACGGCTATGGGAGGTCGGTTGCATGCCTGACGAAAAGGCGCCTCAGGGCGCTCCAGCCCCGCAGCCAGCGAAGAGTCGGCCCGAGCCGCCTCCTTTCCGGCCGAACAAGGATCTCATCGGCTACATCGAGAAGGGCCAGAAGCCGCCTGTTCGGCCGGCCTCGCCGTCCGAAAAGCGACACCACCGCCGCGAGTCCCCCTTCTCGTCCGGACTGCCTTGCGCGGTCATGGCGTCGGGATCGTCTCGAAGCGCTGCCGCCCTCGAAACCGATAGATCTGAAAGTCGGTGTCGAGGGTGAAGATCCGCCGATCGCCGCGCTCTTCCGCTAGTGCCACGAGGGTGGCGTCCGCCAGGTCCATCGGTCGATCCGCGTACTGGTCCATCAACCGAGCGCTCCGGTCGATGGCGGAAGGCGATAGGTCTGCGACGACGAGTCGGTCAGTCGACACGAGGCGCCAAAGGGCTTGTTGAGCTCGAATGCCGCCGGCGCGAGCGAGCAGGTACATCGCTTCGGTGAATGCTGGCCACGTCGTGATTAGTGGGAGGGTCAGCTGATCGAGCGCATCCATACACGAAGCGTGGTCGGGCTCGTCGGCGTCGATGATCGCGATGAAGGGACCCGCGTCGGTGAGCGTCACTGGCGCTTTCGGTCCTCCGCCAGCGTCTCGCTGAAGGCGGCACCGGTCCGGCGAGCTCGACCGCCACCACCGTGGACCACCCCGGCCACGTCAGCGAAGCGCTCCCTCGGGTTGCCGGCCAACGTCTCCTCGGCTCGCTCTGCCGCGGCTCGGCGGAGGAATTCGGACACGGACTCGCCCTTCGCTGCCGCCGCGCGGCGCACCATCTTGTCCAGGTCTGGATCAAGCCGAAGGCTTCGCATGTGGCCAGCGTATCGCGTTGGTGGGCTAACGTGATACACCGGGTCGTGCATTTGCTGAGGACAGGCGCGTGTGGGTATCAAGCGGCAGAAGCCGATTTCGCACGTCGAGCAGGTTCGAATACGAGTGCCTACGGCCCACCGTGGGTGTCGTAGCGCGAAACCCCCTCCCCGTCGAAGGGGTTGGGCTGTTGTCGCCTGGCATGTCGGGGGGTAGCTCTTCGACGACGAGGAGCCGGACGAAGTCGCGGGCTAGGGCCTTCGCGTCGTTGTTCGCTGCCGTGGTGGATCTCGGCTTCGAAGGCGTGCATGTAGCGCGAGCGTCCGTCCGGTTTGCGTCGAGCGAGTGATGCCAAGCGGTAGAGCTCCCAGCCGAGCTCCCACCGCCCGGCCGGTGACATCCTGACGAGGCTTACGTCGGCGCCTATCTCGAGTGTCCGTTGGATGGAGCTGGGCGGGGAGTCGAGAAGCCGACCGAGCTCTCTGACCCCGAATGAAGGCTCATCGGACTCTGCCATGACGCCGAGGACTCGGACGATTGACGCGACCGGGTTACGCTCGCGGCTGCTCGTGCGTGTCCGATCCCCCTGGCTCATACAGGCCCTCGTTTCATGGTGCGAGGCCAGCCCGGGTTTCCCTCGTGGACGAATCGCCGCCACGCTCCGAGCAGCTCGTCCTGGATCCGTCTGTTACGCAGTCGTTGTCAATCTGAGCGGCTGCGAGGTGGTCGAAAACGTAGATGAGGTCCATGCCTGCGCCCCCATCTCGGTCCCCATGGGGGTGGCGGCGAAAAGCAGCGTCCAAGCGGACCCTCCGGCGCGGTTTTGCGCTTCGGCGGTCTCACAAGCCGGCCGCCGGTAGATGGCGTCGGTCAGGAACGCGGTGCTGAAGCTGCTCGGTGCCCAGGACTTCTCCGCCACCGGACACAGCATCTCACCAAGTTCCTCGGATGCGGGAAAGGGAGCGGCCTTATCGGCACAAAACGCCGGGATCGAGGTGGGCTACCTCAACACCCAGTTTCCTTTCGACAGCACCAACGTCGCGCCCGCTGTCATCTCCATACGCAAATCAGACCCTCATCGGACTCCTTGCGCGTCGAGGGAGTGAACCCCTCGGTCGTCGGCTGCCTGCAGATGCCCGAGGGGACGTCCTGAGCGTGGCCTTCAAGCACCGAGAAGGAACCACCCGCTCGTCAGACCGCGATGACCTCCACGAGGTCCTGTAGACCCCGAAAGTCTTCCGGGTTGCGCGTGTAGACCGGAAGGTTGGCTGCACAAGCGGTCGCTGCGATCAGGAGATCCAGTGCCCGAGTCCCACGCGCCTTTCGTCCGCTTGCGATCTCATTGGCGTAGATCCGGCCGTAGGCGCGAGCAGCCTCTCCGTCGAATGGAAGGGGATCGAAGGCCGCTTCTGCGCGCTGCAATCGGTCCTGTCGAGGTCTGTGCGGAGCTGGGCCAGGTCGACGCTTGGAGCACCACGGAACATGGCGATGGCCGCTTCGGCCTTCACATACCTGTGTCGCCGGAGCGGAGTCAGTTCACCGACGGGTACGCCGTTTCGGGTGACAACGAAGCTCTCGCCCTGGTCCAGTGCTCGCATGATCTCGCCGCTGTCGTTCCGAAGTTGCCGTTGCGTGATGTCTCTGCCCATGACGGCATCGTAGCACTCAGTGCTACGATGCCGTCATGGGTCGCCAGAACCCCGACGAACCACGGTGTTCGACGGGGGAGGCTGGAGTGGCAAGCCGTCCACCTGGGAACTCGCCCGCGCTCAGGCACCGGACGGCCACGCATAGTGGGTAATAATTTGGGGCGACCCCGCAAAGTGAGATATTCCTTGTCAACGGGGAGATCAGCCCGTAGCGTCCTGCCCACGAGGGGCAGCTTCGGTAAAGAGCGAAGGCTCGGAGGACAAAGGTGTCCTCCGAGCCATTCGCAGGCTCCGCCCCCGCTGGATGGCACGGCTTGGGAGGGAAAAGCACCGGTCGCTTTACCTCCAGATCCAGCGACACCGCTGCCCAAAGGGTCACACAGACCAGCGGCGGGGGGCTCTGCCCCCGCCGCTGGCATGCTGACTACACCCTCTTCCGAGGTTGCTACCGCGGTTCAGCTATTACGGCGCAGTGGTTCCGGCCGCAATGTCGCTGAGCAACGAGTTCTGGGTGGCGGGGGTGATAGCAGCCGGACCGCCGAATTGCGTCAGCGTGTTGTGGCTGGCAGCGCCCTGCGATGCCAGGTACGCCGGGAGATACGGGCCCACCACGGTGGGTGTCTCCGTGAGCTCGATCGGCGTGTTCTGCTCTGCCAGGTATGGCGCAGCAGCCAGCGCATCGGTGTAGAAGTCGCCACGGGCGACGTAGGTGGTCAGATTGGCGAAGCCGAAGTTGGCGACGTCCAGGGCCCCTAGCTTCTGAGCTGTGTCGGTAGCGTCCTGGCCGGCGACCCTCAGGACCGGGATGTTGAGCCCGGTGGCACCACTGATCTGACCTTCGACCGCATCAGAGATGGCGGCCGGACCGCCAACCATGATCACCTGGTTGATCCCAAGGCTGCCCAGCAACGCAGACGCGGTGGAGGACAGGGTGTCGGGGGTGGTCAGGATGATCGGGATCCCGTCCTTGTAGGCAAGCGGCGAAGCCGACAGCGCATCTGGGAAGTTAACCCCGGAGGCCACGATCGCCGTCTTCTGTCCGGTTGTCGGGAAGGTGCTGGAACTGGCACCAGTGGTGTCGTTGTAGGTGGTGCCCGAGTTCGACGGCAAGGTCACGGCCGTGGGGCTGTAAGGCACCTGGTCCACGATCAACTGGTTGGTGCCGAACTGGTCGGCACCGCCTAGCCGGACGATGTTTGGCTGGTTGTTGGGTTGCGCTGGGGTGTTGGCTGGGTACAGCGACTGAATTTGGGTGATGACGGCCGGGCTGATCGCCACCGGACCGCCGAGCACGTAGATCGTGCTCGGCTTGTTCTTCAAGATGATCTGCTGCGTGGCGGGGGGGAGTGCCGTCTGATCGCTCAGAGCAATCCCCAGGTTGCGGCCGCCGCCAGCCAGGTAGGCCCCAGACAGAGCATCGGGAAAGTTGTAATCGGTGGCGAGCACGAGCGTGCTGGTCGTTACCGTGGATGCGTTGTAGATGTCAGCGGCGGTCGTCTGCGCGTCCACGCCAGCGATGGTGGCGGCGGTGGCGTTAGCACCAAGGGGGACGGCGGAACCGATCGGGGCGACCGCACCGCCGGTCGGCGTAGTAGTGATGGCAGCGGTGACCTTGCTACCGGCGCTTCGGGTGGCCTCGTTGACCGTGATCCCGCTGATCGTCAGCGTGGTTGGACCCGTCGCAGCGGTCGTGGGGAGGATCGTGAAGGTGTACGTCGCTTGACCGGTCGGGTTAGTGCCGGGGGTGACGGTGGCCGCGCTATTCGACGAGGTGACCGTTGGCTGCGAGGCGAAGGTGGCGCCAGCGGTGCCGCCGAGCGTCACCGTGACGCTCTGACCGAGTACTCCGGGCGAGGCCTCGGCGATCGTGATGTTCGGCACCGGTCCAGCACCAGTCTGGGGGAGCAGCACCGGTGTACCAGCACCGACTGTCACGTTGGTGACGTAGGCGAACGGACCGGCCACTGCCTCGGTGACGGCCGTCGCTCCGAGCGTCTTGTAAGTGGCTGTGGCGTTTTGCGCTGCGAGTGGTGCCGACGCTCCGGCAGCTACGGTCGCCCCAGTGACTGTGACAGTGACGGGCGCCGTGCTTGTCCCGGGAGCGGCAGTCTCGGTGAGATCGATCTCGTCAGTTCCCGTGGACCCCGTGGCGGCCGCGTTGTGCCCCAGCGAGGCGGTGAAGGTCGGTGCGGTCCCGCCGGTAGATGTTGCAGTCACCGTCGGCGTACCCGCGAAGTCGACCGCCTGGGCATTGGTCGTTGCGGCAACGTCGGGACTGTCGATAGCAATGACGTCGCCTGGAACGAAACTGGATGCCGGGATGGTCAGCGTGAAGGTCGGGGAACCAGTCGACGTAGTCCCACGCGCCACAGTGACCGGGTTCGTTGCAGCTGCGGTGAAGGCGGTTGGTGCAGCTGATGCCGTCCCGCCGATCAGCGCCATGGGTGCGACCGCCATGCCGAGGCCCGCAGCCGCCGCTGCTCCTACTCGGCCTCTACGCCACTTACGTCCGTTGCTCATATGTCTCCTCCAGTGTCACGCCGCCGCTGCGACTGAGGTACTGATCCTACCCATCTGCCCGGATTATGACATTCAGGCAGCTTGCCCGGATGCCGGTCACTTCCTCGGGCGGGGATCTCGAGCGGGCCAGGAAGCTCGCCGGATGTGCGACTTTCGAGGGACAAAGCGCGTTCTTGCGTCGCGGGCCCGCTGCGCGTGTTAGCGTCTCCCCCCGAGGGCAACGACACCAGCAGTGGATGGCATCCCTCCGGCTCAGGATGAGCCAGGCCGTGACCCGTCTGATCCACGGGTCAATTCGGCCGGGAAAGGAGTGATTGTCATGGCAACTGGCACCGTAAAATGGTTCAACGGCGACAAGGGGTTTGGCTTTATTACCCAAGACGCCGGCGGCCCTGATGTGTTCGTGCACTTCAGTGCGATTTCCGGCACCGGGTACCGCAACCTGGAAGAGGGTCAGAAGGTCGAGTTCGAGACCAACCAGGGCCCCAAGGGCCTGCAGGCGGCCAACGTCCGCCT
>JAKBAM010000081.1 GCA_021809105.1 Actinomycetes bacterium
ATCCCAGGTGCGACATCGCTGATTCGACCTGCTGGCCCTGACGCGCCGCGGGCCGGTAGCGCTGACAATAGTTCGGGGCGCACAGGTAGGAGCCACCTTTGACGACCCTCCGGGGGACGTGCGCCCCGCCCGGCTCGTCGGCGTCGTAGCTGTCGGAAGGGTCGTCGCTGCGAGGATTCACCGATGCGCAGCACGGACTCGCCGTGACGGCGTCGTGACGTGGCCGGTAGAAGTCGGAGGTCCACTCCCACACGTTGCCGATCATGTCGAAGAGTCCGTAGCCGTTGGCCGGGTACGTCCCGACCGGGCTCGTGCCGCGTTCGGCGTCGGCCTTCAAGTTCTGAAGGGGGAACTCCCCCGCCCAGGTGTTCGCCATCACCCGGCCGCCCGGCTCCAGCTCGTCGCCCCATGCGTATGTTGCGCCGTCGAGTCCGCCTCTGGCTGCACGCTCCCATTCCGCCTCCGTCGGGATCTGCTTTCCAGCCCACGTCGAGTAGGCGATGACGTCGTCCCAGGCGACATGCGTGACGGGGTGGCTGGTTCGGTCGTCTACATCAGTGTCGGGGCCTTCCGGGCGCGCCCAGCTGGCGCCGGGCACGTAAGTCCACCAGTTGACGAACCTGCTCAGATCCACCCGACCGCCCGCCGGAGCTTTGAATACCATCGACCCTGGGCGGAGGATCGACGGGTCGAGCTGCGGGTACTCGCTCGGGTCGATCTCGCGTTCTGCCACCGTCACATACCCGGTCTCCTCGACAAAGCGCGCGAACTCCCGCGTTGTCACCGGGGAGACGTCGATCCAGAACCCCTCGACGCTCACTTGGCGAGTCGGTCCCTCCTCCGGGTACTCCGCCGAGTCGGATCCCATTCGGAACGTCCCTCCGGGGATCCACGCCATCTCGGCCCCAGGGCGCATTAGAGCTACAGCCTACCGGCTTCCCCAGAAACGATTGATACTTTATACCGGCTATGGCTGTATAAAGTATCAATCATTTGTGCAAGGCGCCCAGCCGAGCGAGCCTCCGGCTAACCGAACTAACAAATGCCGAAGCGCCAAGCGTTCGCTCTAACTCCGCTCGAAAGTCACTCAGCGCGAACCAGCCGTCAGAAGCCCCGGGGGCGCCCACACCGGCCAGCTCGTCAGCGTTGACAAACTGCAGATTGGTGATTGGTCCAATGACCCTACGGAACAGGGTGCTCTTGCCGGCGCCGTTAGGCCCCGCACGAAGATGCAGGACCGGGTCGGCCATCAGTCCCCAGGAGCGGGCGGCGTGCGACGGACTAGGTCACCGTGTTCGTCGAGCTCCGTATAACCTTCACCAGACGCAGCGAACTCGGAAGCGAAGTTGAGGCTTCGGCGACGCTCGGACATACGCTCGGCCCACTCCGCGCGTACTATCGCCTGCTCGTGGACGGTTAGCGAATCATAGCGCAGCGCCCCGCCGAGCACTCTGGCGATATCGCGCTGTGATGTCGTTGCGGACGCTTCGAGCTCCCTTCCGATACGAGCCCAGTGGCCGACCTGCTGGGACGCGCTACGGCTGAGCGCCTCACCTGCCAACTTGGCCGAAGCGTAAAGCTCGTCGTCGATCCGTGCAGGGGACGTGGATGCCAATGCAAACCCTTTCGCGACAATGTCCACTGTAGCGGATTACAACAGTCACCGGGCCAACCTCGTCAGATCGATCAGACCGCACGTCTCCGGAAAACGATCGATATTTCCTACTGGATATAGCTGCATAACGTATCAATCGTTTCACGGGCCGCCTCCCCGCCCCTCGAAGGGACACCCCCCAACGTGGCCAACCTTGGTGCTATGATGACAGTTGAGGAGGTTGAGATGAGTCTTGCCGATTTGGAGCGGAAAGCGTCGCCGGAAGCGATCAAGTTGGCAGTTCGCCTACTCGAAAGCGATATCGCAACCCAAGCATGGGTAGACCAGGTCGGCTACTGCCTCACCCAGGCGGATACCGCCGCTCTCCTTGACCGCAGCGAGCAAGCGGTGTCCAAAGACAGCAGGCTCCTCCGCTTGAACCGCAGCGACGGCCGTCCGGCCTATCCGGCGTTCCAGTTCGACGGTCGGCGCCAGATTCCAGGCACCGCCGAAGCGTTGCAAATCCTTGCCGGAACGCTCGAGCCGGCAACGATCGCCGCTTGGCTCACCGGCGCCCAGCCGCAGTTCGGCGGACGTCGCCCAATCGACATGCTGGCAGGCGCCGAGCACCAGGACGCCATCGACTTGGCAAAGCGCTTAGCGGAGCGAGCCTCCCGCTGAGCCGTCTAACAAATGCCGCTCTCGGAACCTCCAATCCCAGCCGTCCTCACAGGACTACAAAGCCAGACGCTTGCAGGCAGACAACTTCATAGAATCTTCCGGTATGGCCGTCGATCCCCATGGTGGTTTGCGACCGTCGGCGCGCACCCGGCCACTTCCGGGCGCTTCGATCTACCAGCCCCTGACGGCTCCTGCTATCTGACCAACAGTCCCATAGCAGCCGTACTCGAAGCATTCCAGGACTTCGGTGAAGGCGTTCTACCCATCGCCGAGCTGAGCAGAAGACGACGAGCAGTCATCACGGCCGCTCCCCGGGCCCCCAAGGCAGCGCGACTACTCTCCGCAAGCGCCCGGGGATTCGGCATAACCCAAGCATTGTGGGCTGGCGCTGACCGGGCGATGACACAAAGATGGGCCCGGGCGCTGCGACGAGCTGGATGGCTGGCGGCATGGACAGGCGTCCAACACGATCCAGCCGGACGCGCCAGCGCCGTCACACTATTCGACGAAGCCGGCGAGCACCCCCCATACGACGACCCCGGCTGGAGCTGGTATGCGCTTCCCCTCGCCGACGACCAAGAGATAATCGAAGGGCTCGCCCGTTACGGAATCCGAGTTCTCCCTGACCTCGACCCCCCGTTCAGGCCCTAGCTACTTCCACGACTGCGACCTCGGTGCCGGCTCTTCCAGGGCCGCAAGAACAACGCGTGAACTTCCACGTCCATGTTGGTTTCCTCACACTTTCCTAACCGAACGCGAACATTTCGCTGACAACATCTTCCTGTCTGTGACAGATATATTCGCCGATCGGCGATAGCTCCTCAGGTTCAGGAAGTGACCACATTGAATAAAACTCCTAGAAGGGCTACCAAGATCGTTGCCCTAGCAGCAGGGGTGGCCCTGGTTGGCACCGGGACGGCATACGCGGCGGGCAAGGGGGGCAAGGGCACGTCGAAAGCCCGGACCGGGGTGACGGCAGTGGAGGTGGCCCGGGCCACCGTCGGTACGGCGGCTTCCGCGCTGTCGCTGTCGGGGTCGGTCGTCCCTACCACGAGCCTGCCGTTGGCTGCCGGCGCTTCGGGCCGGGTGTCGGTCCTCGACGTGAGCGTAGGTCAGCGCGTGAACGCCGGGCAAGCATTGATGAGCGTGGCCGACCCGGTGCTTCAGGCCCAGTTAGCTGCGGCCCAGGCGGCGGTCGGGACGGCACAGGCCAAGCTCAGCGCCGCTGAAGCTCCACCGAGCGGCGCTTCGTTGGCGGTCGCGAATGACGGACTCGCTAAGGCCCAAGCGGTCCTCAGTGCCGCGGAGGTCGCCTACCAGCAGGCGGTGGCCGGAGCCCAGGGCGGTCGGGGCACGGGATCACAGGCACAGGTCAACTCGGCCGCCGAGGCGGTTGCTGTGGCACAGGCCGGCCTGACCCTCGCCGAGGCCCAATCGGCCCAGGCCGAGGCTCCGCCCTCGAGCGCGTCTTTAGCTCCGTTGGTGGCGGCCGTGACCCAGGCCCAGGCGGCGCAAGCCGTGATCGGAGCCGAGGTCGCCCAGGAGTCACTCACAGCCCCCTCATCTGGGACGGTGTCATCACTGTCGGTAGCAGTGGGCCAGACCGTCACCGCCGGAACGACGGTAATGACTCTCGACGGTCTAGGCATGACCGTCCAGGCTCCGGTGTCGCAGGCCAGCGTGTCGCTGGTCCGAGCCGGCCAGACGGCGACGCTGTCTGTGCTAGGCGCGTCGAACAATCTCGCAGCCACGGTCACGGCGGTGTCGACCTCGGCGAGTGCGTCGTCGCTCACCTTTGAGGTGACGCTGACTCCCGTGGCGGCCACCCCGCCGTGGTTGCACCCTGGCGAGTCCGCCACCGCGTCAGTTGTTACTTCGAGCACCCCGTCAGCGACCTTGGTGCCCGCCAGCGCCATCGTCAGCATCAACGGCCACCCCCAGGTGTTCGTCGTCCGCCCCGCAACCAAGCCGGCGACGGCGAGCGGCTCCAGCACTACCGCTTCGCCTAAGGGATCCGGTGTTGCCGCCCCGGCCAAGAAGAGCGCCGGCAAGGGCAAAGGCAAGGGCAAGGGCAAGGGCAAGAAGAACAAGACCGGAAAAGGCATAGGGGCGACGGCCAAGGGGGGCGCCGGCACGGTGAGCCTGGTGGACGTGACACCTTCGGTATCGGACGGGACCACCACCGAAGTCTCCGGTTTGTCGCCCGGAGCGTTGGTAGTCGTGGCAGGCCAGACCTACCTGGCCCAAGGTGACCGTGTCAAGGTCACGTCGACGCTCACGGTGGCCAACTCGGTCACGGGCAGCTCTGTCGGGGGGATCCTTACCGCCCCGACCGCCGCCCCGACCGCCGCCTCGTCCGCCGCTCCTACCAAGGTTGGCGCTGGAGGCGGTGCGGCGAGCGGTGCCGGTGCCGGTACGGCCAGCGGGTCCACTCGCAAGGGCGGCGCCGGGGCGGCGGGATGACAGACGCTGGAGATCACAAACGTGGGCTTACCGCCCTGGCGGTAAGCCGTCCCGTGACGATCCTGATGCTCCTCGGGTTCCTTGTTGTCGCCGGCGCGGTGGCATTCGGCAAGCTGCCGGTTCGCCGCCTCCCCAACGTCAATTTCCCCTATATCCGGGTGGTGATCGGTGAGCCCGGGGCCAGCGCCTCGACGATGTCGGCGACGGTGACCAGCCCGGTCGAAAAAGCCTTGACCTCCGAGTCAGGAATAGTGTCGATGGTGGGCACCTCCGGGCCAGGCCGCTCCGTGGTCGCCCTGCAGTTCGCCGGGGGAACCAACATCGACCAGGCCGGCGCCAGCGTATCCCTAGCCCTGGCGAGGATAGCCAAGGGGCTGCCGCCGACTGCCACCGCACCTTCGATCATAAAGGCCAATCCTTCTGCCCTTCCGATGATGAACGTGGCGGTATCCGGCCCCCTCGCCTCCTCCCAGCTCTACACGCTCGCCACGACAGTCGTAGCGCCGAGTCTCCAAGAGCTCTCCGGGGTGGCCCAGGTCACCGTCGTGGGAGGCCGGGCGCCGGTGGTAAACGTGGACGTCTCCCCGACGGAACTTGCAGCCTACGGCCTTTCGGTCACCCAAGTAACCGCTGCCCTCAAAGCTCAGAATGTTGCCGTGACCGGGGGCCTGGTCGTCGTCGGCAACCAGGAGCTGCTGGCTCGCGCTCACGGCGGGTACACGTCCCTGTCTCAACTGCAGTCTCTGCCCATCGCCTCCCGACCGGGAGGGGCGGTACTCCTCGACCAGGTGGCCACCGTCTCACAAGGTCTCGCCCAGGCCACGTCAGCGTCGACGCTCAACGGCACACCGGCCGTCGGGCTGGTCGTGACCGCCTCCTCCACGGCCAACTCGCTGGCGGTCGACAACGAGGTCCGGGCCGCTCTTCGCACGCTCAGCCCACAGCTGCCCGCCGGGGTGTCCACCACAATCACGGGTGACATCACCAACTACGTGCGGGCAGCGCTCAGCAACGTCGAACTCGACTTGTTCCTCGGCATCTTGTTCGCGGCGCTCGTCCTGGCGGTCTTCTTGCACCGCATGGCCAACACGGTGATCGTGTTGGCTGCGATCCCCGTCTCTTTGATCTCGACGTTCGCCGTTATGTACTTTCTCGGCTTCAGCCTGGACCTCATCTCGCTGATGGCGTTGTCGCTGCTGATCGGGATACTCGTAGACGATTCGATCGTGGTCCTCGAGAACATCCACCGCCACAAGGCGATGGGCAAAGCTCCTGCCGTCGCCGCTGTCGACGGCAGGAGGGAAATCGGCGCCGCCGCCGTTGCCATAACCCTCACCGACGTGGTCGTGTTCGCCCCTGTGGCCTTCGTTTCAGGCAATGTGGGCCAGCTGTTTCGGGAATTCGGCCTTACCATCGTGGCGGCGACCCTTTTTTCCCTGCTCGTCTCCTACACTCTGACGCCGATGCTCGCCTCTCGATGGGGCATCCGCCCACGTGAAGCGAAGTCCGTCGGCAGCCGTTTCGGAGACCGTTTCGACGCCGGATTCGAAAGGGTCCGCTCCGGCTACAGACGGCTGATCGCCTGGAGCCTCGGCCACCGCCTCTTCGTGATCGGAGTGGCCCTCGCGACGGTTGCCGGCTCGGCGGCCATCCTCGGCTCCGGCGTGTTACCCACAACCTTCGTCCCCCCCGAGGACAACGGGGTGCTGACCGTAAACGCGAAGCTGCCGGTAGGCACACCTTTGCCGACCGCCCAAGCCACCCTCACCGGCTTCGCCAAGCGCCTGCAGCGGCTCTCCGGCGTCACCGAGGTCTTCGTTTCAGCCGGTTACGGGGCCGGTGCGGGTGCAGCCCACAACATCGGTCAGATCACCGTCGACCTAGCGGCGCGAGGCACCCGACCGCCGATCAAGACCTACGCCAAGCAGGTGGCGGCGTTGGCCGGTCGCTACCCCGGTCTGGTGGCTCACGCCCACGTGCAAAGCCCCTTCATCGCCGGCGGTTCCCGTGCCGCTTCGATCAGTATCGTCGGGCCCGACCTCACCGTCTTGGACGGGATCGCCAACCAGGTATCGGCAGCCGTTGCGCATAACCCCGCAGTGACCCAGGTTTCGACGTCGGTGCCGAGCCCGACGCCCGAACTGTCAATCCAGGTCGACCAGGCGCGGGCGGCCTATCTCGGCGTGTCCACCACTACCATCGGCGACGCCGTAGCGGCCGCTCTCGGCGGGGTGACCGTCCCGCCGCTGGTGGTCTCTTCCACAGCTCCGGCTCAGCCCATCAAGGTGACGTTCGGCAACAGCGCCAGTCTGAGCCCGGCCGAGCTTGGAGCTATCAGCGTGCCGAGCGCCCGGGGGGTGGTCCCCCTCTCGGCGGTGGCCAGCCTCACCGAGGCCGCCGGGCCCGGCACCATAACCCAGACGAATGGGCAGTACTCGGTGTCAGTTTCCGCGTCGAGCTCGAGCGGGAATTCGGGGCCGGCCACAGCCGCGATCCTCGCCGCCGCCCACGCCGTCGGCCTGCCGACCGGATACTCGGTCACCGTGGGTGGTCAGTCCGCCCAGCAGAACAGGGCCTTCGGACCTCTCCTTCAAGCTCTCGGCCTGTCGATCCTGCTCGTCTACATGCTGATGGCCGCGCTATACGAGTCGCTTATCGATCCTCTTGCCGTCCTTTTCGCCGTGCCCCTCGCGATCGTCGGCGCCCTCGTCGGGCTGTGGATCGCGCATCTGCCAATCTCGATCTTCGCGCTCATCGCCATGATCATGCTGATCGGGCTCGTCTCTAAGAACTCGATTCTCCTCGTTGACTACGCCAAGACACTCCGGCGGCGAGGAGCAGAACGCAATCAGGCTGTCATCGAGTCCGGCTCCACGCGAATCCGGCCCATCCTCATGACCACCGCAACCATGGTCTTCGCCATGCTCCCATTAGCATTCGGCACCGGCTCGGGGGCCAGTGAAAGGATGCCCGTCGGGGTAGTCCTCATCGGCGGCCTGCTTTCCTCCACCCTCCTAAGCCTGCTGGTCGTTCCGGTCCTCTACACCCTCTTCGACGACGGCGCAGCCAAGCTGGCCGGCTGGAGGCGTCACCTTCA
>JAKBAM010000033.1 GCA_021809105.1 Actinomycetes bacterium
CGGGCTGACCGTTCCTCTCCCCCGACCGTATCCGGCCGGCGCACGCCGTAGCCCTGGTGGCCGTCGTCGCGTTCGTCGTGATCGCTGCTGCAGGAGAGACCTACGCCAGGTGGTGGCCCTACGCCCAAAAGGTGGCCGCCACCGTCACCCCCACGCGGTCAAAGGGTCCTCGATCTTTTCCGCCGCGGGGCCACCAGGGGCCGCGCCGAGCTGGCACGGAGCATGGACGTTCACGGTCACCTACGGCCTCGCCATCTGGCCGGCCTTGCTCGCAGCCCTGCTCATCGGTGCCGGCGTCGAGGTGCTGTTGCCTCGCGCGGCGGTCGTGACCGCCTTCCAGCGGCGCGACGGCCGGCGGGCCTCGTTGGCCGGCGGTCTCCTGGCGTTGCCGTCGCTGATGTGCACGTGTTGCACCGCGCCGATCGCAGTGTCGCTTCGCCGCTCCAAGGTCCCGGTCTCGGGCGCCCTGTCCTACTGACTGAACCCACTCCTCAACCCGGTGGTCCTGATCCTGCTCACCCTCGTCCTGCCGTGGCAATACGTCGTGGTGCGGCTCGTGATCGGCGCAGCGATCGTCTTCGTCGCCGCTCCGCTCGTGGTGCGCATGGTCGCCGAGCCCGAAACCCTCACTATCGGCCCGGCCCTCCGTGCCACGCCGGCGTCCGAGATTCCAGCCGATGCGAGCGCTAACCGCTACTTTCAATCGGTTACCCGGCTGGGCGCCTACCTGCTGCCGGAGTACCTCGTCCTCGGCGTCGCCCTGGGCGGATTGAGCGGTTGGTTGCTGCCACTTTCGCACTCGGCGGTCAGCTGGGGTTTCGGGGCGGTCGTGGTAGCGGCCGTCGCAGGAACCATCCTCGTGATCCCGACAGGCGCCGAGCTGACGATCATCATCGGACTGGCGGCGCTCGGGTTTCCTATAGCCGTGAGCGTCCGACTGCAGCGTCCGGCTCAGGGTCCAGTTGGATACCGTATGCGGGTCTCAACTGCCACCTGGGCAGGGTGGCTCGTCGAGGCCGCTCCGGGCCGCCCCGCCGCCTTCGCTCGCTCCGCTAGGGCGGCACGGTAGGTGATGGCCGGGGCCTATCCGTCGGCGACTGGCGGCAACTGCAGGTCCAGGCGCTGCGCCAGCCGGACGATCCGGCGGCGGGCCTCTGCCCACACGTCCTCGGCGATCCTTCCTGGCGACTCCCCGACCAGGCCGACGGCGTGCTCGACGATCTCCCGGCAGGCGTCGTGGACCCAGGCCCGACCCAGCTGCTGCGCCCGGAGCACCGCGGCAGACCGCTTCCGCTCCAAGTCGACGACCAGACGGGCGGCCGCTCCGTCACTAGTAGCGGCCACGTTGGCGGCCGCCAGCGCCGTCGACAACGGCCAGGTAGCTGCGGCGAGCAACAACCGCAGCGGCGGGCGCACCGGTAGCAGGCGGCAGCCGATCAGCCACACCGACCCCGTCGAGGCGTACAGCGCTCGTCTTTGCGCTAGCGATAGCGACGAGCGCAAGGTGGCCAACACGACCACCGCCCCCTGCAGGGCCGCCGTCACCGGGACGTTGGCCACCCCAGACCGGGTCCAAGGCTCCAGACCGACAGTGGTGGCGGCCACCGTGTAAAGCCCGGTCAACGCGACCGCGGCCACAGCCAGGCGCTGGCGTTGGTCCCTGCGTCCGTTCGACGCCTGGCGGTGCGACCAACAGCCGAGCAGCGCCATTGCGCCGGCGCCGGCCGCTGCCACGCCCGGATGCACCCCTCCCAGATCAACGCTGGCTTCCATCCCGATCAGGACCGCGGCGAAGCCGAACGCCACCGCCGCCAGGTCCATCGCCAACCCGTCGTGGCGATCGGGAGGCAGCACGACGGTCTCGTCGCCCACCACCACCCGCAGCTGACCGCCAAACTGGGCGGGAAGGCTCATGTCGACCTCGATGGCCACCCGGCCGGCCGGGGAAATCACGTCGAGGGCGGCCCACAGCTCGGCGGCCTGCGCCCGGCTGAGGATCACCATCTGCTCAGAGCACCCCTCGAACTGCACGTAGCCGGAGAGGTCGGCGGCCAGGTTGCGCAACGACGCCCATCGCAGCAGCACCTCGCTCAAGAACACCGAGTCGTCGCGCATGGCCGCCGCCAGCGAGGCTTTCCAGCCACCCAGCAGACGGCGCATCCGGTCGGTGTCGGCGTGGTCGACGAGCAGCAAAGCCCGCTGTGCCTCGTCTACTACCGAGTCGGCCTCGGTCATCGCCCCGAACTGGCCCAACCGGAAAGCGCGCGACATCTCGGCCTCGGAGTGCCGCACGGCGTCCGCGAGGACCGACTCGCGAAGATGCCGCCAGTACCACTCGATGATCGCACCCCCGGCACTGGCCCCCCACAGCCACCCCGACTGGCTGGGGCGAAGCCGGTGGCCAGCCGCCAGCCGGGCGGTGCCGACGCTCACCGACAGAGCCGCCGGCACTCCGACCGCAGCGCACCCGCCGCGTACACCTGCCTCGATGCAGGTCGACAGCACCGGCATCATCACAGGCCGGCTGGCGTCGGTCGTGTCGGCAGCGCACCAGGTCGACACCACCGCCTCGGCGCAGTCGTAGCCCAACCGCCACCCGCCCGCCCTCCCGGGCGCCCCCGAGGACATAGATGCCCAACCGGCCAGGTCGGCCACCACCGCCGCCGGCACCCGCCACCGCCGTCTCTGGCCCGCCACCTCCGGGGGGGAGAGCACCTGCCACAACCTGAACCCGCAGCGCAGCGCCACGTGCAGCCGGGAGCGCTGGCCGATGATGAACCGGGCCGCTGCCGCGCCCAGCTCGTCCTCCCCCGGGTAGCCGGCGGCGGGCGCCCCCCGATGCCCGACGTACGACGTCGTCGCCACTGCCACCTACGGCTGAGGCTCGCTCAGCCGGCCTGGATCTCGATACCTGCCGTCGGTGTGCCGTAGTTGCACCAGCAGTGGCATCGTGAGCTCGTCACTCCCCATGGACATGGCCTCGATGCTGCCACAACGCATCGACATCGACCGCACCCAGTCGCCTGCCTACCTGCGGTGGACCCGCCCCCCTTCTCGCCCTTGTCCTCCGCTACCTCACGCGTGGCTAGTCCTGAGGTCGTAATCGGTCGGACGTCGCAGGATGGACAGCACCCCCAGCAGCTGCGGCAGCGGCAGATCGCTTCGGAAGGAGGACCCGTCTCAGCGTCGCCGCAGGAGCCGGTCGATCAGGGAGCTGCGAGGCCGCTCGTCCCGGCTGTGACCTGGGCACCTGAGAGCGCCCGGTACCTTCGCCATCACTTGCTCGACGTGCTGACCGCAGCCGGCCCAGGTTGTTTTCCCGCAAACCTTGCATGTCACTGCTCGGCACATTCGATCTCTCCTCCAAGTGGACTACTATACCCAGCAGGGTATAGTAGTCGCTGAGAGGAAGGAGCGAGCCAATGGGCTACGCCAAGACGATCAAGCTGCGCCTCAGCTACGACGAGGCCGTCCCCCGGGTGAAGGAGGCCTTCAAAGGCAAGGGCTTCGGCACCCTCACCGAGATCGACGTACGGGCCACTCTCCGAGAGAAGCTGGGCCAGGACATCGAGCCTTATCTCATCATCGGAACCTGCAACCCCACCCTCGCCCACCGAGCCCTCGACGTCGAACGCCAGATCGGGCTGCTCCTGCCCTGCAACGTCGTTGTTCGCCAAGACGGCGACGGCGTCATCGTCGACGCCCTGGACGCCTCGATGATCGCCTCCATCCCGGCGAACGCCGCTCTGGAACCAATAGCCGCCGAAGCCGCCCGCCTTATCGGTGAGGCCCTCGACGAACTTCTGGCCGCTGCCACGCCGGGATGACCGCAGCGGTCGCCGGCGCATTGTGTGCGATGACCTACCGTCTCCGCGAAGCGCGGGCATCGCCAGGGCGCACCTCGGCGTCGTGGCGATGCCTTCTATTCGGGCGGGAATGCTTCCCGGAGCAGGTCGCGCCACCATTCGGCGAAGCGGAGCTGGAAGGCGGCGAGGGGGAAGTTGTGCCGGGCCGGATGGTCGGCGGGGAGCGTGTCCCAGCCATAGTGTTCGATGGTGACACGGGTCTGCCCGGGCTCGCTCAGCTCGAAGCTGACGTGCAGCTCGGTGCTCCGCTCGGGCGGGAAGCTGGCCTGGCGCCAGCTGAGCACGAGACGCCGTGGAGGCGACCAGAGGCTGATGACGCCGATCACGAACTCGGTGCCGTCGTCGTAGGTCTCGATCAGGCGGCCGCCCTCGCATGGCTCGAAGGCCAGGGTCCCGCTGCGCCCGGCGGTGAACTGGAACAGCAAGTTGGGCTGCCACCACTGGCCGATCTCGGCGGTGAAGCGCTCGAACGCCTCGGCCGGCTCGCAGGGTACTCGCACGGCCACGAGGACTCGGGACTGCTCAGCGTCCATGGTGGGCGCGAACGTGGGCAGTAAAGGCATCGAGTTGCTCCCGCCAGCCTTCCTCGGTCGTCTCGAGCCACCGGCGCAGGTCGCCGAAGGGCTCTCGGCGCAGCTGGTAGATGCGCACCCGGGTGTCAGAAGCGGGTGGGGCGTGGCTGACCAGACCGCCCTGGCGCAGGATCCGCAGGTGCTTGCTCATCGTGGGCGGAGTCACTCCGAGCGCCGATGCGAGCTCCCCGGCGCGATGCGGGCGGGCTGCGAGCAGCTCGACGGTGCGGCGACGAAGCGGGTCGGCCAGCGCGCTCAGGGCTGCATCCACAGGCGCTGAGTCGGTAACAACGCTCACGCCCACGTGGTGGCGGTGATCGGCTGACCGAGAGCGGCCTCCGCCTCGGCTCGGCTCACCTCGCGCACGTGCTGGCCGAAGGTCCACATGTGACCCTCGATGTCGACAGCCCGGTAGGTCCGGTCACCGTAGAACTGCTCCGAGGGCTCCTGATCGATCGACGCCCCGGCCGCTCGGGCACGCTCGCAATGGGCGTCGAGGCCGGCGGCCAGCTGCACGTGCACGGTTTGGGTGTTGGCCCCGCCCAGGCCGCGGGGGCTGCGGATTGTCGACTTCCACTGGCCGCCCACCATCACCCGGCCCTTCCCTTCGAAGGCCAGCTCGTAATGGCACATCTCCGGGGACTCCGCCGGCCCGTCGATCGCCATGGTGATCTCGAAGCCGAAGGCCTCGACCAGCCACGCCAGGGCGGCCTTCGGATCCTCGTAGTGCACGCTGGCAGCGAACGTGGTGTCATCCATGGAGATAGTTTCTGTAATCGGCAAGTATCTGTCAAGCGAGACAGCCTCTGACTCCCGATGCCGCAGGTCCTATCTCATTGCACGCGCTGACCCGCCGGCGGCGATAGCCGCGAGACGGGCACGCCCCTGATGGAGGCGTCGAGGACCTCGACTGTGTGGGCAAGGGCGATGCGGTCCCGACCGCCGGCCCGGTCCATGGCCGCGCCGATTTGCATGAGGCAGCCGGGATTGGCGGTCACTAGCAACTGGGCTCCAGTCGCCCTCACGTTGGCAGCCTTGCGGTCCCCCAGCTGGCGAGCCGGTTCGGGGTTGAGGACGTTCCAGATGCCAGCCGAGCCGCAGCACAAGCTGCTCTCGTCGATCTCCCGCAGGTCGAGCCCGGGGATCTCTCCCAGTAGCTGTCGCGGCTGGTCCCGCACACCTTGGGCGTGGGCGAGGTGGCACGCATCGTGGTAGGCGGCGACGACAGGAAGCGGATGGCGGGGGGCCACGGATCCGGCCTGCGCCAGCAACTCGGTGACGTCGAGCACCTTCGCGGCGAATTCGCGGGCCCGGCTGGCATAAGCGGGGTCGGCGGCCAGCAGCTCGCCGTATTCCTTCATGGTCGACCCGCATCCTGCGGCATTCACCACCACGTGGTCTACCCGGGCTGCGTCGAATTGGTCGATCAGAGCCCGGGCGAAGCGCAAAGCTTCCCCCTCCCGGCCGTTGTGCACGCTCAGCGCCCCGCAGCAACCCTGGCCGGCGGGAGCGTGGACGTCGAACCCTTCGGCGGCCAGGACCCGTGCCGTGGCCGCGTTGGTGTCGGGAAAGAACTCCCGTTGCACACACCCGAGCAGCATCCCGACAGTCCCCCGTCGAGGACCCAGAGCCGCAGTGTGCTCGGGGACCGGGCGGCGCTTCCCGAGCGGCGGCGCGAAGGACTCCATAGCGGCCAGGGAAGGTGACAGGCGGCGCAGCAACCCGCTGCGGCGTAGCAGCCCGGGTAGTCCGCTTGCCTGGTATGCCCGCAGCGGTCCGCGCAGCACTCGAAGGCGGTGGGGGTAGGGGAATAGCTGGAAAACGGCTTCGCGCAGGACCCGCTCCGCCTTGGTGCGCTGGTGGCGGCGCTCTACCTGCGCCCGGGTAGCCTCGATGAGCTTGTCGTACTGGACACCCGACGGGCAGGAGGTCACGCAGGCCATGCAGCCCAGGCAGGCGTCGAAGTGCCCGACCATTGTGTCGGTGAGCGGCTCGCCGTCCAACGCCGCGCCCATCAGGTAGATCCGGCCGCGGGGCGAATCCATCTCTTCGCCCCACAAGGCGTAGGTCGGGCACGTCGGCAGGCAGAATCCGCAGTGGACGCAATCATCGACCAAGTCGCGCGCCGGCGGACGATGCTGGTCGAACGCCGGCAGCTTCGGTGCCATCGCCATTCAGATGCCTCCCACGAAACGTCCAGGCGACAGGATGCGACCGGGATCGAACTGTTCCTTGACCCGTTGCATCAACTCCAGCCCGGCTACCGGACCCCAGGCGTCGAGCGTGCCCAGCATGCCCGGGGGCCCGTCGAGGACGACCACCGAGCCGTTCCATCTCCCGGTTCCCGCCCGAAGGCGGCTCACCAGATCGGCGACGGCGTCGGGAGCGGCGCCCGCAGGGAGACCCAACATCAACGAGCCGACCCCAGCGGATCCGCGCGCGTGGGCGGCGAGGCCAGTGGCCTCCGAGGCGGCGTCGAACGCGCCCAGCAGGAGCGGAAGAGCGTCGAGCTCGGTAGTCGCGCGTATCAGCACCCCCCCAGGGTCGACAGGGAGGCGACCCCACCAGGGAGGTGCCAGATCACTCAGACATATGGGGGAGCTCCCGTTGCGGGGGCTCGTGGCGAAGGAGTGGGCGGCGGTCGCAAGCCGTGCGCCCAGCGCGGCCGCGCGGGCGTCGATGGTGGCCGACGGCCCCTCTAGCATGACGGTCAGGGCGGCCGGGCCCTGCGGTGGTCGATCAAGCTCGACGGCGACGGCCACCGCCTGGGACTGCACGACGGCTTGGACCAACGCCGAGGCCCCGGCCGGCGTGCCGGCGGTGGCCGTCACCCATCTGCTGGCCGGTGGGCGGGGATGGAGGCGGAAGACCACCTCGGCCAGGACGCCCAGAGTGCCCCAGGATCCGTGCAACAACTTGCCGAGGTCGTAGCCGGCCACGTTCTTGACCACCTTGCCGCCGGTGTGCGCCACTGTCCCGTCGGCCCGGACGAACGTCGCTCCGATCAGCAGGTCGCGTAATGTGCCAAAGCCCAGCCGGCTGGGTCCGCTCAGCCCGTGGGCCACCAGACCCCCGACGGTGGCGCCGGGCCAATGGCCGTCGACGGCGAGGCGCTGCCCGGCCCTGGCGAGCGCCGCCTGCAGGTCATCGAGTGCCGTCCCGGCCCGGACCACCACCACCAAGTCGCCGGCGACGTGCTCGACGACGCCGGCCATTCCCTTGGTATTCGCGACGACATCCACCCGCTCCGGAGCCGGCCCCCACGACAGGCGGGTGCCGCCGCCGGAAGGGACCACGGCCAGGTCATGACGGGTGGCTGCCCGCATGAGAGCGGAGAGCGCCGCTGTGCTGACCGGTCGGGCAACGAAACGGGGAACGAACCCGCCCACCGCGTCGCCCGAACCGCCCAGGCGCAAGTGCTCGGTTCCCACCGCCTCGGACAGCGAGGCGGCCAGGGAGCCCGGGGAAGAGACGGTCGACGGGGCGGCCGACGGGTCGGGCGGCCCCATCAGAAAGAGTCCGCAACGCCGGCGCTCACCAGGGGATGGGGCCCGGAGCGTCGCCCGGGAACTTCGCCGCACAGCCGGGGCGTCGGGAATACCTTGCCCGGGTTCGAGAGACCCTCGGGATCGAAGGCGCAGCGGACCAACTGCATGGTGTCCAGGTCGTCATCGCTGAACATTCGGGGCATGTACCTGGCCTTGTCCGAGCCGACGCCGTGCTCCCCCGTGATCGACCCCCCGAGCTCGATGCATAGATCAAGGATGGCCCCCGACACCTCCTCCGCTCGCTCGGCCTGGCCCTCCTCGGCGTCGTCGAAGAGGACCAAGGGATGCAGGTTGCCGTCGCCGGCATGGAACACGTTGGCGACTCGGACGCCGGCCGCCGCCGACAGAGCAGCGATGCGGCGCAACGCCTCGGGGAGCGCGGTGCGGGGAATCACCCCGTCCTGGACGATGTAGTCAGGGCTGATCCTCCCCACCGCCGCGAAAGCCGACTTGCGGCCCTTCCAGATCAACGCTCGCTCCCGGTCGTCGGCGGCCACACGCAGCTCGAAGGCGCCGTGCTCCTCGCAGTGACGCATCACGTCGTCGAACTCGTGGGTAGCGTCAGCCGCGGCGCCGTCGACCTCGACCACCAACACCGCTCCCGCGCCGGCCGGGTAGCCGCAGTGGACGGCGGCCTCAGCGGCTTCGATCGCCAAGGCGTCCATCATCTCGATGGCCGCCGGAACCAAGCCGGCACCGATGATCGCCGACACTGCGGCCCCGGCGGCGTCGGTGCTCTCGAAGCCGGCCAGCAGGGTCCGCACCGCCTCGGGGCTGCGGGTCAGCCGCACCGTGATCTCACCGGCTATCCCCAGCGTCCCCTCCGAACCGACCATCACGCCCAGCAAGTCGTAGCCGGGGGGGTCGGGTGCCTTTCCGCCGATGGCGACCAGGTCGCCCTGGGGCGTCACCCACCGCAGCCCGGTGACATGGTTGGCAGTAAACCCGTACTTCAAGCAGTGGGCGCCGCCGGAGTTCTCCGCCACGTTGCCGCCCACACTGCAGACCTGCTGGCTGGAAGGGTCGGGAGCGAAGTAGTAACCGTAAGGGCCGGCGGCCCTGGTCACGTCGAGGTTGACGACTCCTGGCTCGACAACGGCCCGCTGATTGGAAGGGTCGATCTCGACGATGCGGCGCATGCGGGAGGTCACGATCAGCACGCCGTCAGCGTGGGGGAGCGCCCCGCCCGACAGGCCGGTACCGGACCCCCGGGCCACGAACGGCACGCCACCCGCCGCGCAGGCCCGCACCACAGTCGCCAACTCCGCCGCGGTGGTCGGCAGGACCACCAGGGCCGGCGTGACCTTGTAATGGGCCAGACCGTCGCACTCGTAGGTTCGGCGGCGCTGCGGATCATCTATCACCGCTTCGGACCCGAGCGCAGAGCGCAACGTCTCGGCTAGCGCCGCCATCGGCGTCACGTGGTCATGCCTCCGCTGCCCTCTTGATGGCCGCCAGGGTGGCCGGGATCCCTGATTTGGCCGCCTCGCTTCGGTTGTCCATCTCGGCTTGTGCGTCAGCCCCGAACCGTTCCTCGAACATCGCCACCCCCTCGGGCAGCAGTTCCCACGCCTCGGTCAACTCCGTCCCTGCGCCGGCTGGCACGAGCGTGTAGCCCCAACGGGCAAATTTCCCTCCAACCACGAAAGCGAACTCGCTCCCTCGATCGGCCGCCACTACCTGCGAACGCGTCTCCCAGGTCCGCTCCGGCAACTCGTTGCGACCGGTGAACCACGAACCGACCTGCGGGCCTTCCCCATCGTCCCACCAGCACGCCCTGCACACCGGACTCCACTCCCCCATGCGGGTCACGTCGGCGACCATGTCGTAGACGTCCTCGGGAGGCCGGGCGATCAGGATCGACTCAGTGCGGCTCAGCTCGGTCATCTGCCCATTCTGGCCGAGCGCGGCGGGGCCGACCACTGCGATGCTAGGAGCTCGCCGCCGACCACCCCGACCAACGTTGCACCGTGACGGCGAGCACCGCGCCGGCCGGGCTCCGCTGCTGGTACTGCGCGTAGCGGGAGGCCAGCCGGCCCCACGCCCGCTCCGCCTCGTCCGAGCCCGGATCGAGCAGGCGGGCATAACCGTCTGCCCGCGCCCACCACAGTTGATCCCAGTCGTCGCTGAACTCGTCGACGAGGAGCGCCACCTGAGGGTTCTCTGCGATGTTGGCCAGTCGCCGCAGCGCGGTGGTGCGCTTCGGTTTGTGGTCCACAGCGCTGAACAACGTGTCCCCTTCGACGGCGAACACCAGCGGAACGAGGTGGGGACGGCCCGCGCGGTCGCACGTGGCCAGGCGGGCCACCCGGGCGTGAACGAAGCGCCGGCGGGCTTCTTCGCCGGTCACTCCCCGTGGGCCTCGGCCACCGCCGATTCGAACTTGTCGAGCGCCGCCTCTACCGGTCCGCGCCCCGCAGACGGCAGCCAGTGGATCGCCCGGCGGAACCCGGCCTCCTCGAACTCGGCGATCACCCGAGCGTCGGCGGGCACTCCCATCACCATCAAGTCGATGGGCCGCCCCGCCCGGGCTACCAGCTCTCCGGCCCGGTCCAGGATGTGGTTGCGCGCGTAGTTCGGCATCCACGCGTCGCCGAACGCCAGCACCCGGTCGACAACGGTCGGCCCGTTGCCGCCCACCAGGACCGGTGGGTGTGGCCGCTGCGCCGGCTTCGGCCACGACCAGATCCGATCGAAGTTCACGTGTTCGCCGTGGTAGCTGGCCTCGTCCTCGGTCCAGATGGCCTTCATCGCCTCCACCCGTTCCCGCAGCAGGGCCATACGCCGGCGGGGATCGGTGCCGTGGTTCTCCATCTCCTCCCGGTTCCATCCCGCGCCGACACCGAAGTCCACCCGGCCGCCGGAGAGGGCGTCCACGCTCGCCACCTCCTTGGCAGTGGTGATCGGGTCGCGCTCGACGACCAGGCAGATACCGCTCCCTATCCGCAACCGGGTGGTCGACACCGCCGCGGCCGTCATGGCCACGAACAGGTCGTAGGTATGGACGTACTTGCGCGGCAGGTCGCCGCCGCCAGGGTAAGGACTCGACCGGGATGCGGGGATGTGGGTGTGCTCCGGGAACAACAGCGACTCATGGCCCCGCTCCTCGACCAGCCGGGCCACTGCGCCAGGGTCGATCGCGTCGTGCGTGGGAAATATCGCTACACCAGTCTCCATCGGCGCCAAGCTACGCAGCCGCGGCGGTCTAGCGGACCCGCGGGACAGTGATCGGTTCAGTCAGCGGCGCCGCCGATGTACCACGACATCGCACCGCGGCAAACCCGACCATGCTGTCTGGGATGCTCGGACCTCTGGCCGACCGGTGACAGGAGCTCGATGATCGCCCGGTGGTGGAGGGACCTGTGGCCGACGTGGGTGGACCGCAACCTGCGGATCGTCCTAGTCGGCCGGGGGGCGATGAGTGTCGCCCGGGCCATATCGGGGGTGGTGACCGCTCTCTACCTCGCCGCTGATGGCTTCTCCGCACTCGGGATCGGCACCCTGTTCCTGGTGGTGACGGTGGTGTCGGCGCTCATCTCGACGGCGGTCGGGCTCACCTCGGACCGGGTGGGGCGCAAGCCGTACCTGATCGGCGTGCC
Source organism: Actinomycetes bacterium (assembly GCA_021809105.1). GTDB lineage: Bacteria > Actinomycetota > Acidimicrobiia > Acidimicrobiales > Palsa-688 > Acidiferrimicrobium. Next base: position 11,586 of record JAKBAM010000033.1, read on the forward strand.
GCTGCTGGCGGCGGCCTCCGCGGCGGTATTCGCCACGACACGGGCGCCGGCACTGCTGTTGGTCTTCGCGGCATTAGGAAGCTTCGGTCGTGGCCAGGGAGCGGGCGGAGGCACCGTCGGCCCCTACCAGCCCGCCGAGTCCGCCTTCGTGGCCGAAACGGTGCCGGCACCGGCGCGAGCCGCCGCTTTCGGGCGTCTGGCCTTCGTGTCGTCGGCGGGGGCGCTGGTCGGCAGCCTCCTCGCGGGCCTGGCTCGCAGCCGTCCCCACATGACGGCTGCGGCGGCGGTCGCGGCCTACCGACCGGCCTTCCTCGCCGCCTCGGTGCTGGCGGCGGTGGCAGCGGCAGCCGCGGTGTGGTTGCGCGAACCGGTAAGAACCCCGACGCGGCCGCAGGCGCCATCCCCGCCGGATCAACCGGCGCAGCCCGTGGCGGCGACCCGGCGCAACGCGATGTCATGGCCCCGGCGGTCGTGGCCGGCGCTGTGGCGCCTCTGGGTCACCAACGGCGTCAACGGGCTGGGCATCGGCCTGCTCGGCCCGTTCGTGAGCTACTGGCTGGCTCGCCGCTACGGGGCCACCCCGGCGTCGATCGGTTTGCTGTTCGCGATCATCAACCTGGGGTCGCTGGTGTCGACGTTGACCGCCGCGGGGGTCGGGCGCCGCCTCGGCACCGTGAGGGCCATCGTGGCGGTCCGGGCAATCGGCGGCCTCCTGACGGTGCCAATGGTCCTCGCCCCGACGTTTTGGGCGGCGGGTGCGGTGTTCTTCGTCCGCATGTTGGCGCAGCGCACCGGCATGCCGCTACGCCAGTCCTTCACCCAGGATCTGGCTCATCCCGATGAACGCTCCAGCGTGGCCGCCCTGTCACTGCTGCCGGCCCAGGGGACGATGGCAGCCGGACAGGTACTCGCCGGTTACCTGTTCGACGAGGTAGCGCTGGCGGCTCCCTTCGAGCTGTCCGCGGTGTTCCAACTGGCGAACGCCGCCTTGTACGGCGTGCTGTTCGGACCGGCAAAACCCAAAGCAGGTTTCGAGCGCCACGAGCCGGAGGTCCCCGCTGCGTGACGCCGCTGCTCAGCGGCAACATGGGCTCCTTCCGGCCGTGGTCGCGTTGGGCGTTGGGCGTTGGGCGTTGGGCGTTGGGCGTGGTGGCGTCACGTCACGGTCTGAGCGGATTGAGCCAGGTCAGCTCCGGGAAGCGGGCGAAGTCGGAGTCGGCGCTGACGACCGCCAAACCGTGCTCGAGGGCAAGCGCAGCGAGCGCCGCGTCGCTGACCAGGTTGCCCCGGAGGTCGAGGTCGCATACCAGCCGCTCGAGGATTTGCCTGTACCCGCGGCCGGGCTGAGGCACCCACGCGGCCGGGGCATCGAGCCAATCGGCGACGAAGGACCACGCGTCGGACGGAGTGAGCGGGGCGGGCAAGGCGCGCGGGTGGGTCATGATGCGCACGAACGCCAGCAGTGACTGCCAGGGGAGCCCGACCCGGCGATTGCCGTTGAGTGCTTCTTCGAGCCAGTCACGGGCCGAGGTATGAGAGCGGGACTGCTCGTCGACGGCATAGAGCAGGATGTTGGCGTCGACGAGCATCAGCGGGTAATCGGGCCCTCCAGGACCTCGAGGGCATCAGCGACGTTGGAGACGTCGACGCTCAGCCCGAGCGGGGCAGTGCGCTGCCGGAACGGCGGCCGGTCTGGCTGCACCAACAGGGCTCGACGGATCAGCTCATTGACCGCCTCGGACATGCCTAGGCGGCGGCTACGCCGCAAAGCATCGACGGCCCGGGCGGTATCATCATCGAACTCCACGGTCGTCCTCATGCTGAGATTTTAGCACGGGCGTGCGCGAGAATTAGCATTCGAGTTTCTCCAAATCGGACCAGGACCGGAGTCATGGCTGAGCCGAGCCATTCCCCGATCGCCGGCCCCGGGTGCCCCGTGCCTCGGGAGCCGCCCTGGCCTGGTTCGGCTCGCCCCAGGTGAGGGCGGCCCGCAAGGCTGGTGCGGTCGCGGCCGGCACCGGGATGTCGGGTTCCGCCAAACTGGTCGCGTGACCAAGCGAGTAGACGTGACCGTGCCCACCCCCGACGGCTCGTGCCCGTCGCTCCTCGTGACTCCTGACGGTGAGGGGCCGTGGCCGGCGGTCATCTTCTTCATGGATGCCGGAGGCGTCCGTCCCGCAATGGTCACGATGGCCGAACATCTCGCCGGCCTGGGCTATGTCGTGCTGCTGCCCGAGATGTACTACCGCCACGGGCCCTACGAGCCGTTCAACCTGGCCACGGCGTTCAGTGACGGCGACGAGCGGGCCCGGCTATTCGGGATGATCGGGGGACTGACCAAAGCGATGGTGGCCAGCGACACCGGCGGATTCCTCGACTTCCTCGCCGGACGTCCCGAGGTGGGCGGCACCAAGGTCGGCACCACCGGATACTGCATGGGCGGCGGTCTTTCACTAACCGCCGCCGCCCACCACCCCGACCGGATCGCGGCGGCGGCGTCGTTCCACGGCGGCCAACTGGCGTCCGACGCACCCGACAGCCCGCACCGCGTCGTCGGGCGGATCACCGGTCGGGTCTTGGTCGCCGGCGCCGAGGACGACGGGTCGTACCCGCCGGAACAGGCGGAGCTGCTCGAGCGGGCCCTCACTGAGGGGGGCGTCGATCACACCCTCGAGACCTATCCCGCCCACCACGGCTTCGCCGTTCCCGACAATCCGACCTACGACGAGGCTGCCGCCACCCGTCACTGGCAAGCGCTCCAGGATCTCTACGGGGCGACATTGACGAACTGAGGCGACCGGTCGGGACCGTTGCCCACCGCGGGGGACACCCGTCCCGGTCGGCGGCTCGTCGCCTGATCGCCGCAGGCCGGAGCAGTCAGCAGTCCCGTGGCGGCTAGCGGCTGACCATTCCGAGGAGGCGGGTGGTCCAAGACTTGTCGTTGTTCCGCGGTCCGCGAGGATGTAGGAAAGGGCGTGGACCTAATCAGACTCTTCCTGGATGGCGCTCGCTCGGTCGTACCAGCAATCGGTGACCCCGCAGTTGGAGAGGCCTGGGATCGTCCATCGGTGCTGGAGGACCAGTTGGTGGGTGGTCTTGCAGGTCATCTGGCACGCGGCGGCGTGTGGGTCGTCGCTGACTTCTTGGAGGCTGGTACGCCGGCCAACCCGTTGGACTTCGAGACGCCGGGCCAGTACATCGTTGGTGCCATCGGCGCCGCGTCGGCCAGTGCGCACCGAGCCAACCGCGAAACCGGCGCCGCCATTGCCGCGCTGCACCAGAACGAGCTCGTCGGTCAACTTGAAGGACGTCTCGCGTCACTCGAGGACGCGCTGAGCAAGATCGACCCTTGTCGGCTGGTCGCAGTCACCGGCGGCAAGGTCCTGCGCATAGCCGACTACCTGGCAACTCGCCTCGTTGAGCAGGTCGTCCACCTCGATGACCTGGCGCGCAGCGTCGGCCACGACCCTTGGCCATATCCGGAACAAGGCCGAGACGTGGCCATCGCCGTCGGACTCGAAGCCGCCAGACTCCTCAGGGGCCAGCAAGCTGTCTTGCGTGCCCTGTTCCGGGGCGGCTTCGCCGAGAGCACCTTTCCTGTGATCTAACGCCTCCCCCACTGCTGCTCGGCTGCCAACAGAGCAGTGACGTGGCGGCTCGCAAGCCACCGTCCGGACGCCGGGGTTGCGTTCCCCCAACCTGTGCGTATAATACTGAGTATGTATACGGGTTGGATCTAGCGATGAGTGTCCGGCATGCGTTGTTGGCGCTGCTCAGCGAGGGCCCGAAATATGGCCTGCAGCTGCGCCAGGAGTTCCTGGCCCGGACCGGCGAGGTGTGGCCGCTCAACGTGGGGCAGGTGTACACCACGCTGCAGCGGCTGGAGCGAGACGATTTGGTGGAATCCGACGGCGCCGACGACGGCCCGCAGAAGGGGTTCCGGATCACCGCGGAAGGGGAGGCGGAGCTGGCGGCCTGGCTGCGCAACCCGCCCGACCTGTCCTCGCCGCCGCGGGATGAGCTGGTGATCAAGGTTCTCGTCTCGCTGCGGCTTCCCGGCGTGGACGTGCACGAGGTGCTGCAGTTGCACCGGCGGTACCTGGTGCAGCTGATGCAGGAGTGGACCCGGTTGAAGGAGTACGCGGCCGAGCGCGACCTGGGGTTCGGGCTGGCGGTCGACGCCGAGCTGTTCCGCTTGGACGCCGTGGTGCGCTGGCTGGACGCGGCCGAGGGGCGGATCAAGCGGGCGTCGGTCGAACCCGTCGACGGCCCGCCGCTCCGACTGCCCAAGACACCCAGGAAGGCGGTGGTGCTCCCATGAACGTGCTCGAGCTGCTCGGCGTGTCCAAGGTGTACGGCCAGGGCCCCGCCGAGGTCCACGCCCTGTGGGGCGTGTCGCTGACGGTGGGCGAGGGCGAGCTGGTGGCCGTGATGGGACCGAGCGGATCGGGCAAGAGCACCCTGTTGACCATCGCCGGGACCCTCGAGGAACCCACCAGCGGGGAGGTGCTGGTCGGCGGCACCTCAGTGGGCGGGATGTCGCGCAACGACCGGGCCCGCCTGCGGCGCCGTTCCGTCGGCTACGTGTTCCAGGATTTCAACCTGCTGGCCGGGCTCACCGCGGCCGAGAACGTGTCGCTGCCCCTGGAGCTCGACGGGGTGGCGGCGAAGTCGGCCCGGGAACTGGGGCTCCGGGCCCTGGATGAGCTCGGGCTTCGCGAGCGCGCGGGGAGCTTCCCCGACGACCTGTCGGGCGGTGAGCGCCAGCGGGTGGCCATCGCCCGGGCGGTGGTCGGCGACCGCCGCCTGTTGCTGGCCGACGAGCCGTCCGGCGCCCTTGACTCGGCCAACGGGGAAACGGTGATGCGACTGATCCGGGCGGCGTGCCAACGGGGGGTGGCCGGGATGGTCGTCACCCACGACGCGCAGCTGGCGTCGTGGGCGGACCGGGTGGTGTTCCTGCGGGACGGGCGGGTCGTCGACCAGACCTCACCTGCGGCCGGTCCGGAGTCCCTTCTCGCCCCCAACCCATGACCGTCGTGGCCGCTGATCAACCCGGCCGGGTTATCGCCCACTCGGAGAACGGGGGCACAGCCGCCCGGCGGGCGGTGGTCCGATGGGGATGGCGCCTGGCCCGCCGCGAGTGGAGGCGCCACGTGCTGATACTGGCCTCGTTGACCGTGGCGGTCGCCGCGACCATCGTCGGGCTCGGCACCGCGTCCAACGCCGCCAAGCTCAAGGCGGATCCGGTATTCGGGACCGCAACCAGCCTCATCATTCTCCCCGGCAACGACCCGCAGCTGAGCGCCGACCTGGCGGTCATACGGGCGAGAGTCGGACCCCTCGACGTGGTCGCCCACCAGCAGGTATCAGTCCCGGGTTCGGTGTCCACCATCGACCTACGCGACCAGTCCCCGAGCGGGACGTTCGACCAGGGGACCCTGCGGCTCGACTCGGGGCACTACCCGACCGGGCCGGGCCAGGTGGCCGTCACCAGCGGCACGGCCAACCAGCCCACTGGCCGGCCTGCAGCCCCCGCAGCCGTCCGGCGGGGGCGGGCGGACCGTCCCGGCCGGCTACGGCGTCGCCACCCTCAGCCAAGTGACCATCCAGGGGCACGGCATCTCGATCGCAGGTATGGACCCGCTGTATGTGGCGACGCCGGCCCTGCTGGCCCACTACGGCATCTCGCCCTCGGCGGTCGATCCCCACGTCGATGTGCTCTCCGCCCGGAAAGATCTGGGCGGCCTGCAGATCTTCGCGCCTGAGTTCCAGCCTGGGGCGGGCCCCCAGGCTGGCTCCCCCAAGCTGGGACCCCGAAGCCCAGACATCCTGCACGTGACCCCGACGGTCCAGAGTTTCGGGCAGCTCCCCCTCTACACGTCGGCACCGGGCACCCTGCTGACTGTGGGAGCGGTCCAACGGCTCGGCCTGAAAGTGGTGCCCGCGGCATGGTCGCTCCAGGTATCGGGACCGCTGACGAGCCAGCAGATGCAGACCACCCGGGCAACCGCGGCCGCCATCGGGCTCTACGTGGAGACCAGGGCCAAGCAGACCTCGCTGGCCCCGCTTCGCAACTGGTCGACCGCGGTGGGCATCCTGGTCTCCCTCGGCGTGCTCGGCATGACCGTCGGCCTGATACGCAGCGAGACCGCCGGTGACCTGCGCACCCTCGCCGCCACAGGGGCCAGCAGCAAGACCCGCCGGACGATCGCCGGCGCCACCGGCGGGGCCCTCGCGCTCCTCGGCGCGTTGTTGGGTACCGCTGGCGCGTACGCCGCCCTGGTGATGTGGTACCGGAGCGACCTCCATCCCCTCGGGCGGGTCCCCGTCGCCAACCTGGCCATAATCCTGGTCGGCCTGCCGGCGCTGGCCGGAGCCGGCGGGTGGCTCCTCGCCGGCCGCGAACCGCCGGGAATAGGCCGCCAGCCGCTCGAATAGCCCGCAAGACGAAGGTCGCGGACGAGCTCGCCCATAAGCTGAACACCATGATTCCGGCCAAGCCGTGACCTGAACACCGTCCCTCCCGTTCGTCCGGCGCATCCCCCACCGCAATCAGCCCTTGACTTCAAGCGCTTGAGGTCTGTTTTGCTGTCTCCATGACAGCTCTGAGCATCCAGGGCGCGGCGCTGCGCAGCGGTCTCACCGAGCCAACACTGCGTTACTACGAGGAGGTCGGGCTGATCGGGCCGATCGCCCGTGACCCGACGAGCGGGCACCGACGCTACTGCGACCAAGACATCGACACCCTGCAGGTGCTGGCGTGCCTGCGGGCCATGGGAGTCGGGATAGAGGACATGCGCACCTACCAGGCCAACCGCGCGCTCGGGCACACTAGGTCGGGAGACCAGCGCGACCTGCTGCTGCGTCACGGCGAGCGGATCGAGACCGAGATAGAAACCCTCCAAGTGCACCTCGACTATCTGCGGGCCAAGGCTGCCCTGTGGGACGCCCGTGACCGCCAGGACAAGCAGGCCGAATCAGAGGCGAACGAGCAGGTGCGAGCCATCATCCCGCGCCTGCAGGAGGTGGTGTGGCGATGAGCAGGGTGTTGGTAACGGGCGGGAACGGCTATCTCGGTACCCACGTGATCGCCGCGCTGCTCGAGCAAGGACGGCAGGTGCGCGCCACCGTGCGCTCAGTCGAGTCCGAACCCGAGATCCGCCAGGCGCTGCGCCGCTGCGGCGCCGCCGACGACGGGCTGGAGGTGCTCGCAGCTGACCTGACCAGCGACGGCGGCTGGGCAACGGCCGCGGCCGGCGTCGAGGAAGTCCACCACGTCGCCAGTCCGATCCCGCCCGCCCAGCCCGAAGATCCCGACGAGCTGATCATCCCCGCCCGTGAGGGCACACTGCGGGTGATCAGGGCGGCCCGCGAGGCCGGGGCACGTCGGGTGGTGCTGACCTCGAGCTTCGCCGCGGTCGGCTACTCGCCCAAGCCGGTGCGCGACTACACCGAGTCCGACTGGACCGACCCTGACACCCCCGGCCTACCGCCCTACCCGCGCTCGAAGGCGATCGCCGAGCGTGCCGCCTGGGATTACATCGAGCAGCATCCGGGGGAAACCGAACTGGTCGTGCTCAACCCGACGTTCATCATCGGCCCGACGCTGGTCACCTCGCTGCGTTCGTCACTAGTAGCCATCAAAGCGATTGCCGAGGGCACCATGGCGGCACTACCCCGTCAGCGCTTCGGCGTGACCGACGTGCGCGATGTGGCCGAAGCCCATCTCAAGGCGGCAGCCACGCCAGAAGCAGCCAACAAACGCTACCTACTGCTGGCTGATGGACCGACGATTACTTGGCTGGCCCTGGCCGGGGCGATCCAGGACCACCTCGGCGCCGCCGGCGCGAAGGTCACTTTCACCGAGGGTCCCGGCGACGAGCCGACGCCACTCACCATCCGCAACGACCGCGCCAAGCAAGAGCTCGGGTGGCATCCACGGCCGTTAGAGACCACGATCGCCGACACCGTCGACAGCATGCGCGAGCTCGGCCTACTACAGCTCCAATGACGACCAACCGACCGAGGAGAACTTGACGTAGATTCGGTAATAGCCCCTTTCGGGGACAGGGGGGTGGGAATGAGCAAGGTCAGAGTGCTGGTCGGCACGGCCAAAGGGGGATTCGTGCTCACGGCCGACGGCGCACGGAAGGACTGGACCGTCGCGGGACCGCTGTTCGGGGGTTGGGAGGTGTACCACATGGCCGGGAGCCCCGCCGACCCGAACCGGCTCTACGCCTCCCAGTCGACTTCGTGGTTCGGGCAGCTCATCCAGCGCTCCGACGACGGGGGGTCGACCTGGTCGACGGCGGACAACAAGTTCGGTTACACCGGCGAGACCGGGACACACCAGTGGTACGACGGCACCCCCCACCCGTGGGAGTTCGCCCGGGTGTGGCACCTCGAGCCATCCCCGGACGACCCCGACGCCGTGTACGCAGGCGCCGAGGACGCGGCTCTTTTCAAAACCACTGACGGAGCGGCGAGCTGGACGGAGCTGGACGGGCTGCGCACCCATCCGACCGGCCCGGCGTGGCAGCCCGGGGCCGGAGGGATGTGCACCCACACCGTGCTCATCAACCCGAGCGACCCCGACCAGCTGCACGTAGCCATCTCCGCGGCTGGCGTCTTCCGCTCCGAAGACGGTGGGGGCACCTGGACGCCCTCCAACCGCGGCCTGCGTTCCGGGGGCATCCCCGACGCGGACGCCGAGGTGGGCCACTGCGTGCACCGCATCGCCCGTCACCCGTCCCGGCCCGACGTGCTCTTCATGCAGAAGCACTGGGACGTCATGCGCAGCGACGACGGGGGGCAGAGCTGGTACGAGATCTCCGACAACCTGCCGAGCGACTTCGGCTTCCCGATCGTCGTCCACGCCCACGAACCCGAGACGGTCTACGTCGTGCCGATAACCAGCGACTCGGAGCACTACCCGCCCGAAGGCAAGCTACGCGTCTACCGGTCCACCACAGGCGTTGGCGACTGGCAGCCGCTGACCGAAGGGCTCCCCCAGTCGAACTGCTACGTCAACGTCCTTCGCGACGCCATGGCCACCGACACCCTCGACAAGTGCGGCATCTACTTCGGCACCACCGGGGGCCAGGTCTATGCCTCGGCGGACGCCGGCAACAGTTGGCAATCGATTGCCCGGGATCTGCCGCGGGTGCTGTCGGTGGAGGCGCAGACGTTGCCGTGATCCGCGTCGTGCTACCCCATCACCTTCGAAAGCTGTCGGGCACCGGCGGGGAGGTGACCCTCCAGATCCCTGATCCGCCGACCCAGGCGGGGATGATCGACGCTCTCGAAGCGGTTTACCCGATGCTCTTCGGCACGATTCGGGATCCGGCTACCCAACGGAGGCGCCCGTTCATACGTTTCTTCGCCGGCGAGGAGGACCTGTCGCACGAACCGCCGGATGCCTCCCTCCCCGAGGCGGTGGCGGCGGGACGAGAGCCGCTCTACGTAGTCGGGGCGATGGCCGGAGGCTGACGCAAACCCCTCTTCGCCTTCCGGGTCCGTCCCCGTTCCGTTCCGGAGAAGACCGCGGTCCGGGTCGCTCAGGACGAACTGGAGCGCCTCGGCAGCTTCCCGTCACGAGGTCCCCTCCTAGCCTCGCTGGCCAAGGGGATCAGCGAACTCCTGGCCGGCTGAGCGGACCAGCACGTAGTGCGGCTGCCGATCAGGTCGAGCGCAACGTCGGTGTAGCCGTCGTAGATCCGCTCGCTCCCAGTCTTGCCGTACCTGACCACGGCCTCGATGGGGCGCGGGAGCGTGAGCTGGAGCGTTCTGTGACGCTCTCCTTGGTAGCCTCAGTGCATGAGCGCTTCGGACCCCCCTTCTGGCCGCGAGTGGAGCTACCGCTTCACGCAGCCGGATGGAGTCGAGATTGCAACCCGTGACCTGAACGGGGATGACAGCGCTGAATCCCTGGCCAGGGACCTCTCCAAGGCCAGTGGCACGCCCGTGATCGTCCATCGGCTTCAGAGGTTGGCGAACTCCTGGGAGTACACGGTCGAGGTCGACGAGCGATCTGACATCTGACCCACCCCATCCTGATCGGTCCAGGAGGTCGCCATGAACGAGGCCAGCCCCACCCGCTATCGCAAGCCCGGCTGGTTTACCAAGTACGTCCTCAACAGGGCGATCGTCTTGCTCACCCGGGCAGGAATCAGCGTCTGGGGCAGCCGCGTCCTAGAGGTGGCCGGGCGTCGCTCCGGTGAACCACGGCGGGTGCCGGTGAATCTGCTGTCGCTCGACGGTGACCAGTATCTGGTCTCCGCCCGAGGCGCCGGCCAGTGGGTCCGCAACGTGCGGGCGGCCGGCGGTCAGCTCGACCTGCTCCTCGGCGGCACGCGCCAGCACTATGTGGCCGCCGAGTTGACCGACGAGCAGAAGCCCCCAGTGCTGCGGGCGTATCTGCGGCGCTGGAAGGCGGAGGTCGGAGTGTTCTTCGAAGGGGTCACCGCCGACTCCGGCGACGACGAGCTCCAGGCTATCGGGCCCAATCACCCGGTCTTCCTCCTCCGACCGACGTCGTGACCGGAGCCGTCACTGGCACGCCTTGTCGGCCGCCACCTCGGCCGACCCGGAGCTCTACCGCCTGATCGCTGCCGCCGGCTTCCCGCGCACCGAGCTGCTCCCGGCCTGGAGACGTGGGCCGGACAGTTCGACATCGACCTCTTCGCCCGGACCGGACCGGGGTCCCAGCCCTCACGGACGGCGGCCGGCTGTGTACGATAAGTACACAGCCGGGTACGCTGAGGAAGATAAGAGTGCCCGTGACCACAGGCTCTCGCTAGCTGCAGTGGAGGCCCTCGACGCCGCCGTGGCATCCGGGGTGGCCCCCACCCGGGGGCGGCGGTCCAAGAGGCGGGTGCGCGCATGGCTTGCCAGCCATGGCGAGGATCGATCACCGCCTCGTACCGCCACCGCTACAAGACTCTCGACCCCGACCAAGACCAGGACCTGATTGCCAGCCTGGGCGCATACTCCCTGAAAGCGTGCCTGGCAGCGAGCGGGGACTGATCCACCGCGGCGAAGTGTGGGACGCCACCATCGCCCGGGTCGGCCGCCACCCGGTGGTCATCGCCAGCCGCGAGACCTCCATGCCGATTCCCACCAGCGTGGTGTGCGTGCTGGTCACCACCAGTTTTCATCTCCACACATCAGGCAGTCAGGGACGGCCTCCGCCCCTCGGCCAGGGATCAGCGGGCTGGTAGGCGGGCCACGGGCTGACGGTCTCGCAACCGAAGTCCTCGGGAGCGACGTCCGCCATCGCCTCGGCGAGCTGCCAGCGGTGACCCGCGGGATCCTCGAGGGTGCAGTCGCGTTCGCCGTACGACCGGTCGACAGGCGCCTCCAGCACCACGACTCCGTGGTCGCGGGCACGAGCGAACGCCGCGTCGACATCCTCGACCCGCACCCGGATCAGGTGACTGTGCCCACCCGGCTGCGGTACCCGCCGGTCGCCGCCGACATCGGCAACGATCACCGCCCCGTCGGCGCCGACCGCCATCTGGGCACGGTGGTCCTCGCCGATGCGCGTGCGCTCGACGAAGCCGAACGCCGCCGTCAAGAAGGCCACCGCCGCCCGCACGTCCGGATACACCAGGACGGGGACCAGCGTCGCTGGCGGTACCGACCGGTTCACCTTCACGTTCGCTCCTTACTCCGCTCCGGCGGCCACGCCGCCAGCGGATATCCGATCTCCCAGCGATGCCCGAACGGATCGTCGATCCGGCCGAGCAGCCACCCGTGCTCCTCGCCCACCGCACTCACCTCGCTCGCACCGAGAGCGACCGCTCGCGCGACGGCATGGCGAGGGTCGTCGACGACCAACAAGAGCCGCTCTGTGCTCCCGCCGAGTGTCTCGGGACTGAAGTTCCCGTCCGGCGGCGACTCCTCCTCCACCCAGAACAACGCGCCGTTGACACTCATCTGGCAGACGACGTCCTCATGGTCATCGGTGCCGCCAAAACGGTAAACCTCCTCGGCACCGAACGCCTCCTTGTAGAACTCGACGGCCTCCCGCCCGCGCCGAACCGACAACTGCACCTGCAGCCCAAGCTGACCAATGCCGGCGGCCATCCCCACAGTGTTCCATCCCGAGCAGCACCCCGGTTGCCCGCAAGGGCGCACGCTGGTGTTCGCCGGAGGCGGGGCGATCCTGTCCTGAGCCTGCCCCATGGAACCGCCCCTTGCCCGGCTGCCGTCATACCCCTCAGATGTTCAGCTCGTACCGCATGTGGTTGTCACGCAACCCCACATGCGGTCCAGCAAGGGGACCGACGGCGGGCGGGCCTGCCGTGGGCGGGTCTCGGACCCCATCGTTGGGGCGCCACACGGTCAGCTCCCGGCGCCGGCAAAGCTTGCCGTTACCACTTCACCTCCGCCTTTCCCGGCGCCACCAACTGCACACGTCAGCGCGGCCGAGCACGCCACGACGTTCGGACTCTTCACGGGCAACGAGCTCGCATACCATGCCGACGGGCCTTCGAACTGGTCTTCAGTCGTCAGTGCCATACCCTCTCCAGCAGTACCAGACCATTCGCGATGCAGGCTTGGGCGCTGAAGCAGGCCGTCGCCACCACGTCTTGCATGTCTACGGGCTGCGACCATCGGCCACCCGTCCCGGGCGGGGTAGCCGGCGCTGCGGCCTCCGAACCTGACTTGCTGCCGGCGCCTCCGGGAGCCCGGGTCGCTGTCTGGCCGGAGCCACAAGCGGCCGATACTGTAACAAGGCACGTACAATAAGCCATATCGCAATATGACAGAGATTGATCCTCCGCCGCTCCGGCGGTGAGCGGGTCGGGAGCCCCACCTCGCTCGAGGAACGGAGCCCCTGCCACGATGCTGTCACCAGATCCAAACGACGATGCGACCGCCACGGAAGAGGTAGGCCGAGTAGAGGCCGGCAATAACCGTGACCACCAGGGCTGCAGGTGAACTGGTGACGGCCACGACAAGCCCCACGACGGCCATCACCAGATAGAAGGTGGCCGCTATGGTGTGGCGCTTCCGGCGTGTGGGCTTCCTCAGTTGCTCGACCATGGGTCCGTTCCTTTCATCATCTGCGCTTTTGGGGATCAGGGGCTTAGTTGGGAGAACTAGGGCTGCGGGGACGATCCGTGGACACAGCACGCACCCGCGCCGGGCTCGGCGCGCCGCCTAGCGGTCGTTGGTGGTCAGGTGGCCAGCCAGCGTCGATATGCGACTGGTCAGGTTGGCCCAGGGGTTCGGATCGAGGAACGAGTCGTCGATAGCGACGCGCTCGAGTCGCGGCCGTAGGGCCAGCACGTACATCACCGCCCCGAGCCCACCCGTGAAGACCATGAGCGTTATCCAGAAGCCCTTGTTGCGTTCAGCCGCGACCCAAAGGGCTTCGCTATGGCGAACCGCGTCGACGACCGCCAAGAGACCGACCAGCCAGAACACCCACGCGATCACTGTCCAAGTCTCCCGTCTATCTGATTGGTAGCCGGTAGGGCCCCGGGAATCTGCACCGATGCGAAGTCGGGGCCACGGGTGTCCAGCCGAGGAGCAGCCATGGCTAGCGCGCCCAGTGTGTCAGCCGTGGCGTCGTCGACGGGCTGGCGCAGGCGGTCCGCCACCGCCCGCGCCAGGATCTCCGAGGCGACTGCTGGACCGTCAATACCCTTCGGGAAGGTGACAGTGACCACCAAGCCGCGGACGTTGCCCCCGACGGCCTCGGTCATCCCGAGGCGAAGGATGTCACCTCCGACCAGGCCGCTCGGCCGCCGGCAGGCGATCATCGACAACCAGGAATGCCGTACGTGACCGACGAGCGTCTTGTCCCGGCGCCGGCGGGCTGCAGCGGCCCTGCTCGCGACATTGGCGACGGCGGCAACAGCTACGCCCTGGCCCCCGAGACCGAACCAACCTCCACCCTTCTCGTACTTGTCGCAAGCGAACGTGACCCGGGAATCGGTGACCGCAACCCTGATGTGCACGTTCGAGACACCACCCAAATGCTGGTCCCGCCGCGGGTATGCCTCCGCCACCGCGAGGCCTTTGGCCACCGCCGCCCGCGATGAGGTGCCGTCCCCAGGCTCTGCAGCCACGAGCGAGGGCCCCTCGCCGACCAGCGGGTACAAGAGGGGGTCCTCGGTGTCATCGCCAACCCGCAGGGCGAGGACATCGAAGGGGGGCTTCGACCTGCCGACGAGCCTATCGGCGTCTCCCCCTGGCAATCGCAATGACATACCGATTTACTCCTTAACCGGAAAGCTCGCCGGCGCTCCGCACGATCGCAGCACCCGAAGCTAGAGGTGGGCCGTCATAACCGCGTCAAAACGCTGGTCAGCGCCGGTGTTACATTTCGTAGTGGTCCTCGAGCCGGTCGGCGAGACGCTGCATATGGGACCGATGGTCCTGCACCCATTCCTCGTACTGGAAGGCCGGAAGTAACGGCAACCTGAGCGTCTCGCTGACCCTGGCAGCATCCGCCCGAGAGTGCCCAGCGCTCGGATCACGCACATCGAGGAGGCGCTGCGCGTCATGCAAAGCGGCTACGGCATCCACGACGACACCGCGGAGGTCCAAGCGGACCACACCCCCCGACAACGTGACCCGCCAGGCGTGGCGGTACGTGAGGGCCTGGCGGACCTGCCACAGCAACGTCCGAACCCGCCCGCCCAGCCGCTTCGGCGGGACGTCCCCCCACAGACGCTCGGCGAGCGCCTCGGAGTGCAGGCAACCCTTAGCGGCGAGGGCCAGCCCGAACAGCGCCCGCTGGGCGTTTTGGGTCGCGAATCGGCAATCGACGCCGTCCACCGCGACGGCGGCATCACCCAACACATTCACCTGGAGTTGGCTGCTCCCCGCCAACAACACCCGGTAGGCCTGGTCGCCGTCGTCCAGCGTCAACGCCTTGCGATACCAGTTGGCGCTGCGGGCCGGTTCGGCCCGAGCCAGCAAGACCATCGACTGGGCATGCCAATAGCGCAGTCCGAGATCCCGGTGAATGTCCTCCGACTCGGCCAGCGCGCTCCGCGCGCCGACGAGATCGCCGGACTGCAGCCGAGCATTCCCCAGGACCAAGAGAGTTCGGGCGCGCTCGGAAGGAGCGAGGTCCTCGGCGAGCAACCGGTCGAGCGTCGTCGCTGCCGCCCCGTTCTCCCCCATCTGCAAAGAGGCCGCCGCCAAACCTCTAAGCGCCGAGGTACGCCACCACCGCTCCCCGAGGGACTCGAAGGTGGCGAGAGCCGTGCGAGCATCAGCAACACTGCGCTGCGCGGCATAACCGGCAGTGAACTCGGCCCGCAGGCACTGAGCGATCGCACCCTGCCAGACCAACCCGAGCCGCTCTGCGGTGCGCAGGGCAAAGGAAAAGGCTGCGTCAGCGGTCTCCGGGTCGCCACGGAGACTGGCGATGACTCCCCTACCCGCCTCCAGCAAGGGCACATCCCGCTGCTCGTCGGGTGGGAGAGACGAGTAGAGGAGGCGCAACGCCACCTCGATGACCGTGTCCGCCCGTGCGAGGTCGCCGCAGCTGACAAGAAAGAACGCCACGAACACCGACGCCGAGCCCTCCTGGATGGCGGCACCTCGGATCCTGGCGAGAGCCAATCCCTCTTCCGCCAGGGCGACCGCGTCCCAGAGCCTGCCAGCCTGATAGGCCTCCAACCCGAATGCGAGCACCAGAGCCTCGTCGGTCGGCACTCCGCCCTGCAACGCCGACCTGGCCTGCTCCCAGTATTGGCACGCCTCGTGGATCTCCCCCGCGGCCAGAGCCACGTTGCCGCGCAGGAAACTCACGAATCCCGTGCCGCGCCGGTCGCCACCCGTCTCGAATCCCACGCCAGCGTCGTCCAAGAGCGCCTCTACTCGCGGATCTCCTCTGGACACGTCGTGCAGCGCTGCTGCCAGCACCGTGGCCGCCCACGGGTGCCCATCCAACCCGCAGGCGAGAAGCTCGGGCAGCTTTGCCGCCAAGGTCGCCGGATGGCCGTGGATGATGATGTCGGCCGCCTCGGCGTCGAGCGCCTCGAGGGAACCCGCCTGCCCCTCGCCAGGCCTCGCAACGGTCATTTCACCCCCCGCATCCCATCCGAGCCCCGGCATGACAAAGACTTATCCTCATCCACCCAACACGCGCGCCGCATGGTGGCCTGCCTATCGGCATACATCGGTGTACGCGAGTTGGGTGTAGACAGTGCCGTCGTCGACCACTGCGGTGTTGCCGGCAGCGTTGGCGCTGTCGATGTTGAAGGTGTTGGACGCTCCTGCGACGAGCAAAGCATTGACCGCTGGCGAGGGGGCCGCCGTCTGCTTGCCCGTCGAGGGATCTACGAGCACCCACTGGCCTGACTGGTTCTTGATGGCCAGCCACGCCCCCACCGCACGAACGCTGGAGACAACCTGGCTCGTCAAGTTCCATGCCGCGGTCCCGTCCCAATTCGTGAAGTACAGCGTGCCGTCACTGGCCCTGGCGGCCACACCCTCAGGGAAGACACCCTTGACGTTGAGGTTCGAGCCGTCTGCTGTCTGGACCAGCGCCGCCGGCGCAGGGGTGAGCACCGGACCCGCCGACCCGTCGACGGCGCGTAGGAGAACCTGGTTCCCGTTGCCATCCTGGCCGGTGAGCAGGGCGTTGACCCCGCAGCCCCCGTCGGTGTAGTTGGTCCCGCCGCTGCCCTCAGGGGCGCTCAAGGTACGGGTGCTGATGTTGTACAGCTCGCCGTTGGCGTTGACGTCAACGAGGTTGTCGGTCACCGTCGCGACGTTGGAGTAACGCCCGGCGTTCGACGTGTCGTTGCTCAATGGCGCGCCCGCGGGCGTGAACCACTGGTCGGTGTAGGAGTTGGCGGTGGCTGCCTCGGTCTGCACCAGCACCGCTCTCGGACCCGCATAGGTGAGATGGACCTTCCCCGGTTGGCCGCTCAGCTCCGGTTGGGACGGAACGACAGGCACATCGGCGACGACGTTGCCGGCAAGGTCACGTACGTGGAGCGTCGCCGACCACGTCGGCGAGGTGAGCCCGGCTGCGGGCACCACGTCCAGGGAAGTCCACACGATGTCATTGCCGGCATAAGACGGCCCCTCGACCGTCGACGACGGCCCGTTGCTGCTGCTGCTGTTGTTGTTGCTGGTGTCGGGCAGGAACGCCGGGCTGGTGGTGGGCACGCCCGTGGTCCCGTCGACCGAGGTCACACTCTGGCCACAGGTGTAGACAAAGGTGAATGGCGGCTGCACCTCACCGAGGTTGCAGGATGTCCCGTACACGTTGGACCCGGCGGTCACCCCACCCCCCGACGCCGGCGCGGGGGTGAGCCCCGCCAGGTCGGACTGGGCGCTCGAGCCGAACAGAGGGCCGCCGCAGAGATTGGAGTACGCCGAGTCGAGATTCTTCACCTCCGTGTCGATATCGACATGGGAGAAGCGGAGCCGGCCGAACGCCTCGGCGGCACTCGCCGCCGGGGGGGACTCACCCCCGATCTGCTTGACGATCTGGCGGGCCACCGGCACCTGTGCCGCGACCGACTTCAGCGCCGAAATGACGGCCGACAGCGTCGGGGGGTCGGTGTTGAACGCGGCGGCAAACGGAGCGCTGGAGCCGCCTGAACCGCTCTGGCAATCGGGCGGCAGGGTGGTGGTGGTGGCGGCTGGCGCCGACTGCGAATTGCCGCCTGAGCTGCTACCACCCCCGTAGATGCCTGCGATGGTCGCCGAGGCGCTGTTGAGGGCGCAGTAGGCAGTAGCCGATCCGACGGTCTCGGCGACCGAGGCGCCGTCTGTGCTCAGGTTGTGTGACTTCATCATCGCTGTGACCGCTGCGATGCGACCGTTCTCGTTCATCCCGAGGAACGAGTTGCACGTCGTCGCCGACCCGGCGTTCGCCGTGCCACCGCAGCCGGTGACGGCGAGGCTGGCGACCACCACCGCACCGACGATGCCGAGGCGGGCAAATGACGTCGAGCCGGGAGTCGTCCGGCTGAAGGAGAAGAGCATGGCGGTTCCTGTCTGCGTATTCGGTAGGGATGATGGATGATCAGGTAGCGGAGGTCGCTCGGCGGAAAGTCAGCCTTGGCGGCGAGGCCGGCCGGCAGCCTGGCGCCTCATGGCGAGCACGAGCCGGGCGAGGGCTGCGAAGGGGATCACGAATACCCACACGGGGAACACCCAGGTGCCGGTGGTCTGCTCGGCAACATAGACCCCGTAGGCGATGAAGGCGGCTCCGGCGAGAGCCGAGCCGGCCCGGCTGCGCGCCGGTTCCCGCCCGAAGGTGGCGGCGCCGAGCATGGCAACGCCGGAAAGGACGGAGAAGATGGTGTACGCGCTCCAATGCATGTGATGAAGCCCCTTTGCTCTGCGCCGCCCGGGTGCATCCCGGGTCGGGGGGACCGGGCGGTACGCCCACCCGGTACAGGCATCCTCATCTGCCCGCCCGCAGAAGGGAACGGGCAGCCCTCCCCGTCACGCCGGCGGGCGGCCAAACCATCCTGCCCGCTCCCCGCCGCTACGCCTCGACGCCCGCTGACCGGTATGTCAGGCCTCCTCGTCGCCGTCGGGCCGTTCCGCCTTGCGACGCTCGAGCCACGCCAGATCGGCAGGGGTAACCATCCTCGTCGAGAGCACCCATTCGGCCAGGCGGCGGGGCGCGTCGTTGCCGTCGTTGAGACCGGGCACGCCGATCTCCTTGAGGTCCTTCCGAAGATCTTCGATGCGCCGACGGACCGTCGACCCCTCCTCTAGCCCCGCCACCACGGCGGCCTCGGCGTAGGAAAGTGGTCGGGGGTTGTAGCGCGGATAGGGCACCAGATATCCCGACACCAGCGCGACCAACGCCTCCTTGCGCTTGTCAGTGAGCATCACGCCCCCGCCGGTCTTCGTCGGCTGACCCTGAGCGGGCAAAGGACTGGTAACGGTCGAGGGGATGTGGTCGGTGGCCAGGGTGAAGTTATAGGTCCAAACCTCGCCGGCGAGGAGCACCGTGTAGCCGGGGGCGAACACCGGACGGCGAGTCGGCGAGGAGCTAGCCAGGGTCACCGGCAACGGAATCGAGTAGCCGGTGTCGTCGATGACGTGCAGCGCCCGCGTAGAGGACAGGTTTACCAGCCACCACACACCATCGGAATGGCGGATCACTCCCGCCACCCTCGACACCCCGAGGTCCCCATCGCTGATCACGACGTCACAGCGGGTGTCGCGACCGAATGTCAGCTCCTCGCCGGCCTCGAGGACCCTCACGGTGTCTTTGTGGGTGAAGGTCAGCTCGTTCACACCCATCCCTCCTGGCTGGTGACCCACGACGACGCTTCGAGTTGGGTGGATCCTGGGTAAACCGAGATGCGGAGGATGCTCCGCCCGACGCGGAGGTACGCGGATCGGGCCAGGGTCATCGACGTCACACGCTTCGAGCCGAGCCAAGTGCCGTTGAGGCTCCCGAGGTCAGTGACCGTCACCGTCCCGTCCACATGGCGGGCCAAGTGCACGTGGGTGGCGGAAAGGTACCTATCACCGCTGATACGCCCTGCCCCCTTCGCCTCACGGCCGACGACCAGATAGTCGACGGCGTCGACGGCGTCGCCATTGATGGCGACCCAGTCCGGACCAGCGGCCGCCGAATCCAGCTCCGTCGCTGGCCGCCCGAGGACTGCCGTGCGGGATAAGGCCGCGTCGGGGACGTCGGGCCCGCCGACGCAGCGCGCAGGACGCCGGCGGCGGAGGGCGCCGGCCATGACCTCTGCGCTCACGATGCTATCGGCTCGCCGAGCGCTGCGAAGCAGGGCACGTCGGTGCCGTTCGCGTACTCGTCGGTGGTCTTGGCGAAGATCACCTGGATGCGAAGTATGCCGGTCACGCTGAAGGAGAAGTCCTTGCTCGCCCCGAGCCCGAAGGTCTGATCCAGCAGTGGATTACCGTCGGCGAGGATCTGGATCTCGACCTGGCAGCTCGCTGGGGACGTGTCGGCGACCCCCACCCGGCCGGAGAACGTCGTGAAGCTTCGCGACAAGTTGAAGTCCACCTCCTCCGCGGTGTTCACCGCCGGCACACCGTAGCCTTCGGCGGCGTCCGCAAAGGTCGTGCCGTTGATGCCGATGTTGAGCACCCCGTGGCGCTCTGCCGTGTCCAATACCACGTAGTTCGTGTTGTTCGTCGGGTCGAGCAGCTTCACCCCGCCCGTAGCAACGGGACTCCCGACCGGCACCGTCGTGGGAGGCACCGCCGGCGTCGGGGTCACCGTTGTAGGCGTCACCGTCGTTGTCGTCGTGGGCGCCTGGGTCGTCGTAGGGTCGGCGGTCGTGGCCGACACCGCGGCGGCCGCCGCTCCGGAAACCGGGTGCTTGGAACCGCCCAAGGAGCTGAGCGCATAAATCCCGCCGCCGGCGATGATCACCGCCGCCGCGACCAAGCCGGCAATCAGGGCGGTCCGCTTCGCGGGTCGGTCGGTCGGCGGTGGCACCGGCGGGGCGCCCACCTCCTGGCCGGGAGCCATCGGCGGCAACGCGGGTACCCCCTCGCTGCGCCCGCCGACCACGGTCGACGACGCCTGGCGGAGGGTCCGCACCCACTCGCCCGCCGGTGGGCGGCGAGTCGGGTCGTCGGAGAAGATCTCCATGAGCTGGCCCAGCAGCTCGGTGTTCGCCCCAATCATGCCGACCTGCCCGAGCCCGGCGCGCAGCGCCGCAGGGTCATGCGGTGGGTGGTTCCCGGTCAGCACGAAATAGGCAAGGCCGCCGAAGCTGAAACGATCCGATCCCGGGGAGTAGTGGCCCTGGGTCCGCACCTCCGGCGGCATGTAGGTGCCTTCGGGCGCCCCGGTGATCTGCGCGGCGACGCGCAGCAGTCCGAAGTCGACCAGTACCGCCTGACCGGCCGGGGTGACGATGACATTCGCTGGGGACACGTCAGCGTGGATGACTTCCCGCTTCGACGGTGTCGCCTCACCTGAGTGGAGCCAGTCGAGGACCGTGGCCACCTGCTGCAGGTACAGCAAACCTTCGAGAATGCCTTCCGGGGTGCGATGAAGCGGCACCCAACTGCGCAGGTCCTGGCCGTCCACCCAATTCATCACCAGATACAGCGCCCTGCCCGGACTGGAGTCGGCCTCCCCGGGCAGATGCATCGCGGCGCCCTCGAAGTCCTCGCGGATCCCCACCACAGCCGGGTGACGGATGAAGCGCAAAAGCTCCGCCTGCTGTGCCCACCGAGCCTTCCACGTCTCCAAATCGGCGAACAGCTCGGTGCGTAGGATTTTGACCGCAACCGGCTCCCATGTGCCGGCAACGGCCACGTCGGCCTGCCACAGCTCCGCTTCACCGCCGGCGGATACCTGGGCACGCAGGCGGTACTTGTCGGGATCGTCGTCAGGCCCGACGAAGAAAGATCGCTCTGAAAACGTCACTGATCTCGCCCTTCCGTAATGTTGCCGGCATACGATAACCACACAGATCGTCTCGCTCGCAAAAGACCCGCCTGCCTTGTCTCTGCCGAGTGGCCACCCCGCCAACGTCCGGGCACACACGGCGTTGGCGGCCGTGGGGGTGACGCTCATGGGGCCATCGTCCGCCAGCGAGCCCCGTCGAAGCTACGGGCAGGGGTGCCCGCCGGGCGGGAACCCCTCCCCGTAGCGGGGACGGATTCGGGCGTTCAACGTAGGACCTGCTCGATCACCCTTTCGGGCACCGAGGAGGCACACCGACGATGTTCACCACCCCGATCCGCAAGGCCACCGCAGTCGCACTCGGCTCCGCCCTGGCCGTAACCGCCCTCGGCGCCGGCGGCGTCGTCGCGCTCTCCAGCTCCAGCAGTGTTGCAACGGCCGCCGCCATGCACCACGTGTACCGCACCGGCGGATCCGGCCTTTACGTCCACACCGGGCCGTCCACGTCCAGCGCTCACGTCGCGCTGATCGGCGAGGGCGCCCCGTTCGCGGTGAACTGCTGGACCGGCGGCACGGACATCTCCGGGGACTCGGTCTGGTTGCAGGGGAGCTCCGGGTCGGTCACCGGCTGGGTGACGGACTACTACATCGACACCCACTGGCGCACCGTCGCCGACTTCGCCGCCCAAGGGATCCCCACCTGCGGCTCCGCGGCAGGCGCCCCTGCCCGCACCAGCGCTCCCACACCGGCTCAGGCCACACCGTCGTCGATTCCCGGCGCCGCTGCGGCCATCGCCTGGGCGGACGGCCATATCGGCCAGAACTACCTGGCCGGCTGGTGCCTGCAGTTCGTGTGGGACGCGTACTACTACGGCGCGCACCGCAACGTCGGCGGCGCGGTCGGTGCCTACCAGTGGTGGGCGGCCCGGCCGTCCGCCCAACACCGCGGTGACACCAGCCCGCCGGCGGGGGCCTT
>JAKBAM010000082.1 GCA_021809105.1 Actinomycetes bacterium
TCCACGCAAAAGTCCTGGTCACGGCATTACCTGCTGCTCCGGGCGGTGGGGTCACATGGTCGTGGTAGCCAGCGGTGGTAGCCACGGGCGACGCTCCTGGACTCATCTGGACGCCATGTCGGCCGCTGCCGGCGCCGTTCCGTTGCTGAGGCAGCGCCATCGGCATACGTATGCACCCAGCGAGCCGCTCATCTGCAGAAGCGCGATGTGGGCAGCAGCCGACGGCTCTTGGCTTGGACAGGCCGCTGCCGGCCGGCGGGGTCAGCGGCCGGGGCGGTCCACGATGCGCATCACTCGGTCACACACGAAGACGCGCCCGTAGGAGCGGCCGGTGATCTCGTTGAGCACCCCTAGTCGTTCTAGACGCTCGATCGCCTTGGCGGCCGGCGGATAGGTGACGCCGTGCAGCCGGGCGGCCTGTGTAGGCGTGATAACGGGGTACCCAATCAGATCATCAACAATCTCAAGCACGACGCCTTTCGCCCCGTCAGCGCGCAAGAGGCTGAGGAAGTCGCTGCGCGCCTCCATGAGGTCGTCGATGCGGTGCACGGCATCGTCCGCCTGAGCAGCGACCGCAATGAAGAAGAACTGCAGCCAGTCGTCGTACTCGCCAGTGCGGCTAACAGCGAGTAAGAGGTCTTTGTATTGGTCCTTCCTCGGCTCGAACCAGGGGGACAGGTTCAACACGGGGTACTTCAGCGCTTCGGCCTGTACCAATTGGAGAGTCACGATCAGTCGTCCGAGGCGGCCATTCCCGTCGCTGAAGGGATGCAGCGTCTCGAACTGGTAGTGACCGACGGCGGCCTTGACAAGAAGGGGGTGATCGTCGGCGTTGACCCATTTCTCCCAGTCTGATATGCCCGTTGCGAGGTAATCGTGGGGAGGTGGCACGAAGCGAGAACGCTCGATCCCGAGCTTGCGTTCGCCGATGTACACTTGCCCCTACCGCAGCCGCCCGGTGTCCCAGCTGTCGCCGCGAGTTCCCTTCACGATGAGCGACTGCAACTCGGTGATCAGCCGGAGGCAGATCGGGAGCTCTCGGATCAGTGCCAGACCGCGCTCCGCCGCCTCCACGTAGTTGAGTACCTCGCGTACCTCTGCGCTGCGCTTACGCTCGGCGATGTGGTCGGCTTCGAGAACATCGAGGAACGGAGCGTAGGTGCCCTCGAGCGCTGAGGTGCTCACGGCCTCTCTGTAGAGGGCCGGACGCACGAGCAGCGTCGGGTTGGGGAGCCCGCTCGCGGCGGCGTCGAGCCGCCCGACCGCCCGTTCCGCTTCGGCCATGAGCTTGACCGTGAGTGACCCGAGTGCCACGCTGGCTGGCAGTGCGGCGGGGAGGAAGGCGAAGTGATCGTAGTCTCGGTCAAGGTAGCTGTCGTGACCGCTGATGGGCTGCAGCTCGCCGATGTGGCTAGACGAGAACTTCGAGACGTCCACCGGGACTCCTAGGCTATGAATCGCACGAGTGAGATTCATAGGTTAGCGCCCCAACCTAAGGTTGGCAGTAGGTAGATCTATAGGTTGGACCCCGGGTCGGCACGGCGAGGCCGCCCCTCCGTTACCAAGCGTGCCAGGGGGCTGATCGTGTGGCGGCTCTGGTCTCACTGGGTCGCCGACCTCGAGTACTGGATTCTCGAGCGTATGTTTCCGGTCCTCGCGCCACCACCTCGAAGAAGTTCACGTAAAGGAATAGCCTCCCTCTCGTGACGGTGAGCATTGGCGAGCTCGGCGATCTGGTGAAATCTGCTCTCAGCGCTGGCGATCTGGAGGCCTATGAGAACCTGCTCAACCCGAACGCCCACTGGGGCCCGGCGGGGCAACCGGAGTGGGGATGCCATAACCGCAACGAGATCCTGGCCTGGCACAAAGCGGCCAGGGATGACGGCATGCAAGCGGTTGTGGCCGAGGTCGTGGCGGGCGCGGACTCGCTTCTGGTTGGCTTGTCAGTCTCGGGCACGCCCGCCGCTCTGGAGGCCGGTGGAGCAGCTTCCCGTTGGCAGGTCCTCACCGCAGGGATGGCCGGATCACAGACATCCTAGGTTTCGACAACCGCGCTGAAGCCGCTGCCCGCGCGGGTATCGGGAGACAGCCCGAGCCAGCGTCAGTCGAGGCTCTCTCTTAACTCATCCAGTCAGAGACTGATACTTCATGCTAAGGCCCTACTTCACTTTGACAGTGAAGTAGGGCATAATAGTGAAGTATGCCGATCGGCTCGACGTTACGCGGAAGGGTCCAGCACGCCCTGGTGGCGGTGCTGCCGTCAGGGCTGCACGTCCACTTGGAGCCCACTCCTCACCATACGGGAGGAGTCTTCGACGTCACAGTCAAAGCGGGGTCCGGGCGCCATCGGTTCCTCGCCGGATGGGCCGGGGAAGGATGGCCCGCCGACGTGGACCGACTGCTCACTCGGGTGCGGAAGATCGACGTCGTGGTGGCACGGCGGATCTCCGAGGGTTCTCGGGCCAAGCTTGCCGATCGGCGGATCGGCTGGGTCGACGAGACCGGACAGGCCAACATCAACCTTCGTTCGGGATTCGTCGTCGTCCGGGAGATCCCCTCCGGGGAGCCAGCGATGTCCGCGAACGCCCAGTGGAACCAGAGCACGCTGAGCGCGGCCGAGGCGATTTTCGCCGGGGTGCCCCCAACCGTCGAGGCGATCGAGGCCGCCACCGGGCTGTCGCGCGGATCATCGGCAAAGGCTCTAGCCGGGTTCGAGGAGCGCGGATGGCTGGGTCGACCGGGGCCAAAGCGAGGGGCCGGCTCCGGTCGGCGAATTGTTGATATCGAGGATCTCATCGATAACTACGCCATAGCGGCTGGCGAGTTGAGGAGAAAGCAGCGCGTGCGCAAACTTCATCGCCTGATGACCGACCCGCTCTACCTCCTCGAGGTGGAGATCGGCCCTGTCCTTCGATCGCTAGGAGCGAAGTGGGCCCTGACAGGAGCCGGGGCTTCGATGCTGCTTGCGCCCTACCTGACGGGGCTTCCAATGCTGGATCTGTACGTCGACCCGGACCACTTCGAGGACCCCGATCTGCCCAGGTGCATCGAGAGCCGGGAAGTCCCCAGGGGTCACGTGATCGAGATCCGTCCTTTGCCTACCCCGATGAGCCTTCGCGGACCAGACATCAACGGGGTGCAGGTCGCGCTCCCGGCGCGGGTGTACGCAGATCTGAACGCGTCGGGCGGGCGGCTCGCCGAAGCTGGCAACCACCTCAGGGAGGTGCGGGGTGTCGGACCCGGAGCGGAGTAGAGCCGCCAGAGACCTGGCCGAGCGGGCGCTCGTGCGCCTGGTTCAACAGTACGGCGACGTTCCTGAGTTCGTGCTGCTCGGAGGGCTGGTGCCGGACCTGCTCTGCAGCAACGCAGCTCTCAGGCACATCGGTACAACCGACGTCGATGTCCAGGTGGACCTCGAGATCCAAGGCGGGTCAGTGAACGGGGCGCGGCTCGAACGGGCGCTCGGGAGAGCCGGGTTCCGGCCGGACTCGGAGAGGGTGTGGCGGTGGAAGGACGAGTCCGCTCCGGGGATGGTCGTCAAGATCGAGTTCCTCGCCGACCAGGACGACGTTCCGAACCAGAGCGTGGTGTCCTTCGATCAGTGTGAATCCCTTGGAGCGGTGAATCTGCGGGGCAGTGGCTTTGCATCACGGGACTACGAGCTTCGTCCGATAACCGCCGAGGTCGATGGTGTCACGGTGTCGGTGCAGCTCCGCGTCGCAACCTTGCCGGCCTACTCGTTGGCGAAAGTGCACGCAGCCCATGGGCGCGGGCTCACCAAGGATTGGTATGACGTCGCCTACGTTCTGCTCCACAACGACGGCGGTGGTCCGGGGGCCGCCGCCGATCGCGTCATCGACCGCTTCGGTGCCATGATCGTGGGCTCGACCGAGACAGCGCTGGCCGAGCTGTCCGCCAACTTCACCGACGCCGACTCCCAGGGGAGCATTGCCTACGCCACGACCATGAGCGGCATGCACGCCGACTTGGACTTCAACGTCTTGGCCAACGACGCGGTGGCAGCCGTCGCCGTTTTCATCGGCGGACTGAGTAGTCGACGCTGAACCCAAGCCGCGGTCATCAACCATGACCCATCAGCAAGCCAGAGGAAGAAAGGCCATCGCCGGGGCGACGGCGCTCGCAGCCCCAGGACGGCGACCTAACACCGCTACCGGTCCGAGTGAAGGCTCTCCGGGAGCCGGACGAGGGAACATTTAGGGAACATCCGGCTTAGTTCACCACTGTACGTGGCGACACCCACAATTCCTCTGACCTGTGATTTGTCACTGTCAGCATCCGTAGGGCCAGCGGCGGGCTGGAAGGGGCCGGATCGGGAGGGCCCGTTGTGTGCCCCGCCGCTCGGTCGATGCGCTCCTGTCCCGGCTGGGAGCAGCATGATGACCAAGGCGGCGAACAACAGGTCATCGATCTACCGGGGCAACGACGGCTTCTGGCACGGGTGGGTCAGCTTCGGTGCCGCTTCCGACGGCCGGCGGCGACGCAAGCACGTCCAGGCGCCGACCAGCGGGAGGCGGCCGAGCGCAAGAGCGGCAAGGTTGCGGCGAAGGAGGCAGCCGAGACCGTGATCGCCTTCGCCAACGGGGAGGGAGGTGTCCTTGTCGTCGGCGCCTCGAACGGCGTTGTGGACGGGGTGACCCAAAGCTGCTCAACGATCTGTAGCTGCTCGCTATCGACCAAACCGAGCGCCCGTACTGGTTCGAGTCGAGACCCTCGATGTCGCGACTGGCAGCACAACGAGCCAAGTCGCGATCATCCGAGTCGGCATCGGCGACCAGGTTGTCCACGAAACGAAAGCCGACAAGGTGTTCCTTCGCGTCGGTGACGAGACAAGGGAGCTCTGCTACCTGCAGAGACGTCGCCGATGTCCTTGACCAAGTGGGCGCACACCTGCACTTTCAGGTCAGCCGGGGGACCTCGCTCGGGCGCGCCGCCGGAGCTCACGAGGCCGTGGAACGGCCATCGCTCAGTCCTCCTTCGCTCAGCGAGCCTCGAGCGTTACCCAGTCGATGTGCTCGTCGTCGAGGATGGCGGGAAGGACCCCATCCGCAGCAGCCGGAGACAGGGCCACACGGGCCGCGAGGAGGCGGGCCGCAGCGGCGGCTTCGATATTAAGGAGGTTGAGCTGTGGGTGGCGCCGGTGGACGGCGACCATCTCAGGGACCAGTGGGCGGCCATCCGGCAGTCCGATGCGGTCTGGAAGGCGCAGCATCGCCCCTATCGCCTCGCCCTGTCGCCTGGAGTCCAGGGCTCGGAACGGTCCGGACAGTTGGCCGCTCCCTCCGCTGGCTGCCGCCCTGCACGCCCGGTAGTACCAGTAGGTGGTGGTGGCCAACGAGGAGTGCTCCGGCAGGGGCAGCGGTGCCTCGAGGAGGTGGGCGACCAAGAGACGGTCGTCGATCAGCAGCGTGCTACTGGTCGGCAAGGTCTGGGTCGGCGATCGCGTCGACGCCGTGCTCGTACGCTCCCGACAGCAGGACCCGCCGCAGCTCGGCTCGCGCCGCCTCGGCGCCGCCGGGCAGGATCAGTGCGGCGTCTCCCAGGTCTACGATGGCGACCTCGCCTCCCTGGTCGATGCCCCACCGGTGGCGCATCGCTGCAGGCAGATTTGTCTGGCCTCGATGGGACACGGTGGCGGTCAAGACCCGCGGATTCATAGCCTGCATTGTACCGGCCCGGTCGACACAAGGCGTCAACCTCTCGGACGGAAGTCCGGATCTGCGACCGCGAATGCTGACCAGGGCAGCGGGCTGGCGTTGTGTCCCGAAGTGGCCTTCATCGCGCGCCATCGCGGCGTGGGCTCCGCCATCCGGAGCGACGCCGTCCGTGGCCCTGGCGCCCCGACCCACTTGGTCAAGGGCATCGGCGATCACCCAGTCCCGGCGGTCAGTCGCGTGCTGATAGATGAGCGCCGCCCGGGGTCCCGTGCTCCGAGGCATCAGGTTGTTCGGGGCGATGCGGAGATGGTTTCGACACCGGCTGCGGTCTGCCGGAGGTCCCCAGTGGCCGGGTTTCGAGAAAAGTCCGTGCCGATGTCGTCCGTCGGCGGGGTCGTGAACGTTAGACAAGGTGAATGGGAGCAGAATCGACCGATGAGCTCATAGCCGAGCTGTTCGTGCAAGCTGAGCGCACCGCAGCTCGGCTCGTCGGGCGCGACCTCGCCGACGATATTGCCAGCGAAACGGTGGTCAGGGCTCTGATCCGCTGGTCGAGGATCTCAGACCACCCCCATGCTTGGGTTACGAGAGTGGCAACGAACTTGGGCATCGACATGCTGCGCGCGAACCGGCCGATCCCGGCGGCGGCTCCGCCGGTTGCGCAGCCGTCGTTCGAAATCGCCGCTGTTCGGCGGATCCACGTCGCTAGGTCGCTGCGGCGGTTGTCGCGCCGCCAGCAGCAGGTGGTCGTGCTCCACTACCTGGGCGGGTTCACCGACGGGCAGGTGGGGGAAGCGTTGGGGTTGTCCTTTCCCACAGTCAAGACCCACCTCGGCCGGGCACTGAGCGTCTTGCGCCGCCTGAATGTCACAGCCAATGGAGCCACCACCCGGGTCCTCGCCACGGCGAACGGAGGGCAAACCTGGACCACGCCCAGCCTTCCTGGATGAGGTTGGGTCGGGATCTCCATGTCTCTCGAGCCCGGTCAGTTCCGAAGGATGGCAGCCGAGGCACGGAAACGGGCCTCGATCAGCGCGACCACCTCCTGAGGTACCGGGTCCAGCGACGGGGTGTCGATCTCCCCACCGGCACTCATCGCTCGAGCCATCTTGAAGCGGGCCGGTCCCTCGCCAGTACCGGCAAGCAGGCCCGTGTCGGCCACATGCTCCACTGCTTGGAGGTCGACCCCGAGGGCGGCGGCGTAGTCGCGGCCACGGCGCAACGCGGCGGCAATGGCCTCGGCGCGGACCGCCGCCCATGCGGGGTTGTCGTCGTCGACTTTCCAGGCCACCCGCCGCACATCCAGCCGCTCATCGCCCGCCAGTACCCTCCCGAGTGCGTCGAGCAACTCGAAGTCCCGGACCGTGATGGCGACCGCCACTGACGCCGCGACCCGCCCGGTCGGTTCGGATTGTCCCGTCTCCTTGTCGTGGCGCCACTCCATCTGCGTAGTCGCCGAGAACACCGACCATGTCAGTGCCGCTCGGTCGTTGCCGGCTCGCCGGGCGGCCCCACCGAGGTCAGCCAGCGCGCCGGTCAGCCCACCCACCGCCTCCGCCGCCCCGCTCAGCGCCGCCACCCGGTCCTGCTCCCACAGGGTCAAGCCGCCGGAGAAAGTCACGGCGTCCGGGTTTACCGTCCGGCGGCCCTCGCCGCGGACCGACAGGACCATCGTCTCGTCGTTGGACACGAACCAAAGATACGCGACGACCACGCGCCGGTGACGAGCCTTCGCAGCGCTGGTCCAGCGAGCCTCGGGCGGCCAAGCCTCGGAGGTCGCCGAGATGATTTCGTGTCGTGCGCCAGCGAGCACCTCCATTCGGATGGTGTCGGGCGACGTCCCAACGGAAACGACCCGGTGGAGGAAGAGTCAGCGGGATCGGTCCTCCATTTCCCAGGCGTGGTCCAAGATGTGCCAGGTCACCCGTCGGATGGCGTAGCGAACCGGCCAGGCGCTGTCAGGCTGGGCGTTCCTCAGCCCTGCCAAAACCATCG
>JAKBAM010000034.1 GCA_021809105.1 Actinomycetes bacterium
GGTACCCCCTCCCGGTATGGGGCTGACGGGACTCAACTTGGCTCAACTGAGTCCGGACACAACCCACTCCATGCGGATGGCCATTCCGCCTCGGCACCCGGGATGGCGCTCGTCGTCGTGGACGCCAAGGGGCTGAGGGAGGCGATGGCGATCGCCACCTCGTCAGCGGTCATCAACTTCCCGACGACTACCCAGTGGATCGCGGCCGTGACCCCGAGGATGGCGAGGCTGAGGAGGAGCAGCGCCCGCCGCCCGCTCCGACTGTGACCGGTCGCCGTCATGGGGTCCGCACCAGGTGTCCGGTCGAGCGCCCCGCGACTGAAGGGGGCGCCACCACCGACGGCAAACCAAGGCCGCCTGCCAGGTTCAGGGCATTCATTTGCGATGGTGATTATGGACCGGTACGGGAACGCCCAACTGCGCTGCCGGCCAGGCTTCGGGTTTCGTTGAGCGCTGAGATCTCCCGGTCCGCGCCGTCGGGAGAGCGGGCTGGCTGCGGTCATGGAGCACTGGCCGTGGGCACACATGACCGCTAGCGGGCCAGCGGGGGGTTCTGTTGCGGGGAGCGCGCCGAGCTCGATGTGGGTGGCGCCGGGGATGTGAAGTTCGTCCCATTCGTTGGCTTGGCGCACGTCGAGCAGGCGTTCGTCGCCGTGCAGTTCGGCGAAGCTGACAAGCGGGATCCGTTGGAGATCGCCTTCGGCGTGGTGCCAGGTGCCCACACCATCGGATAGCTCATCGGCCAGCTGCTCGTGGCCGACGTTCAGGCACTGGCGGACCAGCTCGTGGCGGTCTTGGTATGCGTACATGACGCAGGCGATGTCCGAGGCGACGTCCCGGCGCCACGAGCCAACCGAGCCCGCTCTGGACGTGGGGTCGCAGCTCGATCGACAGGGCGCCTGAGAGGTGCCCGGCGGCGAAGTGGTCGATCGGGCGGACGTCGATAAGTTCGTCGCACGGCCGTTGCTGGGCTGGCCGACGAGCTGCGCCGGCCGATGCGGCCCGCGTTCCGGATGCGGAACCCGCAGTCGCGACGGCCCAGGTGCTACGGGGGAGTTCCAGTGAGGGGGACGGACGTTCCCGTGCGACCCGTCCGATCAGATGGTCAGTCCGGCTCGCCCCCCTGCTATCCGGGGCAGGTTTCGGCGGGCGTGATCAAACACACCGAGGGCGCTCAGGTCATCAAGATGGCGGTCGGTCCGTGGGCGGTGCGGTTGCTGTCGTTCGCGCTGGCGGCCGGCAGGGCTGTCGAGAGCCCAGCGGGACAGCGCCGGCGGGCTGAGTCGAATCCGGCTCGTATGCTGGCTATATGGGTACCTCGGGTTCCTCCCAGAGCCGAGAGTTGATCGTCGCTGACGACGGCAGCATCCCCGCCGACCAAGTGCGCAAGCTGGGCTTGGAGCCCGGCACCCACCTGCGGGTGGTGGAGGAGGGCCCTGGACCGGAGGGCGGGCCGCTAGGGGCGTCGATGCCAGGCTTCCCGGACCTGAGCTGGGAGGACTTCGAACGCGGCGGTGCCCTCGCTCGCGAGGATGCTGCCGGGGCGTCGTGGCGGTAGTCGCCACGCTGGTCGACCTTTGGTACGTCACCCAATCCACCGCCAGCGTCACCACAGATCAGCTGCAGACTCTCCGGGAGGGCCTCGTGTCATCGGAGAAGGTGACCTTAGAGCCAGTCACCCTGGACGTAGCCGATGCCGCAATGGGTTTCGCTCGGGCGGTGTTACCTGACCCCTGGGACCGCTTGATCGTGGCAACGGCGTTGGCGCTCCAGGCACCGCTGGTGAGTCGGGACCGCGCCATCGCCCGGTCCGGCCTGGTGCCGACGATCTGGTAGGCCGCAGCAAATGGCTTGCGTCGGACCCCTCCCCGCCTTTCGGAACCCCACTGGCTTATGAGCGCAGCGTTGAAGAGGCCGGCTGACCTCTTCGATCGACAGCGGGAGTGGGCGGAGCTGTCTGCCTTCGTCTCGGATACGACCCCCGGGCTTCGCATCGCCATCGTCTATGGCCGGCGACGTTAGGGAAAGTCCTACCCCCTTCGCCGAAGTGACGCAATTCACCGGCCTCGGACGCCGAGCAGTCCGTCGACCTCGTCCGGGCCGGCGTCCTCGAAGAGCTCCCCGGCCGGCGCAGCATGTGCGAGATCACCCCCGCGAGCCTCGATAGGTGGCTTGCTGGCAATGACCCAGAGTCCGCTCCCTCAGCCGTTGCCGTGACGCTCAGCGCGACGGAAGAGGCAGTGACCGCGTGTGCGTCCCGGAGCGGCGACCACGGCGACCGGTTCGAATTGGTGCGAACGCCTCGACGGTTCGCTGGATCGAGAACCTCTCTGCACGTCATCGTGGTGCAGGTTGGACCCACGGCAATTGGCGCTGGTCAAATCAACCGATATCACGACCAGCCGGCGGCCGCCGTCTGCTTCTGCGGGGACCAGCGCTCGCCGGTGGCGATGGCATATGCGGGCTGGGCACCTGTGTGCAGGGTGCGTCGTGCGAAGATCATTGCGTGCGACATCGCCCCATGGCTGACATGACAGCGACCGGAGATCCCGAGTGACCGGCGAGCCGACAGTCGAGGGCGCCCCGCTCGGGAGAGGCGGCGCGACTACGACCGGTGACGCCGGAGCCACACCGACGGGGGCCGAGGAGGCCGAACGCGGTCAGATCACGAGCATCGAGGGCATCCCCGCGTTGTCGCTCGACGCGATCAGCTCCGTCGCCTACGGGCCGGAAGCCATGCTCGTCGTGTTGGCAACCGCCGGTGCAGGTGCGCTCGCGAAGATCGAACCGATCACGATCGCCATCGTCGTACTCCTGGTCATCTTGGTTTTCTCCTACCGCCAGGTCATCGAGGCCTATCCCGATGGGGGCGGCTGCTATGCCGTCTCCAAGGCCAACCTCGGTCCCCATGCCAGTCGCTTGGCTGCGGCGTCTCTCGTCGTCGACTACGTCCTCACCGTGGCGGTGTCGATCTCGGCTGGTGTGGCAGCTCTGGTGTCGGCTTTCCCCGGGCTCGCCGCCGACGGCCTCGTCCTGTCTCTCGCGATATTGGTGCTGCTGACCGTCCTTAACCTTCGCGGCATCGCTACGAGCGCGCGGACCTTCCTGTTTCCGACGGCGGTGTTCGTGGCCGGGATCTATGTAGTCATCGTCGCCGGGCTGCTGCGTGCCCATCCGGCCGCCAACTCCGGGATGCACCCGGTGGTGATCCCGAAGATCGCCGCCACCGTGGGAGTGCTACTGATACTGAAGGCGTTCGCGGCCGGCTGCAGCGCGCTCACCGGGGTCGAGGCTATCGCCAACGACGTGCCGGCCTTCCGTGCCCCGAGGGCCCGTCGCGCCATGCGGACCGAGGTGATCCTCGGGGCGATTCTTGGCACCATGTTGCTGGGTCTCGCCATCCTCACTGTCCGCTTCCACGTCGGACCGACCGCCACCCAGACCGTGCTGAGCCAGATCACCGGCGCTTCGGTGGGCCGCGGACCCATCTACTACGTGGTCGACCTGTCGACCACGGTGATCCTGGCGTTGGCCGCCAACACCTCCTTTGGTGGTCTGCCGGTGCTGGCCAGCCTGCTCGCTCGCGACAATCTGGTTCCGCACGTGTTTGGGCTCCGGGCCGAGCGGCCCGTCTACCGCTACGGAGTGGTGGTGCTGGCGGTGCTGGCGGGATTGCTGCTGGTGGCGGTCAACGCCAACACCAACTCGCTTGTCCCCCTCTATGCCATCGGGGTCTTCACTGGTTTCACCCTCTCCCAGGTCGGCCTGGTCCGGCACTGGCATCAGCGCAAGCCCAGACGTTGGTGGGCCCGGGCCGGTCTCAATGGGACCGGAGCGGCGATGACCGCAGTGGCCACGGTCATCTTCTTGGTGACCAAGTTCGCCGGGGGCGCCTGGGTGGTGGTGATCGCCATTCCGGCGCTCATTCTGCTGTTCTCCCGCATCGCTAGGTACTACGACGACGTCGGGACCGAGCTCGGCCTGGGATCGATCCCGGGGATTCCCCACGTCCAAGAGGAGCTGGTCGTCGTGACGGTGGCGGCCGTGTCGCGCATGACGGAGTCCGCTCTCAGCACCGCGCTCTCCCTCGGTCACGAGGTGGTGGCGGTAAGCGTCCAGTTCGACGACGAGCGCGCCGCCTCCCTACAGTCCGAATGGGATCGCTGGAACCCCGGAGTCCGCCTCGTTGTGTTGCGCCCACAGTCCCGCTCGGTGGCTACCCCCATGCTCGACTATCTCGGATCGCCAGAGATCCGCGGCCGTCAGGTGATGGTCCTGATCCCCGAAGTGGAGCCCCGCAAGTGGCGCCACCGGCTGTTACAGAACCAGCGTGGCGTCGTGCTCGCCAACGTGCTGCGTCGCCGGACCAACGTCAACGTGGCGAGGGTCCCGTATCGCTTGACCCGGGACTGAACCGGCTTCGCAGCGAGTCCCGAGCACGTGATGTGCAATGCGGAGCGCGCCAGGTGCTGGTTTGCCGCCTGCGAGCGGGCAAGCGGTGCGACCAGCGAGGGTGCCGACCCGGTGCTCCCGTCGACCATGGGGTATTCTTCTGGCCGTCAAATAGGCCGGGCGTGGAAGGAGGTGGTCGCTATGTCGAGATCTCAGCGAAGAGGCGAACCTCCGAGTCCGCTCGCGTGCCGCTAGACCTGCTCCTGCGACAGCTCGGATGACGGGCTGTCGATAGTAACGCTCGGGTGTGGGTCTGAGCCGTAGTTCGAATCGCCCGGTGGTTGTAGTCCACGGGCGGCTCCGCCTGCCCAGCCGGTAGGCATCCGATGTCCATTGCGCCGGGCGGCCGCTCGGTGTGGGCAGATCCGGGCAGATCCCTCATGCCGTCGGTTCCGACGGCCCCTTTTCCCCTATGTCCTCGCGCCCCTTGTGGCTCGACCTTCCTCTTGATCCTGAATCGAGGTGTCGCTGTGTCCGTGCTCGAAACTTCCAACCTGGTAGATGGCCAGGATCTTGACTTTGCGCCGGCGGTGTTGGACCCGGCGCACATCGGTGACATTGAGGGTGCCCTGGGGACGGTGTCGATGCGTGACCGTGCACCCCGACGAGGTCTGAGGCGCAAGCTGTTGACCTTTGCCGCCATCATGGGCCCGGGGTTGATCGTCATGATCGGCGACAACGACGCCGGTGGTGTCCAGACCTATACCCAGGCTGGCCAGTCCTACGGCTACAGCCTGTTGTGGGTGGTGTTCCTCCTCTTGCCGGTGCTCCTCATCAACCAGGAGATGGTGGCCCGGCTCGGCACGGTGACCGGGGTCGGCCACGCCCGGCTGATCCGGGAGCGCTTCGGGCGGGCATGGGCTGGCTTCGCGGTGTTCGATCTCTTCCTGCTCAATTTCTTGACGCTGCTCACCGAGTTCATCGGGGTCTATTTCGGTCTCGGGTACTTCGGGGTCCCCAAGCTCCTCGGCGTGGTGGTCGCCGGGGCAATGATGTTCGCGATCGCGGCGACGGGGCGGTTCCGCATGTGGGAGCGGTTCATGTTCGCGATGATCCTCGGCAGCTTCGTCTTCGTCCCCGCCGTGCTGCTTGCCCACCCACATTGGGGTTCGATCGGCTACCACTTCGCCGTCCCGGGTTTCACCGGCGGGGTATCCGGATCGGCGATCCTGCTAATCGTCGCCCTGATCGGCACCACGGTCGCACCCTGGCAGCTGTTCTTCCAGCAGTCCAACGTGCTCGACAAGCGGATCAGCCCCCGCTGGCTCACCTACGAGCGTTGGGACACCTTCGCCGGAGGCATCCTCACCACGGTCGCCGCAGCCGCCATGATCATCTTCGGCGCTGCGCTGTTCCACACGAGAGGCTTCGGGGCTGCTTCTTCCTACACCGACTCGGGATGGTTCAACCACGCCATCGCCGTCACCCTCGGCCCGGTCGCCGGGGTAATCGCCGCGGTCATGCTGGTGGTCGCCGCCCTGGTCGGAGCGGGCGCGGTGTCGCTGTCGACCTCGTATGCCTTCGGGGACACCTTCGGTGCCCACCACTCCCTACACCGGACCATCCGCACCGCACCTCTCTTCTACGGGGCCTACGCAGCTCAGATCATCTTCGCCTGCCTGATCGTGGCTCTCGGCTCCAATGCCCTGCTCGGTACCGCGACCCAGTACGTGCAGGTCCTGGCCGGGATCTTGTTGCCTTCGGCCAGCCTGTTCCTCGTATTGTTGTGCAACGACACCGAGATCCTCGGCCCGTGGATCAACGGGCGGGTCCTCAACGTGTTCGCCGTGATCATCGTCGCCGTGCTCATCGTCTTGTCCTTGGACCTCACGATCGCCACCTTGTTCCCCACGATCAACGGGGTCAGCCTGACCGAGGGCTGCTTCCTCGGCGCCGCCGCCCTCGCCCTACCGAGCGCCGGTGCTGTGACGTGGGCACGGCGGAGGCGGATCGCTCGGGGAGAGGTCATCGATCCACGAGCGGCAGTCGCTCACCTCGAGCGCGCTACATGGAGAATGAAGCCGATCGACCAGCTGGCCCGGCCACACCAGACGCTGCTTCGCAAAGTGAGCGTCTACGGTCTGCGGGGTTACGTGATCGTGGCGCTGGTCATCGTCGGGGTCAAGGTCTTCAGCCCCTTCGTCCACTGACCACTCCGTCTCGGATGATCACGCCTGCGCCTGCGCTCGTTCGTCAGCACGTCCGCACCTCGGAGATCCTGATCTTCCTCGGAAGGCGGGGAGGTGGGTAGTAAAGGTCGACACTCCCTGCGTGGAAGCGGCTACGTCATCCCTGCCGCAGGAGGCGCCCTCCTGGTCGTGGTCGTCCATGTCGGTTGTCGCCCCGCTGCCCACCTCATCGACCGTCAGCCCGCCGACGAGCACGGCGAGATCGAGGCGTCCTACCGGTTCGAGGCGATCTGCCACGCCCCCGAAGAGGCCCACATCCGCGCCCTCGTCACCCAGGCGGCCACGGGAAGCCGGTTCCACCTGCGGGCAGTGCGACGCGACGACCTCGAGGGTGGCCGCGACCTCGTCTGTGTCCACGCGGAGCTCGTCAGCTCGCGGCGCAATGACATCGCTCTCGAACAAGCCGTCAGCTGGCTGAGCCCCGAGTCGACCGGCAACCGCCGCGGTGATCATCCGCGACGTCCTGGCTACCCTGCCCGCCGTCATCGTCCTTGCTCGCCACGCCAAGTGTCGTCGTGCAGAACCTGGCGTTCGCAGTCACCGCCATCACGATCCTTGTCGTCATCGACCTGGTCGGAAAGCTCCCACTTCCCCTCGGAGTGGCTGGACACGAAGGATCGACGGTGATCGTGGGCCTGAACGGTCTGCGGCTCTTGTCACCCCGAGCGTGGCGGAGGGCCGGCTCCTGACGCAGCCCGTCGATCTGCTTGCCCGACCTGTACCGGCGTCCCGCGACATCGGACCAACAACGGCAATCGATGCGACGCGAGGGCACATTGTCGCCCGGGCCCGAGTCCATCCGACCATCCCCTGAGCAGCGTCGGGGGCGCCTCGGGCAGCGGAGCGACTTCGGTCGCGGGCTGCCGTCCTCGTGCTCGCCGGCATGGCAAACCCGAGAGTGGGTCCCCCCTCTCGGGACCGAGGTCAAGATGTGTCCCTGCCTGGGCACGTCGACCAGCAGCCAACGCACACCCAAAGGAGCCTTCCGATGACCGACCATGCCATCTACGCCTACATCCCGCACCACCGGACGAAGACCAAGCTGGAGGGGAGCCCCGACAAACCGGTCAAGGTTGCCGAGCAGCTCCCGACCGGCAACGTCGCAGCTCGGTTCAACGCGTGGTTCGCCGTGAAGGTGACCAACGGGGTCGGCACCATGTGGTGTGCTTACGCGTTCGCCGCTCTGGCCCTCATCAGCCTGCCCCAGGCCATCAGCTCGCACAGCGCCGTGACCCTCGTGTCCTGGGTGTCACAGACCTTCCTCCAGTTGGTCCTGCTGTCGGTAATCATCGTCGGCCAGAACGTCCTGGCGGCCGCCGCAGACAAGCGGTCCGAGGCGACCTATAACGATGCCGATGCAGTGCTCCATGAAGCAGTGAAGATACAAGAGCATCTCCTTGCACAGGATGAAGTGCTCAGCGACCTCGTAGAAAAGCTGGCGCGGGTGGAGGCCCGATCGGGCTCATGACCCGAATCATCAGGGCGCTGCCCGAGGCCGACAGCGAAGTGATTACCGAGGAAGCCGAGCGTTGCGATGTAGTGAGATGCTCGGCTTGAATTTTGAGAGATCCCAGGTCGAGGGGCCAGTTCGCTCAGAGGCCTGGTATGGCGTGACCACGAGGTGACCACGATGCCAAAGCTGAAGAACGTTGGTGTCCGGGAGTTCCGGCTCATCCAAGATGGCGCGGCACGCTGGTGTTCGGCCTGGCCCACGGGTTCGAACCTCGCACTCCACACTTCCGAGCGCGATCGATCTGCCCCGGCATCCAGTCCGGGGCGCCGTTCTAACGGCGCCCCGGACCTGGGTCGTTGGCGGTAGTTTCGGGGAACCATGTCGTCGAGCCAGCCTGCCCCGACGGGTCCAAGCGAGCACCTGGAACTAGCCGTTTCCGAGCTGCTCGGTCGGGCGCGGCCGTGCCCGCCGAGCCGCGAGATGCGCATCGATGACGTGTCAGAGGAAGAAGGCGCCGCCTTCCTCGCCGCGCGCGGCGCGTGACTGCCCGGCCGGCGCGCCGCCCGGTCGTGATCGACACCGACTTCTACGGTGCCCAGCTTGTTCCAGGATCTGCTCTTGCTGTCCGATGCGAGCCGCTCATCGTCGGGCGCCCTGCGTTCATCTCGTTCCAGACCGCGGCCGAGTTGCGCTACGGGGCCCTGCGGCGGACCTGGGGTGAGTACCGGATGCGTCGGCTCGAGGCACGCATCGTCGCGGCCGAGACTGTCCACTCCGGTCCCGACCTTGTCGGTACCTACCCGCGTCTCCGGGTCGAGTGCAAGCGGGCTGGTCACGCCTTGAGCCACCCCGCCCGCGGCCCTGTTGCCCAGACGGTCGCGTCCTTCACTGATTTCGTGACCGAGCCGGCTGCCCCGGCGCGCCATGAAGGCGCCAGGCATGCCGCGTGAACAGCGGCGGCAATCGGCCCTTCGCGGCACGCGAAACTGCTCAGGCCGCAGCGACCACCTTCTCGGTCGGGTCACACTGCATCAGTTTGGACAGGGTCCCTCCCATGATTTTTGCCTTGTCATTCTCGGGTAAGGAATCAATTTCATCAACGAACGACAGGGGATCACCCAGACCCTCCGGATGCGGGAAGTCGGAGCCGAACACGACGTTGTCGACACCGACCAGCTCGACGATCTGGAGCACGTCTTCCTCGAAGAAGGGATGAATTACGATTGACCGATGGAAGGCTTTCATCGGATCCTCTTCGAACGCTCCGGGCGATCGGTCGTATAGCTTCGTGAATTGCTTCAGGGCGGTCGGGACCCATTGACTTCCGTTCTCGACTGGCATGAAGCGCAGATCAGGGAAGCGGGTCGCAAGCCCGTGCCCGATGATTGAGTAGACGGTGTCTCGGATGGACCGATATTCGCTATTGACCAGTAGCGAGAAGGCGCTGGGCTTGCTAAACGGCTGGTGCTCGGATGTACGGCCGTCCCACTCATTGAGATGCCGCTGGTAGCCGTCGTCAGAGGAGTGCATTCCGACGAGGACACCGGCGTCCTGAACTCGCTTCCAGAACGGGTCGAACTCAGGTAGTGCCATCGAGCGGCGCCGAATGCCGAAGTCGGGGACAGGCGCGGGACGGACGAGAATTGCTCGGGCGCCCCGCTCTACGACGTAATCCAGCTCACGGATGGCTTCGTCGAGAATCGAGAGGTTGATAACTGGGGTCGCGAAGATCCGGTTCTCGAAGTTGAAGGTCCAGTGTTCCTGCATCCACTCATTCAGGGCGTGCACGACTACTGCTGTGGCCTTCGGATCGTCGGCCAGTCGCTCTTCGAGCAGGCTGGCAAGCGTAGGCCACATCATCGCCCTGTCGACCTTCTGCTCGTCCATCAGAGCGATCCGTTCTTCCGGGTTGAAGAAGGCTGGCGGTGATTCGATGTAGCGGGGTAGTGCCGCCAGCCGGGGGTCGTCCTTGGCCTTGCTCGAAGCGTCGAAGCCGCCGGTTCCGATCGAGTGTTTCGAGGACGGGTTCTTCAGCCGGAACTCCATCTCCTGGTGCCCTGGCGGTGAAACCTTGTTGAAAGTGGGGTTCGGGATGTACTCGCTTATCTGGTTTCGAAGCGCGATCTTCGTACGGCCGTTGACCTGCACGTACTTGACAAGGCCCTCGTAGTCCTTCGGCAGGTACTTGGTGAACGCATCGGTGGTTTCGTACATGTGGTTGTCTGCGTCGAACACCGGATAGTCGAGAACGTGGGTCACAAGGTCTCCTTTGAGGCGGCCTTCGGGGTCGCCCGAGCAATCGACGACCGGCTACTTGGACGGTCGCACGACATCCTATCGGATCTTGACTACGACGTCAAAGTTGAAAACGGGGCTCGCCTCGCTGGCGTGTACACGGGAGGGGGAGGGCCTCGGAGCGAGGGCTCATGCCGCCCGGCGCCCGAGGAGGCGCCCCAGGCAGTTGGCTGATCACGAGCGATCGGCGACAGGGACGCTCAGCTAGAATTGAATGGTGACCCTTGACCACGAAGAGTCAGTTATCTCGCACTCGATCGTCGTCAGCGCGTCCGCCGAGGTGCTGTATGACATGGTTGCGGACATCACTCGGATGGGTGAGTGGAGTATCACCTGCATCGGCGCAACCTGGGACAAGGGCGCCGGCCCCGTGCCTACGGAGGGCGCCTGGTTCACCGGCCACAATGTTGTCGGTGAACTCAAGCACGACGCCCGCTGTGAGGTGGTAGCTGCGGAGCGCCCGACGACCATTGCTTGGATGCAGGGAGGCAGGGTCGAGGGATTCACCGAATGGCGCTATCGGTTTGTTCCGGTCGAGGGAGGGACCGAGGTGACGGAGTCCTGGACGCAGGTTCGTCCGTTCCCGGCGGACCGTGTGGACGGGGAGATGGTCAACCGCATGCG
Source organism: Actinomycetes bacterium (assembly GCA_021809105.1). Taxonomy (GTDB): domain Bacteria; phylum Actinomycetota; class Acidimicrobiia; order Acidimicrobiales; family Palsa-688; genus Acidiferrimicrobium. The sequence continues at coordinate 11,014 of JAKBAM010000034.1, forward strand.
CCGAGGATTCGACCGGGGTATCAACGTTACCCTCGCCAGACTGAAGGGCACCGCAGAGAGTAACGATCCGTGGTCGGCTGGCGGAGCCCGTCGGCTATGACCGCGAGCACGCTCCGCGCCCGGGCGTCGTAGCCGGCGCGGTCGATTCGGGTCAGGGTGGCGAGTAGCAAGATCACGTCTTCGGCATCGACATCGGTACGGATCGTGCCGGCTGCCTTCCCTGCGTCGAGCAGGCTGGTGAGGGCCGCGCCGATCGGGCCGAGGCTCTTGGTGGTGAGGTCCTGCCAGAGGGCCGCTTCAACGGCCGCGATGACGCCGCGCTTGACCGCCGCGTAGTGAGCAACGCGAGCGAGCCATTGTGCCAGGGCCTCGGCGGGCGCATGGGTGGCCAGGAGGAGTGGCGCGGCGGCGGCGAGCTCTTCGACCTCGTGGTGGTAGACCTCGGCGAGCAGATCCTCACGGGTGGGGAAGTGCCGGTAGAGCGTGCCTTGACCGACGCCGGCCTGCTGGGCGACCGCGTGGAGGTTGAGCTCCGCGTCCGACGTCACCACCGCGCGGGCGGCCGCCACGATGCGCGCCCGGTTGGCGAGCGAGTCGGAGCGGCGCCGGGCCGGTGTCGTCAACTCATCCCCGGGTGTGTTGGCGAGTCGCTAAACGGACACTTGTCCGATAAGCTACCGGGGCAACGGACACCTGTCCACAGTACGCGGGAGGAAGTCCAATGGCTGGGATCGAAGGGAAGATCGTTGCCATCACCGGAGCCAGCAGCGGCATCGGCGAAGCAACCGCCCTGCTCCTCGCCGAGCGCGGCGCCGCAGTGGTCCTCGGCGCCCGACGCACCGACCGCTTGGAGCGGCTCGCCGCCCGGATCATCGCGGCCGGCGGCTATGTCTCCACCCAGCAGACCGACGTCACCCGCCCCCAAGACCTGCAGCGACTGGTCGACCGGGCCGTGGTCGACCACGGCCGGCTCGACGTGCTGATCAGCAACGCCGGCATCAGCAAGATCGGACCCGTCGACGCCCTCGACGTCGGCGGGTGGTCGGCGATGATCGACGTCAACCTCCGGGGTGTCCTGCACGGGATCGCCGCTGCGCTTCCCGTCTTCCGCCGTCAAGGCCACGGGCACCTCGTCACGACCGTGTCCACGTCGGGCCTGAAGATCGTGCCCAACCAGGCCGTGTACGCAGCAACCAAGAACGCCGTCAGGACCCTGCTCGAAGGACTCCGCCAAGAGTCGACCGACGGTGTCGTGCGCACGACGTCGGTATCACCCGGCTACGTCCGTACCGAGCTCGCCGACTCCATCGACGACGAGGCCGTCCGCGCCCAGATCCGCCGGGGCATGGACGAGTTCGCCATCCCGCCCGACGCCGTCGCACGCGCCATCGCCTTCGCCATCGAGCAACCCGTCGACATTGAGATCGGCGACATCACCATCCGCCCCACCGTCCAGAACTAGTGCCGAACTCGTCCCGTACGCCGAACCCCTGTGGGGGCGCCCCGAGCGGCCAGGTCCTCGTCGGAGAGCGCCCCGATGAAGCCCTCCTGTCGGCGTAGGCGTCCGGGGGCCGTCGTACGAGAGGGGGAGCCGGTGGTCGGGGTACTCGTCGGCGGATCCTCCTCGCGCTTCTCGCGGGAGTAGGCGATCGCCGCCTGCGGCCAGACCAACGGGTGCAAGGTCGATCCGCGCCGCCTTTGAAGGGCGAAGGGAAGAGTGGACGCATTCAGCCGAGTCCGGGCACAACCCACTCCAAACTTCTCGGGCGGGGCAATTCTGGGGTGGCTAGTCGTGCATCCGGCTCGTGAAAGGCCGCCTGAGCCACTCCAAATCGGGCGGCCCCAGCGGATTTGGAGTCGTCTGGGCACGTGGACGCTCGACGAGATCGCTAAGATCCAAGAGGTCCAAGATGCGTTGCACGAGCAACGGTGGGTTCCTTACGACGAGTTCGCGGCCGTCGCTTCGCAGCCGTCCCCGGACGCTGATGATCGCTTCTAGCGCGGCTGACCCGTAAAGGTCCAGGTCGGCGAGGTCGGCGACGACGAGCTCAGCGCCCGTGGACATTGCCGCGTGGATCAGGTCGGCTTCGAACTGTTGAGCTGCGGCTCGGTCACACTCTCCTACCACTCGCAGGAGCGAGCAGGCTGCTTCGTCGTGGGGGACCCCGACAACGACGTCGCACGGTGGAGGGTATCCCGCCTGTATCTGAGTCGGCATTCTTCTCCCTGGTGCTGTCGGTCACCGGGGGCTGGGGCGACGAAGCCGTGCGCCTTCACCAGAGACTTGCGCTGGGACACGTCCAAGCGCACCAGACTGGTGCAGCGCCTAGTCGAGCAGTGTGTGGCCGAACCAATATGTAGCCGCGCAGCGCGCAGACGAAACCTGCCGGTTCTTGCCGGACGGACGTGGATATCCGGCTGGTACTACGGGGTGGTCCCAGCGCGGGGGAGCCGGAGCCCCTCTGGTGCAGAACTCACCCGGGGTCGCCCGCCCCGACGTCTGGCTGCCTTGCTCGTCGTCCGCTCCCGTAGTTGCGACGTTGGTGTACCTTCATCCCTGGTACCTGTACTCACGGCTGGATTCGTTGCATCTTGCAGCGTCCGAGATCGTCGCTCCGGACTCTTGGTGACGTGGTCACACATCAAGGAGTGCGATGAGCCTCGAAGAGCTTCCTGGAGCAGAAGCATCGACCGGAGTCGTGCTGCGGCCGCGTCTGCGGGCGACCGTCGTTATGGCAGGTGAGATCGATATGGTGACCGCTCCGGCGATGCGCGACCGGATCCTGGCCGCAGCCGACGCCGCAGGTGTCGTCGTTGACTTCGGCCAGGTCACCTGCATCGATTCCTGCGGTGTCGACGCCTTGGAGCGGGCCCGGATCCTTCTCGCTGCTGACGGTCGTGGCCTGATGGTGCGCAGGGCACCGCCGTTGTTGACGCTGATGCTGGCCATGTTCGGGTTGTCGGACATGATCGAAGATCCCTCGACCGCCTCGGTCACGTCGGTTGCTGACTCGGGTCGCATGTCCTTTCTGGCTGGGACGGGCCTGGCTGTCAGCCGCCCCGCTTGGCGTACCACGTCCGGCCGTTCGGCGCGCGCATAGTATGCGCCCGGCCCACTCGAGGCCCGGCTTGGGTCAACGCCGCCTGCAGGTGGAGTGGCATGTAGCTGCGGCACTGTGGACGGGAAGAAACTCTCCCGGGTGCTGGCGCCAAGTGAGCCGAACTGAGGCCCGCGTGGCCGTTCCCTTCAAGGATCTCGACCGGTTCCAACACGTTGAGGACACCTTCGACCACCGGGTCGGTGACGAGGTGCCGGCGACCGTGGGCCACGCAAGGAGAGGCAGCGAGCCGGCCACCACCCTTTTGTGGTCGTCGACGCCCGCTCGACCGGATCGGCGGCTGTTCAAGGTAAGCCTCCGGCAGCGGCCGACCCCCCCCGGTGCAGGGTGACCGCTACCCCGACCGTGCGGAAGGGAGCGGCGGCTGGCGACCGCCCAGACGCAGCTGCTGGCCCCAACCCACATCCCGGGACAGACTGCGGGTGGCTCGAACGCTGCCGCCCCCACATCGACGCCTTGTGGATTCTGGCGTCGATCTCCACCGTCGACCAGCCCACCGCTGAGCGCGCCGTCATCGAGGCCGTCACTGCAGCGTTCGACGATCTCGCGGCCCTAGTGGCCGGACCGGCCTGGGTTTGGGGCGTCTTGGTCAGGCGCCTCGACGCAGCGACCGCCGCGTCCCAATCTCCGGGTGACGCCGAAGACCGTGCGACCGCGACGCAACGCCAAACGGTCGCTCTGATCAAGGCTGGACGCAAACCGTCTGAAGTCGCCGATTTTCTCGCTGTCCCTCTCGCCCAAGTGCATTGCGACCTGCGAACGGGCCTGCGGAGCCTGCGACACGAGCTCATCGACTGCGCACCCGGAAAAGCGGGCAAGCAGTCCGTTACATGACTTCTCGATTGACCAACGCTGGCTCCGCTGCGGCGAGCGTGCCCAAAGTCAGTATGCCCCAGCCTGGGTAGCGCCCGCTCGAGTCGGAGGTCGTTCTGGCCAGGGGGATCCGGCCAGCGTCACATTTTGGTTCGTCCTTAACGACCTGTTTGCCGTGCCATTCGAGGAGATCGCCCCCATCGTCGGACGCTCGCCAGCGGCCACCCGTCAGCTAGCATCCCGAGCCCGCCGCCGAGTCCGGGGTGGCGACGGACCCTCTGGTGACAGCCGTCGCCGCGACACCGTGGCGGCCTTCCTGGCCGCCTCGCGAGGTGGGGATCTCATGGCCTTGGTGGCCCTGCTCGACCCCGACGCCGTCCTGCGGGCTGACCAGTCGGCCATCACCTCGGCGGCGGCCAACCGCCACCGAGGTGCCCCGGTGCTGGCAGCGGAAATCCGGAGTGCCGAAGCCGTGGCCGGGGCTATGTCGGGGCGGGCCGCAGGCGCCCGCCTGGCTCTGATTGACGGCGCCCCCGGTGCGGCATGGGCGCCGGGCGGTCGGCCGCGCGCGGTGTTCGCCTTGCGCGTCATCGACAACATCATCGCCGCCATCGAGATTGTCACGGACCCGGCCGTTATATCCGCGCTGGCCGTCGAACTGCTGTGAGTGGCCGGCCAGCGCCGGGCGCGCACTACCCTGCACCCTTTCCAGAGAGGACCCGATGAAGACGTTGACCTGTAAGCAACTGGGCGGCCCCTGCGACGTCGCCCACCGTGGTGCCACCGCCGACGAGATCATCAAGGCTCAGGACCGCCACCTCAAAGAGGCGGTGGCCGGCGGCGAGCGTAGCCACGAAGCTGCCCTCAAGGAGATGAAAGGAAGGTGGCGCCACCCGATCTCCGGGATGGGCTGGTACCGGGACACCAAGCGCCGATTCGCCGAGCTCCCCGAGGAGTGATCGTGATCCACACCCAACATCAAAAGGCCGCCTAGCCGGATCGTCGGCATCGGAGCCGTCGGCTGGCTGGCGGCATCCCCTCAGGCAGTGGGAGCGGCGACGGCCGGTGACCCGACGAAGCACGCCCCTTCGGGAAGGGGGAAGCTTTGCCGCGGATCGTAGTCGTGCATGACGTCGATGGGTGGGTGAAGTACAAGGCCGAGCGAGCCGAGCTATCTCCAAGATGGGGGCCAGGGACATCGTCGATTACGTCGCGCACGACGACAGCAGAACCGTGGCGAGTTGATGGAGGCGATGCAGCGGCGCGGGGTGGTCCCACCTGTCAAGGTCCTCGTCGAGAGATAGGTCGAGGCACGGGCCGCGTCTAGTCGCCTATGGAAGGCGCAAGGCGGCCCCACTACCCCGTTCCGCTCGGGCTCGTCGTGTAGAGGGCTCCTGACTGTGCTGGCCACCTCCCTTCGTGCGCCGCTGGGTCTTGGGCGGGAGGGATCGGGCATGTGTAGCGCCGATCCGCACCCACTGTGCCAGCTGCGCGTTGGCCTGAAGCCTTTCGGCGGCCACCCGGAGCCATCCGTCCATAGGACGGCCGCGCATTATCGCCGGCTGGGCGCCAACTGGCATCGCCTCCTTCGGGTCGGAGCGGACGAGTATGCCGCCCTGTCCGCTGGCGGCGACGGCCATGTACCCGTTCACCAAGAACGCCAGTCCACCGAACATCTTCTTCTCGGTCAAGGACTGCTCTTCGGCCAGTAGCTCCCGAATGCGGTCGGCGATCTCCTCGTCGTAGGCCATGACGCCGATGCTAGGAGCCACCGCCGCTCGACCGCGGCACCGCCCCCGCCCCCTGGGTGGCGAGTGCTTCGAGCCAGTGGCGAAGACCACCGACAGCTGCCGGGCTGATCCCGTGGCCACCCGGGTCCCGAGCGCCCGTGGTGATGCTGCCGGCTTCGTCGTGAAGGTAGGTCCACGTGCGCTCGAGCAGCTCGCGGGGGATGACAGTGTCGACGTCGCCGTGGACAACGAGAACCGGGAGGCCGGCGAGCCGGCGTGCCGTGATAGGAACTCCGGCGTCGAAGGGCAACGTGGCGTAGAGGATGGCCGCGCCGACGTATCGCCCTGGTTCGTCGAGGATGAGGCCGCCGGCGAAAGCGCCGCCGCCGCTGAAGCCGACGAGGACGACCGACCGCCCGGGAGGGGCGACCTGGTCGAGCCATGAGCGAAACCAGTCCATGGTGTCGGTCAGGGATGCGGCGACGGGACGGCCGATGCCGCGATTGGCGAACCACGCGTAACCGCCACCTTCGCCGATGGGGGCTCGCGGCGCGGCATAGACGTAGCTCGGCGGGAGTTGGTCGGCGAGGGCGATGATGTCGGTCTCGTCCGAGCCGCGGCCGTGCAGCAGCACGACCAGTGGGCTCGTCCCGTCGGCGTCCCCCCGCCAGGCGACGACGGGCGGCGGGAAGGTCGTCACGACTGGGCCTTCTCGGTGTTCTCGGTGAAGCGCCCGGCGGTGGCTACCCCCGACCAACGGGCTAGCTCGGCGGGCAGATCGAGGCGGCTGACGGGCGCGGTGTTCTCGTAGGCGCCCCAAGCCTCTCGGGGAAGCATCCACATCACCTCGAACTCGTTGCCGTCGGGGTCGGCACCGTAGATGCTCTTGGTAGCCCCATGGCTGGACTCGCCAGTGTAGGAACCCGTGTCGAGCAGCGTCTGGCGAGCTTCGCTGAGCTGGTCGATGGTGTCGAGCTGCCAGGCTAGGTGGTAGAGGCCGACCGTGCCGCGACGTTTGGTCTCGCCGCCGGATCCGACCCCGAAGAGACCGAGATCGTGGTGGTTGCCCGAGTGGGGCAGGCGCAAGAAGGCAGCGTTGGCTCGGGGCTCACTCGCGATCACTTCCATGCCGAACACCGTGGTGTAGAAACGGAGGGAGCGCTCGAGGTCGGACACGAAGAGAACGGCGTGGTTCAAGCGAACCGGGGAGAATGACATCGAGGACCCTTTCTGCCGGCGCGTCGCTGTGACGATTGGTGGTGACCCGGCGCAAGCAATTGCTCCGCGCACACTCGGTCGATCCATCCAACATAGGTGACAGGTCACCTATTCCCGGTACCCTTACGGTATGCATCGGACGCGGTGGCTCGACGAGCGGGAGGAGCGGGCGTGGCGGGCGCTGCAGTTCATGCAGCTGCGCCTCGATGCCGCCCTGTCCCGTCAGCTGGCCGCGGAGTCCGACTTGTCCTATCCGGACTACCTGGTTTTGGTGGCGCTCACCGACCGTTCTGATGCCCGGGCCCGGGTGGTCGACCTGGCCCGCCAGCTCGGCTGGGAAAGAAGCCGCCTTTCACACCACCTGGGTCGTATGCAGTCCCGGGGGCTGATCGCCAAGGAGCGGTGTCCCTCGGACCGGCGTGGTGCGTACGCCATCGCGACCGGCGAGGGCCAATGCAAGCTCGCGGCGGCGGCGCCGGGCCATGTCGCGGCCGTGCGGCGCCTGTTCGTCGACCGGCTCGACCCCGAGCAGCTCGACACCCTCGCCGAGCTAGCAGAGACCGTGCTGGGGGCATTCGACGCGGAGCCTGAGGAACGCTGACCGAAGCGCCTGCCGCTTCGAGGTCAATCGACCTGCAGACAGGCTCAAGGGGCGGTCGGTTCCGGTCGACAATGCAGCTGTGAAAGCAGGAGGTCCCGACGCTATGGATGCGCCATCAGCGGAGGGCTCGTCGAAGCTCGACCGATCGTTGCGCCGCCAAGTGGTGATCGTCTTGTTCAGCACGAGTCTGCTGGTCGTGCTGGCCGTCATCTGGTTGCTCGTCCTCGGCCACGACAGCAGCGCAGCTCAGTCGGCCGCGCGTACGAGCCGATCGCGCACGATCGTGCTACTTGCCCGCTTGCACAGCCACCTCATGCTGCTGTTCGGACTTACCGGCGCCATCCTGGTAAGCCAGGCGCTTGGCATGTATGTCCCGTTGTTGCGGCGCCACGCCGCTGCGGTGGCGGAGCTGACTCGTCAGCACGCCCGAGCTCGGATCGCCGCTGGCCGTGACGAGCGCGCGGGCCGGCTGCAAGCCGGTCTCGAGATGACCGACGACGACGCGAGCGTGGCCGCCTTAGCGGTACGTGCCGCGGTGCAGGCTGCTCCTGGCCAGCACACCCAATTGCTTCTGGCCGACTCCAGCCGGGCTCACTTGCGCGAAGCAGCGTTCTCCGAGACGGCAAGTTCCGAGCGGCCGGCGGTTGCCGGTCCGGTCGACCCGCTCCCAGATTGTCCAAGCGTTTCCGCGTCAGCGCACGGGTGCGGAGTGGAGACTCCCGTCCGCTGCCCGGCCGTCCAGCAGGTCCGCACCCTCGCCTTCAGCAGCAGTGAAAGCCTCGACGCCTGCCCCCACCTGGCCCGGCGTGCCGTGCAGTTCGGGCAGGGAGCGCAAGCACCGCTCTCAGCCGTGTGCGCGCCGCTCAGTTTCATGGGCACGAGCTTCGGAGTGCTGCACAGCTACGGGCCGGCCGGGGAGGCGGCCACCGCAACCGAGATCGACGAGCTACGGGCCGTGGCCAGTGCCGCCGCCAGCAGGATCGGCCTGCTGCGAGCGCTCGCCGATAGCCAGCTGCAGGCGGCCGCCGATCCTCTGACCGGGCTCTACAACCGGCGCACCCTGGGTAGCCGCCTTGCCCGGCTCGGCGTCGCGGACGAGCCGTACGTAATAGCCATGTTGGACCTTGACCATTTCAAGATCCTCAATGACACCTACGGCCACGAGACCGGCGACAAGGCGCTTCGGGTCTTTGCCCAGACGCTCCGATCCGCCATCCGTGATACCGACCAGGCGTTTCGCTACGGGGGCGAGGAGTTCACCCTGGTCCTCCCGGCGACGACTCTCGACGATGCCGGCGTCCTGTGCCGGCGGCTGCGCGAAAGCTTGGCCGAACGTCTCGCCAGTGGCGATCTGCCGGGCTTTACGGTGAGCATCGGTCTCGCCGATCACACGAGAGGAGACACTCCCGAGGACGTTCTCCTGGCAGCGGACGGCAGCCTCCTGGCAGCCAAAGCCGGTGGCCGGGATCGGGCGGTGATGAGCGGCAGGCACTCCGAGCACAACGTCTTCGAAACCGTGTCGTAGCCCGAGCAGGCGATGTCGTCTTCCGGCGCCCGCTCCTGGCTCGCAGCCACCGCCTACTGTAGGCGCTGACCGAGGACGACTCCGTGTGTCGCTTCGCGCGATTCGTCTGCTGGACTGGAGGGATGCACGCAGATGGCCGGGCTCGCCCCTTACGACCTCACCATCGACTTCGGCGGTGACCTCTTCCTGGTCTCCGGCAGGAGTCCACGGTTGTCTTGGAAGCTCCCGGCCACTCTGGCGGTGCAAACCGCGGCAGATATAGAGATGGTGATCGGTGCGGGCGAGCGGGAAATAATTGGGATCGAGGGATCCGACCATCTGCTCGTCGGCTGGCCGGCGCGCTCGTTGCGCAGTGGCGATGAGGTGCGGTGGCGGGTCCGGTCCCGAACAGAGTCAGGTGCGTCGCCGTGGAGCGAGTGGCACGCCTTCGAAGCAGGGTTGTTCGACGAGGACTGGACCGCTCGGTGGATCTCCCCGGTCGAAGACGAGAGACGCGCCGCCCCCGATCGGCCGGCGCACCTGCTCACCGGCTCCTTCGTCGTGCGCTCCACGGTGCGCCGGGCCCGCTTGTACGCCACCGCATTGGGCCTTTACGAGGCCTTCGTCAACAGCGAGCGAGCTGGAACCGTAGAGCTGGCCCCCGGTTCGACCTCGTATGACCACACTCTGTACGCCCAGGCATCGGACGTCACTGCCGCGGTGCACGCCGGCGCCAATACCGTCGAGATCCTGTTGTCAGATGGCTGGTTCCGGGGTCGAGTCGGTGCCTTCCGAGAGCCGGCGGGATGGGGAACTGCCATCGGAGCCAGGCTCGAGCTACACCTGCACTACGCCGACGGATCGACCGAAATCGTCGGCAGCGACGGGCGTTGGACGTGCGCCGCCAGCTCGATCAACCGGGCTGATCTCATGGACGGGCAGGCGAGCGATCTCCGTGCCTCGCCCGGCCCGGGTCGTCCTGTCCTCGTGGACGCCGTCAGCGCCCCTCCGATCGACTGGTCGCCGGCCCCGCCGGTACGCTGCGTCGAACGGCGGCCCGCGATGTCGGTCACACGACTGGCCAACGGGGCCTGGATTGCCGACTTCGGGCAGAACGCCTCCGGCGCGATCACCTTGTCCGACTTGGGGCCGCCGGGAACCAGGACGGTGATCGACTACGGGGAGCACCTGGATACGTCAGGCGATCTGACCACTTCCCATCTTGATTCCGTGCGACCTGGCGAGCCGCCGATCCCATTCGTTCAGCGCGACGAGGTGGTGTCCTCGGGAGGGCAGAGGGAGGTCTTCGAGCCGAGGCACACAGTGCACGGCTTCCGCTACGCGCGGCTCGACCGCGGCGAGGTGCCCCTCGACGTGTCGGGCATCGTAATGCGGGTCGTGCAGACCGACCTGCGGCCCACGGGAACCTTCGCGTGCAGCGTCGACGACCTCAACCGATTGCATGACATCGCCGACTGGAGTTTCCGAGGCAACGCCGTGGACGTGCCCACGGACTGTCCCACCCGTGAGCGGCTGGGCTGGACCGGCGATTACCAGGTGTTCGCGCCGACGGCAGTCCGCCTCTACGACGTGGCGGGGTTCTCCCGCAAATGGCTCGGGTCGGTCCGCGACGACCAGCTGCCGGACGGCCGCATAGCCAATTTTTCCCCGGATGGGCGGCGCATCAAGCTCCACACCGATTCCATGTTCGCGATGCTTACGGGCTCTGCTGGCTGGGGCGACGCGATCGTGCTCGTGCCGTGGCTGCTGTACGAGACCTACGGGGATCGCGACGTCCTCGCGGAGAACTGGGACGCGATGGCCCGGTGGGTGGAGTGGGAGCTGGCGACGGCCCGCACGGCGCGCCATCCGTCCCGAGTGGCTCGATCGGCTGATCCCGAGGCCCACGAGGAGTTCGTCTGGGACGGCTCTTTTCATTGGGGTGAGTGGATCGAGCCGAAGATCCGCGCCGAGGACGGCACGCTCGTCGACCCAGTGCAGTCCGATCCGACGGCGTGGTTCAGCGCGGACAAGGGCGAGGTTGGCACGGCCTACCTCTTCCGCTCGACATCGACACTGTCCGCTATCGCTCGGGTGCTCGGTCGCGATGATGACGCGGCTCGTTACGGCCGGCTGGCGGACCGGGTGAGGGATGCATGGAGGATCGAGTTTCTCGACGGCGCAGGACGTACCGTCGCCGACACCCAAGCAAGCTATGTCCGTGCGCTCAGCTTCGGGCTCGTGCCCGAAGAGCAGCGGAAGGCTTCCGCCGAGCGGCTCGTCGAGCTCATCCGCGACGCCGGCACACACCTGGGGACCGGCCTGCTGTCCACGGCGGATCTGCTACCGGTGCTCGCCGACGCGGGCTACGTCGATGTCGCATACGAAGTGCTGTTCCAGCGCACGTCGCCCTCGTGGTTGGGCATGCTCGATCGCGGCGCCACCACCATATGGGAGGACTGGGACGGTATCGACGCCAACGGCATGGCCCACGATTCGCTCAACCACTACAGTAAGGGAGCGGTCGTCCGCTTCCTCCACACTCACACCGTCGGCTTGCGACAGGCCGAGGGCTCAGTGGCCTGGGAGTCCTTCGTCGTGGCGCCTGTGCTCCACGAGGCGATCACCTGGGCGCGCGGCACGTTCGACAGCCCGCAGGGCACGATCGAGGTGGAGTGGCACGCCGAGGGCGACGAGCTCCTGATACTGGTCGAAGTGCCACCCGGTTCCACGGCGACCGTCGTCTTCCCTGGAGGCAAAGAGCTATCGGCCGGCCCGGGCGCGTTCAGCCAGCGACACCGGCTGGTGCGAGGTGCCTGACTCGCCGACCGTCGGCAATCGCCACCAATAGGGAGAGGACGATGAAAGAGGCCCACGCGACGATCGGGAGGCTGATCGGTGCGCCGGGCGATTCGGTCGCGAGAGCGAGCCGGTATCGCCAGTGAAGGTCGCGATCTTCGGAGCGACGGGAGTGGTCGGGCACGCCGCAGCAGAGCTCTTCGGCGCTTCTCCGGGCTGGGAGGTCGTAGCAGTATCTCGTCGGACCGTCGATCTCCCGGGCGTCGTCCACGTCCCGATCGATCTGGCCGATCAGGTCGCGGCCTCGGAGCGCCTGCATTCGTCGGCATTCGCCGGCACGACCCACGTGGTGTTCGCAGCCCTCCAAGAGTCGAGTGACCTGGTAGGCGGCTGGCGCGACCCGGCCATGATGGCGTACAACCTCCGGCTGTTCAGCAATGCGATGGGTCCGCTCGTCGCTGCCCGTGGGAGCACCTTGCAGCATGTCAGCCTGCTGCAGGGCGCAAAGGCGTACGGCCTCCACGTCGGCCGCACCCCGATCCCGGCCAAGGAACGGACCCCAAGGGACAGTCACGACAACTTCTACTTCCTCCAGGAGGACGCCCTGCGCAGCCTTTCTGATGGCGCCGCATGGTCGTGGACGATCCTCCGTCCTCAGGTCGTCTACGGCGATTCGATCGGCAGTCCCATGAACCTGCTTCCTGCACTCGGCGTCTACGCAGCACTCGAGCGCGAGCGGGGGCACTCCCTGTCCTTCCCGGGGGGTGCCCCGGCGGTCCAGGAGGCCGTGGACGCCCGGCTCCTGGCGCAAGCACTCGTCTGGGCGGCTGGCGCCCCTGACGCGTGGGGCCAGATCTTCAACGTAACGAATGGGGACGTGTTCTCCTGGCATGACATCTGGCCGACGGTGTGTGAGGCGTTCGGCATGGAAGCCGGGGATCCAGAGCCGCAGTGTCTGGCCGATACTATGCCGCCACGCAGCAACGAATGGGCGGAAGTGGTCGACCGTTATCACCTCTGCTCCCCGCGTGGGATGTCCGACTTCGTCGGCGGTTCTTGGCTCTACGCCGATGTGCTCCTTGGCTCGAGGGGGTCAAGGGCCCTCCCGGCGCTGCTCAGCACCGTGAAGATTCGCCGCGCCGGCTTCCAGGGCTGCCTCGACACCGAGGACATGTTCTGTGACTGGCTCGTTCGGTTCCAAGCCCGCCGGCTTATCCCGCCGCGCTGAGCCGAGGAGCTTCATGTCCCTCGAAGGAGGGGCTGCACCTTCCTCTCACGACGCGCGACGCAAGACTACTGAAAGCTAATCGTAGCGCGGTTGACACAATTCGTTAACGCCACGGCAACCGATATCTAGTTTTATCTCTGCGCAGTAGCCAAAGGAGAATCGGTTTACCTGAGGCTCGGTCCCGCTGGGAGCGAGGGGGCACCCATTCAGTGGTGCCTTCCCAGACCATGATGGAGGCAAACTGTGATCTCGGAGATCCTGCCGTCCGCCCTTCACGCAGCTTCGGTCTGCGCGAACGGAGCCAAAAGCTGCTCGGACGCCGCGTGGCTCAACACGGGCGACAACTCTTGGCAGTTGACTGCGGCGACATTCGTCGGGCTGATGAGCGTGCCAGGGCTGGCGCTCCTCTACGGAGGGCTGGTTCCGAAGAAGTGGGCAGTCAACACGATGTTCATGGCCTTCACTGGCTTTGCGGCTGTGCTGGTCGTGTGGGTGTTGTGGGCGTACAAGATGGGTTTTGGATCACCGATCGGAGGCGGCTCGGCCAACACCTATACGTACCATTATGGGGGGAATTTCTTCAAGAACCTCTTCGAGAACTTCGTAGGGCATCCGGAAACGTCGCTCAATGGCGCCTCGGAGGTGACCCAGGCGTCGTTGCCCATCGGCACCGCCGTGCCGCTGGCGGAGGCCACAACGGCGCTGTTCTACTTCCAGTTCGTGTTTGCTGCGATCACGCCGCTGCTCTTCCTCGGCAGTGTGCTGGGACGGATAAAGATCAAGGTCTGGATGGTCTTTGTTCCGCTGTGGACCACCTTCGTCTATGCCATCAATGCCATGCTGATCTGGGGTGGCGGCTACTGGGGTCACGAAGGGGCGCTGGATTACTCGGGCGGGTACGTCATCCACTTGGCCGCCGGCACCAGCGGCTTCGTTGCTGCGTGGGTGATCGGACCCAGACTGGCCAGGGACCGTGAGAGATTTGCCCCTCACAGCCTGCCGCTGGTCTCGATCGGTGCCGGCATCGTGTGGCTTGGTTGGAACGGCTTCAATGGAGGCGATCCTTATTTTGCTAGCGCCGACGCCGCCGCCGCCATCGTCAACACCAACCTGGCGACAGCCGCGGCGTTGCTGACGTGGGTCCTTCTCGACATGTTCATCGGGCCCGAGAAGAAGCCCACGTTCCTGGGAGCCGTGAACGGGATGATCGTTGGCTTGGTCGCCATCACACCGGCGGCCGGCTACGTGAATGGCACGGGCGCCATGATCTCGGCGGCCATCGCATCCTTGATCGTATGGGTGGCCTGGACCTATTTGCAGCCGATAGTCGCCAAGCGGGTGGACGATGCCATGGGGGTCGTTTATACCCACGGCCTAGCCGGCTTGTGCGGCGGGCTGCTGGTCGGGATCTTCGCCGATCCAAGTGTCGTCGTATATGCGCAATCCAACGGCACGCGTCCTGGCTTCGCCGCTACTGGCTGGCTCTACGGCAACCGTCACCTGTTCTTCCAGCAAGCGGGGGCGGCGTTGACGATCATCGTGTGGGATGGCGTGGTGACGTTCCTCATACTGAAGGTGATAAGCCTGTTCACGTCGCTCCGTATGTCTGACGAGGAGCTGCTGATCGGCGATCTGGCCATTCACGGCGAGGAGGCGTACCCCCCCGATGAGGGCATCAGGCTGGCGCACTCGGACGTTCCGGCTGTGTCAGGCCCGCCGTCGGCGCTCGTGGCCGAGGCGCTCGTCACCGAGGAGCAGATATGACGAGGTCAACCGTAACTCGACCAGCTCCAACCGGGCGGGGGGCGTCCTCCATGCGCAGGCATCTGCCTGACGGCTCCCGATCGTTCACCTCGCCCTGGGTCTGGCGGGGACTGTTCTTCATGAGCCTGATAGCCCTAGGTATCTGCGCCACGCTGGTGGCCGGCCATCAGGTGGCCTACGCCGCCTGCTGGGGAGTGATTGCCGCCGGCTGGATGCTGATGTCGATGTGGTTGTGGCGGAAGACCCTTCGCGGAGCCGATTGATGTCGGTGTCCGGGGGACGGGGGCTGCCTCGTGCCGCGAGACCGCCCAGAGCGCCGTAGGGCCGCTTGTCGGTCGCCGGGGGATGTTGCGCCGGCGCCGACGGCAGACGACCACCTTGGCGAAGGTGTACGCCTAGCCGTCGAGGATCTCACCGCGTTGGTGTCGGATCTCCAGGCCGATACGGTGGGCCTGGCGAGCGAGTTGTGGGAAGAGTTCGTGAGCAGGCTCGGCGACGACCGCCGGGAGGACGGCCTCGAGCTGGGAAGGCGACTCATCGGCTACCGCAAGGTCAGCCTGGCGCTGGTCCTGCAGCTGGCGCGGGCCCGGGGCGTCTCACCGGTCGAGCTGATGCGGGCCTTGGGGCCGTGGCTGGAACTCGAGTCGCTCGAAGGCTGAGCCCGCAAGAGCGACATGATGGCCTCGCGCAGCCCCTGCGCGAGAGCCGCCGGGTAGGGTGTCACGGTACGCAGGTGAACAGGACTCGGAGCGCCTCCGGCAAGGGCACGGGAGAAGGGGAGAGCATTGACTGGACGTCTCGAGGGCAAGGTAGCTTTCATCACGGGGGCTGCTCGAGGTCAGGGCCGGGCCCACGCGGTGCGGATGGCCGAGGAGGGAGCCGACATCATCGCTGTGGACATCTGCCGGATGATCGACTCCAACGCCTACCCGCTCTCGTCGCCTGAGGATCTGAGCGAGACCGAGCGCTTGGTGAAGGAGCGCGGTCGGCGGATACTCGCCCGCCAGGCGGATGTACGGGAGCGGTCGGAGCTGCGTGAGGTTCTCGACGCTGGCATCTCGGACCTCGGGCGCCTCGATATCGTCGTGGCCAACGCCGGGATCCTTCCGATGGGCCCTCCACCGTCGGATCCTATGGACTTCGTCGATGCGACCGACGTGGACCTCATCGGCGTGATGAACACTGTGGCCGTGTCGGTCCCCAAGGTGGCCGATCACGGGTCCATCGTGATCACCGGCTCGACGGCCGGCATGATGGAAGGCGCGGCCAACAGCCCGGCGATGGGAGCGGGCGGTTCAGGTTACGCGTGGTCCAAGCAGGTGCTGCAGGCATACACCGAGCAGATGGCGGTGCACCTCGCCTCGCGGTTCGTGCGCGTCAATTGCATCCATCCAACCAATTGCAATACCAGCCTGCTCAATCACCCCAAGATGTACAAGACGTTCCGCCCCGACCTCGAGAACCCGACGCGCGAGGACGCGCTTCCCGCCTTCGAGTATTTCCAGGCCATGCCGATCCCGTATGTCGAGCCAGAAGACATCGCCAACCTCGCGGTGTTCCTGGCCAGCGAGGACTCCCGCTATATCACGGGACAGCAGATCCGGGTGGACGCTGGATCGCTGCTCAAGTTCCCGAACGGGCCGTCGTAGCAGTAGTCGCGAAAATCCTGGTGGTGGCCAGCACAGAGAGGCGGTCGTCTTGGCCGGCGTCGCGCAGCTCCACCCGGCCGAGCCCGTGGTGGACGCTGG
Organism: Actinomycetes bacterium; assembly: GCA_021809105.1. Taxonomy (GTDB): domain Bacteria; phylum Actinomycetota; class Acidimicrobiia; order Acidimicrobiales; family Palsa-688; genus Acidiferrimicrobium. The sequence continues at coordinate 27,538 of JAKBAM010000034.1, forward strand.
CGGTGGCGATGACTGGACCCACCCGTACCGGCTGTAGGTAGTGCAGGCCGAGCGAGCACAGGGTCGCGCCCGGCGACAGGGATAGGGACGCCTCTTCGGCGAGCAGCGCAATGAGCCCGCCATTGACCGTATTGGACGAGTTGAGCCCGTCCTCTGATCGGGGAAGGACAGCCACCCCGGGTTCGCGCCGCTCGCAACCGGCCCGCTCTGCCAACGGCACCGATAGGAGCGCTGCGGGCGGGGGGGCGTCGACGCTCAGTTGCGCGGGTAGTCGGACCGTCGGGTCGGGTGCACACATGAACGATGCCACGGCGGTCGCTATCCGCCCGCCGTCCTCGGCGGTGAAGTCGACGCTGGCCACGAACACCGATCGGCCCCGTTTCACAGCCTTACCGACGGCGAAGACTCTCCCCGACGGAGGGGCCGGCTGGTAGAGATGAACGTCGAGGTCGAGGGTCACCGGCACCCGCGGCGCCACCGCGTCGACTGCGAGTAGCCCGGCCAGTGTGTCAGCCCAGGTCGCCAGGACCGACGTTCGCAGAGCGGAGGTGCCTGGCACCGCCATTTGCGGTATGACCGGTCCCGTGCCGTGCAGGTCCTCGCCGGCCCGCCTGACCTCGAAGCCAAGCTCTTGCAGTATGTGAGTCCTGCTGCGCCGGTCGCGGTCGCTTTCGGTGCTGGGAGCGGGCCTCATCTACTGAAGCGTAATGTGGTCGACGTCGATGTCACTAATCTTGGGGTCAACCGTTGAACGCCCCGTCCACGCTTACGGCCGCGCCCGTGATGGCGGAAGCACCGGGTGAGCACAGCCAGGTGACCGCAGCGGCGATTTCGGGTGGCTCTATGAGCCTCCCGAGTCGTTGATGGGCGACGAAGCCTTCGAGGGAGGAGAGGTTGTAGGCGCGAGCGGTACGGGCTAGTAGGGCGGTGCGGGTGCTGCCGGGAAGGACGGCATTGGCGGTCACGCCGGATGGGGCCAGGTCCGCGGCGAGCGAGCGGATGTATCCGAGAGCGGCGTGCTTCGAAGCGACGTAGGAGGCCAGCAGCGGCAGGCCACGGTTGGCCGCAGAGGAGATCACTGCGACGATCCGGCAACGGGAGGGGTCCGGGCCGCCCAAGAGCTGGGGTACGGCGCAGCGGACCAGGTTGGCTATGCCGTGGAGGTTGACCGACAGGTCCAGGTCGAGGTCGGCTGCGCTCTGCTCCCAGGCGGGCCCGTCGGCTCCCATGATCCCCGCCACGGGGACGACCGCCCGCAGCCTTGGGCCGGCCCGATCCACGAGGCGCGCCACTTGGTCTCCGTCGCGTACGTCGCAGGACGTGGCGATGACGTGGGCACCGAGATCCGTGCAGCGATCGGCTACGTCGGTTCTGTCAGCTTGGTCGGAGAGGGCATAGGAAAGGCCTGCGACGGTGTCAGGAGCGTCGACATCGCCCAGCACCAGATCCCAGCCAGCAAGGGCCAGACCCTCTGCGACTGCGGCACCGATTCCGCGCGCTGCCCCGGTCACGACTGCGACGGGGCGATCGCCGCCGGCGGCGTGCGCGCTCGCCCCGCTGGTCAACGCGCTGCACTCCTTTCGCGGCCTGCGCCGGGGCCGTCATCATTCGACACAGGCAGCATCTCCTTCACCCGGTTAGAGAGTAGCGGCCGCCGCGATGGCGCGAGCCTCCTGACAGGCTGGTGGGTAACGCCCGGGGGGCAACGCGCGAGAGGAGCGCCGCAGCGGCCCGGACTACCGTGTCGCGGCGGTAGGTGAGCGCGTACTCGAACAGGCGGTCGCCGTCGGGGGCGGGTGCGCCGAGGTCGCGCGCCAAGAGCGCGGCGGCGAAGTGGGGGCCGAGCACCACCAGGTCCCATTCACCGCGGACGGGGTCGCCAGGCGCGAGCGTGGCTCCCCGCAGTCCAGGAACGGGTTCCTCCGGCATGCCCTCGCCGAGGGCGCAGACGAAGCTGGTGCGGCCGACGAGCTGCTGGTAGCGCCGCTGCGTGGACCGGGTGAAGTGCCGCGCCTCTTGAAACGCCGCCGCCACGACGCAGGTCTCCCCGAGTCGCGCCGCTTCACGCTCGAGTTGCTTGCTGATCTCGATGAGCAAGCTCTTCGGTGATCGGCGTAGGAGCACGGCCGGTGGCAGGCAAGCGAACGGTGAGCCTCCCGGATGGCGGTCTGCCGCGAAGGTGCTGTCGGGAAGGGTCAGCTCCCCGATGGTGAACGACGGTGCGGCACCCGGCGCGGGACGCCCGAACAACCAACCCTGGCCGAGTGTGGCGCCTAGCGCACGGGCGAGGCGGAGATGGGCTTCGTCCTCGATTCCCTCGGCCAGCACCAAGGCCCCGGACTCCTCTGCGTAGGCATTCACCGCGTTCATGATCTGTGCCGCAGCGGAACCCGGTCGTTCCTGAACCAGTCGGAGATCGAGCTTGACTACGTCGGGCCGCAGCAGGGGCATGAAGGCCAGCGATGCAGCCTCCGCACCGACGTCGTCGAGAGCCACCCCCCACCCCAGGTCACGGACCTGTCCAATCGTGCGTAACAGTTCGGCGGGCCGGGAGGCCAGAGCTCTTTCGGTGATCTCGATGACCACTCTCAGCTCTCCGGGAGCGCCCGCAGCGAAGTCGACCAGGTCGGCCAGGGGTGCGACGTCGAGGACCTCGGGTTCGACATTGACGAAAACGGTCAGCGGCGCCAGGAGATGTTGCGCCACTGCACCTTCGAGCGCAGCGCATCGACACCTCAGGTCCAGCTCGCTCAGGCGACCGCGCTTGCGGGCGGCTGCGAACAAGGCGACGGGACTGTGCAGCGGCCCTTCGGGCCCCCGGGCCAGCGCCTCGTAAGCCACCACCCGGTTGGTGTCCAATTCGACGATTGGCTGGAAGAGACTGTGTAGCGCGCCTGTCTCGAGCACGCGGTCCAGCGAGTCCCACCCCTCTACGGGATCGTCCATCCCTAGCTTCATCGGCAACCAGGCCGGGTCACTGTAGGGGGCACCTCGAGCGGCCACTGTCGCTCAACAGTCCTCCTTGCCAACCGCGGGTCCGGTCCTCCAACAGATCGTGTTACGATGCTATCGTGCAAGGACAAAGCTCAAACCTTCGTAGGAGGTGGTACCCGCCCTGGGCCATGCGAAGCGTCCCCCGCCCGATAGGGCCGGGGGCGGCAGGGCAACCAGCGGCTACTAGCGAGGGGGCGCTGGGCGATTTCACCGTGACATGGAGGACGGTGGCTCTATTACCCCTGGCCATCGTGGTCGGTGGAATCGCGGGTTGTGTGGCCCTCGGCCTCTTGGACCTGATCGGGCTCTTCACTCACTTGGCGTACTACGGCAACGTCGGCGACACGCTGGTCGCTCCCTCCCTGCACCGTTGGGGAGCCCTGACCGTCGCGATCCCGGTCATCGGCGGGTTGATCGTCGGGGTCATGGCCCGCTACGGGTCGGAGCAGATCCGGGGTCACGGCATCCCTGAGGCGATGGAGAGGATCCTGATCGGCGGATCATCTGTGCAACCCCGCCTGGCGGTGCTGAAGCCGATCTCCAGCGCGGTCAGCATCGGGTCCGGCGGACCCTTCGGAGCGGAGGGTCCCATCATCCTGACGGGCGGCGCTGTCGGCTCGGTGCTCGCTCAGCTGTTCCATCTCGCCGCCATCGAGCGCCGCACCTTGCTCGTAGCCGGATCGTGCGCAGGGATGGCAGCCGTCTTCGGCACGCCGGTGGCGGCGGCGCTGTTCGGCGTCGAGCTGCTGGTCTTCGAGTGGCGTCCCCGATCGTTCGTCCCGATCGGTATCGCCGTGACGGTGGCAGAGGTCGTGCGCGATGCCTTCGCGGCGCACGGTCTGATGGCGCCCAGCCCGCTGTTCCCGGTTCCGGCCCACGGGGCCTTCGGCGCGGTCGCGGTGAGCGAGGCGGCGATCGTGGGCCTGGCGGCCGGGATCCTGGCTCTCGCGCTCACCACCGCCTGCTACGGAGCCGAGGACCTCTTCAAGAAGCTTCCCGTCCACTGGATGTGGTGGCCGGCGATCGGGGGTGTCGTGGTGGGCCTGGGCGGTCTCGTCGACCCCAAGGGGCTAGGCGTCGGCTACTCGGTGATCGGTGACGAGCTAGCGGGAAAGCTGGCGATCGGGGCGCTGCTCCTCCTGCTCGTGGCCAAGTTGGTCATGTGGTCCGTGGCCCTCGGCTCGGGTACCAGCGGCGGCATCCTCGCCCCCCTCCTCATGATGGGAGCGGCCATGGGCGGCATCATCGGCCACGCGTTTGGAGGGAGTACCTCCACCTGGGCGCTCATGGGTATGGCGGGGGCCCTCGCCGGCGTGACCCGCTCGCCGTTCACCGCCATCGTCTTCGCCTTCGAGCTCACCCACGACACCGGCTCCCTCCTCCCTCTCCTGATCGTGTGCACCGTCGCCCACCTGCTCAGCACCCTGATCCTCAAACGATCGATCCTGACCGAGAAGGTTGCTCGCAAGGGCTTCCATGTCATGCGGGAGTACGCCGTCGACCAGCTTGAGGCGATCTTCGTCCGAGAAGCCATGCTCACCGATCTCTTCGCGGTCGCGCCCGACACCGTCGCTGCGGATTTGCGAGCCACCCTGGAGGCTGATCCGATCGTCCGCCGCCAGCGGCTCTTCCCGGTCACCGACCCGAGCGGAGCGATGGTGGGTGTTGTCGGCTGGAGCGATCTGAGCGAGCACCGCGACCGGCCGGATGCCACCGTCGCCAGCCTGCTCCACTCAGACCCGGTCTCCGCGTACCCCCACGAGACCCTCCGATCTGCCGCCGACCGGATGGCCCACCACCAACTGGGGGCTCTTCCGGTGGTCGACCCGGAGGGAGCGAACCGGGTGGTTGGGGTCCTCACGCACTTCGAGCTGCTTGCCGGCCGGCGCCGACAACTCGTCGAAGAACGGCACCGAGAACGCCAGCTACGGCTGAGGAAGCTCCGCCGCTAGGCGGCGGAGCGTAAGATATGGGAACGATGGCTCGGCCGACGGTGACCGAGGCTGACTACCGGCGCCTGCTCCAGGTACGCACCGGCCTCCGCCACTTCTTGCGCTGGAGCGAGGAGCAAGCCGGCCGGGTCGGGCTCACAGGGCCGCAGCACCAGCTCCTGCTCGCCGTGAAGGGCCATGCCGACCCACGTGGCCCGACGATCGGCGACGTGGCTGACTATCTAGCGCTCAAGCACCACAGCGCGGTCGGGCTGATCGATCGAGCCGAGTCCGGTGACCTCGTGACCAGGAACCCCGACCGGGACGACCGTCGCGTGACCCGTCTTGCGCTTACGGCGCGAGCCGAAGCCAGCCTGGCCGAGCTCTCGGTCCTGCACCTAGAAGAGCTGAGGCGGCTGGCGCCCGAGATGGCTGCCATCTGGCGGGGGCTCGATGGGGAATCCGGCTAGGGACCTGTGGCGGGCTGCATCGTCGCTGTGCATCTGCGGATCTCCCTTCTGAGTGGCGGCTTCACCGCGAGGCCATTATATCGCGACACGAGGTGTGTGAAACCGGTTCGGCGGCTGCAATAGCGAGTGACATTGCGTAACTTGGGGAAATGCCTCGACCGGTGAAGCCAGGGGTCATCTTCGACCTGGATGGCACGCTCGTCGATTCCAATTACCTCCACACCCTGGCCTGGGCGAGAGCGCTGGCGGACTGCGGGGAGTGGGCGCCGACCAACGCCATCCACCGCCTCGTTGGCATGGGGGGTGATCAGCTGGTGCCACAACTGCTGGGCCAGGAGGTCCCCCGGGCGGCTGAGCGGCGTTCGGTCCACTACGCCGAGCTGATCGGCGAGGTGCGCCCTTTCC
>JAKBAM010000083.1 GCA_021809105.1 Actinomycetes bacterium
TGACGACCGTTATTGCCACCGTCACTTGGCTGGCCGTCGCACCCGGCGCCGTCCCGCTCGGGCACCCGGCCTTGGTCGCGCCGCCCCCGCCAGCAGATGTCGTCGGGCTGGAGGAATGGGTCGACGAGCCGCACCCGCTCAACACCGCAGCGACAACTGCGATCGCGGCCGGTGCAGCCAGCGACCGTCGTACCCGGTGCCTTGACGGCTGGTTCCGTTTCAAAGGGCCTCCTGTGACGTGCCCCTGGCAGGGGCATCGCGGATGAAGCGGTGTGGCGGTTGGCGTTCGGGAGCAGCAGCGCTAAAGCTGCCCACTCGGCCGGAGGCGTTGACGTGCATCGAGGTCATGCCGGCCCCCTACCAGTTGTTTCCGGTCGGGAAAAAAAGATAGCACTAGCCTCGGGGGCGGCGCAACAGGGCTGCCGCGCGGAGAGGGAGGCCAGATGGGAACAACACGGCGGCCCATAGGTCGACCCCCGACTATTAGCCGTTCGCAGATCGTCGCAGCTGCGCGCACGCTGGAGCCTGGTCTGCTTACGATGCAAGCCGTAGCCGACAAGCTGGGCGTCGACCGCAAAGCCCTGCATTACCACGTCCGAGACGTCCGCAGTTTGCGGGCGCTGGTTGCTCGCGAGGTCTACGGGTCAGAGCTGGCGAAGCTCGAACTGCATCCGGGAGCCGACTGGCGTGACCTCATGCGCAGCTTCGCGAGCGGCATGCGTGTGGCGTTCCTGAGCACCGGAGTGCTCACCAGCCACGTCACCTTCCCGCTTGGCGGCGAGCCGGCGGCACTGGTAAGCGCCGACACGGTGCTCCAAGCTCTCCTGGGGGCGGGCTTCGGCCCGAGCGAGGCCCGCCGTGCCCTCTTGGGTCTGAGCCAGCTCGCGATTGCAGCCGCACGCGATGAGATGCTGGCGGGTGACGAGCGCGTACACCCGCAGTCGCGTGAGCTCGCCCGTGTCCTCGCGGGTTTACCGGAGGACAAGTTGGTAGCGCTACGTGCCGTCGTGGCGCACGACGTCCCTGTCGTCAGTGAGCTCGACTTCGGATTCGATGTGGACGTCTTCATCGCCGGCCTCGCTCAGCTGCTCGCGAACCGACTGCCTCCTGCGGCCCCCGAGCGCGGATGAAGTCGCTGAGCGCAACTTCGGCCAATATCCCCACTGACCGCACCGCTGGTTGGCCGTGGCCGGCGGGTCCGCTGAACGTTGTGCTGACCAGCATTTTCGCCGGCCGCCGGTGAGCGAAGGGGCGGTAGTTATCGTCTGTTGCGACCTGCGACCTGCGACCTGCGACCTGCGACCTGCGACCTGCGACCTGCGGACGCCGGCGCGGGGAGTGGTCGTTGGTACCTCCGAGCGCTCTCAGTGACTTGCAGCGGCGTAGTTCTGGAGACACGTTATAGTCACTCCTGAATCCTCCCCGCCCTTCTGGACGCCGCAAGGTGGTCCCGAAGTGGCGGGGCTCTTTACAGGGGTGGAAACTGCCACCGGCACGCGTCGCCGTCTTCATCGACTATCAGAACGTCTACAAGGGCGCTCGAAACGCCTTCTGTTGGGGAAGCGGCAACCACGCCGATGGTCAGGTTGACCCCCTGAAGGTAGGCGGCATCATCAAGGGCCTGCGCTCGCCGGTGCGAGCGCTCAGCGACGTGCGGGTGTACCGAGGCATGCCATCCAACAACACCGACTCGAAGGGTTACTCGGCGGCGCTTCGCCAAGTGTCGCTGTGGGATCAGCACCACCTCGTCACGCCGCGCGTCCGCCCGCTCAACTACGGAGACCCGGCAGGCCCCAGGGAGAAGGGCATCGACGTCCTGCTCGCAGTCGACTTCGTACTCGGGGCCGCTCGGAACGAGTACGACATCGGCGTAATTTTCTCGGCCGACACGGACCTCATCCCGGCCCTTGAAGCTGTCATCGCCATGAAGGGCGAGCAGGCCGTAGAAGTGGCTTGCTGGGTACCCCCTCAGTACGGACTGGGCGGCCGGCAGCACCCGAAGCCGCTGAGCGTGAAAGGTCACCTCTTGCACCGGCACGGCCTACGCGAGGCTGAATACAACCTCGTCCATGACGCCACCGACTACACCCGGCAAAGAAAGCGTCGGTAGGCGAGCGCCCTGTTTGCGGCCCATGTCGGGTGTGATCTCGCCGGCTTCGATCGCCGCTTCGAGTTTTGGAGGGTTCGGGAGTTGACGTACAGGCTGATGTCCCAAGGTGCCGACGTGGGACCGCCTACCTCTCGGAGGATGGTCCCGGACGGCCCTGTCAGCGTCGGGTCGACGACGAAGGACCTGAGACTTCGGCACCCCGCCTAGGATCGTCCTCACCCATATGTTATCACCTGTAGAAGTTGTTGTGCAACACCGATGGAACGGCCCTCGGAAGACAAAATCCCTGGTCGGAGCAACAAAGCAAGCCCCCGTAGCTCAGTTGGATAGAGCGGCCGCCTTCTAAGCGGCGGGTCGCAGGTTCGAGTCCTGCCGGGGGCGCATGGATCCCAACCTTCGAATGGCTGCTCCGGCTGCCGACCTCTACTCGGTCATCGGCCGGCGTCGCGACGTGAGGGGTGAGTTCACCGGGGGACCGGCCGACCCCGTAGTGCTGCAGCGGATCCTAGAGGCCGCGCATGCCGCCCCGAGCGTGGGCTTGACCCAGCCTTGGGACTTCGTGCTGATCGACGATTGCGGTTTGCGTGGCCGGTTCGCCGATCACGTTGCTACGGAGCGTGAGCGGTTCGGGGCCAGCCTCACGGAGGGTGATGCCGCCACCTTCGCCGGGATCAAGATCGAAGGTATCCGGGAGTCTTCGTTGTCCGTGGTCGTGACCTACGATCCCACTCGCGGTGCCCCAGGCGTCCTCGGCCGCTACACGATCGCTGACGCCGGGTTGTACTCGACCTGCCTGGCCATCGAGAACCTGTGGTTGGCGGCGACCGCAGAGGGTTGGGGTGTCGGGTGGGTGTCGTTTTACCGGGAGGGCTTCTTGTCCGAACTGCTCGGCCTGCCCTCCGCCATCCGGCCGGTGGCCTGGTTGTGTGTCGGCCCGGTCAGCCATCTGGAGGGAGTGCCCGATCTGGAGCGGGCGGGTTGGAGGGTCCGCCGGCCACTGGCCGAGGCCCTCCACCGCAATGGTTGGGAAGCGGTGGTCGAACCCGGGGACTGACCGGCGCGGTGCGTAGGCGGCAGAATGCAACGGTGGGGATCGCTCGAGTGACGAGGATGGGCGAGGCATACGCCAACGCGGTCGAACTCGCCGCTCCGGGCCGGATCACTGGGCTCTACATGGTCGGGTCGTCGGCTCTCGGCGACTGGCAGGAGAAGGTGAGCAACTTCGATCTGGTGGCCGTGGCCGATTGCTGGGACGAATCAGCGATCGCGGCCGTGCTCGGTCCCCGGGGCTTGCTGAGGGCGGCTGGCGGTCCCCCCCGGGTGGCGTTCGTGACCTTTGCCCAGCTGCAGGCGGCGCCCGCCGCCGGTGATGCAGTGTGCCACGAGGGCCGCCGGCGCATCGATGCCGGGGAGCTCGTAACCCCGCTCACCTGGGCAGTTCTGGCCGAGGACGGAGTCTGCCTGAGAGGCCCCGAGTACTTCTCGGTCCACGTGGCGGAGGATGAGCTGCGGTCCTGGGCGGCGCAGCGCCTGGCCGGACGGTGGAGGACCTGGGTGGCCAGGGCGGGGCGAGCTCCCGGTCAACTGTGGCGTCGAAGCGCCCTCGCCGAGGATGTGCTCGAGGTGACCCGGCTGCACGTTGCCGCCACCCGCGGACAGGCCGTGTCCAAGCTCCGCTCAGGACCGATGGCGCTCGACGACGTGGCGGGGAGGTTCCACCGCGTCGTGACCGACGCCGTCGGCTATCGCGGTGGTTCGCGTACCTCCATGTACTGGGGTCCCGTCGAGCGCAAGCACCACACCCTCGATTTAATCGGGGAGCTGACCCACCGTCACGCCGGGTGAGCGGATCGTGGGCGGCGTCGGACGATCAGCCCGAGGAGCATCCAAGTGCCCAACGGCAGGCAGATCGCAATGCCGACCATGATCGGCGTCTGAAGGCCGCCGTGCTCGTGTACGGCGACCGATGCAACGACGAGCACCGCCGTGCTCAGCGTCTTGTAGGTGCCCGAGGGGCCGGGACCGCTCATCACGAAGTGGTGACTGCCTGCCGCCGCTCCGACCGGTACCGTCACCGTCGCTGAAAACGTACCAGTGCTACTGGAGGTATAGGTGCCGATGGTCTGCGGGACGGAGTGGAATGTCACCCTGATCGGCGCATCCGGCCGGAATCCTGCGCCTAGGAGCACTACCGATGCCCCCGGGCGTACCTTCTCGACCGCCGCCGGCGGCGTGGACGGAGGCGGGGCGGTGATTCGAGCACCCGCTGATGTCGTGACCGTTGTCGTGGGTAGCGGCCTCGTCGACGCGGGCTGGCTGCCAGCCGTCGTTGGGGTGGGGTTGGTGCGCCCGATGACGGTCGGGACCGTCACGAGTGGGCTGCCGGTGGTGGTCGCTACCGGAGCGGGTGGGAGCGGAGAAGCTGCTGCGCCCAGCATGTAAGTGCTGGCTACCGGCGCGCCGCCGGCGGCGTATCCGCCGTAGACGATCAGCTTGCCGCCGGCGGGGTCGTAGGCGCCTGCGGCTGCCGCCGTCGCTGGTGGCGCACCCGTGGCGCTCAATGGGGTCCAGGTCGTGCCGGTCCAGGTCCAAGAGTCCCCGATCGGGATCCCCTGGTCGGAGCCCCCGAAGAGCACCGCGCCGCCGACCACGGGATCGCCGACGAGCGCCGCCCCTTCCCGGCCCGGTGGGTTGGTGGCAGGCGTCACCTGCATCCATGTGGTGCCGTTCCATGTCCAGGTGTCGGCCAACGCCGTACCGGTGCCGTCGGGCGTGGGCGCACCACCGAAGAGGACGGTCACGTCGTGGACCGGGTCGAAAGCGGCGGCCGCACCCGTGCGGGCGGTCAGTCCCGGAGGTGTGGTCGCCTGAGTCCATGTTGCGCCGTCCCAGGTCCAAGTGTCGTCGAGTGTGCTGACGGCGGGCACCGAGGTCGCTCCGGCGGCGGGTGACGACCCTGGCGACCCCAGGGTCGTCGTCGTCTGGTTGGTCCCGGCCGCCGGAGGCGCAATTCCCGTTCCCCCGAAGAGCACCAGGTTGCCGGCGGGGTCGGCGGTCAGCGCAGCCCCCTGCCGGCCCGGCGGAAGCGCGCCGCTCGGGGTGTCGAGGTACCACGACGCACCGTTCCATGCCCAGGTGTCGCCCAGGTAGTTGCCGTTGGCGCCTAGGCCGCCGAACAGGATGAGCTGGTGGTGGACGGCATCGAAGGCCATGGAAGCTCCACTGCGCGCAGCAGGGCCGCCGCCGGCAGCGCTCCATGAGGTCCCGTTGAAAACCCAGGTCTGGTTGGACAACGTCCCGTTGGGAAGGGTCCCCCCAAAGAGCACTACGTCCTGGGTGTCGCCGTCATATGCCATCGCTGGGTTGCGCAGGGGCGGCGGGCCGGCGGTCGTCCCGGTGGTCCAGGTGAACGACGGGCTCGCCGCAGTCGCCGTGGATGCGGCGCCCGGGTAGATCGCCGTCGTGGACCACAGCGCTCCGGCCAGTACGAGCAGCCGGACGGATCGACCGAGAAGGCCGCAGCGCCTCTTGTCCGACCCGGCCGGCGTCGCAAGCGGGCGGATTGCCGGGGACGGCTCGGGTGAGAGTGGGCGGGGCGTCATGATGGGGCCGTAGGTCGCTGAGCGTAGTGTGGGGTCGGCCTCGGCACTCGTCAGCGGGGCGCGGGGCCCGATACGTGCTCAGCCGGCAGCTGACCGGCCGATACGGCCGTCGAAACCTGCCGGCGCGGGCGGTCAGGGGAGAGGGTCGGTGGACCGGGTGCGCAGCAGCCACGGTAACAGTGCGTCACTTGGTAGGGGCGCGCTCAGGAAGTATCCCTGGCCTTGGTCGCATCCGATCGTGGCGAGGCGATCCCAAGTGACTGGATCCTCGATGCCCTCGGCTACGGCGCGAAGCCCGAGGTTGTGGGCCAGGTCCACGGTAGAGCGAACGATCGCGTCGTCGCTCGGATCAGTCGACATCCCGCTCACGAAGCTGCGGTCGATCTTGACCTCGGTCGCGGGCAGGCGCTTGAGGTAGCCGAGCGAGGAGTAGCCGGTCCCGAAATCGTCGATCGAGATCGAGATCCCGAGCGAGGAGAGCCGGCCGAGTACCCCGATCGTGCGGGCCGGGTCGGCCATGAGGCTTCCCTCGGTGATCTCCAGGGTCAAGGCACCCGGGTCGACATCGTGGCTGAGCAAAACGTCGTGGATCTGGTCCGGCAGGTTGACGTCCAGGACGGAGCGCACCGAGAGGTTGACGGCGATGTCCAAGGTGAAGCCGATCGACTGCAGCCGGGTGTGCTGCTCGCAGGCAGCCGACAGGACCGCCATGGTGAGCGGTCGGATGAGCCCGGCGTGCTCGGCGACGGATATGAACTGATCCGGGCTGAGGAGCCCGTAGCGCGGGTGGCGCCAGCGGACGAGGGCTTCCACGCCAGACACCCTCGAATCCAGGAGCTGCGCCTTCGGTTGGAAGTGGACTTCCAGCTCGCCTGCTGAGATGCCCTTTCGCAAGTCGCTGGCCAGGGACAGGCGCCACGGGCTGTAGTGGTCTCGGCTGGCCGAGTAGGTCTCCCAGCCGCTGTGAGCCGCCTTGGCCGCATACATAGCCACATCGGCCTGCTGCAGGAGCCTGGTCGGGTCGTCGCCGTCGATGGCGACGGCGAGGCCGACGCTGGCCGTGATCTCCAGGTCGAGGACCCCGACCGAGAAGGGCTGCTCCAGGCCTGTGAGCAGGGATACCGCCGCCTGCGTGGCATCTCCGGCCGCCGTGTCGGACAGAAGGACGCCGAACTCGTCGCCGCCGAGGCGGGCCACCACCGAACCGGGGAAGTGCGCCGACAGGCGCTGGGCCACCGAGATCAGGAGGAGATCGCCGTGGTCATGTCCGAGGGTGTCGTTGATCTCCTTGAAGCGATCGAGGTCGGCAAGGAGGATCGCGGTCGGGCGTGGCGCCACCGCGATCAGGTCGTTGAAGCGGCGCCGGTTGGGGAGGCCGGTCAGATGGTCGTGGGAGGAATCGTGCCTGAGCCGATCGACGAGCCGGTTGCGCTCGAGGAACACCGCAGCGTGGTTGGCCAGCGTCTCGAGGAGCCGGAGGTCTTCGGCTGTCGTTGCTCTTGGCGTGGTGCTGCCGCTCACGCCCAGGGTGCCGATGAGCCGTCCATCCACGCGGAGGGGCGCACGCATGCCCGGGCCGCTGGCACGCCCTTCGCCGTCGCCGGGGAGGGCGCCGGCGGTGACATCGGAGAGCAGGAGCGGAACGTCGGCCAGGTAGGCCG
>JAKBAM010000035.1 GCA_021809105.1 Actinomycetes bacterium
GGCGCCGACCCGATTGGGCCTCCACCCGCACGAGCCTGGCTGTCAGATCAGGACGAACGTGCTGGTCAGCAGCGCGAAACGCGATGGTCGTAGTTTATCAGAGGGGGGTGTCCCGACGGCGTCTAGCGCCTCACGACTACTCGCAACTCGCGCACCGCAGAAGGATCAGGGGCGGCAGCTGCCAGCCGGGCGAGGAGGTCCCCGGAGAGCATACGCAGCTGAGTAGCCCACGCCGGCTGATCGACACTGATCACAAGCACCCCACCCCTCAGGCTGCGCGGCGTGGCGTGGGCGGCCACGTGGGGACCTACCATCTCCTCCCAGCGGGCGAACACCGCGGTGAGGACGTCGGGTGGAGGGGCTCCGAGTCGCCGGGCCAACCGGTCGAGGGAGGACCCTACCGGGACCGGATCCTGCTGCGAGCGCGGCGGTCGGGAGGGACGCCAGGTCGTCACGACAACACTTTCCCACCATCGACGTGCACCACTACGGCTGGTGCGGCGCCGGGGGGCAGCACGCTGGCGGTGGTGAGCAGGGCCTGCCCCTCCGGCAAAGCGGCGAGCAGAGCCGCCGAGCGGTCCTGATCCAACTCCGAGAAGACGTCGTCGAGCAGCAGCACAGGTGGCGTCTCCAACCGCGCAGTGACCACCGAGTGGCCGGCCAGGCGCAGAGCCAGTGCCAGCGACCGTTGCTCGCCCTGCGAGGAGTGGGTCCGGGCTGGCATGTCGCCGATCCACGCCCCCAGCTCGTCACGGTGCGGGCCGACGGTGCTCACGCCCCTGCGCAAGTCATCAGGGCGCGCCCTAGCCAACGCGTCGGCCAGCGTCCCCTCCCAGCTCCTCTGGTAGGCCAGTCGGATGCCGTCGCGGCACGGAGGAGACGACCCCGATACCCGCTCGTAGGTCGTCGAAGCGACGGGCGAGAGAGCAGCCGCCAATCCGGCCCGGGCTGCGACCAGGGTTTCCCCGGCGGCTGCCAGTTTGGCGTCCCACACATCGAGGGTCGCTACCAGCTCAGGGGTGGGCCGGCCCCCCGCCTGACGGAGCAGGGCGTTGCGTTGGCGCAGTACGCGGTCTACCTCGCTCTGCGTCGCGTCGTGTCTCGGATGGAGGGCCACCAGGAGACCGTCCAGGTACTCCCGCCGGGCCGATGGTCCACCCTTGACCAGCATGAGGTCGTCGGGGGAAAACACCGTGACTTGCAGGGATCCGAGCAAGTCCCGGGCCCTCCGCAACGGCTGGCGATTCACCTGCACACGGTCGCGGCCGGTGGGGCGCAGCTCCGCCTCGATCAGCAGGCGCCGACCATCCCGGTCCACCTCGGCTCGCACGACCGCCTGGGACGCCCCGACTCGGATCAGCGCCTCACCGGGCGCCCCACGGAAGCTACGCAGTGTCGCCAGGTAGCCCACTGCCTCCAGGAGGTTGGTCTTGCCCTCGCCGTTGGCGCCCGATACGACCGTCAGCCCCTCAGGCGCTGGCGCCAGGTCCGCGACCTGGTAGGACCGGAAGTCCGTCAGCCATAGCCGCTCCAATCGCACCGGGGCAGGTTCAGGAAACGCGCACGGGCATCAGCAGGTACAGGTACTCGTCACTTTCAGTGGGGCGAAGAGTGGCCGGCTTCAAGGCATCGAGGACATCGAGCACGATCTCGTCGGTGGGCACCGCTTCTGCCCCTTCGATCAGGTACGCCGGATTGAAGGCCACGGTCATCTCCGAACCCTCGTACTTCGCGTCGACATCCTCGGTCGCCGTGCCCCAGTCAGTGGTGATCACCGTCAGCTCGATGCCGTCGGGACGCAGGGCAACCCGCACCGGCGTGGTGGCGTCACGAGCCAGCAGCTTGACCCGTCTCACAGCGTCGAGCAGGGGCTCCCGGCCGATCACCAGGCGGTTGGGGTAGCTGGCCGGGATGAGCTGGCGATAGTTGGGGAACTCACCCTCGATCAGCCGGGAGGTCAGGGACACTGACCCCGTGCCAAAGGTCGCGTCGTGCTGACCCAGGCGCAGCTGCACGTCGCCCCCTGCCGCCGAGCCGAGCAGACGCTGCAACTCGCCGAGTGCTCGCGACGGAACCAGCACCTTCTGTCCCTCGGACAGGACGCCGGCACCTGGAAGGTCCCTCACCGCCAGGCGATAGGAGTCGGTGGCCACCAATCGCAGCCCCTCCCCCTCGGCAGCCATCAACACCCCGGTCAGAATCGGGCGAGAATCCTCCCCCGAAGCCGCCCTCACCACCTGGCGCAAGGCCTCTGACAGCCCCTCCGCCGGCAGGGTCACCGCCTCCCCCGACGGGCTTGGCAGGCGCGGGAAGTCGGCCGCAGGATGGGTGCGGACGGTGAACGCCGAACGGCCAGCGGTGATCCTCAGGTCCTCGTCACCCCCATCCCCATCACCTGACTCCAGTGTCACCGCCCCCGGATCCAGGGCCCTGACAATGTCGGTCACGAGGCGACCGGGGGCGACGACCACGCCGTCGGTCACCCCGTTGACCTGGAGAGACACGCTGATCGTGAGATCCAAGTCGGTGCCGGTCACCGTCAGCCCGTCACCGATCACATCGAGGCGGACTCCCGACAGCACGGGTAGGGCCCCGCTGCGTCCGGCCACCGCCCGCCCGGCGTTGCTGAGCGCGTCGACGAGGACGTCACGTTCGCATCGCAGCTTCACTGGCATGCCTTCCGTCGTTGCAACAACTTCCCCTGCTTCTTCTCTTCTAAGTAGATCTTCTTGTAGGAGTGGTAGTAGGTCCTGTGAATTGTGGATGACAGGACAACGACGCTGGTCAGCACCCCTGAGGCCAACCTGACGTCATCCCCAGGATCGCACAGGCCAGCGACGGCGCCAGGGACACCCTGTGGGGGGCGCTGCAGTCGTCCCTCGGAATCACAACGCACCGACACACCCTGTCCCCCAGGTTGCGCACTGGAATCCAGCGTCTTTCATGATGTCCCACCCTTGATCCGATGGATGAGCTCTGTCACTTGGTCGTAGGTCTGACGACGCTCCATCATCAGACGGGACACTTTTTCCACCGCGTGGATCACCGTCGTGTGATCTCGCCCACCGAACTCCCGGGCGATGGCGGGGTAACTGAAGTCAGTGAGGTCCCTGAACACGTACATACCGATCTGGCGGGCGTTGACCAGCGGCCGCCGCCGGCTGGTACCGCAGATGTCGTCGATGCTGAAGTCGAACATGGCGGCGGTGGTCTCGAGGATCACCTTCGGGGTGATCTGACGCGGTCGCCCAGCGTCGAGTATGTCGGAGAGCACCGTCTCGGCGACGCTCAGGGTGAGGGGCTTCTGGTTGAGGCTGGCGAACGCCGACACACGGATCAGGGCGCCTTCCAGCTCCCGGATGTTGTCGCGAACGTGGGTGGCGATCAGCTCCAGGACCTCGGGTGGGATCGGGACCCGCTCGGATTCCGCCTTCTTGCGCAGGATAGCCAGCCGGGTCTCGAGCTCGGGAGGCTGCACGTCGGTGATCAGGCCCCACTCGAAGCGGCTGCGGAGGCGGTCCTCCAGCGTGGCGATCGAACGTGGGTGGCGATCCGACGACAGGACTATCTGGCGGGCCCCCTCGTAGAGCGAGTTGAACGTGTGGAAGAACTCCTCCTGGAGGCCTTCCTTGCCCTCCATGAACTGGATGTCATCGACGAGGAGGACGTCGCAGTCCCTGTAGCGGCGCTTGAAACTGGTCTGGCCGTTAGTCCGGATGGCGTCGACGAAGTCGTTCATAAACGTCTCAGTGGAGACGTAGCGGACCGACATGGCGGGGAAGTTGTCGGCTACGTAGTGGCCGATGGCGTGGAGCAGGTGGGTCTTGCCGAGCCCGCTGTCGCCGTGAATGAACAGCGGGTTGTAGGAAGCGGCCGGCTTCTCTGCTACCCGCTGAGCTGCGGCGTGTGCGAAGCGGTTGGTGGCCCCGATGACGAAGGCCTCGAAGCGGTAGCGAGGGTTGAGTACTGGTGCCTCCGAGCGAGGGGGTGGTCGCATGTTGCGGCCGTCATCTCTCCCCTCCTGCCCTCGCCCCTCCCCCGGAGCTTCCGCGGAGAGGCCGTGGGTGGTGCTGGAAGCTCCCTGACTCTGGTGGGCGAGCATGTCCCCGCCGGGCGACGCCTGGCGCGGGGCGTGGTCCGTGCCGTCGTCGAGATGCTCAGAAGGGCGCCTGACCAGCAGCTTCACTCGCAGGGGTCGGCGTAGCTCGTCCTCGAGGACACCCTGGATAAGGCCGAGGTACCGGTCCTCGATGCGTTCGCGGACCAATGAGCTCGGGGCCGAGAGCGCCAAGCACTCGTCCTCGAGGACCTCGGCTTCCAGGCTGGCGAACCAGGCCCGCCAAGTTGCTTCGGAAACCTGGACCTGCAGTAGCTCCGAGCAGGTCTTCCACACTTCTCCTGCGTCGTTCACCTGGTCCTCTGCCTCGTCGAGCCTCGATTGTCCACAAGATGATCCACATGTTGTGGAGAACACGGCGAGGTCACCGAAGGAGCCACACGGACCGCCCCATCGACGCCCCCCAGGGAAGGAGCCGCTCTCCTGCTCCGGTAGCCCGGACAGTGCGACGAACCTAGCACCGCAGCGCTGATCTCCGCGCCAGGCGCCGGGTCGTCTTCCACGCGTGCACTGGTCAACTATCCCTTACCGGAGCCTGCCGGAACCAGCTGTACCGCAGCTGGTCGCAGATCACCCGTTGACACGGCGTCGCACGCTTAGACGCGAGCCATGTTGGCGAACCTGGTGAAGTGGTCGAGGAAGGCCAGTTGCGCCTTGCCGGTCGGCCCGTTGCGGTGCTTGGCCACGATGATCTCAGCGGTGCCGCGATCGGGGCTCTCGGGGTTGTAGATCTCGTCCCTGTACAGGAACATGACGACGTCGGCGTCCTGCTCCAACGAACCTGACTCCCGGAGGTCAGCGAGGATTGGTCGCTTGTCAGCCCGCGCTTCGAGATTTCGCGACAGCTGCGAGAGAGCGATCACCGGCACGTCGAGCTCTCGGGCCAGGATCTTCAGGCCACGGCTGATCTCTGATATCTCTACTTGCCGGTTCTCGGCGTTGCGCCGACCCGACATCAGTTGGAGGTAATCGACGATGATCAAGCCGAGGCTTCCCTGCCTGGCCTTCAACCGGCGAGCCTTGGCCCGAAGCTCCATCACCGTCAGGTTGGGGTTGTCGTCGATGAACAGGGGGGCCTCGCCCAGCCGGCCGATGGCGTTGGAGATCTTCGGCCAGTCGGTCTCCAACAACCGACCGTTGCGAATCCGGTTGGCGTCGACGCGTGCCTCGGCCACCAAGAGCCGCTGGGTGACCTCGGCGTGGCTCATCTCCAGTGAGAAAAGCAGTACCGGCTCCTGGGCCTCCATGGCGGCGTGGGCGGCGATTCCAAGTGCGAATGCTGTCTTGCCCATGGCGGGCCGCGCTCCGACGATCAGCAGAGCCGACTTCTGCAGTCCCGACAGGCGCTCGTCGAGATCCACGAAACCTGTCGGAACGCCAGTGACAGCCTCGCCACGCTCATAGAGCGCCTCCAGCCGGTCCAGGCTGTCCTCGAGCAGCTTGTTGAGCGGCTTGAGAGTGTCGGTGGTGCGGCGCTCGGCGACCTCGAAGACCATGGTCTCGGCCCGATCGACCACGGCTTCGACGTCCTCGGGGGTGCTGTAGCCAAGCTCTGCGATCTCGCCGGCGACGCCGATGAGGCGGCGGAGGAGAGCATGCTCCTCGACGATTCGGGCGTAGCGGCCGGCGTTGGCCGTGGCCGGCGTGTCCGACTGCATCGACAGAAGGGCGGGCAGGCCGCCGACGGA
Source organism: Actinomycetes bacterium (assembly GCA_021809105.1). Classification (GTDB taxonomy): domain Bacteria; phylum Actinomycetota; class Acidimicrobiia; order Acidimicrobiales; family Palsa-688; genus Acidiferrimicrobium. Next base: position 5,806 of record JAKBAM010000035.1, read on the forward strand.
GTCGAGAAGGCCAGCCCGGTTGAGCTCATCGGCCACAGTGACCGGATCGGCCGGCTCACCTTGGCCATACAGGGACGTGATGGCGTCGAAGGTGTGCCCGTGCGCCGGCTTGTAGAAGTCGTCGGCGCCGCACGCCTCCACTGCGGCTGCGATGGCGTCGCGGGACAGGAGCATGGCACCGATGAGCGACTGCTCCGCCTGGAGGTTGTGGGGCGGGACGCGCCCCGGAGCACTGCGGGTGGCAGCACCGGACCGGCGACGGGCGTCTTCGAGTGACTGCACCATTAGGGGCCTCACCATGACCGCTGCGGCTGGGGAACGGCTAGTGGATCGTCAGGGGATCTCCTGTGGATGATGGTCGGATAACCCGTCGGCGGTGTGGACGGAGCTCTGGCCGGCATCCAACCACTCTCTCTGGACCCTGTGACATTCCGCCGCCCGACGCGAAGAGAGGCGCCGGGAACGCGGCGCCTCTCTTCGCTTGCGTGGTGAAGGTCAGCCCTTGACGACCTCGACGGTCACCCGGAACTCGACGTCGCTGTGCAACTTCACCGGGATCTCGTGGGTGCCCAATGTCTTGATCGGTTCCTCTAGGTGCAATCGCCGGCGGTCCAGGATCACGCTGGTCTGGTCGGCTACGGCCTCAGCCACGTCGGAAGCGGTCACCGATCCGAACAGCTTGTCTCCGGCGCCGGCTCGGGCCGGGATGCGGATGACGGCAGGCACGAGAGTGCGCGCCACGATCTCCGCTGCCTCACGGTCCTTGGCGTCTCGGAGGTCCCGGGAGCGCCGCATAGCGTTGGCTTGTGCCGTGACGCCCGGCGTGGCACGGATGGCATGGCCCTTGGGAAGCAGGAAGTTGCGCGCGTAGCCGTCGGCTACGTCGAGGATGTCACCGCGCTTGCCCAGGTTGGGTGTGTCGGCACGGAGGACGATGCGCATCAGGCGTCCACTTCCTCGAGCTCGGCGTCATCGGCGTCATCGGCGTCATCGGCGTCCGCCATGGCGTTGCCTCCGGCTGCCGTCCCCTCGCGATCGTCCCCCCGCTCGCCATCTCGGCGCCCCCCGCTGCGGGGACCGCGCCCGGGGCCTCGCTCGCTGACAGTGCGCTGCGTGTAGGGCAGCAGAGCCAGCTCCCGAGCGGTCTTGATGGCCACCTGGACGTCCCGCTGGTGCTGGGAACAGTTACCCGTGACGCGGCGAGCTCGAATCTTGCCCCTGTCGCTCATAAACCGGCGCAGGAGGTTGATGTCCTTGTAGTCGACCCACTCGACGTGCTCCTTGCAGAAGATGCAGACCTTCTTCTTGCCGCGGGGTCGAGAATCCTTGACGGTCCGCTTGCCGCGGTCCCGATCGTTGTTGCGTGCCATCGCTTAGAACGGCTCCTCTTCGTATTGGTAGTCGCCCTGTGGCGCCTCGTTGCCGGCTGACCGGCCGGCGGGCTGGCTGGCGGCGTAACCGGCACCCTGGTTGGAGGGACCCTGGGCACCGCTGGAACTACCAGCTGTGCTGTAGTTGCCAGCGGGGCCATCGGGGCCCCGGCGCTCGTTGCGGCTGATCTGCACGGTGGCGAAGCGCAAACTCGGTGCGACATCGTCGGCGACGATCTCGATCTTGGAGCGCTTTTCGCCCTCCTGGTTCTCCCAGGACCGCTGCTCCAGGCGGCCGGACACCACGACCCTCGTGCCTCTGGTGAGCGACTGAGCGGCGTTCTCGGCCAAGGCAGCCCAGCAGACGACGTCGAAGAACGACGTCTGCTCCTGCCACTCCTGGGTCTGGCGGTTCTGCCAGCTCCGGTTGACCGCCACGCCGAAGCTGGCGGTGGCCTGCCCGGATGGAGTGAAGCGCAGCTCCGGGTCCCTGGTCAGATTGCCGATGATGGTGACTGTGCTGTTGCTTGCCATGGCTATGCTCCCTGTGTCGAGGCAGCCGCAACGCCCTCGGCGGCGGGCGGGCGAGCTGCGCGACCGGCCACCTTGTCGGGAAGCCGGATCACTTTGTGGCGGACGACCTCGTCCGCTAGATGGAGCATCCGGTCGAGCTCGGCCATGGTCGTCGGCTCGGCTGTCGTCTCGATGAGGGCGTAGTAACCCTCGTTACGGTGATTGACCTCGTAGGCGAAGCGACGCTTGCCCCACCGGTCTACCTTGCCCACGGCGCCACCCTTGCTGGTGACCAGCGCCGTCGCTCGGTCGATGGTGGCTCGGATGACGTCGTCATCCAAAGCCGCGTCGACGATGACCATCACTTCGTAGGGCCTCATGGCCTCACACTCCTCCCTCTGGACCCGGCCACGGTGGGCTCGGGGCTCCGGTCTCTCCGGAGCAGGGCTAGCTTGCTGATGATAGTCGACGCTGTCCCTCACACGGTCAGCATGACATGGGGGTGCGACACAGCGATGAGCGCCACGGGGGGTGGGAGCGTCGGGCATAGGCTGCCTGCGATGACCCCGGATCGCGCTCGCCTGCTCCTGGAGGTGCAGCCCCCCGCGGCGCCCGCGCAGGTCGAGGACGCCTTCAGGCGAAGAGCGTGGATGGCCCACCCGGACCGGGGCGGAAGCGCCGAGGAGTTCGCCCGATTGGCAGAGGCACGGGTAGTCCTGCTGGCGACCACCCGGGATGGGCGCAGCACTCAGCAGGGTCGCTCCTCCGTAATGGTCGTCCCCGACGTGGGGCTATTGCGCCAAGTGGTGATAGGCGCCTCGGGATGGGCGGCCCGCCGGGGGCTCGGCCGGCGTAGGGGCTCCGATACTCGGCGGGTGAGCTGACTCGCAGCCCCCTCGGCTGATCGGATGGAGCGAAGGCCCGGGCGCGCGACCACCGCCCGCCGGGGCGGACGGTGGAGGCAGTCCAGGGCGGCGTGCGCACACCCAGCGGAGGTCCCGACAGGCCCCTCACGACGCGGCGGTCACTCCCTGTCGAGGACGTTTCCCACCTTGTCCTTGGCGGAATCGATGCCGTCCTTGAGCTTGCCGCTCGCCTGGTCGACCTTGCCCTTGCGCTTCAGCTCGTCGTTCCCAGTGAGGTCCCCGGCAGCTTCCTTGACCTTGCCCTTGGCGTCATCGATGTTGCTCATGGCAGGTACGTTCCCCGGACGGGCGGCATGGAAACGAACCGGACGCCGCACGCTCGAGAAGAAGAGGCTAGAGGAGAGCCTCGGCTACGTCGGGGCGCAGGTGATAGCTCTCCGAATCCGAAGGAAACGCACGCGAGCGCACGTCAGCCGCGTAGGCAGCGATGCCTTCGATGGCCGCCGAGCGTAGGTCCGCGTAGCGGCGGACGAACTTTGGTGCCACGGCATAATCGCCGCCACCGAACCCCAACACGTCATGCCAGACCAACACCTGGCCGTCGCAGGAGGGGCCGGCGCCGATGCCGATCGTAGGGATCTCGATGTTGTCAGTCACTAGTCGTGCTACCTCGGTGGGGATCCCCTCGAGCACGACAGCGAAGCATCCAGCCGCGTCGAGCGCCTTCGCGTCATCGATGACCTGGCGGGCTGCATCGAGGCCCTTGCCCTGCACCTTGAAGCCGCCCATGGCATGGAAGCTTTGCGGGGTCAGTCCCAGATGGCCCATGACCGGAATTTCGGCGTCTACCAAGGCCTCTACCACCGCCACCCGCTTGCGGCCACCCTCCAGCTTGACCGCTCGAGCGCCGGCACGGACAAGCCGTCCCGCGTTGCTCACGGCGTCGCGGCGAGACGTGTGGTAACTCAGCCAGGGGAGGTCGGCCACTATCAACGCCGCCGGCTTGGCCCGTGCGACTGCCGCGGTGTGGTGCACCATGTCCTCCACCGTCACGTGCAAGGTGTCGGGGTAGCCGAGTACCGTCATGGCCACTGAGTCGCCGACCAGCAACAGGTCTACGCCAGCCTCGTCGGCGGCCCGGGCCCCCGGCGAGTCGTAGGCGGTGACCATCACCAGCGGTGCGGACCCCTTCCGGGCGCGAACTTCTGGCACCGTCGTCATCTGTACCTCCTGTGTTCCGTCCAGCGCCCCTCGGCTGCCGGCGGTAGCCGGAAGGTTACCCCTATCCTGCTGCCCGTGCGCTGCGATATGTGCGGCTCTGACTCCCACGACCTGGAGGACGTGCACCGCCTCTACTTAGTACCCGAGATCCATCGGGTCGAGGAGGTCGAGCGGTGGTGCTTTCCGTGCCGGTCCCAGTATCCCCACGAGACGGCCGCCCCGGCGGGTCCTATCCAGCCGTAGTGGTCGGTGCCGGCCGCCCTGCCGTCGACGGGGGAGACGCGGTGGTGGGTGACGGGATGGTGCTGGGCGTGGTGAGGGCAGTAGTGGGGGCAGTAGTTGGCTTCGTCGCCGTCGTCGTCGGGGTGGTGGTCAAGGTCGTCGGGGTGGTCCCCGCAGGACGCGTCGTCGTCGTCGTCGTGCCCAGGCCCTGGGGATACCCGAGGGTGCTGGGATCGGGTGGCGCCAGAGTCCGACCGCCGAAGTGGTAGACGGGATCGAACGTGCCGCCGGCACCGGGGTTGGCCGTCAGCACCGACGCCATGTAGGTGTGCCAGAGCTGGGCGGGTATTCCCCCCCCTTGGACGCTCGTGTAGAAGTGCCCGTCATGGCTGAGGTTGGTCATCGGTGTGCTGCCGGTCGGGTAGCCCATCCACACCGCGGTGGTCAGGTGGGGGGTATAGCCGATGAACCAGGCATCGGCGGAGTTCTCCGTCGTGCCGGTCTTGCCGGCGATCGGCGTACCTAGATTCCCAGCCGCTCCGCCGGTGCCCTGGAGCACTACGTGCTCCAAGACGTACGTTTCGACAGCGGCTTCGTGCTGGCTCAGCACCTGGCGGGTGGTCGGGGTCGCCCATGGGAGGGGCTTGCCACTCGCGGTGGTCACCTTCGTGATCAACACCGGCGAGGTGTAGACGCCGTGATTGGCCAGGGTGGCGTAGGCGGCCGCCATCTCGAGCGGCGAGACATCTCGAGTCCCGAGGACTTCGGACGGGTAACCAGGAGGCGCCGGCATCTCCTTGGGGCTGATCCCGAACGCCTCCGCCATGTCGGTGAGGTGCTGGGGGCCCAGCTTCTCCACGATCTGCGCGTAAACGGTGTTGATCGATTGGGCGGTGGCATCGAGCACGGTGGTGGCTGCGCTGCCGGCCTCCCCTTCGAAGTTCTTCACATCCCACGGCGTCCCGTCGGTGTTGCCGTGCGGCACCACAACTTCGGGCGGCGCCGGGAAGGTCGAGTAGATCGAGTAACCCTCCTTGATCAGGTAGGCCAGCATGAACGCCTTGAAGGTGGACCCAGCCTGACGTCCACTGCCGCCCCCGGCGGTACCGAGTGCCAGGTTGACCTGCGAACCTTGGTAGGTGGACTGGTAGCCCTGGCCACCCACCATCGCGCGGACGTCGCCGTGGTCGTCCACACTCACCAGTGCACCTGCCGGTTGACCGGCCGAGGGGTCGAGGTGGTTGGGGTTGGACCCGTAGACGCTGTCATAGGCCTTGGCCTGCAGGTTGGGGTCAAGCGTGGTGTAGACCCTCAGCCCTCCGCCGTCCACCTCGCTGGCGGGGAACTTGGCGAGCAGCTCCTCGCGCACTGCGGTCAGGTAGTAGGCGTCACCCGCAACTGGGGCAGGGCCCTGTGCCGCGGCGGACGCCGGCGAGAGCACGTAGCTGGACATGGCCTGGGCTCGCACGCCGCCGGCTTGGGCCGGGCTTATCTTCTTGTCACGCACCATCGCGGCCAGGGTGTCGGACTGGTTCTGTCGGGCCAGCGCCGGGTCGTGGGCCGGGTCGGCGAGATCGGGCTCCCGGATCAAGCCGGCCAGCAGGGATGCTTCCCGCAGGCCGTCTTGCTGCACGGGCTTGCCGAAGTACGCCTCTGACGCAGCCTGAACTCCGTAGGCCCCCCGCCCGAAGTAGATGGTGTTCAGATAGTTGTCGAGGATCGTTTTCTTGGAGTCCCGATGGCCCAACTTGACCGCTATGGCCGCTTCCTTGATCTTCCGGGTCAAGGTCCGCTGGGGCGTCAGGTAGGCCTGCTTGACGTATTGCTGGGTGATGGTCGAGCCACCCTGGAGGCTGTTGCCCCTCAGATCGGAGATGAACGCCCGGAGCATGCTGATCGGGTTGACTGCGCCTTCGGTGAAGAAATGTCGATCCTCGGTCGATACCACCGCGTCGATCAGAACCTGCGGTACGGCGGACAGCGGGACGCTGACCCGGTTTTCCAGCTGGTAACTGGTAAGGAGCTGGCCGTTGGCGTCGTAGACGAACGAGGTCTGTGAGAGCGGCTGTGGCGTCGGCAGGGTGACCCTGGACATGGCGTAGAAGGCGGCGGCGAGGGTGGCGAAGAAGAGAAGACTCATGACGAACAGAGCCCGGCGCCACCGCCAGAGGAAGCTCCGGCGAGGCTCGACCGGGGCGGCGGCCTTGCGTGGGTTGCCCGTGCGTGGGTTGCGCGTGCGTGGCGCGCCCGTGCGTGGCGCGGCACTACGTTCGGCCGCGGCTCGGCGCTGTAAGACGGCAGCTTGTTGGCGCGGGGTGAGGTCAGACCAGCGGAGCTGACCTCTGCCACCTGGGGGACGAGGAGGGGCCATGGTATTGGAGGGCCCCCAGGGACGGCGGCCTCCGGCAGCATGCCACCGGTCAGCCATGGCCCGAAAGCCGGCCCCTCCGTCAGGCGCCGCTCCGACCAGCCGGACGCGACGTCCGGCCCAGGGCGAAAGTCTGTGCCAGGTGGTTCCACGAGCAGCTGGGACATACCTCAACGACATAGCAAGACAGGTCGGCAGCACCCTTGGACAGCCGGGCCAGCTCCCGCTTGGTGGTCACGCACTTGCCGCTCGGGGGGAGGCGACTACCGAAAACGTAGGACACCAGGCGAACCTTGACCTCTTCGCAGATCGGGCAGTCCTCCCGAGTTTCCTCGCCCACATTGGTGGCGGCTCGGAGGAGCTCGGGATGGGCATCGCAGACGTCGAGGCGTGACAGCCGGCCCTTGCGGTACTCGCTGACGACGGAGTTTCGGGCCAGGCGGTAGTCGACATGACCGGCGACATCGTTGCCGGCACCACGTAGCGACTCCGGCCTGAAGCTCATCACCCAGAAACCCTACCGCTGCCTACCGCTCCACCGTATGCTCGCGGAGGTGTGGTCGATATATCGGATCGATACATCGGATAGTGTAGACTGGGTTTCAATGTTGGAACTGGCCATCCTGGGCTTGCTCACCGAGCAGGAGTTGCACGGCTACGAGTTGAAGAAGCGCCTGGCGGACACACTGGGCCACGGCCTCGGCGTCTCGTTCGGCTCGCTGTACCCGGCCCTCGGGCGGCTCGAGCGTGCCGGCGCGGTCAAGGCCGTGGAAGCTCGCAGCGAAGCCGCACTCGCGACCGTGCCCATGACCGGCTCGCTCGGTGGCGAGCTGGCGGCCTACCGGGCGCGCCGGGCAGTCACGAAAGGGACCCGGGGCAAGAAGGTCTACGGCATCACCCCGCACGGCGCAGAGCTCTTCGAGGAGCTGTTGGCAGCCGACGCTGAGTCCAGTGACGACGATCGGATGTTCAACCTACGGTTGGTGTTCGCCCGCCACCTGCCCTCCGACGCCCGGCTGGGGATGCTCGAGCGGCGCCGGCTGCACCTGCTCGACCGGTTGGCGCGAACCCGGGTACGGGTTCGCGCCGGGGTTGACCGTCTCGACACCTACGGACGGAGCCTGGTCGAGCACGACCGCGAGTCCACCGAGCACGACATCTCCTGGATCGAGCAGCTGATCGCCCGTGAGCGCGCCGGCGCCGACCAGCCGGCTCTACCTGCCGGTGCAGTGCCGAGGACCGGTGCGCCAGCGGGCCATTCCGCGGCGCCGGAGCTTGCTCCGGCATCATCGCCTAAACGGGCCGACCGGCCCAGCCTGTCGGGGCTGCGCGACACCGCAACCGAGGCGCATGGAGACATCGCGCCCGAGGTGCTTGGTGCCGCAGCGCCACAGGACCATCAAGCCGCGCCACCGGCGCGGCACGAGGAGGACAACCCCCTATGAGCTCCAAGATCCGTGTCGCCATCGCTGGCGTGGGCAACTGTGCCAGCTCGCTGGTCCAAGGTGTCGAGTACTACCGCAACGCCGACCCGGCGGATGCCGTACCAGGCCTGATGCATGTCGAGCTTGGCGGCTACCACGTGGGCGACGTCGAGTTCGTCGCGGCATTCGACGTGGATGCCACCAAAGTCGGCCTCGACCTCGGCAAGGCGGTCTTCGCCGGGCAGAACAACACGATCCGCTTCGCGCCAGTGGGTGACATCGGCGTCGAGGTGCAGCGAGGTCCGACCTTCGACGGTCTGGGCAAGTACTACCGGCAGGTCATCGAGGAGTCTCCACTCGAACCGATCGACGTGGTCGAGGCGCTGCGAGCGTCCGGTGCGGACGTTCTCGTGTCCTACCTCCCAGTCGGGTCGGAGGAAGCACAGAAGCACTATGCCCAAGCCTGCCTCGACGCCAAGGTCGCGTTCGTCAACGCCATCCCGGTCTTCATCGCCTCCGACCCCGAATGGGCGCAGAAGTTCACCGACGCCGGCGTTCCGATCATCGGCGATGACATCAAGAGCCAGGTCGGCGCCACCATCGTCCACCGCATCCTGGCCCGTCTCTTCGAGGATCGGGGCCTGGTCCTCGACCGGACCTACCAGCTCAACGTGGGCGGCAACATGGACTTCAAGAACATGCTGGAGCGCGAGCGCCTCGAATCCAAGAAGATCTCCAAGACCCAGTCGGTCACCAGCCAGGTGGAGCACGGCATCGAGGCCAACGACGTTCACATCGGCCCGTCGGACCATGTTGCATGGCTCGACGACCGCAAGTGGGCTTACATCCGCCTAGAAGGTCGCAACTTCGGCGATGTTCCCCTGAACATCGAGCTCAAGCTCGAGGTGTGGGACTCGCCCAACTCCGCGGGTGTGATCATCGACGCGGTGCGTTGCGCCAAGCTGGCTCTCGATCGCGGGCTAGGTGGGCCGGTCGAGGGCGCCTCGGCATACTTCATGAAGTCGCCCCCGGTCCAATACCACGACGACGTCGCGCACCAGATGGTCGAGGACTTCGCTGCTGGCAACGCCTGAGGGCTGACGGTGCCCTCCGACGAAGCCTCGACTTGGGACGCGCTCTCCTCCGGGTATCAGGCCGCCGCTCAGCTCCCAACCGACGTGGCTGTCTACGGACCTGATATTCCCACGGAGGGCGACCTGCGGCTGCTCGGCGATGTCAAGGGACGGCGCATCCTCGACCTCGGATGCGGAGCAGCGCAGGCCTCGATTGCCTTCGCCAAGGCGGGCGCGACCGCCATAGGCGTCGATTTCTCGGCTCAGCAGCTGGCGCTCGGGCGCCAGCTTTGCGAACGCGAGGAGGTTCGGGTAGAGCTGCGCCAGGGCGACCTGGCTGACCTGGCATTCCTGCGAGCCGACTCCATCGACGGGGTGTTCGCGGCGAACGCCTTCGACTACATCCGGGACCTGGCCCGGGTGTTCCGGCAGGTCCACCGGGTCCTCAAGGTCGGAGCGCCACTGGCGTTCTCCGTGTCCCATCCCTTCTGGGCGGTAGCGACGGGCCTTCGGGCCGGCGGGCTGCCGTCCTACTTCGACCGGACGCCGGCCGTGGAGCGCCACGCCGATGCGGCGCTGACTGTCTTTCCCCGCACCTTCTCGGACCTCTACACCGCACTGGTGCGGGCCAGCTACCGGGTAGATGCCTTCATCGAGCCCGAGCCGGTGCCTCACGCCCCTCGGGGCTCGTCGTGGGAGCCGACCATGGCGGCGATCCCCTACACGCTGGTCGTGCGGGCCAGGAAAGAGGGAAGCTGATCAGATCCGCTCCTTCGGACATCAAAAACCCGTGTTCCTGTGCGGGTTTCTGATGTCCGAAGGACGAGGGACCGTATGTAGGTGGAGGGTCAGGTGGCGCGAGCAGCCCACCAGGCGTCAAGGCGCCGACCGGCTTCTTCTGCGCCGAGCGGACCTTCCTCGAGACGGAGCTCGAGTAGATAGGACAGTGCCTCTCCAACCGCAGGCCCCGGTGGTAGGCCGAGGCGCCTCATGACGGCCACCCCGTCGAGCTCCGGTCGGATGGCCGCCAGCTCCTCGCGTTCTCGCAGCGCAGCGATTCGCAAGACGAGCTCGTCCATGCGCCGGGACAGGGCCTTGGCCTTGGCGGCGTTGCGGGTGGTGCAGTCGCAGCGGGTCAGCTCGTTGAGCCGGTCCAGGAGGGGGCCGGCGTCGCGGACGTAGCGTCGGACGGCCGAGTCGGTCCAGCCCATCTGGTAGGTGTGGAACCGCAGGTGCAGGTCCACCAGGGTGGCCACCACCTCCACGTCCTCGGTCGGGTAGCGCAATGCCCTCATGCGGTCCCGGGTCATACGGCCGCCCACCACTTCGTGGTGATGGAAGGATACGTGGCCGCCGGCACCGAACGATCGGGTCTTCGGCTTGCCCACGTCGTGGAACAGCGCCGCCAGGCGCAGGAGGCGGTCGGGGGAGGTCTTCTCGATGACGGCGATGGTGTGGGCCAGGACGTCCTTGTGGCGATGGATCGGGTCCTGTTCCAGTGCCAGCGCCGGCAGCTCGGGGAGGAACTCCTCCGCTAGCCCGGTCGACACCAGGAGCCACAGCCCGGCGCCGGGTCGGTCCACGACCATCAACTTGTCCAGCTCGTCGCGGATGCGCTCGTCGGAGACGATGTCGAGCCGGGCCCGCATCGTGGTGATCGCCGCTACCAGCGCCGCGTCCGGCGCCAGGTTGTAGCCGGCCACGAACCGGGCGGCGCGTAGCATCCGCAGCGGATCGTCGGCGAAGGACTCCTCCGGTGGCAGGGGTGTCCGCAGGCGGCCGGCGGCCAGGTCGCCGACCCCGTCGAAGGGGTCCAGCAGGCGCATGTCGGGCAGCGAGAGGGCCATGGCGTTGATCGTGAAGTCGCGCCGGGACAGATCAGCTTCGATGTCGGTGGAGAATGAGACGGACGGGTTGCGGGAGTCGGCGCTGTACGCCTCGGCTCGGTGCGTGGTGATCTCGACGACGCGGCACGAGCCCGACCCGGAGGCGGACGGGTCTGGTGGCGCGGGGAGCCGGGCTCCGATGGTCCCGAAGCGCTTGCCTTGCGTCCACACCGCCGGAGCCCAGTCGGCCAGGATGGCCTCGGTCTCCTCGGGGGTGGCGTCTGTGGTGAAGTCCAGGTCGCCCTGGGCGTCGAGGCGCCCGAGAACGGCGTCGCGGACGACGCCCCCGACCAGGTAGAGCCTCCGGCCAGCAGCATCGAACCGGCCCGCGAGGGGGCCGGTCTCCTCTACCAGGGGCCGCAGACGATCGGGTATCACGGCCGACCAGCCTACGGGCTGCCAGCCAGGCCCACCGTCCAATGGCGCGGATCCGGGGTTCGGTCAGGTGGTGGGCAGCAACCCCGATGTCTGCAGGGCCACGCGGAAGTCGTGGGAGTTGGTCGCGGCGGCCATAGCCGACCGTAGGGTGACCTCGCCCGCCTTGAACAGCGAGAACAAGCTTTGGTCGAAAGTCTGCATGCCGTGGTACTCACCGTCGGCGATGAGCTCCTCGATGCTCTCGCCGTGCGCGGCCGCTGGGTCCACGATCCGGTCGGCGATGCGACCGGTGACGACCATGGCCTCGATGGCGGGCACCCGCCCTTCCCCGCTGGCTTTGGGCACCAGGCGTTGGGACACGACACCTTTGAGCACGCCGGCGAGGGTCATCCGGATCTGCTGTTGCTGGAACGGGGGGAAGAAGTCGACGATCCGGTTGATGGTCTCGGTGGCGTTGGTCGTGTGCAGGGTCGAGAGCACCAGGTGACCGGTCTCGGCGGCGGTGAGCGCAGCACCGACGGTCTCGGTGTCTCGCATCTCGCCGATGAGGATGACATCTGGGTCCTGTCGCAGTACCCGGCGCATAGCCTGGGCGTAGTCCCTGGTGTCCGTGCCGATCTCCCGCTGGCAGACGATCGAGCGCTTGTCGGGGTGGAGGACCTCGATGGGGTCTTCGATGGTGATGATGTTGGCCGACCGGGTCTGGTTGATGTGGTCGATCATGGCCGCGAGGGTGGTGGTCTTTCCCGAGCCGGTGGGCCCGGTCACGAGGACCATGCCGCGATGCTCTTCGGCCAGGCGGGTGACGATCGGCGGCAGGCCGAGGTCGATGGCGGAGAGAGCGGCAGGCAGCACCCGCCGCAGCACCATCGCGGCGCTTCCTCGCTGCCGGAAGGCGTTGCCGCGGAACCTTCCGAGCCCGGTTACTGACAGCGAGAAGTCGGCTTCCCCGGTGCGGTGGAACTCCTCGATGCGATCGACGGGCATGACCACGCGCAGGGCCTCGTCGATGTCATTACCGTTGACGACGGGGAAGGGGGCGGGGCGCAGGTCTCCGTTGATCCGCACCCGTGGCGGGGAGGCTGCTTTGACGTGGAGGTCGGATCCTTCCAACTCCACCAGATGGGCGAGGATCGCTTGGAGATCGAGCACTACTTGCACATCGGCATGTGAGCCCAGAGGTTTAGGTCGGGAAAAGGAGGTAACGAACGCCAGGGTCAGCGCAGATGCACTCGCGCCGCGGCGGCGACCAACTCCCTCCCGGGTCCGCCGCTGGTCACCGGTTCTGCGCGGGTGGTGCCGCCCGCCAGCGCGTCGAGGGTGGCGGCGGTCGAGTCGGCGAGCGCTTGCAGGTCGTAGCCGCCCTCAAGAATGGCGAGGACCCGGCCAGGACGGACCAACCCGATAAGCCGTGAGGTCAGATCGCCGTAGTCACCCGAGGACAGGGCCAGACCTGTCAGGGGATCAGCGCGGTGGGCATCGAAGCCCGCGGAGATGAGCAGCCACGTGGGCGCCACTCTCGCCGCGACGGGGAGAACGATCGTCTCCAGCGCCGCCAGATAGACGTCACCGGTGGCGCCCGCCGGCAGGGGCACGTTGACGGTCTCCCCGGCGCCGGCACCCTCGCCGGTCTGGTCCAGCCACCCGGTGCCAGGGTAGAGCGGCCACTCGTGCAACGACACGTAGGTGACTCGGTTGTCGGAGTAGAACGCGTCCTGCGTGCCGTTGCCATGGTGGGCGTCGTAGTCGACGATCAGGACCCGTTCGCCGGCGTCTGCCAGCGCGGCGGCGGCGATCGCCACGTTGTTCAACAGGCAGAATCCCATAGCGGCAGACGGGGTGGCGTGGTGGCCAGGTGGGCGCACTGCGACGAAGGCGGCTTGGGCCTCCCCTCTCCTCAACCGTTCGGTGGCGTCGAGGGCTGCGCCGGCGCCTAGCACCGCCGCGTCCCATGACCCAGCGGACACCTGGGTGTCGCCGTCCACCGGCCCCCCGCCAGCCCGGCAGAACCGCTCGATTGAATCCAGGTAGGCCGCCGAGTGCACCCGCTCCAGCTCCTCGCGCCGGGCCGGACGGGCAAGGGTGCGCGTCACGTCCACCCCGGACCGCTCGATGCCCAGCTCGACGGCGACCAGCCGCGACGGGCGTTCGGGGTGGCCTAGCCCGGTGAGGTGCTCGGCGGACGCCGGATGGGTCTCGACCAGGATCGTCACTTCCACAGGGTAGGGCGACGCCTGACCGACGGATAGGTGGACCGAAGATCCGCAGATGGCCGCACTACCGTTGAGCACGACGTGGGAATCCGCACACCAGCCCCGACGAGGGTGTGAGTTTGAGCGCGCCGTCGACGGACGTGCTGCGGTGGGGCCGCGAGCGGGCCAGGGCGGGCAGCTGGCGGGGTGACCGCAGCATCGCCTTCCTCGCCCCACTCCCTGATGCTCCGATGCCGTCGGCGGAGTTCCTGGCCCGATGCCTCGATACGCTGGCGCAGCGGGGTTTCAAGCGGGTGGTGACGGGTGCCCTGTCCCCCTTGGAACAGACCGGGTTCTTGGCCGCAGGCTTCGGTGTAGAAGAGGACCTTTACCTCCTCGGAGTCGACCTCCGCCAGGATGTCGCTCCAGTGCCGCCGGGGGGGCGCCTGGTGCGCCCACTCCTCGGGCGACGCAAGGAGGTGCTGGTCGTCGACCACGCCGCGTTCCCCCCCTTCTGGCGTTTCGACGAGCCCGGCCTCGCCGATGCGATCGCCGCCACGCCCCACACCCGCCTTCGCGCCGCCCTCGATCCCGCCGACGGTCGGGTGGCCGGCTACACCATCTGCGGGCGCGCCGGGCGTCGGGGTTTCGTCCAGCGCCTGGCTGTAGATCCCGCTCGCCAGCGGGCCGGCGTCGGTCGCCGGCTGTTGTTCGACGGACTTCACTGGATGCGCCGTCACGGAGTGGACAAGGCCGTCGTGAACACCCAGATCGGCAATCAAGCTGCCCTGGCATTGTACCGGGGCGCCGGATTCACCGACGAGCCGACTGGCCTGTCGGTCCTCTCGGCCGGGCTCCCGTGAGGCAGTGCTGGCGGGTGGCCGCCGCAGCCCTTATCGCGCTGATGGGCACCTTGATGGTCATCCCCGGGCACAGCTTCGCGGCTTCCACCCCGCTGCCGGGATCTGCGGGGCTGCAGCTGCTCGGGCAAACCCCGTTCGTCGAGTCCAGCGGCAGCTTCCACGTCGACCTGAAGGTGACGGCGCCCAATCCCTCGATCGACAAGCTGCAGACCGTCGTCTACTCGCGCCTCACGTCGCGCTCGGACTTCGACCAGGCGATGGCGAACCGCCCGAGGGGTTACCAGCAGTGGTCCGAGCTGTCGAACCCGGTGGCCACCCTGAACGTCGCGGCGAGTGGCGGCGTCGGGATCGATATCCCTGTCAACGGCCCCACCGGGCATGTGCTCTCCGCTCACTCCGGCTCCTCGGTGTACCCGGTGAGCTTTCAGCTCTACAGCGGTGCCGGTGTGCCCATGGGCAAAGCCCTCACCACGTTCCTCGTCTACTCGGCTGGGCCCTCACCGTCCTCCCCACGGCTATCCGTGTCCCTGACCGTGCCGGTCAGCGGTCCCGCAGACGGCGGTCCGACGGTCACCAGGCTGCCGGCATCGTCGTCGGCGGCACTCGCCTCACTGGCTGCCACGCTGGCTGCCTACAGCACCGTCCCGGTCACCCTCGCGGTCGCCCCCGAAGTGCTGGACCGGCTCGCGGCAGGCACCTTGACCGATCGCAACACGCTGGCATCGCTGGCGAGGAGTGCCGGACCCGACCAGGTGCTGGCGGCGCCGTACTATCCGGTGAACCCGGGCGCCCTGTCGGCTGCCGGCCTCGACGGCGAGCTGCAGGCGCAGTACGCCGCAGGCGCTGCGGCTATCTTCAGCGGCCTCCGACGCCATCCGGACATAGCTGCAGCCGTCGTCGCCGGGCGGCTCGACGACACCAGCTTGGGCGCGCTGATCTCTACCGGCGTGTCCCGCCTGGTCGTTCCCGATGCGGACTTGAGCCAGCTGTCGGCGGCTCAGCGTCAGATAACCTTTGCCGTTCCGACCTCGCTGGCGGCGGCCCGCGGCCCCGTGGCCGCGGTCGTGGGCGCCGACGCCGGCTTGTCTGCCCTTCTCACGCCGAGCTCCGACCCGGTGCTCGCCGGCGAGCAGCTCCTGGCAGGTCTCTCGCTGGTCCAGCTCGAAGCGCCCTCGGACGCTCGCGGCGTGGCCCTATTGACGCCATCGGATGCTGCGGTCAACCCGACGGTGCTCGGCGTCGTCCTCAGCGGGCTGGACGCCAACCCCCTGCTGGCTCCGGTGACCGCCGACGGCCTCTTTCGGTCTGTCCCGGCCGCTACGCCAGCGGTCACCCGCACGCTGGTCGGCGCCCGGAGCCCCGCGCCGTTGACGCAGGCCGCTGCGGTCCACGCCGCCCGGGTGGCCCTCGACGGGCTCTCCGGCATCGCGCCCAGCCAGGCCCGATCGCTGGTGCCATTGGAACGCCAGCTGCTCTATGCCACCTCGTTGTTGGTCACGGCGGGAGGCCGGTCGCAAGTGTTGGCGGGCGTCCAGGCGTCGGTAAAGAGAGTAGAGGCCGGCATCTCACTCCCCGGGAGCTCCTCGATCACCTTGACGGCCAGGACGGGCACCATCCCACTCACCGTCCTGTCCAACCCGGCGTTGCACGCCCACGTACAGCTGCGGATCGTCAGCCCGAAGCTGACATTCCGCCCTTTCACCACGTCCCTTGGCAGCTGCGCCGTGACCGACGCGGCCAGCGAGGACTGCCAGCTGACCCTCACAAGTGAAGCGACGACCTTGCGCGTCCCGGTGGAGGCGCGCACCGGCGGTGTCTTTGCGATGCTCGTCACGCTGTCCTCCCCGAACGGGGAGGTCGTCCTAGCGTCCAACCGCGACACCGTCCGCTCGACGGCGTTCTCCGAAGTGGGCGTAGTGCTCATCCTGGTGGCCGCCTTCGGCTTGATCGGCTGGTGGGTGCGCAACGCCCGGCACGGCCGCCGCGCGCGGCAGCTAATCGATCCCTCCACCGAGGTGATCCGCCTGCCAGACCTAGAGGATGTCGCATCACCCGGCAACCAGGACGCTGCTGCTCGGGCTGGGATAGCGGTCCCCCGTACCTCGCCCTCCCGCCCCCCGGCCCGCCCCTCCCGCCCCCCGGGCGAGGACGACCAGCCAGCCGTGGTCGCTCCCCCAGGGGGGCCGCCGCCGGCGTGGCGGCCGCCGCCGGCAGTCAAAGCCCCCGTCGGCGCGCCGCTGCCCCCTTTCCCGGAGTCGCCGCTTGGGCCGCCTGCGGCTCCGGCCGCCACCTGGATGGATGCAGACCCGGTCATCTCGGAGTTCTTCTCGTCCCCGGCCCCCGAGTACGGTGATCAGCCGGACAGTGGTGGCCGCCCCGCCGGCGGGGCCCAGGTGTCACCATCTGGACGCCGCCGGAGTCCGAACTCCTGAGTAGGGGTGCCTCTAGAGCAGCCCTACACGACGCCTACGACATCTGGGGGAGAAATGCCGACGATCCGTGTGGTCACCGACAGCGCCTGCGACCTTCCCGACGGCTTGCTCTCGGAGCTGGGCGTCGGCTTGGTGCCACTGAGGATCCGCTTCGGTGACGAGGAGCTGATCGACCGCACCGAGTTGAGCACGAAGGAGTTCTGGGCCCGCTTCGGCGCCTCCAAAGCGCTGCCCGAGACCTCGGCCCCATCGCCCGGAGCGTTCGCGGCGGCCTTCCGCGCGATGGCCGAGCAGGGTGCCGACGGCGTCGTGTGCGTAAACCTCTCCTCCAAGCTGTCAGCCACGATCGAAGCAGCGCGCCAGGCTGCCCGCGAGCTCGAGGGCGAGCTTCCCATCCGGGTGATCGACTCGCTCTCGGTCACCCTTGGTCAGGGGCTGGTCGTCCAGATCGCCGCGGAGGCGTCGAGGTCCGGCGCCGCCCTCGACGCCGTCGTAGCCGAAGCTGAGGCTGCAGTGGGCTCGATGAAGGTCTTCGGGGCCATCGACACATTGGAAGACCTCAAACGAGGCGGGCGGATCGGAGGGGCACAGGCGCTACTCGGGTCCCTACTCTCCATCAAGCCAGTCATCGAGGTTCGGGATGGGAAGGTGGAAGAGGAGTCCAAGCAGCGGACACGCGGCCGGAGCCTGCGATACCTGGCCGACAAGGTCAAAGCGGCCGGCCCCCTACAGCGGCTGGCCGTCATGGGCGCCGACGCTCACGACATCGACCAGTTCTTCTCGATGCTCGAGGGCATCGCTCCCGAGGGGAGGCCGGTGTTGCGAGGCGAGATCGGGTCGGTGATCGGCTCTCACATCGGTCGCGGCGCCATCGGTGTGGCTTATATACGGGCCTGACCCGCCGGCCCCGAGGACCGGCCCCGACCGGTTGGGTCCGGCTTCCGGCGGTAGCCTGAGCCGTCGTGCCGGGTTCCGATGCCTCCGCACCGCTTGCGGTCGATCACTCGCTCGGAGGCCGCTACCGGCTGATCGGGCCGATTGCCCGCGGCGGCATGGCGGAGGTGTGGGAGGGCTACGACGAGATCCTCTCGAGGCCTGTGGCGGTAAAGGTCCTCCTCAGCCATCTGGCTACCGACCAGTTGGTCAGGGAGCGCTTCCGGCGGGAGGCGATTACTGCGGCGCGGCTGGCACATCCGAACGTCGTCGCCACCTACGACACCGGCCTTGACGCCGGGGTTGCCTACATCGTCATGGAGCTGGTCCGGGGTGACACCCTGCGCCACCTACTGGCGGAGCGCGGGGCGCTGCCGGTGCCGGTTGCGGTGGCTGTCGCCGACCAAATCGCGGACGCGCTGGCGCACGCCCACCGCGCCAATCTGGTGCATCGGGACATCAAACCGGCCAACGTCCTGATCACCGACGACGACGGTCCGCTGCCCCGCATCAAGGTCACCGACTTCGGGATCGCGAAAGCGGCCGAGAGTGTCGGGGTTGACCTCACCTCCACGGGCATGGTCCTGGGCACGCCAAAATACCTGAGCCCTGAGCAGGTGGACGGCCGCGAGCCGGATTCTCGTGCAGATCTCTACGCCTTAGGTGTCGTCCTCTACGAGATGCTGGCAGGGGAGCCACCGTTCAGCGCCCGGACCGGGATGGCCACTGCGCTGGCGCACCTTCGCGAGGAGGCGCCCCTGGTCTCCACGAGGAGGGCAGGTATCCCGCCGGCACTCGACCGGATCGTGGCCGTGCTGCTGGCCAAGGATCCCGCTGCCCGGTACACCTCGGCCGTTGAGCTTCGCCGGGTGCTCAGCTCGGTCGGTCGCGCCGGGGCCACCGCCCCGAACCCGACCCCAACAGTATTTCCGACGCCGGCCTACCCGCCCACGAGGGCCTTCCATCCGGACCCGTTGCGGTTGTCGCAGGGCCCGGCCGCAGTGGACGACACCGGCAGGCAGCGCGGGCCCTTGCCTCCTACCGGCCAAGCGTCCGCAGTCGGGGGCCTCCCCCCAAAGGAGGTCCCCGTGGCGGTTTGGGCGGTCCCGAGCGTCGATCCCCGCGCCCCTGTCCCCACCACCCGCATGGGCGACACCTCGGCTCTTTCGGGCGCCATGGGCGCTCCACCCCCGCATGGCCCCGGCCCGGGTCATGCCTATCCGTCGTATCCTTATCACGACCGCCAGGGGGCGCCGACAGCCCGCAACCCGGTCGCGTCCCGGCGTCCCGGCCGATCCGACGGCTTGGGTGTCGGATCGGTGTCGAGCTCGTCGAACCCGACACGGCGGAACCGCCGCCGGCACGGCCCGGGGATCGTGGTGGCGGTGCTGGTTGTCGCGGGTGGGATCATCGCAGCAGTACTCCTCACACGGACCTTGGCGGCGAGCGGCTCCGCCGTGTCGTCGGGTGCGCCGAGCTCCGGGCCCCTGCCCCTGGTCAGCGCCAAGGTTTTCGTGCTGGCCGGGCATCCGGCTGACAATGCGGCCGAAGCCGTCAACGTCATAGACAACAACCCGGGGACGGTCTGGACGACCGACTTCTACGCGAACTCCCACTTCGGCAACCTCTACCCGGGTATCGGGATAGCGGTGAAGCTCAGCGGGGTCCACACGTTGCACACGATGGTCGTCACGGCTCCCGTCGGCGGCTGGACAGCCGAGTCCTACGTCGCCTCCAGGTTTCCCGCCGGAGCGTCGAGCGTCGGAGCCTGGGGTGCCCCGACCGATGCGAAAGGCGCAACCGGTACGTCAACCACCTTCTCTCTGGGTGGCCGCCGGGGTACTTGGGTGCTGCTCTGGCTCACCTCCACCGGCGGTCCGCCCTACCGAGCGCAGATCGGCCACATAAGCGTCAGTTAGGGCCGTTGGGGTGCCTCCGTGCCGGCTGTGACGTCAGGCGCATAGGCTCGGAGCCATGGCAGACCCAAAGGCGGCCCCATCTTCCCCGGACTGGACCGCCGAGATCGCCGATCGGATCGAGGCCGTCGTGGGCTCGGTCAGGGACAAGACCACCGTGCCGATCACCAAGGTGGCGCGGGTTGTCGTGTTCGGGGCCTTAGCGGCTGTGGCGGCGCTGGCTGCAGTGATCCTCCTGGTGATCGCGGCAGTGCGCCTGCACGTGTACCTCCCGTTTCACCCGGCCGGTCGCCAGGTCTGGGTGGTCGACGCGGCACTGAGTGCAATATTCCTGCTTGCGGGGGCGTTCCTCTGGCGGAAGCGGACCCCCCGGCGATCACAGGAGTAGACCATGGGCTCGGAGCCTCGTTTGAGCGAAGTGCGTGATGTCATCATCATCGGGTCTGGGCCTGCTGGCCTGACCGCAGCGGTCTACACGGCGCGGGCCAACCTGCGTCCGCTGGTGATCGAGGGTTCTCCTTCGTCCACCTCAGACCAGCCGGGTGGTCAGCTGATGCTGACCACCGAGGTCGAGAACTTCCCAGGCTTCATAGACGGGATCATGGGCCCGGAGCTGATGGGCAACATGCGTGCCCAGGCCCAACGGTTCGGCGCCGACCTGCTCACCACCAAGGCCACCCGGGTGGATCTGGCTTCGAGCCCGCGGAGGGTTTGGGCCTCGGATCCCTCGACCGGCGAGGAGGTGGAGCACCGCGCCCGGGCTGTCATCGTCTCCACCGGTGCTCGGTCGTTGATGCTCGGTCTGGAAGCCGAGGGCCGATTGCTCGGTCATGGACTGTCCACCTGCGCTACATGCGATGGTTTCTTCTTCCGAGGCCATGACATTGCGGTTATTGGTGGCGGGGACTCCGCATTGGAGGAGGCCAACTTCCTCACCAAGTTCGGGGAGACGGTCACGGTCATCCACCGACGCTCAGAGCTGCGCGCCTCGAAGATCATGCAGGACCGTGCTTTCAACAACCCGAAGATCTCCTTCCTCTGGAACACCGTCGTCGAGGACATCCTCGGCAGCGCCAAGGTAGAGGCCCTGGCGTTGCGGAACACGGAGACCGGCGAGTCCTCCCGCCTGGGGGTGACCGGTGTCTTCGTAGCCATCGGGCACGTCCCCAACACCAACCTTTTCGCCGGCCAACTCGACATGGACGAGGCCGGATACCTGCGGACCAACGCAGACTCCTCCACTACCAACCTCGATGGGGTGTTCGCCTGCGGTGACGTCCAGGACCACGTTTATCGTCAGGCCATCACCGCTGCCGGCAGCGGGTGCATGGCGGCGATCGACGCCGAGCGTTGGCTGGAGGCGGCCGGCGTCGAGGAGACCTCGCTGGTGGAGGACTTGGCTAGCTGACAGCGAGCGCCTACGTGGAATCCCGTGGGCCTTCTCGGTGTTGTCCACACACAGTCAGGGTTCGGGAGTCGCCCGGCCCGGTGAGTCTGAGAAGAAGGCGAGGGTACATGCCGTCTGAGAGCAAAGCCCACAGCGAGCTGACGCTCACGGATGCAACGTTCGACGAGGAGATCAAGGGCGCTTCGGAGCCCGTCCTCGTCGATTTCTGGGCGGAGTGGTGCGGTCCGTGCAAGATGGTGGCTCCGATCCTCGATGAGATCGCTTCGGACAACGAGGGCAAGCTGAAGATCGGCAAGATCAATATCGACGAGAACCTGGAGCTCGCCCGGCGCTTCGATGTGATGAGCATCCCGACCATGATCCTGTTCAAGGACGGTGAGCCGCAGATGCGCATTGTCGGCGCCAAGCCGAAAGGCGCGTTGCTCCAGGAGCTGCGCCCCTACTTGTAACGGCCCCTTCACTGGGGAAGGCCAGCTGCGGTAGAGCAGCGCCGGGGCGGATCTAAGTCCAGATCTAAGTCAAGATTGTCAGCTATGTGCCGAGCCTTTGTGGGCTCGGCACGTACGCGTTCGAGACGAGTCTTAATCCACACCTTTGACCACAGGGTGTGGATGAGTGTTCGTGATCTCTAGCCACCCTCACCATTAAGTGAGACTTGAGTCCCGAATACTGGGATCCAAATCGGGTGCGAGCGGTCTCCCACGGTGCCGGCCGCTCACCCGTCGACGGCGGAGGTCGTCATGGCCCGATAAATACGCTCGAGGTCTTCGAGATCAGCGAATTCGATCAGCACCTTTCCGTGCCGCGCCCCGATATCTACCTTCACCCGCGTCGACAGAAGCTCGGAAAGAAGGCCCTCGAGCTCCAGCACGCCGGGAGGACGCAGCCGGCCGGTCGCTCGTGACGGCCCTCTCGGCGCTCCGCCGAGCTCGTTGCGGTCCCTCACGGCCTCCTCGACCGTCCTGACCGACAACTGCTCCGCTACCACCTTCCGAGCCAGTGCCTCCTGGTAGGCCCGGTCAGGCGTACCGAGCAGCGCCCGAGCGTGGCCTGCCGTGAGATCGCCATCTGCCACCAGGCGCTGCACGGCTGGAGGCAGCTGGAACAGCCGTAGCGTGTTGGTGATCGCCGCCCGACTTTTGCCGACCTTCGTCGATAGCTGGTCGTGGGTGAGCCCGAAATCCTCGATGAGCTGCTGGTAGGCGCCGGCCTCTTCCAACGGGTTGAGATCGGCGCGGTGGAGGTTCTCGACCAGTGCCTGCTCGACAGCAGCCACCCCCCCGACATCGCGCACGATGACCGGGATGGTCATCAACCCGGCGCGCTTGGCAGCTCGCCATCGCCGCTCGCCGGCGATCAACTCGAAAGCATCGTCGCCCGCCGCCCGCACCAGGACAGGCTGCAAGACCCCCAGCTCAGCCACCGAAGCAGTCAGACCGGCCAGCGCCTCCTCGTCGAAGGCACTTCTCGGCTGGTGAGGGTTAGGTCGAATTGCCGTGACCGGTACCTCCAGAAGCCGAGATGCCCGGTCGCCTTGGACCTCATTGGGTATCAGAGCCCCCAGTCCTTTACCCAACCCGCTGCGCCGCGCCACCGCTTACCTCCTTGGCCAACTCCCGGTAGGCAATAGCGCCGCGGGAAGACGGATCGAACACGATGATCGGCTGCCCGAACGACGGAGCCTCGGACAGGCGCACCGTCCTCGGCACCACGTTCCGGCACACCCGATCCCCGAAGTGCTGGCGGACCTCGTTTACCACTTGCTCGGCGAGACGGGTCCTGGCGTCATACATGGTCAACACAATGGTGCTGACCTCCAGCAAGTGGTTGAGGTTGGTCTGGACCAGCTTGACGTTACGAAGAAGCTGGCCGAGCCCCTCGAGGGCGTAGTACTCGCACTGGATCGGTACGACAACCTCGCTGGCGGCCGCCAGACCGTTAACCGTGAGCAGGCCGAGCGAAGGTGGGCAGTCGATGACCACGAAGTCGTAGTCGTCGGATACCGACTGGACCGCCTTGCGGAGCCGCAGCTCGCGGCTGAAGGCCGGCACCAGCTCGATCTCCGCCCCAGCTAGGTCGATGGTGGCGGGGACCACGAAGAGGTTGCGGAGGGTGGTGGGCTCGATGACATCTTCCATCGGTACGTCGTGGAGGATGACGTCGTAGATGGAGGAGTCGAGATTGCGGGCGTTGACCCCGAGCCCGGTAGAGGCGTTGCCCTGTGGATCGAGGTCCACCACCAGGACCCGGTAGCCCAACTCGGCCAACCCGGCTCCAAGGTTGACCGCTGTAGTGGTCTTACCCACGCCGCCCTTCTGATTCGCTATAGCCAAGATGCGAGGCAGCGGGCGATGGGCACCGGGGTGTTGTGGGCGCTCGGTAGGCGCGTTGAGGGGATCGGGCAGGTCTGCTACCGGGAGCAGCTCGCTGAGCTCCGACAACTTGCGCCGAGTGGCGGCCCAAGTGGCCTCCTCCGGGCTAACGGCTGGGGCGCTGGCGGTGGCTGGTATGGCGGACGATGCAGCCGCGGGCTCGGGCGGTGTGGGCTCGGGCGGTGTGGCGTTTGCAACGTCGTCGCGGGCCGGGAGCGGGCCGGCCGAAGCGGCATCTGCGGATCCGGGAAGGGTGTCCTGAAGATTGGTGGAGGCAGGATCTGGTGACCGAGCCGCCAGAGGTTCAGCCTCCCCCGTGCCGGGGCGGGCTGACCGGGCCTCGGGCGGCGGCGACAGGAGCTCTGGGTACGGGTCACGGGGTACTGACGGAGTCCAGCTGGCCGGAGTCCAGCTGGGAGCGGTCCAGCTGGGAGGGGAAGGGGGGGCTTCGGCAGTCTGCGCAGGGCTGGCCAGTGCCTCGTTCGGATGGGCGTCCGCCTTCGGTATGCTCAGGCGCTGCTCAGCGGGGGGCGACCAGGGTGACGTCTGCGGCGGTCGAGGGTCGGACGGAGCAGTGAGCTCGTCGGCTGCATCACGCTTGGGTTCGGATTGGTCGGCCGCAGCGCCTCGCACCGGCTCCGCGTCCGCATTAGGGATCTCGCCACTGGTGGCTGGTGGCTGAGCGCTGTGACGGCGGGCGAGTGGGGGCCCATCAGCGGATGCCATAAGACGCGCGCTGGGTCCCGGGTCGCTGGTCGCCGGTCGGACTTCATCTGCGCAATCATCGGTGGCCAGTGGACGGGGCCGAGGCGCGGGGAACGAGGTGGCATTGGGCAGGCGGGAGGCGGAGGGGCTCTTGGTGGGCTCGGGGTCGTTGTACCCGGCGTTGGGAAGACTGGTGTCGGTGGCGGGGGATGGGGCGGCCGGGGCGGGCACGGCTTCTAACGGCGGCTCTTCACCCGAAACAAGCCTGTCGTCCCTCGGCAGAGGAGTCCCGGCTAGGCCCCCAGGAGGCCGGTGGACGATGGAGCGCGGTGCCCTTGCTTCGGAGCCGGTGGGGGGGATGAGTCCCAGCCATAGCTCTGCCGTCCCGGCATTGGATGGACTCCCGGGGGCAAGGTAGATGTCCTGGATCTCGTCGACGGACGGCTCCCGAGTGGGGGAGGCACCTTCCGAAGGCGACTCCCCGGCGTCGGTTTCGGCGACTCCTGGAGGACTTGCCCCGGCAGGGTCGCCGGGAGGCGAGGTCTCTCCGCTGACGTCTTTGGCGGCGACGCCAGGATCGGATCCGCGCCTGCCACCCGCTTCGCTGCGGAGTTGACGGAAGATGGAGGCGGCGCGGGCCCGAAGATCGTCGGGGTCGGTCACCGTTGCATCTTGGCCGCAATGGTCGGCTAAAGCAAGCATTCCCAAGAGCCGGCGCCGACGCGTTCCACGTGAAACCATCGCGGTGCCGGTTGAAGTGCCGCCGGGCTGGCGCGCCACCCGGAGCTCAAGGTTGCAGGTCGCCTCCAAATTATGTCGTCCTATCGAGCGCCGCTCACGCGGTCACTCGGCCCAGCTCCCGCTGAGCCGAGCGCTTAAAAGGCCGGGAGGTGCTCGCCGCAACGGGACCGAGGCGTCGTCAAGAACGAGATAACCGACCCTCGCTATCGGCCATCGTGGCGCGCCTTCATCGGTTGAGGTAGGGGTTGATCCGTCGCACCGGGGGATCATTCGGCGGTCGGAGGAAGTCGGTGACTGCAGGAGGCCGTAGCTCGCAAGCTCGGGTGTAGGCCCCGAAGCGTCGCTGACAGGGAGTGACGCGCATCCAGAGGCTGCGCGGAGGCCGGTGGAGGCTCTGAGCAGACCGTCGCCCAGGCTCGATGATTTGCCACCGGTGAAGCCCTAGGTGGAGTAGTGACGATCGAAACACGGACGATCAGCGCACCGGCCATCGCCTCAGGCACTGCATCCATCTCGCGCTGCCAAAGTGCTCCGCGTTTCAGTTCGGTAGAAATGGGTGCTCGACGACTAGTCGGTGGTTGCGACTGTTGAGGCGGGCTCCGCCTCCTCAGGGCGC
>JAKBAM010000084.1 GCA_021809105.1 Actinomycetes bacterium
GTCAGGACGTGAGACTGCTGGATCATGCTCTGGGCGGCGCTCAGCGCCGCGGCGGGCGACGTCTGGGTGTCGCCCACCACGTAGTTGATCGTGTAACCCTGCTTTGCCGCTGCGACGGCTCCGGCCTTCACGCCCTGGACGCAGGTCTTGTTGCCGGAGGCCGCCGGGCCGGTGATGTCGGTGAGGATGCCGACGGTGTAGCTGCCGGCGCCCTTGGTCGTGCCGGACGGATTGACGCTGGTGGGCTTGGATGAGCCGCAGCCGGCCGCAACCGCGGTGACGACGGCCCCGACTGCGAGCAGCTTCTTGGTGGTCATTGAAACCCTCCCCCGATGGTGGTCCACGTACGGCCCCCCGTTTGGCGCCAGACGATAACAGCTGGTGGTGCCGCGAAGCTTCACACCTCTACCCCTGCCCGTGGACGTAGCGCTGCCACCATGGGCCGATGTCGACTCCTGACCACGCGCGCAGGTGGGATTCGAGTCCGTCGGTGCTGACCAGGCCGCCGGCGTTGGCCCGGTACCAGGCGGCCATCGCCGAACGCAGCTGCGGGGCTCCACCCAGGAGGTGGGCCAGGCCCGAGAACAGCCGGGCTCCCGCTGTGTAAGACGCCCCGGGCGTGAAGCGGGCCCAAGGGTGCGGGGGGCGCAGCACCACCGGTTCCCCGTCGAGGTCGAGTGGCTCGGCGCCGTAGCGGGGCTCCTCCGATCGGCGTGTCGAGGTCGCCCAACTGGTCCAGGCTTCGTCGATCCAGCCGTCGCCGGCGCACGCCGGCTTGACGCCCCGCCCGAACCAGGAATGGAACACCTCGTGCTCCAGCGCGCCCTCGGCGGCGGTGGTCGCCCCGTCGTACTCCATCCCCCGCCCTGGGCCCCATACGAACACCGTCATGGCGTCCCCGTGCACCCACGGCCCGTAACGCTGCGCCAGGGAGACCAGCCAGGATGCGACGTCGGCCTCACATGCCTCGAGGTCGACGTCGACGTCGAGGTGGCGGGTCGATCGCAACGCCAGCGGCGCCGGGCGGCCCGCCAGGGTGATCTCGGTTTGCCGTTGCTCGACCTCGTCGGCGGGCGCCACGACGAGCATCGGGGACAAGGAGGTGAAGCGGTAGGGAAAATGCACCGCCCAGCCGGAGCCGGTCGGCTCGGCCCGACCGTTGGTGACCACCACGTGAGGACGGTCCGTGCTCACGAGCTCGACATCGACGCGCAGGGCGAAGCGGTCGTGGCAGAGGGGCGCCGGCACCCACATCTCCAGGTAGCGGCCCGGGTGCAGGTCCGACATCCACAGGTCCCACCGGACGCCGTCGCGGCCTCGCCAGTCGATTGGTAGCGCCCCTTGGGCCGAAGGTTGGGCGAGGGGATAGCCGACCTCGAGGCGGTGGCGGCCGCCGGCGGGGAGCTCCACGTCCAGCACCCGCATCTGCGCTCCCGGGCCGCCGCCCAGGTCGGCCGGCGCCCACGCCGAAGGGGCGAGCGGCCGGCCGTCCAGGCGCAAGCTGTCCAGACCCGAGCTGCCCTGGCCCGAGCCGTCGAGGCCCTGGCGGAGATCCAACGCCGGGCGGCCACCCAGGGATCCCACCGTGAAGCGCACCTCGGCGGTGGCGGTGGCCTCACCTGTGCCGGGCTCCAGGCGAACCTTTGCCGACACCTCCTCCACGTCGACGGCGATGGCGTGCCCGCCGCCTGGAAGGGGGGCGGGCGGTGGGGAGTATGGGTCGGGCATGGCGGCCAGTCTGCCCTTCGCATGGTCGAGCGCCACGTAGGAGCCAGCCTGAGAACACGGGAACGGCGACCATGCCATGACCAACGCCCGAGCCGTCATCAAATCCGTCACCAGGGGGCGGACGACCGCCGACGCAGCCCCCGGGACCGTCGTGTTCCTGATCGGCGTGCGGATCAACCGGCCCTGGAAGCTCGACAAATGGCTACCGGTGTTCGCCCCCATGCCCCGCGTGCTGGGCGAGCTGCGCCGCTACCCCGACTCGGGAATCGCTTGGCGCAGCACCATGGTGAATCGACGTTTGGCGATCTTCCAACCGTCGTCGGTGCTGACGAGCTCATCGTCGTAGAAGCCGGTGGCGCGAGTGCCACTCTGGTTGTCGGCGCCGAGGACGATCGCGTCGACGTAGCTGCGGGCAACGACGCCGGCCCCGTCGGACTCGACAGCCTGGTTGGTGATGCGGTGCATGGTGTAGCCGCACGGTTCGTGGACCTCACGCATCCAGGCCGTGATCTCCTCGGCGCCGTGCCACTGGCCGATGGCGCCGTAGTCGGCGTGGCAGTCCTCCGTGAAGCAGCTACCGAACGCATCCCAGTCGCGCCGGTCGATCCCTGTGGCGTAGCGGACCAGCACATCGTCGATCTCCCGGCGCACCGCTGGGTCCAGACCTCCGGTCATGTCGACACCTCCCCCTGTAGGATCGCGCATCCGCGAGGTAGGGGGAGAGAGTTGTCCACGGAGAATGTAGACGTCGTCAAGCGATTCGAATCGCTCATGGTCCCGTCTCTCGAGGAGGAGGATGCTTCCGCATCGCAGCGGCGCCTCGGCGAGGTACTGGAGCTCCTCGATCCGAACGTCGCGTTCCATGCCAGCCCCTCCATCCCGCACGGCGGCGACTACGTGGGGCACGCCAGGTTCTTGGAAATGGGGGAGCAGTTCCGCGAGCTCTGGACCCTCGTCGGTGGTGTCGAGCTGGAGTATCTCGATGCGGGCGGCGACAGGGTCATCACTCTCGCCTCTTTTACGGCTGAATCCCGTCACACAGGACGATCGGTCCCCGTCCGCATGGTGGAGGTGATCACGGTGGTAGGCGGCAAGATCACCGAACTGGTCGCGTACTACTACGACACGGTGCCGATCATCGAGGCCGGCGGCGGCGTCCTGGGTCGTCACCGGTAGTCAACGGCCCTCGGTCCCGGGGGCTATCGCCTCATGCGATCCATCAGCAAGGCGCAGGCATAGCCGTCTTCGAAGGTCGGCGACCCCGGCGCCGCCGCGCCTTCGCGCACTGAGTCGCAGACGATCGAAGCCCAGCGCTCCATTGAGAAGACAAGCGGTGTCTTGCCCTGCAGGTCGACCTTGTAAGTCTCGACGTCCCCGTCCGACGATCGCCGCACGACGGTGTCCTCACCAACCTCCAGCAGCCCGCTGGCACCGAACACCGCCATCCGCTCGGGTGTGCTCACCGATGATTCGAGCGCGCAATCGATGACCGCGGTCACCCCGGTAGCTGTCCGCAGGACCGCCACGAACCCGTCGTCGGCATCGCATGCGCGGGCCTGACCCTCCGCATCAATCCGCTCCCTGGCGGTCGTGCGCATCACCGAGGCGGCGTCGGCGATTTCCCCGAAGAGCCACCGGCAGGCGTCGATGAGATGGGATCCCTGGCCACCGAGCCAGCCGCCGCCGAGCTCCTTGCTGCTCAACCAGCCGTAGGGACGTGGTTTGGGCAGGGCGATGAACCGCGAGTACTGGAAGTGGTTGGGCGCGCCGACCGCGCCTTCCTCGATCAGCGACTTGGCGCGCTCCCTCGCCGGGTCGTAGCGCCGCTCGAAGTTGAGGAGGTTGACCACCCCAGCCTCCTTCGCCAGCCCGAGCATCGCCGCCGCCTCGTCCCCGTTGCGCCCGAAGGGCTTGTCGCAGAGGACCGCGTGACCGCCGTCGATCGCCCGGCGAACGTGGTCGAGGTGCAAGAACGGCGGGGAGTGGATCGAGATCAGGTCGACATCTGATCGGGCGCACAGGGCAGCGACGCCGCTGTCATCGCGCGGCGTGACGACATCCACCACCTGGCAGTCGGGCGCCGCCTCGAATGCCGGGGCGACGTTCGAAGCCCCGAAGCCGGTGCCGATGATGCCCACCCGTATTACCTGTGGCAATGGAAGCCCCCTCTCGCCGCTCGATCCTAAACGACCACTCAGCAGGTGCTGGTCTGCACCCCCGGTTCGCCGGTCGGATGCATCGGGTCGGGGCTCGGGCCGCCGGCGAAGCGGTCGGCGATCCATCGGATCATGTCGGGACCGTAGACGGGGACCACCCCGGCATGGGTCTGGCCGGGATAGATCCACCGCTCGACGGACTGGTGGATCGCGCACAGGTGGGCGGCGAGGAGCTGCGTGGAGGCCACCGGGATCTCTTCGTCGTTGCCGCCCTGTGGCATCAGCAGCGGCACGTCGGTCCCAGTGGTGAATTGCTCAGGATCATTGGCCTCGAGCAACGGCTTCCATGCCGGCAGCGTGAAGGGATCGGCCTTCAGCAAGTCGCTCAGCGGCTTGGCATCGATGGCTTGCTTCAAGCCGCTGGAGCAGGATTGGCCGAGGACGGGCAGGATCTGCATGCCGGCTGGGGTCAGCACCTGGCCGAGCGGGGCCTGGGTGTTGCCGTAAGCGACGTTGAAGCCGGCCGTGGCCATGATCAGGTAGTAGCGGTATGGGCTGGCCTTCAAGAAGTCGTAGATCAGGTTGAACTGCGAGGGCGGAGCCCCGGCCACCACACCGACCTGTCGGAGCTCCGGGGCGTAGGAGGCGCCGATGTGGAGGGCGAACAACGCGGTCTGGCCCCCCTCGGAATGCCCCCACACCGCGTAGCGGTTGGAAGCGTGAGCGAACGGGAGCTGGCGGGCGGCGCGCACGATGTCGATGGTGTTGCGCGCCGCCACGCCACCGACGAGATACGGCAGCAAGCCCGGGGTCCCCTCGCCCTGGTAGTCGCTGGCGGTCACCTCCCATCCCTGGTCGAGAAGGCTGTTGACGAGGGGGACGGCCGTGGTCGGTTGGAGAGACGGGGCGCACTTGTCGGCCATGCCGTCGGTGCCGTGGCCCCAAGTCACCACCGGATAGCCGCCGGAGGGCGGCGGGGTGGTCGGCACGATCACCAGGCCGGTGACGGCCACCGGCTGGCCTTGAAGGGTCGTGGAGACGTACATGACACGGTAGACCTGACCGTGGACGGCGCTGTCGGCCACGGGCGCGGACTTGATCACCGCACCGGGCGTCCGGCTCGGCAGCGTGCGGGGGACGGCATAGAACCCGGGGAGCCCGCTGGGCGCGGGGATCTCGGCGCCGGCAGAGGTGCCGGGGCGTGCCGGGCTCGCCGAACCGCAGGCGGAGCCCACCATGGCGGTGGCGACGGCCGCCGAGACCATGCCCAGCACCTTGCCCAGCGACACCCTGCCTACCGGCTCGCGACGCCGCCCGTGCGGCCGCTTCCAGGTTCTCATACGACGACTCCCCTCCTGCGCTGCCGCGCCAGGCGTGAAGTCTAAGCTCCATGCGGGGGACTACTGGATGAACGAACGAGCAACGACCACATTCGACCAGCACGCGCTGACGTGGCTGGCCGACCGGCACCGGCACAACGACGAGCTCCGTTCCCTTTGCCCGGTGATCTGGAACTCCAGCTACGGCGGCTACTGGTTCGTCTCCGGCTACGACGAGGTGGCTGCCGTGGCGCGCGACAGTGAGACGTTCACCCCTCGCTACGACAAGGACGGAGCTGACGGCCTGAGCTACATCGGCATCATGGGCATCCCCCGCAGCAAGGAGATCCCGCCGGTCGGCATCGCCGAGGCCGAGGGCCGCCGCCACGCCGCTCTTCGCCGGGTGATCAACCCGTTCATGCTGCCTCTTGCCGTCGAAGGAGAACGCAGCTCCCTGCGGCAGGCCGCGACGTGGTTCCTCGACCAACGGATCGAGGCCGGGGCGATGGAGATGGTCCACGACTTCGCCGGGCCGGTCCCTGCGCTTTGGACCATGAAGCTGCTCGGCCTCCCGGCGCAGAGCTGGGAGCACTACGCCGAGTTCTTCCACGCCATGGCCGCCTACGGGCGCGACCAGCCCGAGCATCGACACGCCATGCAGCGCACGCCGCAGATGGTCGCCGAAGTGATGGCAGTGATCGAGGACCGGCGGCGCCGACCCGGCGACGACCTGCTCTCCGCCCTGATCGCCATGCGCGTGGACGGGGAGTCCTCGAGCAACGAAGAGCTGGTCGGGGTCCTGTGGAACCTGATCGGCGGCGGCCTGGACACGACGACGTCGCTGACCTCGCTGGCCCTGGTCCACCTGGCCGAGCACCCCGACCTCCGCCGGCGCCTCGTCGACGATCCGGGACTGATCCCGGCCGCCTGCGAGGAATACCTGCGGTGGACTTCGGTCAACGAGACCCTCACCCGGACCTGCACCGCCGACACCGAGTTGGGCGGCCAGAAGATCCGGCGCGGGGACTTCGTGATGGTCAGCTGGCTCGGCGCCAACTTCGACCCGAAGGTGTTCGAAGATCCCTACCAGGTGGACCTTTCAAGGATGCCGAACCCACACCTCGCCTTCGGCGTAGGAGCCCACCGCTGCATAGGCCTCCACATCGCCCGGGCCCTCTTCCAGGTGATGATCGCAGAGGTGCTGGGCCGGATCCCCGAATACGAGGTGGACCGCGCTGGGACCATCTTCTACCAGGGAAACCCGGAGCTCTACGGTGTCGTCAAGATGCCGGTCACGTTCCCCCCGGGCGCCCCGCTCGGCGCCGCCCGACCTTTCTAGAGGTGGTGGCGGCGGCGTGGC
>JAKBAM010000036.1:0-23634 GCA_021809105.1 Actinomycetes bacterium
GTGCATCTGCGTCGACATCGCCGACGGATCGTCATTTCGGGGCCAGGAGGGGATACTGGACACGTACGCCCGGACCGTCGCGGCGATGCCCGACTTCCATGTCAGGTCGGACGGGTGCTTCACCGACGGATCGGACTACGTCATCGAATGGACCTTCACGGGCACATCGTCGGGAGTCGTCCGTGAAGTGAGCGGGGCGTCGATCGGGACCCTCGACGGGAGCGATCGGATACTGCGTCGTCGTGACTACTGGAATATGGCTGCGCTCTACGGCTCCGGAGGCCGCGGAACGTGAGCTGATGTCGAAGTCGCTAGTGTGAGGTTCAGGTCACCACCGCCGTACGGGCGGATCGCAGGAGGGGACATTGGTAGGAAGACTCGACATCGGCGCACGCATCGGTCCCTTCGAGACACCGATAGACGATGACTACATCCGTGCCTACGCGGAGGCCACGCTGGACGACAACCCGCAGTACTCGGACGGGTCGGCCGTGCCTCCGACGGCCATAGCCACGCGGGTGTTCGAATCTCAGCTCGCCGGCATGGAGGCTCTGATACCAGCCTCCGTGCGCGAGGCAGCCACGGGGGGTGTGCACGGCGAGCACGACCTCGTCCTCCACCGTCCGATCATGCCCGGGGAGGAGCTGGTGACCTTTGTGGAAGCGCACAGTGCGCGACCTTTCAGGGACAACGTGCGCATCGTCTTCCGCCATCTGACGGTCGACAGCAGCGAGCGGCCTGTGGCAGAGCAGCTGTGGACTACCGTCCTTCTGGGCACGACCTGCGCAGCGGAAGGACCCGACACACCTGATCATGCCTTCCCCGCCGAAGCCAGGGAGGGCGCCTCATCCGAGCATGTGGTCCGCATCGACGAGGTCATGGCCCGGCGATACGCCGAGGTGTCAGGGGACTTCTCGGCGCACCATTTCGATGTCGAGGCGGCGAGGCGCAGCGGGTTCGACTCAGTCTTCCTGCACGGGCTTTGCACCATGGGTCTCTGCGCCCAGGCGGCCGTGAGGACAGTGGCAGGTGGGGATCCGCGGCTGGTCCGGCGGGTTGCGGTGCGGTTTGCCTCTCCCGCGTTCCTGGGCAACGACCTGCGGATCGGGATGTACCGGATGCGAGCGGATGCCTACGCCTTCGAGGCGAGCTGCGCTGGCGCCAAGGTCATCGGCAACGGTCGGGTCGAGCTGGTAGGGGCCTGAGGGCATGACGGCGCCATTGCTCGCCAATCCGGAGTTGGTGTTGTGCGGGTTGTCCATGGTGCCGATCTCGTTCTCGGACCTGGTGGCTGCCGCCAGTGGATCAGGCTTCGACGCCATCTCCGTAGGACCCGCCGTCTATCGCCAGGCGGTGCGCGATGGGCTGTCGATGCATGACATGAGGCGCGTCCTGGACGACAGCGGAATGTGGGTGAGCGAGGTCGAGGGCGTCGGCAACTGGCTCACGCCCCCAGAGGACAAGCCGCAGCGCTGGGCTCAGCGGGTGAGCGACGACGAGCTCCTCGACCTCGCCGAAGCGCTCGGGGCCCGCTCCGTGCTCGTGACCCACTTCGGAACCCCGGTCCCCGCCGAGGAGGCAGCAGGCCCGTTCGCCGCTCTCTGCGACCGGGCTGCCGGGGCCGGTCTCGCCATAGCCCTCGAGTTCGTTGCCTTCGCCACCATCATGGACCTCAGAGGTGCGTGGGATGTCGTAGAGGAAGCCGGCCGCCCGAACGGCGGCATCATGCTCGACACATGGCACTACCTCCGGGGCCGACCGGACGACGAGCTCTTGCGCTCCATCCCAGCGGATCGGATATTCGGGGTGCAGCTGGCCGACGCAGAGCAGCCTTTCACCGGACCGCTCGAGGACGACATCCTCCGGAGGCGGTTGCCGGGCGCCGGACACCTGGGGCTCGCCTCGGTAGTTTCCGAACTCGCAGTGATCGGCGTTCGTGCTCCGATCGGGATCGAAGTCTGGGACAAAGACTTGCTAGCCCAGGGACCGCAAGGCACAGCGCAGCAGCTCCATAGGGCGATGATCACCTTTCTCGGTGCCTGCTACGACCCCTCAGCGGGGTCCTGAGCTCACCCACCTAGGCGCCCGCGGGCATTTGCGACTTTCGCTAGGCGCCGGGAACCGAGGCGCGCGCCGCGCTCACCACCTCCAGCAGGAGGGCGGGAGCGATCTCGTAAGGCACGTCCAGGGAGATGCGGTCGTAGACGTCACCCCAGCGCTCGGCTAGTAGGCGACCGGCTGTCGCCGGGTCCCCGACGACGGCGAACAGGCCCAGCAGCTCATCGTCGATGGCCCTGCCGAGCTCTGACCACTTGCCTTCCTTCGACAAGCGTGTGAGCTCGGGTTGCAGGTCTTCGTATCCATGTCGCTCGAGCACACCTCGATAGGCCGGTGTGGACGCGTAGAACGCGATCTGCTGCTTGGTGCCCCGAGTGGCCTCGGCCAGCTCGCTCTCGTCGCGACCGACCACGACGAACGACGGCCCGCATAGCGAGAACCCGTCCAGCCCGTCACGGCCGGCGGTGGCGCGGCCTTTGAGGAGGGCCGGTCGCGTTACTTCGTCGAAGTAGCGGCGGGTGGTGAAGGGATGGATGAAGAAGCCGTCACAGACCTCTCCGGCCACCTCCGTCATCCGTTCGCCCACGCCGGCGACATACACGGGAGGGGGTCCGAACTCGTGGGCGGTGGGGGAAAAGAACGGCGTCATCAGCGTGTGGGTGTAGAAGTCGCCGCGAAAGTCCAGCTTGCTTCCGTCTTGCCACGTGTCCCAGATGGCGTGAAGCGCCAGCACGAACTCCCTCATCCTCGCCGCCGGGTGGGACCAAGGCATGGAGAACCGCTTCTCGATGTGCGGTTTGATCTGGGAGCCCAAGCCGAGGACGAACCGACCCCGGCTGTAGTAGGCCAGGTCGTGGGCGAGGTGGGCGACCGTGAGGGGAGTGCGCCCGAAGGCAATGGCTATGGCCGTGCCGACCGTAACCTTCTCCGTGGCCTGCGCAACCTCGAGCAACTGCAGGAACGGATCGTGTTGGGTCTCGCTCACCCAGATCCCGTCGTAACCGCTGGCTTCGAGCGTTGTGGCCTCCCGCTCGGTGTCGGTGATCCGTGAAGCGAGAGCGGCGTCGATTCTCATGAACGGCGGACGATCCTTTGGTGTCGTGGAACTGGGGTGCCCACAGGGGGGCCTCGCCTATCCGGCGGCTGGCGGTTACTTGGGCGGTCGGTCGCCCAGACCGTCGGGGCCGTGGAACCGGCATCGACACCGGGCGATGCGCCAACCCTCGGTTGTGCGGACGAGGTCTTCATCGTAGACGGCTCTGCGGGTCTGATCCGTGCCCCGCTCGACGAACAGGAGGTTGCGCGTCGTGCGGGCTTCGTCGCCATCTAGGTCGATCGCGGCCGGACCGCCGAGATGGAAGCCACCGGGCGCGGCGGTCGCCATCGAGCGCAGCCCGTCGTGGCCGGCGAACTCTCGGCCGTACACCTGGTACACGGCGTCGGGGGTGAACAGTCCGACCCAGCCCTCGGTGTCATCGAGATCGAGGTAGACGCAATACCTGGCCAGCAGGTTTCGGATCTCGGCGTGGTCGTCAGCGATGCTCGGCATGGCCATCAGTCTCTGTCTCCCTGGACTGGCGTGCAAGCGCAGAGCTCTGTGCCTGAGCTATCCCGACGTCGACGTCGGGATAGCATCCGTCGATCCCGAGTGCCCGAGTCCGGGGAGGACTTCTGTGACTGCAGTTATGAAAGGCGTCCGAATCCTGGAGGTCGCCGAGCACACGTTCGTGCCCGCGGCCTCAGCGTTGCTCGCCGACTGGGGTGCGGAGGTGATCAAGATCGAGCACGTCGAGCGTGGCGATGCCATGCGGGGCCTCGCTTCTTCGGGGACGGCTCCGATCCCCAAGAACGTCCACGCGCTGCTCGAGCACTCCAACAGGGGGAAGAAGAGCTTGGGCCTCGACCTGAAGTCGCCAGAGGGACTGGACATACTGCACAAGCTGGCTGCGACCTCGGACGTCTTCCTCACCAACAAGCTGCCCCACGTCCGCAAGGCTCTCCAGATCGAGGCGGAGGACATCCGGGTCCACAACCCGCAGATCATTTACGTGCGCGGTACCGGGCAGGGGGAGCGCGGTCCCGACGCAGACAAGGGCTCCTACGACTCGCTGGCGTTCTGGTGCCGGGCCGGGACCGCTGTGGCCACTACCCGCCCCGAGTACGGCCACGTCGCCGGCCCCCCGGGGCCGGGTTACGGCGACTCGATAGGTGCCATGACAATCGCGGGTGGGATCATGGGCGCCCTTTTTCATCGGCTCAACACCGGCGAGGCCACCACTGTGGACGTGTCCCTTCTCGCGTCGGGGATGTGGGCCATGGGACAATCCATCGCACTGTCGCTCCTGCTCGAGATGCCATGGACCCCTCCTCCCACGGATTCCCCGAGGGCCAACCCTCTGGTGGACAACTACCTCACCAAAGACGGGCGCTGGATCGCGCTGACCTGCCTCCAAGCGGGCAAGTACTGGCCGTATCTATGCGACGCCATCGGACAGCCCAAGCTCGGCGAGGACCCCCGCTTCGCCGACCAGGCCCTGCTCATGTCCAACAATGTCGCCGCCGCCACCATCTTGAGAGAAGCATTCGCGGATCGGCCTCTTACGGAGTGGAGGGATCGGCTCGAAGGCTTCATAGGGCAGTGGGCCGTAGTGCAAGATACCCTGGAGACGGCCGCCGACGTTCAATCCGTAGCCAATGGCTACATCCAGCCGTGCGTGACCGCGGCCGGTGATCCCTTCCAGTTGGTCGCGGCACCTGTGCAATTCGGCGAGCACCCCGCGCAACCCGGACGGGCCCCCGAGTTCAACGAGCACGGAGACGAGATCCTGGCCGGGCTCGGGCTGGACTGGGACACCGTGGTGGACCTCAAGGTCCGAGGTGTCGTCGCCTGAGCGCTAGCGATACGGGTCTCAGACGGCCGGGGCCTCGCCGCCGCTCAGAATCCCTCCGAGGCCATCCAGGCGTGGAACTGTTCGATCCAGCCGTCTGAGGGGAGACCCTGCTTGTGCAGCCCGAACCCATGGCCGCCTCGGCTGTAGAGATGGGCCTCGACGGGCCGGCGGGCTTGACGCCATGCGGCGTGGGCTCGGACCGAGTGCTCGAATAGAGGGTCGTCGGCGGCGGCCGCCACGAATGCGGGCGGGGCATCAGCGGGCACCTCGGTGCCGGGGTTGACCGCGTAGATCGGGCCGACGAAGGCTGGGCGCAGCTCCGCCTGCGCCTGCAGGGAAAGGTCGAGCACCAGACGGCCCCCCGCAGAGAAACCCACCGCCCCCACCCGGCTCGGATCGACACCCCACTCATCTGACCGGCTGCGGATGATCTCCATGGCAGCGCGACCATCGGCCAGCGGGATGGGTGCGAAGTCGTCCATCCGCTGCATCAGCTCGGCGAGGAACGGTTGAGTCTCCAGGTCGCGCGGCCCGGCGCCCTCCGCGGCCGCGGCCGCCCCCGCCATGAGACTGGCCATCTCCTCCTCACTGGCCGGCGTCTCCGACAGCCGGTACTTGAGGACGAAAGCGGCTAGCCCGCGCTCGGCCAGCCAGCCGGCTACGTCCATACCCTCGTGGTCTATAGCCAAGGCGAAGTAGCCGCCGCCGGGGCATACCAGCACGCCGGTGCCCGTCGCCATCGAAGGTTCGGGCAGGACCGGGGTGAGCGTAGGCCTGACGACGTTGCGCACCATCTTGTCCTCGCCCAGCGGAGAGCCGACCGAGCAGACCTCCTCGTGGCGCCAGTCCTCCGATCCCGGGGCTACACCGTCGTACAGAGACACGGCTTCTGTCATGTCGTCACCCTCCGAATATCTCTCGTCCGGTTCTAGCGAGGCGATGGTAGTGCAGGTTGGATGCCGGATGCCCGAGCCATCCGATCTTCCCCGAGAGGATCTATGGGCCGCGCCAGGCCTCGCCGGACCAACTCGCAGATTAAAGGGAGCGACCGCTGACCCAGCAAGTAAGTATGTTACTATACCGCTTCGGAGCCGATGGAGGGCCGTCGGGTAAGGGGGAGCGTGTGATGCGGAACCTGATCACAACTGATTGCCATATAGCCGCGCCATACTCGGTCCTCGACGAGCTGCCGGCGTCGTACCGGAAGTGGTTCCCGAGGGTCGAGTCTCGTGATGACGGCGACTACCTGGTGACGCCCGCGCCCCAGGAGATGATGGCGGGGGCCGCCTCGTCCTCAGCGGTGAAGGTCGAGGCGGACGCGGCTACGCGTCTGGCCGTGGGCGCCGCAGATGAGGCGAAGCCGAGCTTCGAGCCGGCAGAAGTGCTCGCAGACCTGCAGCGCGACGGCGTGCAGGGGGCCGTGCTCATCGGGCGGATCGCGGTGGGCTACGACACGATGCCGGTCGACGCCGACATCGCCTACTGCGAGGTGGTCAACGACTGGACGGCCGAGCACTGGGGACCGTACCTGGATCGCATCGCTCCAGGGATCGTCCTGCCGTATCGCGACGTCTCGGCATGCGTAAAGGAGCTGGAGCGATGCGCCGCTAAAGGCATGCGTCCCGCGCTCCTGCCCGATGCTATCGGAACTCTGCCTTACCACCTGCCCGCGTGGGAGCCCCTGTGGGAGGCGGCCAGCGCGCTGAAGGTGCCGATCACCATGCACGTCGGCGGCACGCGGCTACCCCCTAACCCCACCTGGCCGCCCGAGCCCTACCAGGGCCTGGCCTTCGTCGGCTGGTACAACCAGTGCGTCGGGATGGGCGAAACGTTGGGCTGGCTGACCTTCAGCGGAGTATTCGAGCGCCATCCCGACCTCCACGTGATCATGACCGAGGGATACGCCGGCTGGCTGGCGTTCGCCATACAGTTCTGGGACCACCATTGGAATGACAGCCGCTTCAAGGAAATCGCCAGCTTTGGCGACTGGGCACCGACCCTCGAGGCGCCTCCGAGCTATTACCTGAAGCGTCAGGCCCACGCCACGTTCATGTGGGACCCCCTTGCCATCAAGGTGCGCGACATCACTGGCACCGATTGCCTGCTGTGGGGTAACGACTATCCACACCGCGAGGGCTCGTTCCCGTGGTCGCAGGAGTGGATCGGCAAGCAGTTCGCCGGCGTGCCGGAGGACGAGGTCGACGCCATGGTCCGCGGCAACGCAGCCAAGCTCTTCAACATCAACGTCTGACGCAGGGCTCTGCCTGCTCCACCGTTTGATCCGCTTCGGCCCCGAAGGGGCCGCATCTCAGGAGGTCCTTCGTGAAAAAGTCCGCTCCGTCGAGGCGTTGGCTGCGACGGTCGCTAGCTGCGCCGGCTGCCGTCGCAGTTGTCGCCGCGCTGTTGAGCGCCTGCGGATCCTCGACCCGTTCCTCCAGCCCGACGACCTCCGGCGGCGGTAACGGCGGCTCGACCAAGGCCGGTTGCCCTAGCGGGACGGCGCCGGGCGCCACGGCCACCCAGGTGACGGCGGCGGTCACGGTGATCAACATCTCCGGCGGATCTCTGACCAACGCCACGGTCGGCGTACCTTCCGAACAGGTACAGAAGGCGGACTGGAACCTGGTGGCCGGCAGCATCAACAAGTCGGGGGGTGTGGGTTGCCGGAAGCTGGCCCTACAGTTCTTCAACGTCAACCCGATCGACGCCAGTGCGGCCCAGCAGGCGTGCCTCAACATCGCGGCTACCCAGCCGTACATGGTGCTCGACAGTGGGGCACTTACCGGCGTGGGTGCCAGCGATTGCATCCCGGGCCACAAGATCCCCCTGATCTCGTCGGCTCTGACCCAGGACCAGCTGACCAAGTACTACCCGTACTACATGCTGATCGGTGATGTCCCCAACGACACCCTCCACAACGGGATCCTCGGCCTGAAGCAGTTGGGCTACTTCACCTCGGCCAAGGGCTTCTCCAAGCTGGGCCTGCTCTACCACACCTGCACTCCTGCTCTGCTCACCGCGCAGCAGGCTGCGCTGACCGCCGCGGGGATCCCGACCAGCAAGGTCGTCACCTACAACCTGGGCTGCCCGGCCGGTCAGGTGGACACCGCCGCCTCGATGCAGCAGGCGGTCCTGTCGTTTAAGAACGCCGGGGTCACCGACGTCAACGAGGTGGGAGTGAACGACTTCGGGATGTTCACCCAGGTCGCCCAGCAGCAGAACTACAAACCCCACTATGTCCTCGACGACAACGCCGTTCCCGCCAACAACCAGACCACCGGTGCGGACGCCCCCAACCCCGCCAACCTCAACGGGGCGGTCGACGTCGTGACCGGCACGGGCTACGGGGAGCAGGCCACGCCCGGCTACACGCCTACGGGGGGTACGGCGAGGTGCAACGCGCTGTACGCCGCGGCTGGACAGCCGACCGTCTACAAGCAGGCAGATGGTTACGGCGGGGTCGTCTGCGATTACCTGTCATTCGTGCAGACGTTGCTCGACCACGCCACCAAGGTGGGGGCCAGCACGCTAGCGTCGGCCATCCACTCGATGGGTACTGTCGACCTCTCGTACCCTGGGGCGCCGATTGACTTCTCCGCTGCCCCTGCCGGTTCGGTCTACGGCGTGGGTTACTGGCGGCCAGTCGACTACCTGGCGTCGTGCGCCTGCTGGCACGTGCGCAACTCGACGTTCCACCCGCCGTTCAAGTGACCGGCTGGTGACTGTGCGCAACCCGGTGCTTCCGGGGTTCTACCCTGATCCGAGCGTTTGCCGGGTCGAAGGCGACTATTACCTGATCGCGTCGTCGTTCACCTGGTTTCCGGGTGTGCCGATCTTTCATTCCACGAACCTGGTGGACTGGACCCAGTTGGGCAACGTCCTGGCACGGCCGTCTCAGCTGGACCTGTCCGGGACGCACAGCTGGGCGTCGTTCGGCATCTTCGCCCCGACCCTGCGGCATCACGACGGCCGGTTCTACATGATCACCACGGTCGCATCCCCTACCGCCGCTACCAACTTCTTCGTGACCGCGGAGGACCCGGCCGGGCCGTGGTCGGATCCGGTGGTCGTGGACATGCCGGGCATCGACCCCGACCTGGCCTGGGGCGACGAGGGGCGCTGCTGGATGCACACCTCGATGGGTGGGATCGGCCGCTCGCAGATCGACGACCGCACCGGATCGGTTCTGCTGGGGCCGGAGATGACCTGGTCCGGCACTGGGCTGCAGTATCCCGAAGCGCCGCACCTGTTCGAGCGAGACGGGGTCTGGTACCTGCTGATCGCCGAAGGCGACGCTTCCTTCGACTGGTTCGACTACCAGGAGGTGAGCGGACCACCTACTCCTCCGCTACGGCTCGGATCGAACGGGTAAATGTTCGCCATCGAGGAAGTCGGCCACGAGATCGGCTAGAAGAGCAGCCGCCCTGTCACTCAGATGGACGTGGTCGGCCAGGACCGACAAGCCGTTGCCGGCGGCGACCCTGTCCCACGAATGGTGGAGGACGAGACCTTCGAAGGCCGCCTTGATCATCGGCCATGCCTTGTTCGCGTACGGAGGGGGGCAGCGGCCCCCCGCCAGCAGGCGTACCAAGGCGTCGTGGAAGGGGAGAACGGTGGCGCCGTTCTCGGCAGCCACCGCGTTGAGCACCTTGTTGTAGGCGTCTACGCGCCGGTTCATTTCACTACCCAGGTCCTCGCCGAGGATCGGGATGTCGATCACGGCGACCTTTGCATCGGTTTCTGACCGCAGCCGATTGAGCGTCGACCCTGCCTTGGTAGCCTAGAGGACAGTAACGCAGATACACTAAGCTCATATGCTGGCTTGCACCGACCGATGAACAGGGGATTTCGCCAATGAAGCTGACCGACCGAGCTTCCATCGCTCAACTCGTCGAGAGCATGTCTCTCGACGATAAGACCAGCCTCCTGATCGGCGCCACGTTCTTCCGTACCAGGGCGATGGGCGACTACAACATTCCGGAGGTGTATTTCCTCGACGGTGGTACTGGCACCAACCTGCTGCAGGCGGCCATGGATGCCTTCTCACGCATCCGGCCATTCGACGGTGGCGTCCAGGCTCTCCTGGAATCTGGCGTCGGCGAGGCGTTCAAGGACGCCATGATCTGCTTGATGGACCCGGCGCAGCTCGACAAGGCTAGCGACGACACCAAGGCGACCGTGCAGGAGCTCCAGGCGAAGCTCTTCAGCGAGTACCTCCCCAATGGAGAGATGCCCGGCTGCTTCCCGCCTGGCATCCTGCTGGCGGCCACCTGGGACGGCGACGTGGTGTACCAATGCGGTCGGGCCCTCGGCAACGAGACGCGGTTCTTCGGCATCGACGTCTTGCTCGGGACGCCGAACGTGAACATCCACCGGGACCCGCGCAACGGCCGGCTCTTCGAGGGGTACTCCGAAGACCCGCACCTCGTATCGGCGCTGGCTCCGGCGTTCGTCCGCGGCGTGCAAGAGGAAGGTGTCATCGCCAACGTCAAGCACTTTGCCGCCAACAACCAAGAGACGAACAGGACGATCATCAACGAGAAGATCTCGGAGCGCGCCCTGCGCGAGATCTACCTTCCGGGCTTCAAGGCTTGCGTCCAAGAAGGGGGGTGCAAGACCGTGATGAGCGCTTACAACTGGAT
The DNA here is from genome assembly GCA_021809105.1 of Actinomycetes bacterium. GTDB lineage: Bacteria > Actinomycetota > Acidimicrobiia > Acidimicrobiales > Palsa-688 > Acidiferrimicrobium. The sequence goes on from JAKBAM010000036.1 coordinate 10,592, forward strand.
CAACGGCACGCCCTGCGCCCACAACTCGTGGCTGTTGCGGGACGTGCTCAAGGGCGAGTGGGGCTTCGACGGGTTCGTGGTCAGCGATTGGGGAGGCGCCTACGACCAGGTCGAGGCCATCCGCGGTGGCAACGACGTGGACATGCCCGGCCTGCGATCCAACCAACCGCTGATCGACGCCGTCGAAGCCGGCGAGCTAGACGAGGCGCTGATCGACGACGCGGTGAGCCGGGTCCTCCGGGTGCTCGTCGACATGCCCCCAACGGGTCGCACCCGCCTCCCCGCGATCGACCGGGAAGCCTCTGCCCAGGCAGCCTACGACGCCGCACGCCAGGGCTTCATCCTGTTGAAGAACGAGCAGGCGACACTGCCGCTGGGCTCGGGCTCGCACGTCGCGGTGTTCGGTGAGCGGAGCAAGAAGTTCTTCGAGTCCGGCGACGGCAGCGCAAACGTTGCCACCAACGAGAGCACCAGCATGCTCGACAGCCTCGTGGAGCATCTCGGTGTCGACGCCGTCTCCTACGGTGAGATACGTCCAGACACCGACACCGTCGTCGTCACAGTGGGCGCAGTGAGCGGCGAAGGCGCAGACCGCGCCACGCTCGATCTGCCGGCCGCCGAGAAGGCCATGCTCCTCGACGCGTTGGCGCAGGCCAAGTCGGAGGGCAAGCGCACCGTCGTCATCCTCAACGTCTGCGGCCCGATCGACATGCGCGACTTCGTCGACGACGTCGACGCCTTGGTGTGCGTGTTCCTGACCGGCATGCAAGGAGGCAAGGCCGCCGCCGATCTGCTCTGCGGCCGCTTCAACCCGTCGGGCAAGCTCCCTCTTACCATGGCACGGAGATACGAGGACTACGGCTCCAGCACCAACTTCCCGGGCCTCGGTGCCGAGGTGCTCTACGCCGAGGACATCTACGTCGGCTACCGGCACTTCGACCGCTGGGACATCGAGCCGCTCTTCCCGTTCGGCCACGGGCTGTCCTACACGACCTTCAGCCTCGCGAACCCTCGGCTCAGTAGTGCCGCCATCGACGTCGACAGTGGGGAGGAGATCACCCTCACCGTCGATGTGACCAACGAGGGGCCGATGGCAGGGAAGGAAGTCGTCCAGCTTTACGTGAGCCAACCAAGGTCGACCCGACCCAAGCCACCCAGGCAGCTGAAGGCGTTCAAGAAGGTGGCCGTCGAGCCGGGCGAGACGGCGCCGGTCAGCTTCACCGTCGGCCGGGGAGCCTTCGAGGAGTACAACGAGATGATCCACGGGTGGGTCGTGGAACCCGAGACGTACGTGTTGCTGCTCGGCACGTCCTCGCGGGACCTCCCGCTCTCGGTGCAACTAGAGGTCAAAGGCACCGACCCGTACGAGAGGACGCCCCTCGCCAACCCGTTGGATTTCTTCTCGCAGGACCGGTCGTAACTACGTCCTCAAGGTAGGAGCTCGAAGGCCGGTACGTGGCTCGCCTAACGACGCTGAAGTGCCTCCGATCCAGCGTGGCGCCCTGTCATGGGAAAGCGCGCCGGAGCCAGTCCTCAAACAGCGGGTCGGTGATGGCAACTTTGTTCCCTTGGAGGCTCCCGAGGTGCCCGTCGCGCACGAGATTGTTGCGTGCTGCGGAGATGGAACTGTTGGACAGGTCGTGGAAACGTGCCTCGGACGCCGAAAAGGCTGAGCCGGTGCGCGCGACGGAGCGCATGACGGTTCCTTGGGTGGCGGGCAACTCTTCGTAAAAGGCGGTGAAGCTGTTGTCGAGCGCTGCTTGGACGGAGCCGAGCGCCGCGGCCCAGATGGCCTCGTCCGCTTCGCTGCCATCGGGCGTTCGCCGCCACGCGGCATCGGCTAACTGCATGGTCCGCTGCGGATGCCCCCTGCCGAGAGCGTAGGCGCGCACTGCGACGGGTCCTGCCTGCTTGGCGGTACTGGAGAAGCCGGCGTGGATGATGTCGGTGACAGCCACCTGGTCGAGGGGTCCCAGTTCGACGATGTCGGCTTGCGAGAAGAACGGCCGCTGTCTGCTCGAGAACAGCTCACGCATCATGGACGGCTTGGAACCTGCGAAGACCAAGCCCATGTTCTCGTAGTGATGCTGGAGGTGGGTGCGCAGCATGGCGTCGAGACCGTCGACCCGCACCACGTCGGAGAACTCGTCGATGGCGAGGACCAACGGCTCGCGCTCAGCGGCAGCCGTCAGAACCTCGAGCAGGCCATGGCAACTGGCGATGGGGTCGGGAGAGTCGCGAGCGGGGCGACGGAGTTCGATACTGACAACGCCGAGGCGAACGGCGAGCCCCGCGGCGACAGAGTCGATGGTGCGACGCAGGCGCCCCCGGGCGGCTACGAGAGCTTTGTCGATGCGAACCGCAAAGTCGGAGAACGAGTCGACGCCGAAAAGATCGACTTGTACAGATGTGGCGACGCCCGCCTGCTCGAGCCCATGAAGGGTGTGCCGCACCAGCGACGTCTTGCCGTAGCGTCGCGGGGCAATCAGGGCTGTCGGCCGACGGTCGCCGAGGCGCAATCCCAGGTCTTGTGCGGCGGCCTCTCGGCCACGCACTTGTTCGGGATCGAGAGGTCCGTGGTGGGGGAATGGTGTGGAGATCCCCCCAAAGTACCACTCAGCTGGTACTGGTCCACTACCAGTAGACTAGTAGTGGTCCAGGCAGGCGGTTTATGGCTGCGGGTTGGCCGTCGCGTCGTTCGTGTCGATGAGCCAGTGAGTGCTACGAGGGAAGGCGGAGGCCGGCCATCCCGCCGTCGACGCCGAGGATGGTGCCCGTGGTCGAGGACGCCAGGGGGCTGGCCAGGTAGGCAATGGCGAACGCCACCTCGTCGGCGGTCACCAAACGTCCCATCGGCTGGCGCGCTCGCAGCGCGCTGGCGGCTGTCGATGGGTCCTCGGCGCTCGACAGCAGCCGGGTGACCCAGGGGGTGTCGGCGGTGCCGGGGGAGACGGCGTTGACCCGGATGCCCTCGTGGACGTGATCGGCGGCCATCGCCAACGTCAGCGCGGCCACCGCTCCCTTGCTGGCCGCGTAGACGGCCCGCACCGGGACACCGACATGGGCCACGACCGAGCAGGTGTTGACGATGGCCGCATGCGGCGACTCTCGTAGGTGGGGCAGAGCGGCGGCCGACACCCGGGCCGTGCCGACCACGTTGACGTCGAGGACCCGGTGCCATTCCTCGTCGGTTCCGGCTGAGACGTCTCCCTGGGCGCCGATGCCGGCATTGTTGACGAGGATGTCGAGCCGTCGGAAGTGGGCGGCGACATCGGCGACTGCCGCCTCGACTTGAGCGCGATCGGTGATGTCGCACGCAACGAAGTAGGACGATGTGTCACTTGGCGGGGGCCGGCGATCGAGGACCGCCACTCGGGCTCCCCGCGACGCCAAGAGCTGGGCGGTTGCTGCGCCGATGCCGCTCGATCCTCCGGTGACCAAAGCGACCAAGCCGTCGAAATCTGTCATGCGGCACTCCCGGTGAAGGTGGGTCTCGGATCGATGTGGATCTTCGGTCCGGTCCCGGCGTCGCGTGGCCGCCAGCCGGCCAGCACGTCAGCGGTCCGGTCCAGGCTCACGGTCGCGGCTACGAGCGGGCGGGGATCGAGTCCGCTGGCGTATTGCTCGATGGTGCCGTCCAGGCCGGGCGAGGCGCTGAGGATGCCTACGACGGTGACATCTTTGAGAGCGATCGTGCGGGTGTCGACGAGGCTGGGATCGCCCGCCAGTCCGATCAGCACGAGCCGGCCCCCGGGTTCGACGAGGTCGAGCGCGGTGCTGGGGATGTCGACGCCATTCGTGGCGTCTATGACGGCGTCCCACGGCAGGTCGGGGAGGGAGGTGGTGGTCCAGCTGCCATGCACGCCTAGGCGCTCTGCCAGGTCGAGGTTGTGGCGCGAAGCGCCGGCTACGTGCACCTCGGCACCGGTGGTTACGGCGAGCTGCGCGCACAGCAACCCGATCGTGCCGGGGCCGAGGATCAGCGCCCGCTGCCCGGCGCCGAGGTGGGCGGCCCGCACAGCCCGCAATGCGTTGCCGCCGGGCTCCACCATTGCGCCGGCAGTGTCGTCGACGTTGTCCGGCAGCGCGCGCAGCGCCGTCACTGGCAGGAGCAGCTGCTCAGCCAGGGCTCCCGGCCAGCCGCCCCTGATGCCGATCTCGTAGCGCTGGGCGCAGAGGTGCTGGCGCCCGGAGCGGCAGCGGTAGCAGGTGCCGTCGCCGAGCATGGTGTCACCTGTCACTCGCCGGCCCATCCAGTGATCGTCGGCGGGGGACCCGACGGAAGCCACGGTGCCGCACCACTCGTGGCCGAGCCGGATGGGGTAGGCGGCATGACCCTGGTGCAGGTAGGCCATCTCGCCGGTGAAGAACTCGACGTCGGTGCCGCAGACGCCCACGCGGTGAACGTCGATCACGACCTGGCCGGCAGCGGCCTCCGGTGGTTCGATGTCGACCACGGACGCCTCTCGGGGCCCGGTCAGCACGAACGCGCGCATCAGGCTTGGCTCATGGAGCGGCGACGACCACTTGGCGTTGACATCCCAGGTGGTCGATACCGAGGGTCATCACGTCCCCGGCGGCCAGCCAGACCGGTGGCTTGAAGCTCATGCCGACCCCGGGTGGAGTGCCTGTGTTGACTAGGTCCCCGGGTTCGAGGACCATGAACTGGCTGAGGTAATGGACGATGAAATAAGGGTCGAACAGCATCGTCTTGGTGGACCCGTCCTGGCGCTGGATGCCGTTCACGCTCAGCCACATGCGCAGCGACATCAAGTCCGGTAGCTCGTCGGGGGTGGCGACCCACGGGCCCGCCGGGTTGAAGGTCTCGGCCGACTTGCCTTTCATCCACTGGCCGCTGCGCTCCATCTGGAACGCCCGCTCGCTCACGTCGTTGACGCAGACGAAGCCGGCGATGGCCGCCTTGGCTGCCTCGGCATCTTCGAGGTAGCGGGAGCGCTGCCCGATGACGATCCCGAGCTCGACTTCCCAGTCGGGCTTGGTCGAGCCGCGGGGGATGTGTACCTCGTCGTTCGGGCCGACCAGCGTGTTGGGCGACTTGCTGAAGAGGATCGGCTCGTCGGGGACTGCCTGGCCGGTCTCTTCGGCGTGGTCCCGGAAGTTCAGCCCGATGCACACGATCTGGTGTGGCCGGGCGATCGGGGCGCCGATGCGATCGTCGCCGAGGGCCTCGATGGCTCCGCTACGGGCCCGCTCACGCACCAGCGGCTCGATCCGAGCAATGCCGCCGTTGCCGAAGAATGCCTCGTCGAAGTCGTCGACCAGGTCGGAGACGTCGACGTGCCAGCCTTCCGGCATGTCCGCAAGGCGGGCCACGGGCTTCTCGGCGCCGGCCGCCCCTACCCTCATCAAGAACACGAGATCTCCTCTTGGATGTTTACTGTCACAAGTTGGCCTGGACGATGGAGCAGATACGGTCCACTTTGGCGACGAGGTCAGCCAAGGGTGTGCGATGGGCCAGGGCGCTGACACTGATAGCGCCAGTAGGTACCTGGGCGGAGGTCGACCAGACCGGTACGGCTACGCAGTTGATGCCGCGTTCGTTCTCCTGGTCGTCCACGGCGTACCCGCCTGCTCTGGTGACGGCCAGCTGGGCCGCGATCGCCTTGGCGGTGATCGATGTCTTGTCCGTTCGTCGCTCCAGCGGCCGGCCGGCTACCCAGGCTCGGACGGCGGCGTCGTCTGGCAGCTTGTAGGACAGTAGGAGCTTGCCGACCGCCGTGCAGTGGGCGGGGTTGCGGCCGCCGATGGTCGAGCTCAGCTTGATGGCGCCTACGGGCGGATCGACCTTGGCCCGGTACACCACATCGTCGCCCTCGAGCACCGCGTAGTGAGCGGTCTCGCCGAACTCGTCGCACAGCGCGCGCAGGGCATCTTGTACCCGGAGGTGCTCCGGGCGGCGCTCGTGGTAGCTGAAGACGAGCCGCATCAACTCGTCGCCCAACACATATCGGCCGTGACCGTCCTGGCGGGCGAATCCGGCCCGACGCAACGACGCCAGGGCGCGGTGAACGGTGGGCTTGGGGCTGTCGACGACCCGGCTCATCTCGTCCAGCCCGATGCCGTCCGGGTGGCGGGCCAGCTCGGCGAGGACGGCCAGCACCCGGTCGGAGCCGACCAGGCGGAGCTCGACCGGGTGCGACGGCATCTCGGTCGCCAAGCAGCTAACCTCGGGCACGGTTCCGAATCCTAGAACATTGATCCGGTAGTTGGAAAGCGGGGATCATGGCTCAGCGCAGTCAAGGGTGGTACGCAGGCACGGGGCGCAACGCCTACATTCACCGCGCCTGGATGCGACGGGGAGTGCCCGCCGACGCCTTCGACGGCCGGCCGCACATCGCGATCGCCAACACTGCCTCGGACCTGACGCCGTGCAACATGCACCTCGACGAGGTCGCCGACAGCGTGAAGCGGGGCGTGCTCGAGGCGGGCGGGGTGCCATTCAACCTGCCGGTAATGTCGCTCGGCGAGACGCAGGTGCGCCCCACGGCCATGCTGTGGCGCAACCTCGCGGCGATGGCGATCGAGGAGATGATCCGCGCCAACCCGATCGACGGGGTGGTACTGCTGGGCGGATGCGACAAGACGATCCCGGCACTGCTCATGGCCGCCGCCTCGGTCGACCTTCCGGCAGTGGTGGTGCCGGGTGGGCCGATGCTCAACGGCACGTTCCGCGGCCAGCGGTTTGGCTGCGGCACGGGGGTCTGGAGGTTGAGCGAGGAGGTCCGTGCCGGCACCTTGTCGCAAGAGGCGTTCTTGGAATCGGAGTCGGCAATGGTGCGCAGCAAAGGCCATTGCAACACGATGGGCACCGCATCGACGATGGCTTGCATGGCCGAGGTGCTAGGCATGACACTGCCGGGCATCGCCGGCACGCCGGCACCTGACAGTCGCTTGGCCGAGCAGGCGCAGCTGACCGGCAGGCTGGCTGTCGACCTCGTGGCAGCCGGTCGCCGCCCGAGCCAGGTGATGACCCGCGCCTCGTTCCTCAATGCGATCGTTGCGCTGGCCGCCATCGGCGGGTCGACCAATGCTGTGCTCCACCTGCTCGCCATCGCCGGTCGGCTCGGTGTCGACCTGACCCTCGCTGACTTCGATGCCAGCGGCGCCGGCGTGCCGTTGCTCGTCGACCTGCAGCCAGCAGGCGACTACCTCATGGAGGACCTTTTCCGCGCTGGGGGGCTGCTCGCGGTCCTGCACCAGGTGGAGGGCCTGCTCGATCCCTCGGCCATCACGGTGACGGGGGAGCCGCTGGTCTCGGCCCTCACCGACGCCCAAGTGTGGGATTCGACGGTCATCCGGCCTCTGTCCGAGCCGCTGCAGCACGATGCCGGAATCGCCGTGCTGCGCGGCAACCTGGCCCCGGACGGCGCGGTCATCAAGCCTGCCGCCGCGACGGCGGCTTTGCTGCAGCACCGCGGCCGGGCGCTGGTGTTCGACAGCGTCGAGGATCTGAATGCCCGTCTCGACGACCCGGATCTCGACGTGACCGCGGACTCTGTATTGGTCCTGCGGGGTTGCGGGCCCAAGGGCTATCCCGGGATGCCCGAGGTGGCCAACTTCCCGCTGCCGCCCCAGATGCTCGAGCTCGGCATACGCGACATGGTGCGGATCTGCGATGGACGGATGAGCGGGACGGCCTACGGGACGGTCGTCCTGCACGTGGCGCCCGAGGCTGCGGCCGGCGGACCGCTGTCGCTGGTGAGGACCGGGGACTGGATCGAGCTCGACGTCGCGGGGCGGCGACTTACCCTCGACGTGCCGGAGGAAGAGCTCGCACTGCGGGCCGCGGACGAGCGCACCGACTCCGGGTACGCGAACCCCCAGCGCGGCTGGCAGAAGCTCTATGTCGACCATGTGCTCCAAGCTGACACCGGTGTTGACCTCGACTTCCTCGTGGGGACGAGCGGCGACGCGGTCAGCCGAGAGTCGCACTGACACAATGTCGAACCCGAAGGGAGTGCAGTGAGACGAGCTGTTGTGACAGGAGGGATGAGCGGCTTGGGACGCGCCAGCGCCGTGCGCCTACGGCGAGACGGCGTCGAGGTCATCACGCTGGACGTTGTTGCGGGTGCCGATGTGATCGCCGACGTGACCGACAGTGACGCAGTAGAAGCCTTGTCCCTATCGATCGGGCCGGTTGACGTCTTGGTCAACTCGGCTGGCATCGTCGGTCCCGGCAAACCCATGGTGGACACCTCCCCGGAAGAGTGGCGGTCGGTGTTCGACGTCAACGTCCTCGGCACGGTGAACACGATGCGCGCCTTCCTGCCGTCGATGTGCGCGCAGGGATGGGGCCGCGTGGTCAACTTCGCGTCGATGGCAGGAAAGGACGGCAACCCGAACCTCTCCATCTACTCCGCGTCGAAGGCGGCAGTGATCGGGCTGACCAAATCGGTGGGCAAAGAGCTCGCTACCACCGGCGTACTCGTCAACGCCATCGCTCCCGCTGTGTTCGCCACCCCGATGAACGACGCCACCTCACCAGAGGTCCTCGAGCACATCACGGGCCTGATCCCCATGCGCCGGGTTGGTCAGCCCGAGGAGGTGGGCGAGCTCGTTGCGTTCTTGAGCTCGGACCGGATGACCTTCTCGACCGGGGCGGTTTTCGACATCAGCGGCGGAAGGGCCACCTACTGATGCGGCCTGCCTCGGTTGTAGACGTCGATGTGAAATGCTCCCTCGGGGAGGGGCCGCTCTGGGACTCCGAGCGCGCCGTCGCCCTCATGGTGGACATCGATGCCGGCACGCTCTGGGAGCTGAGCCTCGCCCCAGCGCCCGTGGCGACGCCGGTCTACCGATGTGACACGACCCTCGGCGCCGCAGTTCACGCGGTGGGGGGAGGCTTCCTCCTCGCGGCGGGCGGCGCCTTGCGCCACGTCGACGCCGCGGGCCGCCTCTTGAGGGAGGTCCCGCTGGTACCCGACGGTGTGGACAGCCGGCTTAATGACGGCGGAACTGATCCTGCAGGCCGGTACGTGGTCGGGAGTCTCTCCTTGGACCGACGAAGTGGACAAGAGCGGCTTTGGCGCTTGGAGCACGATGGCGAGGTAACGGTGCTCGACGACGACTTGACCTTGTCGAATGGCCTGGGCTGGTCACCCGATGGGGGCACCTTCTATAGCGTGGACAGTGTCCCGGGGACGGTGTGGGTCCGCAACTACGACTGCGAGTCGGGGCGCGTCGGCAGGCGACACCGCCTCTTCGATATCGGGGATGGCACGCCAGACGGTCTGACCGTCGATGCGGACGGCAACTTGTGGGTTGCGATCTGGTCTCGTGGCGAGTGCCGTTGCTACACCGCCGCAGGAGAGGTGATCGAGGTGGTGACGGTGGGTGCGCCGCTCGCGACGAGTTGCGCGTTCGTCAACGCCGATCTCTCCACGTTGCTGGTCACGACGGCCGGGAAGGAGGTGGAAGGTGTGCATCAGACCGGCGAAGCAGGGCGCCCCTTCGTCGTCGACCTGCCCGTGACCGGGCAGACGACAGTGCCGTGGAAGCCTCCTCTCTGAGCCATCCGTGATCTCTCGGGCCCCTTGTAGACGGAAGGTAATACAGTTACAGTGACTTGTGCCGCCGACAGCGAGGATGGGTCCGATGCGGACGATGATCACGACTGACTGCCATGTCTCGCCGCCATTCTCGCTGTTCGACGAGCTGCCCGCGTCATATCACCAGTGGTTCCCGCGGGTGGAGAAACATGAGGATGGCGACTACCTGGTCCAGGAGCGGAGCGGACCGATGACGATGGGCGGGGTCCAGGGGGAGCGGGCCCTAGCCACCAAGCTCGAGGGCCGCGATCTGATGTGGGCGGCGGTGGGAGCTACTCAGGAGTCGCACCCCAGCTTCGAGCCAGCCGAGGTGCTCGCCGACCTCGAGCGCGACGGCGTCCGTGGCGCAGTGCTGATCAGCCGCAGCCTGAGCTGGGATAAGGCCCGACCGCTCGAGGCCGACGTGGCCTACTGCCAGCTGGTGAACGACTGGTCGGCTGAGCGCTGGGGTCCCTACCTCGACCGGGTCGCCCCGGGCATCGTTCTGCCGCTGCGGGATATCCCTGAAGATGCAGCCGTACCCGGGCCTGCCCATGGTGGGCTGGTACGCCCAGTGCTCGCAGATGGGGGAGACCCTCGGCCAACTCACCTTCAGTGGCGCCTTCGAGCGTCATCCCGACCTGCACGTAGTCATGACCGAGGGTTACGCCGGCTGGCTTGCTTTCGCCATGCAGTTCTGGGATCACCACTTCGAGAGCCGGTTCCGCTGGGAGCACCCGGTCAACTCCGGTCCCTTGGCGGTCCAGCTGGAGGCGCCCCCGAGCTACTACCTCAAGCGCCAGGCTCACGCGACGTTCATGTGGGACCCATTGGCCATCGAGGTCCGGGACCTTACCGGCACCGATTGCCTGCTGTGGGGCAACGATTACCCGCATCCTGAGGGATCATTCCCGCACTCGCAGGAATGGAACGACAAGCAGTTCGCCGGCGTCCCCGAGGCTGAGATCGACGCCATTGTGCGAGGTAATGCCGCCAAGCTGTTTGACATTCGAGTCGCTCAGCAAGTTAACGTCGCCCTACGGTCCTAGTGCCCCTGGGTGCGTGGTTGGGTGCAGCGGCCCTGCGACGTTTCGCCCCGGGTTGTTCGGTCTGCGCGGCCTGCTCGAGCCGGTGGAGGGTGCGTTCGAGGGTAGGCAGGATGTCTGTTACAGCAATCTCTCCATTAACGTACCTGGTGAGCGCGCCTTCGACGACATTGGTCAGGATCATGGTGACATCTCGTTGGAATTCGCCTTCGAGCTCTCGCTCGTAGGCGGCGCTCAGCGGTGCTATGGCGGCGGTGCCCTGCGCTCGGAGGCGGTCACGCGCCTTGGTGCTGCAAGCCCGCACGAACACATTGAGCATCGTGGGGTGCTGTTCCCACGGCTCCAGGATCGTGTGAAACATGCGGGAGAGCGACTCGAACAGAGGCTCGCCTTCCGAGGGCTGGTGGAACGGCCTGTAGATGTTCTCCTCCATCCACCGTTCGACGGCAGCGACCACCAGGTCCTCCCGGGACCGGAAGTGCTTGTAGATGGTGGCGAGGGAGGCGTGGGCTTGCTCGGCGACGTCGCGCAGCTGCCAGTTGTCATAGCCATGATCTTCGAGCAGCTTGATCACAATATTGAGAATGTCGTCTGCATCGTTGCGGGCCGCGCTCGTCGTCATGGGGCCCTCCATGGCGGCCGTGTAGTAGGTTAGAAAGCCTATTGCGCCTCTAACGTGTCAGTCAAGCGCCCGGCTGCTGCTGCTGATCACACCGGACGCCGCTGTCGCTGCGGTGCTGAGGATGGGGCTCGACGTTCGAGGCGCGCCGGAGTACTTCGCTTATGCCCGCCACCGCGCATTGCAGGTTGTAACTGAATTGCTGCTCGTCCCAATCGGGGTTCCGGATGACCCCGGCCGCAGTGATCCAAGGGAACTCCTCGGCGCTCAGGCGCGAAAGGTAACTCGGGTTGTCGTCGCCAAGGTGGAGACGGACGGAGTGCTGGACGACCACGGTGACGAGAGCCAGGGCGTGCCCGGCCATCTCAGCAGAGAAACCTGCCGCCGCCAGCACTTCGAGGAGGCAGTCGGCGCTCTGGAGTGTCTCGCGTGGTACGTGGATTTCGGGGTCGTAGAAGCGCAGCCAAGGCCCGGCCGCCAGCAGAGCGACGCGCTGAGCGCGGGCGAAGGCTTCGAGGTGGGCCTGCCAGGGTGCGTTGCCAGCCGGCTCGCCCCCGCCTGGCGGCACCGCGCCAATGAGCGAGGACAACACGAGCTGGCCGAGCTCCGTCGGGCTGCGCACGCGGTTGTACACCGTCGTGCGGGGCACGGCCAAGGCACTGGCGACCTTGTTGAGTGTCACCTTGTCCGGACCGAGTTCGATCGCGACGGCGATCAGATCCGCAAGATCGAAGGTGCTCGGACGTCCCCGGCGCGTTGGTTGTGAATCGCTCATGGCCGGCTCCCAGATCGCGGCTGTCGAGACGCTACCTGGGAACGTGGTTTGCGGTGCCTGTAGGACGTTCGTGATCACGCTGGCAATGCATAGTCAACGATGTTGTCGAGGTAGTGATGTGTGGCTGCGTCGAACGGGCCTCCGCAGGTGATCAGTACGAGACGAGCGGGACCAGCGGAGGCGAAAACAGATGCCGGGAGCAGCTTCTTCAGGTACACGGCCCGCGCAACGATGCGATACGTCACGACGCCGTTGGACGTTGCGATCGTTGCCTGGGCGCCGATGGGCGCCGAATCCAGGTAGAAGAGAGCACCGCGCCCGGAGGCTGCGGAGTCGACATGACCGACGATGACCACCGAGCCCTGTGGCGATCCGGGCCTAGCGCTCTGAATCCACCAGCCGACCGTCTGGGGGTTGACCGGTACATTGAGGGCGCCGTCCTGGGCGGTCACGCTCACGACCGGTGCCCTCACCCCGATGCTGCCGATGGTCAACGATTCCGGGAGCCCTCCCGTAGCCACGGACGCAGGAGGCGGGATGGCCGTGGAGGCCGGAGGTGCAGCGGTAGTCGCAGGGACCGCGACCGGTCGCGGCGCAGCGTGCGGCTGCACCGCGACCGGTGCTGTCCCTGCGGGTACCAGTCCCGCATTGGCCGGCGTGTAGTAGCCGCGGTGGTCGTAACCTATGGCTGCCCCGCCCATAGCGCACACGCCGACGACGATCAGGGCCACGCCAGCGTTCAGATTGTGCAGGAAATGGCCGATCTTGGGCTTCAACCGACCGACCAGCAATTGCCGGGTGTCAACGGCGGGCGAGCCGGACGACCCCGCCCACGATGGCCAGTCCGCCAATGATGGCGAGGGCGATCACTACGAGAGGAGCTCCGTTGCGGTCGGCACCCCCGCCACTGCCTGCGTTGACCGACAGCGTCGGACTAGCCGTGGTGGGGCTGGCTGTGGTCGAGCTGGCTGTGGCCGGAGCCGCGGTGGTCGGGCTGGCTGTGGTCGGGCTGGCTGTGGCCGGAGCCGCGGTCGTTGGAGCAGCCGTCGTCGGAG
>JAKBAM010000036.1:23734-28733 GCA_021809105.1 Actinomycetes bacterium
GGAGCAGCCGTCGTCGGAGTCGTTGGCGCCGCGCCCGCGAACTGGATGGTCGTGCTTGTTTGCGCAGTTGCGGTGACGTTGCTCACCTCGATGCTGCAGGTCTGGCCGCCATTGCACGTGCCATCGCCGACCGCTCCCGTGAACACGGTGAAGCTCGCACTGAAGGAGCCGGTCGCCGTCGAGGTGGTCGTGCCCAGCTTCGCTGTGTCACAGCCCGAGGATGACACGGTCGAGCACTCGACGATGAACAGTGGAACGCTCGCTGGGTAGCCCGAGCCGCTAACAGTTACAGATTCGCCGTTACTCAGTCCGGTTGACGGCGAAACTGTGATAGCGGCGGCGGCCCATGCCGCTGTCGATCCGAATGTCAGGGCAATCGCTGCCAGAGGTAGCGTCACTAAGAGTTAGAACCTTTTCACGACGGTGTTCCTTTCATACCAAGGACGATGTGGCGGTCACCCACAGCCTGCTGCTCCATGAGCCCCCCGGGTGAGTGGTACCGAATCTTGACTCGGTACCGCGGTTACTGTAGCGACGTTACCCGTTCACGTCAAGCGTCGATTATTGTTACCGTCTATGTCCTGAGGATTCTCGACAAACGTCTGAAAGTAGTTAGTTGTTGGCCCAGGCAGCATTGCCTTAAGGGTGATGCCAGATGTCGGGCGCGAGTCGCCAGAGGAGCTTGACAAACAAAACCTGCTCCAGCAGAATCAGACTCTGTCTACTATTAGGCGATCAGGGGGTCAGCAGTGGGCGTAATGCAAGCACCGTCACTGACAGGTGATGTCGACCAGGCGAAGCGGGACATCGGGGAGCACGGGTTCGCGCTGCTTCGCGACGCCCTGACCTCGGGGCAGGTCGAAGCTATGTGGGATCGGCTTTCGGAGCAGGCTGAGTGCGAGGCCGGAGCGGCCCGCCGTCCGCTGTCGATCCGCGACGATGTGACGGCCAACGGGTCGGTCATGTCGCTGCTCAACAAGGGGAAGATCTGGCAGGACCTCATTGACCCCTCGTCCGCGGTCCATGAGGTGATCGATCACGTATTCACGCCGAGCTTCGACCGCGCCCTCGGACCGCTACAGGGTCTCGAGCAGAAGTTCCTGCTGTCGAGCGTAGGTGGCGGGTTCAAGCGTAAGGAGGAGAAGTCGTCGCCGCTGTTCCATACCGACCAAGGCTTCGCGCCGGGTCACCTGGACTACCCGCTCGTGCTCAACGTGTTCTACCTCTTGACGGAGTTCGACGATGACAACGGCGCCACGCTCGTGGTGCCGGGGAGCCACAAGGTGACGCCCCCGACGTGGGGCGAGTACTCCGACGCAGGCGCGGTCACGATAGAGGCGCCAGCAGGGACCGCCTTCATCTTCGAGGGGCGGACTTGGCACGCTGCTGGGATCAACGCCACCGGCAAGCTCCGCGCCAGTGTCACGTCCTTCTACTGTGCCCCGTACATCCGCCAGCGCGAGCTGCTTCCGATGAACCTGGCGCAGTCGGTCGTCGAGGAGCTCTCCGATCAGCAGCTGAAGCTCTGTGGTTTCGACACGATGTACCAGGGACCAGCAGGAGCGTTCATTGGGTTCAACCTGATCGAGCCGACGCTCGGCCGCACCAACGTCAGCCACAAGGCGACATCCATAGGGGAGCTCCGCCACTGAGTCAGAGCTGACGCTTCCGGGGCGAGCAACATCCGCAGCCGACATCGATATCGGTATTGACAACCTCCGCGGCACAGTTTAAGCTGTGGCGACTTTAGAGAACCTTGGGGGACCATGGGGTGTCGGCGGTGAACATCGAGGACGCAGGTCTTGAGGTTTTAGAGGTGCAGACGGGGGCCGGCGGCCCGGGGTGCGCGGCGGCATGACTTCGGGGACGATCGTTCTGGGCCTGCTCAACGGTTTGGTCGTGGGCTTGCTGGCGGTCGGTTTCGTCTTGGTCTACAAGGCGAACCGGTTCTTGAACTTGGCGCATGCCCAGCTCGGCGCGGTGTCAGCCATCCTGCTGGTGAAGGTGGTCAACGACTGGGGCGTGAACTGGTGGGTGTCCTTCGCGGGGTGTGTCTTGATCGGGATCGCCACCGGACTGCTGGTCGAGCGGTATTTGGTGGCCCCGGTGAGACGCAAGACGAAGGCCCCGGTCCGTTTGCTGATCCTGACGATCGGCGTGAGCCAGGTGCTCCTGGCCATCACGTTCCTCCCTGCGTTGACGCCGAAGTCGCAGGCGCCGTTCCCGCAGCCGTTCAGCTCCCATCTGACGGTGGGTGGCGTGGTGCTGAGCGGGATGTCGGTGCTGACGATGATCGTCGTCCCGGTGCTGCTTATTTTGTTGACCGTGTTCTTGGAGTTCACGTCGATCGGTAAGCAGATCCGGGCGGCGGCTGGGAACCCGGACGCGGCGAGGCTGTGTGGGATCTCGGTAGATCGGGTGAGCTTGATCACCTGGGGTGTGGCTGGGGGCCTGTCGGCGTTGTCGGCGGTGCTCAACGGTCCGACCACTACCTCGTTCAACGCCCAGGCTTTCGGGCCCTACCTTCTGATGTTGACGATGGGCGCGGCGGCGTTCGGGGCGTTCATCTCGATCCCCGCGGCGGTGGTGGGCGGTGTGGGATTGGGGTTGGTGTATCAGATCGTGGCGGCGGAGACCAGCAATGCCGGGACGGCTGAGCTGGTCGTGTTCGGGGCGATCCTGCTGGTGATCTTGGTGCGTGGTAAGGCGATCGGGCGGGTGTTCGCGGTGGCGGGGGCGGCGGTGCCGGAGCGCCCAGGCCTGCGGATCCCGGAGGTGCTGCGCGGAGCGAAGCTGTTGCGGTCCGCGCCGCGATGGTTCATTGGTGTGGTGCTCCTGGTGGCCGTGGTCTTCCCCCGACTCCCATATTTCTCCCGTCCCGGCAACCAGTTCCTGCTGGTGCTGATCCTGGTGTACGCCCTGATCGGCGTGGCGTTGACCATTTTGGTGGGCTGGGCTGGGCAGGTCAGCCTGGGGCATTTCGCCATCGTCGGATTGGCCGCCTACGTGACGGCCCGGTGGGCCGGGCACACCGGTTGGAGCGCCGTGGAGTTGATCGTGGTCGCTGGCGTGGTGGGGGCGGTGGTGATGGTCGTCATCGGATTGCCGGCTCTGCGGGTGCGTGGGTTGACATTGGCCGTGGCGACGTTGGGGTTGGCGGTCATCGCCCCGGATTGGCTGTACCAGCAGCATTGGATCGGTGGCAGCACGCCTTTCACCACGGTGGTGCAGCCATTGACGGTGATCCCTGGCGTGGGTCATGTCAACTCCCAACTGGACCTGTACTACGTGGTGCTGGCGGTGCTGGTATTGGTGATGGCGGCAGTGGCGGCCTTGCGTCGGTCCGCTGCGGGGCGGACCATCATCGCGGTGCGTGACAACGAGCGGGCCAGCTCTGGGTTCGGGATCAAGCCGTCTGTCGTCAAGCTACGGGTGCTCGCTGTCTCGGGTTTCATCGCGGCTACCGCAGGGGTGTTCTGGGCGCTGGCGTGGCAGAGCCTGAGCCCCACGCAGTTCTCGGCTGAGGTGTCGATCTCCCTCCTGGCTGTTCCGGTTATCGGCGGTCTCGGCTCGCTGGGCGGCGCCGTGATCGCGTCGGTGTCGCTGTACATGAGCACGTTCTTCATCGGTCCTCACGTCAGCGGCCTGTTGGGTGCTTTCGGCCAGAACGAGGGCTTCCTGCTGTTCCTGGGCGGACTAGGGGTGGTCGGATCGATGCACCAGTTCCCCAACGGCATAGCCGGCCAGGTCCAGGCGTCGTGGCAGGCCTACCTCAACCGGAAGGCTGCGCGGTTGACCGCAGCACCAGCCGGCGTCGCCGCCGGCGAAGTGGCGGTGACGTCGTTGGTGTCGGGTGCGGCATCCGGCTCTGGGGCGCTGACCGGTCATGCAGCCGGTGCTCGCGCCCGGCGCGACCGGGTGGAGGCCGAGCCAGCAGAGGCGCCTCTGGCGGTGAAGGAAGTGGCGATCCGCTTCGGTGGTATCGCCGCCCTCGATGGGGTCGACTTGGTGGTCGCCTCCGGTCAGATCGTGGGCCTGATCGGACCGAACGGCGCGGGCAAGACGACATTGATGAACGTTGTGAGCGGCGTGCTGGGCCCGGATCGCGGCTCGGTGAGGCTGTTCGGCCACGAGGTCGCCGGCCGCCCCCCGGAGATCAGGGCCCGGTATGGGTTGGCTCGAAGCTTCCAGGACGCCACGCTCTTCGCAGGGCTCACTGTCCTTGAGACGGTGCAGGTTGCCCTGGCGCAGAAGGCCCACACTCGCGTGCTGCCGGCCCTGGTCAGCGCGCCGTGGGTTCGCGCTGCGGAGCGCCAGAGCCGCAAGCAGGCGCTGGAGATCGTCGAAGCCTTCGGTCTGGGTCCGTGGGCGGATGCGCTGACTGTCGAGCTGTCTACCGGTATGCGCAGGATCTGTGACCTGGCCGCTCAGGTCGCGGTGGAGCCTCGATTGCTGCTGCTCGATGAGCCGACCGCCGGTGTCGCCCAGCGCGAGGCCGAGGCGTTCGGTCCGTTGGTGCGCCGCATCCGCAACGAGCTCGGCTGCTCGATCTTGATCATCGAGCACGATATGCCGCTGCTGATGGGCTTGTGCGACCGGGTGTACGCCATGGAATCGGGCCGGGTGATCGCCGAGGGCACCCCCGAGGAGATCCGGGACAACTCCGTGGTGATCGCCAGCTACCTCGGTACGGATGCGACCGCAATAGACCGTTCAGGCAAACAGCCGACTGTTTGATCTACTCCGTCCCCAAGGGCACCTTTCAGGAGGCACTCCATGCATAGATTCCAGCCGTCAAGGCACCGGGTACGACGGTCGCTGGCTGCGCCGGCCGCGATCGCAGTTGTCGCTGCGGTGTTGAGCGGGTGCGGTTCGTCGACCCATTCCTCCAGCCCGACGACATCTGCTGGCGGGGGCGGCGCGACCAAGGCCGGGTGCCCGAGCGGGACGGCGCCGGGTGCGACGGCCAGCCAAGTGACGGTGGCAATAACGGTCGTCA
>JAKBAM010000002.1 GCA_021809105.1 Actinomycetes bacterium
GCGCGAAGCCCCAGTTGTGCTGCCACGCCGAGTTGTACACGTCGAAGAAACGGCCGACCTCGTTGTCGAAATCGGCCATGTCCATGCTGCGGATCCGCACGCCTGAGCGCTCGCGGATCCGGGCCAGAGTCCGGCGCTGGCGCTCGGACAAAGCGGTGGACAGCTTCTCGAAGTGCCAACCCCACATGTCCATCGCCGGCTCCCAGCCAGCCTCGGTCCACAGCCTCTCGTAGTATCTCGGGTTCTGGAGGGTCAGGACCGCGGGTGGCTCGTCGAAGCCATCCACCATGAGCCCGAGCTCGTCATTGGTCGTGAAGTTCGCCGGCCCCACGCACAGCTGCGCACCACGAGCGCTCGCCCAGCCACAGGCCTCGTCGAAGAGCCGCCCGGCCACTTCTGGGTCGTCGAAGGTGTCGAAGAAACCGACCCAGCCCCACCGTACGCCCTGGTACTCGTCGAACGCCCGGTCAATGCAGGCTCCGATGCGCCCGACCGGCCGGCCCCGGCGGTACGCCACCCACAGGGCGACCTCCTGATGGCCCATGGCCGGGTGCCGGGGGGAGATGCGGTCGTAGACGCTGAGGCGCAAGGGGGGCACCCAGCCGGGGTCGCCACCGTGGATACGAAACGGCACGTCCACGAACACCCGCCGTCCGGGCAGGCGCCGGATGGGGCGGAGCTCGATCGTGCCGGTCCTTTGGGGGGCCATCCGGACGACGGTACTCGTCGCGCCACGCCTCCTCCGTGCCATCTCGCACCGCGCCGCGCCGGCTGGCAAGCTGAGCAGATGCCGATCGACCCGTTGCCGCCTGAGCGCCCAGAAGCGGGCGAGCCGCTCCCGCCCGTCGAGGAGGTCCGGCCCGGGCTGTGGAGCATCCCCGTGCCGATCCCCGACAACCCGCTGCGCTACGTGCTGGTGTACGCGTTCGAGTCGCCGCGCGGTCCCTACATCGTCGACGCGGGGTGGAACACCGACGACGCGTGGCACACCCTCGTCGCGGGCTTGGCCACGGCCGGGTTCGAGGTCGCCGACGTCCAGGGTGTCCTGGTCACCCACATCCACCCCGACCATTACGGCTTGGCGCCGCGAGTCCGGGAGGAGTCGGGGGCGTGGGTGAGCCTGCACCCCGCTGACGCCGAGCTCCTCGAGCACCGTTACGAGGACACCACCGCCTTGATGGTGGCGGTCGACGCCATGCTGCGACGCCACGGCGCGCCAGCCGAGGAGATATCCGGCCTGACAGAGGCATCGCTACCGATGATCTCCAGGGTGGCCCCGGGTCGCCCGGACGTGCTGCTCGAGGACGGGGACAAGCCAGACGTGCCCGGATGGGACCTGCAGGCGGTGTGGACTCCGGGCCACTCGCCCGGGCACCTCTGCTTCTACGAGCCCGCCAACCGGCTCCTGCTCTCCGGCGACCACGTTCTGCCCCGGATAACCCCCAACATCTCTTACCACCCCCAGGCCGGGCCCGACCCGTTGGGTGCGTTCCTTGCCTCGCTGGATCGGGTCGGCCAGCTGCTCACAGACGAAGTCCTGCCGGCCCACGAGCACCGCTTCCGGGACCTTCCCGGGCGCGTCGCTCAGCTGCAGGCCCATCACGAGGCGCGCTTCTCCGAGGCGCTCGCGGCCATCGCCGACGGCATCGACACGGCGTGGGGGATCGCTGGCCGCTTCACGTGGTCGCGGCCCTGGGAGCAGATCACCGGCTTCATGCGCCGGGCCGCGGTGGGAGAGACCGTCGCCCACCTGCGGGCGCTCGAGGTGCGCGGGGTGCTCAGGGAACGTGTAGGCCAGCCGTCCCACTGGGAGCCGGCCGAGTCTTGACCGACTGGAACTATGCCGACACCTGGGAAGTGATCGCCGGGGTCCGGCCCGACGCCGAGGCACTGGTGCAAGGGGAGCGCCGCGTGACCTGGGCGCAGTTCGACGCCAGGGCCGACGGAGTGGCGTCGGCCCTGCTCGGCGCCGGCCTCGGGCAGCAGTCGAAGGTGGCGCAGTACCTCTACAACTGCCCGGAGTATGTCGAGTCGTTCTTCGCCGCAATGAAGGCCGGCATGGTGCCGGTCAACACCAACTACCGCTACACCGCCGACGAGCTGGTCTACTTGTGGGACAACGCTGACGTCGAAGCAGTGGTCTTCGACCGGGAGCTCCTCGGACGGGTCGAAGAGGTTCGTGCCCGCCTGCCTCGCGTCCGGCTGTGGCTGCTGGTCGACGGCGCCCACTCGGGCGGCCCGGTTCCGACGTGGGCTCGGGCCTACGAAGCGGTTGCCGCTACGCCTGACTCGCGCCATGTGCGAGGCCCATGGGGGCGCCGGGGCGACGACTTGGTGCTGATCTATACCGGCGGCACCACCGGCCTTCCCAAGGGCGTCATGTGGCGCCAGGACGACCTGTGGGCGATCCTCAACCGGACGGCCAGCGTCCGCTACGACGAGGACGGGGATCTCGACGACGTCGCCGAGCGGCTGGCTGCGCCGTCCAAGCGTGTGCCGCCCCGCCTCCTGCCAGGTCCGCCCCTAATGCACGGCACCGGCATGTTCTCCGCCATGTCCGCACTGACCTCGGGTGGCGCGCTCGTGCTCCTCGCCGGCCGGCGGTTCTCGCCGGAGGAGCTGCTGGACAGCGTCGAGCAAGAACGGGTCACGGAGCTGGTCATCGTCGGCGATGCCTTCGCCCGGCCGCTCCTCGATGCGCTCGACGCCGCGCCCGGCCGCTGGGACCTCTCCTCGCTGTGGCTCGTCCTCAGCTCCGGGGTGATGTGGTCCGCGGAGGTGCGGGCTGGGTTGCTGCGCCACCATCCCGGCCTGATGCTGGTGGACACCCTCGGGTCGTCGGAGGCGATCGGGATGGCGTCTTCGCGCTCGACCAGCGACGTCGAGCCGAAGACTGCGGGCTTCCGCTTGAGCGAGCACACCCGTGTTATCGGTCCGGGCGGCGCGGACGTCTCTCCCGGATCGGGTGAGATGGGTCTGGTGGCTCTGAGGGGGCGCGGCTCGGTCGGTTACTACAAGGACGACGCCAAGACGGCGGAGACGTGGCGCATGATCGATGGCGAACGGTGGAGCATCCCCGGTGACTGGGCGACCATCGAGCCCGACGGCACCGTCCGCTTGCTCGGGCGGGGATCGGTGTGCATCAACACGGGCGGCGAGAAGGTATTCCCCGAGGAGGTGGAGGAGGCGCTCAAGCGTCACCCGGCCGTCGCCGACGCGGTCGTGGTCGGCGTGCCCGACCCCCGGTTCAACGAGGTCGTCGTGGCGCTGGTCGAGTGGCGATCATCCAGCGAAGGGCCAGCGGTCCGGTCCGAGAATCTCCTGGCTTGGGTGCGTGAGACATTGGCCGCCTACAAAGCTCCCCGCCACCTCGTCACGGTCGAGACGATCGGCCGGGCAGCCAACGGCAAGGTCGACTACAGGGGCTTGCGCGATCGGGCGATCGCCGCGCTAGGACTGCCCGCGTCCAACCGCTGACCGCAGCCGCGCCCGGCGGCGGCGAGCCACGCGTGGGCTACGCGCCGTCGCGCAGCGAGCGGCTCCGGATGCGCACGACGCGCCGACGCCGGGCGCGGCCGCCTTCCGCCTCGACGGTGCCTTCCGCCTCGACGCTCGTATCTGCGGCGACGACGCCGGCCGCCTCGCCCACGGCGCCCACGTCGCCCACGTCGCCCACGCCCCCGTCACCGCCGAGGTCCGACGTGCTGGCCGCCAAGGCCCTGTCGGACGGGGCAGCCGACGGCAGCGATCGGGCATCGTCGGCCGGTCCGGGTCGCTCGGCGACTCGGACCACCTCGTGCACAACAGGGCTGTCGATGACTGCGACCGGGGGGGCGACCGCCTCCCGGGCCGCCGAGGCCACGGCAATTGCCCTGGGGTCGAGCTCGATCACCCCTTCCTCGAGGAGCGATTTGATCACCCGGCAGACGTCGAAGTCTGCCATGTTGAGGGTGCGCCCAATGGCCCGCAGGCTGCGGCGCCCGTCGATCACCGTCAACATCCTCCACCGTTCCTGGTCGATGGTGACCTCCGCGGCGGAAAGATCCTCTACCAGGCGTGGCTGCAGGTCGAGGGAGGGGATCACCTCCTGCAGCTCCTCCCACTCCTGGAGGCGCTTGCGCGCCCTTGACAGCACCGTGTCGATGGGCAGCTTGACGGTGGTGGGGAGCGAGCTGGGGCGTCCCGGCTGGAACTCGAACCCGCCTCGCTCGGCATCGAGCATCTCGAAGCAGATCTCCTCCAACTTGCCCCGCACATCTCCAGCGGTGGCCGCAGGCTGGTGCTCGGATTGATCGCCGCCAACGAGTGACCCTTCCTCGAGGAAGAGGTTGGCGGCGAACGAGCGGCTCCGCACGTGGAGCTTCCCGGTCAGCTGCTGGCGAGCGAGGAGGCGGAGGACCTCGGAGAAGTCGAGGACATCGAAAGTTCCCTGGAGCGGCATTGCCCTTCCATCTTGCCAGCCAGGTACTCCCGGCGTGGTGTCATTGGCCGGTCATCCGCCATAGGCTTGGCTGCTACTCGATCTGGACCGACGTGACGTACCAGCCGCCGCCAGGGGCCGGGTCGGCGTTGACCTCGTAGAGGACGCCGGTCGCACTGGAGCGGTCTGCGTAGGTACAGGTGATCGGCAGCGACTGGTCGCTGCAGCCGCGGAACTGCAGGGCACGGCCGGTCACGGCGAACAACGCGGCCACAGCTGCAGGGGACGCCACCGACTCCGCTCCGGCGCGGTCCTGGCGGCCCCAGTCGGTCACGAGGGCTGCGGCTGCGGCGGCGGCGCTCGGTTGGGGAGCGGTCGGAGAGAACGTCGTAGTCGTGGTAACTCCTACAGTGGTGGGGACGGTCGTGGTCGGCGGGGCGGAGGTCACCGGCGCCGGGCGCTCGGTCGTTGTGGTCGAGCTCGATGGTGAAGTTCCCCCGCAGGCCGCGACTGCCAGCCCGAGGGCGGCGGCCACGGTCGCGGTCATCGTCCTGTTCCCGGCGCGCATTCCGGGGAGTCTCGCCGATTGGAGGCCATGCCGGGTCGCGTCGGGCATCATCGTTTCATCCTCCTCGCAGCCGCCGGTCGCCAGCTTGCTTATGTCGTGCTCGTCGTAGCCCACGTCACCTCAGCGCTGGTGGGCTTCGGGGCCCTCGGCTTGAGTGGCGTCTACGCCGGCACGGCCCGACGCTTCGAGCGTCCAGATGCGCTGGAGGAGGCCGCTCGCTACTTCCGTGCCCGCGCTGTGGGCGAGTGGGCGATCGCAGCGGTGCCGCTGCTGGGCGCGGCGGCGGTACTGGTCGAGCCGCACAGCAAGGGGCTCGGGCAGCCCTGGATCGGCGTTGGTCTCGGGCTGTGGCTGGTCGCGTCGGCTGTAGCCGGGTTTCTCGCCAGGCCCGCTCGCATTGCACTCGAGGCGGCGCTGGTCGCCGCCACCGCGGACGGCGTTCTCGCTACCGCCATCGGGGAAGCCGACTCGGCAGCCTTGCGAAAGGCCGCCACCCGGCTGGCCGTGGCGGCAGCTGTGTGTGACGTCATCTTCGTGGTGGCCGCCGTCGACATGGTGGTGAAGCCCTGACGTTGTCACCGGCGGCGCCGATGGTCGGACAGTCGAGTTTCGGCTGTGGGAGGATCGGACGTCCAGGCGAGTCGTGGGCCGAGCGGGCAGGTCATACGCTCTTCCAATGGCGTCGTCCGTGCACCCGGGAACCAGCACCGATGACGGCACGTTCCGGGGGATCCCGGTGCGTGAAGCGGTGGAAGATCTGCGCTCCGCTTGGATCTCTCGCTACCTCGACGACCGGGAGATCGCCCTCCAGAAGCAGAGCCGGGTGTTCTTCCAGATCGCGGGGGCAGGTCACGAGAGCCTGCTGCTGGGGTTGGCCCGCGAGCTGCGCCCGGCCTACGACTGGTTTTTCCCGTACTACCGCGACCGGGCGCTCCTCCTCGGTCTCGGGGTGACGCCCGAGGAGATCCTCTTGCAGGCCGTCGGGTCCGCTGACGACCCGGCGTCGGGGGGCCGGCAGATGCCGTGCCATTGGGGCCACCGCGATCTTCATGTGGTCAGCCAGTCCAGTCCGACCGGCAGTCAGTGTCTGCCGGCGGTCGGGTGTGCCGAAGCCAGCCGGTACATCAGTCGCCGGCAGCTTCCCGGCTGCGAGGCCAGGGGCGACGAGCTGACCTACGTGTCGCTCGGCGAGGGGGCCACGTCGGAAGGGGAGTTCTGGGAGAGCCTCAACACGGCCTGTACCCTCCACCTACCCCTGCTCTACCTGGTCGCCGACAACGGATACGCCATATCCGTCCCCTCCGACGAGCAGGCGCCGGCGCCGATCTCGGAGTTGGTGGTCGGCTTCAGAGGTTTGCAGGTCCATCGACTCGATGGCACTGACTACTTCGCGGTCAGGGCAGCGGTTCCCGGAATCGTGGCCGCGGTGCGGGCCGGGGTGGGGCCGGCCCTGCTGCACGCCCGGGTCACCCGCCCTTACTCCCACTCCGGTGCCGACACCCAGAGCAAGTACCGCTCAGCGGCGGAACTGGCCGACGAGGCGGCCAGCGACCCGATCACCCGCCTGGAGACCGCACTAGTCGGGGGCGGGGTCCTCAGCGAATCCGAGCTGGTGTCGCTGCGGAACGAGGCCAGGGAGAATGTGGCAGCTGCCGCCCGGCGGGCCCTGGCCGCGGCGCGCCCGGACCCGGGCGCCATCACCAGCAACGTCGTGTCCCTGCCGTCGATAGCGGACTCCGACGAGCAAGCCGACGAGGGGTCCGGCGATGTCGTGGCCTTGGGCGAGGCGATCAAACGGGCGCTGGCGGAGTGCATGGACGCGGACGAGCGGATACGCGTCTTCGGGGAGGACGTCGCCGATGCCCGGGAGGCGGTGCTGGCCGACGTCGAGGGCAAGGGCGGGGTGTTCGGCACCACTCACGGCCTCCAGCGTCGCTTCGGCCTGGCGCGCTGCTACAACACGCCGTTGGCGGAGGCCAACATCGTCGGACGGGCCGTGGGGCAGGCGATCCGGGGCCTGCGGCCCGCGCCCGAGGTGCAGTTCTTCGACTACATCTGGCCGGCCATGCAGCAGATCAAGAGCGAGGCGGCGACCTTGCGCTGGCGCTCCAATGGAGCGTGGACCTGCCCGATGGTCCTGCGGGTGCCGATAGGCGGCTACCTGACTGGGGGCGCGATCTGGCACTCGCAGAGCGGTGAATCGATATTCACCCACATTCCGGGCCTCGTCGTTGTCATGCCCTCGCGGGCCGCCGATGCGGCCGGCCTCCTGCGCACCGCGTTCATGTGCGAAGACCCGGTGCTGTTCCTTGAGCACAAGCACCTGCTGCGCCAAGCCTACACCCGGGGGCCCTACCCGACTCCGGGCTTTCGCGTACCTCTCGGCCGAGGCCGGGTGGTCCTCGAGGGCAGTGACCTGTCGATTGTCACGTGGGGGGCTACGGTCGAGAAGTCGCGCCAGGCGGCCGCCGCCCTGGCGGCAGAGGGAGTCTCGGTCCGCCTTGTCGACCTGCGCAGCTTGGCCCCGTGGGATCGGGACCTGGTGGCCGAATCGGTCGAGCACACCTCCCGGTTGCTCGTCGTCCACGAGGACGTCATGACCTCCGGCTTCGGCGCCGAGGTTGCAGCCTGGGTGGGCGAGCACTGTTTCAGCGCGCTCGACGCTCCCGTGCGCCGCGTCGCCGCTCTCGACACCCACGTGGCCTACGAGCCGACGCTGGAGAAAGCCATCCTCCCGCAGGTGGAGGACATCGCGGCGGCGGCCCGCGAGACGCTGGACTACTGAGCAGCGCGGAGCACTCAGGAGACTGTCGTCGACGCCGGTCCGGCTCAGTGGACGTTCAGAAAGTTCTTACATCCGGTTTAGGTGCCCTCTCCGAACCCAAGGGTGCTAGTGGCGACCGATGCCGTGTCGTCGTAGCCCAAGAGCACACACGCAACGGTCGATCAGCGATCGGCGAAAGGGGAACACCAAGTGTCATCAGAAGGATTGCAGATCAGGAGGCGGAGGGGGTCGGCCAGAGCAGGAGTGCTCGCGGTTCTCACCGCTGTCGGCTTCGCGACGTTCGGACTGAGCGGCGTCGCCGCGGCCCAGACCGCCGCGCAGGGCGTGGTTCCCTCCACCCACGCCGCGGCAGCCCCGAGCGGCAACAGCGGGACCACCGTGGACCCGTTGCAGACCAACTGCGGCAACGATGCACCGGGCTGCGGCCACGTCGGCGAGTCGTACGCCTATTACAACGGCACCAACGTCGATCTTCTCTACACCGAGAACTACTTCTGTGACGCCAACGTCAAGGCCAACTCAGCTACCGGGTGCGAGGTCGGAGCGGGACCTTCGGCCACACCCAGCGCCACCTCCAGCGGTGGTACCGGGACGTCGCTCGGCAACACCACCCATGGTGACACCCTCTACATCCCAGTACCGCTCTACTCGACTCCCACTCCGCCGGCCACCCAGTGCCCGGCCGGGTCGGCCACCGTCACCTGTATCGACCATCCGCCCACGGTGGACCTCTCCGCCTTGGCACCCACGCTCGGTGTGTCCAACGCCAGCAGCTTGGACAACGTGCCGATCCCGGCCCACGACCACGTGGTCGCCACCCGCAACAACGGCAACCCGGAGTGGTGGAACGTCGTGGTCGTCGGCACCAAGAGCGACGCTACGTTCAGGACCCTGACCAGCCAAGCGGCCATCGCCAGCGCGGTCCAGGCCGGTACGGCGGTGCAGGCACCCTCCAACATCTTCCTGTTCTTCCAGGTCCTCCCCGGCACGGTGCCCGCGGCTCAGGCCGCCAACCTGACGGCCAACGTGCTGCCCTCCCAGGGCTACTCCGCCGCCCCCGCTGCCACCAGCCCCAACCAGGCCGAAGCGGGCAACACCTTTAACAACTTGAAGGTCGACTGCGGCGGTGGCGGTGCCAACTGCCAGAACGTCGGCATCGCCCACGGCTATGTCTCCGGCTCGCCGGGCAGTGGTACCGGGCAGGACGTGCAGCTGCTCTACAGCGAGAACTACTTCTGCGGTACGCCGACGGGAGGCAACGCCCCGGCTTCTTCCAGCGGATGTGAGGTCGGCGCCCCTGGTGCTGTGCCGCCGGGGGTTGGTGACACGACGGTCCCGACCGCAGCCAACTCGGCACCGGGCTCTACGACGGGCAACTCCCAGATCGACCCGCTGTACATCCCCGTGCCCTTGGGGTTCACCCCCACGTACACGCAGTGCCCGTCGGCGATCAACTGCATCGATCATCCGATGACCGTCGACCTGTCCAACATCGCCAAGTACCTGCCAGGCAACCCGTCACCGGCGTCGGTGTCCAACGTCCCGCTGCCCAGCCACGACCACGTGATCCGCACCCGCAACGGCGATCAGCCGGAGTGGTGGAACGTCGAGGTCGTGCCGGTGACCTCTCAGGCGCAGCTCGACGCCATCGAGAGCGCAAAGAACCTGAGCGTGGCCCAGGAGACGCCGTTCAACCCGACCACCAACGGCGGGGGCTCGATCGACACCAACGTGTACCTGTGGTTCCAGACCCTGCCCGGATCGGCAGTCCAGACCCCCGGCCCGGTCCAGACCAACTGCAGCTCGACCCTCCCGGCCGGCACTGTGGTGGCCGGCGCCGACCTGCCTGACGGTACCGGCTATGTCGAAACCGACCGGGCTGGCGACGTCTCGGTGTTCGGCGCTGCGACCTGCTACGGCTCCCTGACAGGCATTCACCTCAACCAGCCGATCGTCGGTATCGCCGTCGACCGCAACACCGGTGGATACTGGCTGGTGGCCTCCGACGGCGGCATCTTCCCCTTCAATGCCCCGTTCTACGGGTCGCTCGGTGGTACCCACCTCAACAAGCCGATCGTGGGGATCGCCACCGACATCAATAGCCAGGGCTACACCCTGGTGGCCTCTGACGGCGGGGTGTTCCCGATGAACGAGCCCTACCAAGGCTCGCTCGGTGGTACCCACCTCAACAAGCCGATCGTCGGCATGGCCTACGACTACGCATCGGGTGGTTACTACCTCGTAGCCTCCGACGGCGGGGTGTTCAACTTCGGTGGCGCCCAGTTCTGGGGGTCGACCGGCAACGTGGCGCTCAACAAGCCGATCGTGGCCATCAGCCCGTTGCTCAACGGGACCGGATACACGCTGATCGCTTCGGACGGCGGGACCTTCCAGGAGGGCTCCGCACCCTTCATCGGGTCCCTCGGCAACATCCGCCTCAACCAGCCGATCGTGGCTGCTGGCACGGACTTCGCCAATGACGGCTTCACCGACTTCGCCGCCGATGGCGGGGTGTTCACCTTCAACAGCGCCTTCTACGGGTCTGCCGCTTAGGCAGCCCACACCAGGCCAGTAGTCGCCGAGGGGCGGGGGGAGTGCTTCCCCCGCCCCTCGGCGCGCCCCGCCTCGACTCCTCCTCGCCGTGAGGCTCTGCGCCGGGCTCTAAGGTCGGCGGTACTCGGCGAGGACGACGTCGGAGAGCGCGGGCCAGGCTGTCGCAGCCCACGGGCCGAAGTCATCGCCGGCCACACCGGCACAGGAGAGGCCCGCTACAGGATCGACCCAGAGGAACGCCCCTGACAAGCCGAAATGCCCGAAGGTGGCCGCGCTGTTGGTGGCGCCCGTCCAGTGCGGGTTCTTTCCGTCGCGGATCTCGAAGCCGAGCCCCCAGTCGTTGGGGTGCTGGTAACCGAAGCCCGGGAGGATTCCGTCGAGGTGGGGAAAGGCGACTGAGGTGGCAGCCGCGAGGGCGGGGCCTGACAGCAACGTCGGCGCCAGCAACTCGCCGCCAAGGCGCAGCAGGTCCTTCAGGGGACCGCATCCGCCCGACGCAGGTGAGCCATCGAGGCGGGTGGCGGTCATGCCCAGCGGCTGGAGGACCCCTTCGTCCAGATAGTCGCCGAAGGGCATCCCGGCGGCTTGCTCCAGCATCTGAGCAGCCACCTCGATCCCCCTGTTGGAGTACAGGCGACGAGTGCCAGGTGCCGCCAGCACCCGGTCGTCGTCGCGGGCCAGGCCCGAAGCGTGCGCCAGCAGGTGGCGAAGCGTCGAGCCCGGCGGCCCCGCAGCAGAGTCCAGGTCGAGCGTTCCCTCCTCCGCCGAGACCAGGATCGCCGTAGCGGTGAGAAGCTTCGTCACCGAGGCCCAGCGGAAGGGTCGGTCGGCCGGGCCGGCCACCGCCAGTACCGACGTCGCGTCGGTCACCCCCACCGCGGCGGTGACCGGCCAGCGCGCCAGCTCGGCGTCGAGCATCAGTTCTGACCGATCTGCGAGCACTGGAGGGCTGAGGTCAGCATGGCCAGGTCGTTCTCCATGAGGCGCGTATAGGTGGCGCCTTTCGGCCAGCCACCAGCGGGGGTCCCCGCCAGGGTGTCGAGGGTCTTGATCTTGGTTCCGGTGCTCGACGCCGCTGCGAGGATAGTGGCATCTGGGACCCATGGCTCGGAGAACAGGGTCGTGGCCCTGGCCGCTCGCACCGCTACCGCCGCCGCCCGGACCTGGGCGGCATCGGGGGTTGACAGGGCGCCGATCGAGCGATCGACCAGCCCGAAGCGGCTGCTCATGGCGGCCCACTGCGAGTCGGGTGTGACGATCACCTTGCGGGCACAGTCCGACAGGCTGCTCTGGAAGTCCGCCGAGAGGGAGCCCATTTCGGCTGTTACGTCGTCGACGCCGTTGGAGTAAGTGGCTCGGGCCTCCGGGTTGGCGGCGGTCATAGCCGCGGCCAAGGCTGCGGCCAGCTTGCTCATCGCCCCCGGGACCAGCCACGGCCCGTCGGCGGCCGCCCCGTAGGCCGGGTCGAGCGCCACGACGTGGGAGGCACTCGTGGCCGCTTGCTCCAGGGTCGGCTGGTAGCCGCCCCCGACGATGACGACCACAGCAGCGGCTCGAACCGTCGCGGCGGACGCGGTGGTGAGCGGAGCCGTGCGTGGGTTGGCGCCCGCCGGCACCACGTCGACGACAGTGGCATGGGAGCCACCGACCTCGGAGGCGATCTGAGCGAGAGCCCAGTTGCCGGTGACCACGCTGATCACCGGCGCGGAGGAGGGGGCGCCGGCTGTGCCGCAGCCCGCG
Organism: Actinomycetes bacterium; assembly: GCA_021809105.1. Lineage (GTDB taxonomy): Bacteria > Actinomycetota > Acidimicrobiia > Acidimicrobiales > Palsa-688 > Acidiferrimicrobium. The sequence continues at coordinate 12,067 of JAKBAM010000002.1, forward strand.
ACCGCCAGGACGAACCCGAGGCCGGCCGCCAATGCGGTGCGTACGGGGCGGGGGGTCCGGGTCACGACCTCGGTAGTTAGCATGCTGCTCGTGCCGAACCCAGTCACCTCGTTGCTGTCGCCGTTATTCGCGCCGGCCCGGACAGCCAGGAGCTTCGGGGCATCGGTGGGGGTGGTTGGCCGTGCTGGACTGCTCGGGCCTTACGCTCCGTGGCGCCTGCCGGCGATCGGGGAGGCATTCCGCCGCTACGGGCTCGGGCTCGGAGCGGTCTACGCGGTAGGCGCGGCGGTGCGCCCCGACCACATCGCGGCGGTCGACGAGACCGGTGCTTCGACCTTTGCCGAGATGGAGGCGCGCACGAGCACGCTGGCATCCGCCATGGCCGACGCCGGCATCCGCCAGGGGGACGAAGTGGCCTTGCTCTGCCGAAACCACCGCCACTTCCTGGCTGCGACCGTGGCTCTGGGCAAGCTGGGCGCTGACACGATCTACCTCAACACCGGCTTCGCCGGCCCGCAGCTGGTCGATGTAACCAGGCGGGAGGGCGCCAAGGCCCTGATCCTCGACCAGGAATTCCTCCCGGTGGCGGACGGAATCGGTGCCGAGGTGCCGTTGTTCGTGGCGTGGGCGGACGACCGCGAGGCGCTCGCTGGTCGTGTGAGCTTCGAGGGGATACTGATGGGTGCACCTCGTCGGGCACCCCCGAAGGTGACCCGCCAGTCCCGTCAGATCATTCTGACGTCGGGTACGACGGGAGCTCCCAAGGGGGCGCACCGCAACTTCGGCACCGAGATAGAGCCGGTGGTCTCGTTGCTGTCACGCATACCGTTGCGCACCGGCGACACGACCGTCCTGGCTGCACCGATGTTCCACTCGTGGGGCTTGGTGAACGCCGCCCTCGGGATGGTCCTCGGTGCTCGCCTGGTGATGGCTCGCCAGTTCCAGCCCGAAGAGACGCTCCGCCTCATCGCCGAGCACCGCGCGACGGTGCTGGTGGCGGTGCCGGTGATGATCCAGCGGATCATGGCGTTGCCGCCCGAGACCATCGCCCGCTACGACACTTCGTCGCTTCGCATCGTCGCCCTGTCGGGCTCCGCGCTCCCCGGCGACCTGGCCTCTCGCTTCATGGACGTGTTCGGCGACGTGGTGTACAACCTCTACGGATCTACCGAAATCGGATGGGCCTCCATCGCCGACCCGGCCGACCTGCGCGCCGCTCCGGGCACCGCCGGGCGGGTGCCCCTCGGGGCGGAGGTCCGGATCCTCGACGACGAGGGTGCGGACGTCGAGGCCGGGCAGCCTGGTCGGATCTTCGTGCGCAGCGGCCTGCTGTTCGAGGGCTACACCGGTGGTGGCAACAAGGATGTGATCGACGGTTTCATGTCCAGCGGGGACGTCGGTCACTTCGACCGTTGCAAGCGCCTCTTCGTCGATGGCCGCGACGACGACATGATCGTGTCGGGGGGTGAGAACGTCTTCCCGCGAGAGGTCGAGGATCTTCTGGTGGAGCACCCCGATGTCGCCGAGGCTTCCGTCGTCGGTGTCGCAGACGACCGGTTCGGCCAGCGCCTGGCGGCCTTCGTCGTCCCCGTGGAGGGTGCGACGATCGACGTCGGCTCACTCCGCCGCCACGTGTCGGGCCACCTGGCCCGCTACAAGGTCCCGCGCGACATCACGATCCTCCCGGAGCTCCCCCGAAACGCCACGGGCAAGGTTCTCGTGCGGGAGCTGCGGGACGGCTGATCCCCGGTTCCCGTTGCTCCAGGCCGCGCGTCACGGCGACGCTTCTACTTGCCGGGCAGAGGGCGGCGGCGGTCCGGCAGGCCGTGGTCGCACAGGCGGCCCACTTCGTAGCTGTCCCAAGCTTCGGCCAGCATCGGCAGGGCGCCGACCGCCGCTTGCCACGAGCCGGCCGCCGATGTGACGTCCGAGTCGTGGAGAAGGACGGCGGCCCCCACGTGCCAGGTGCGTGCTACGTCGTCCGCGACGCTGCGAGCCGTCGCCTCCCGGCGCCAATCCCGGCCCCAGGTGGACCACAGGACGGTCTGCAGGCCGGTGCGGCGGGCCGCCACCAGGGAGGAAGCGGCCAAAGCACCGTAGGGGGGCCGGAACCACCGCATGGACTGGCCAGTGCGGTCCTCGATCAAGGCCCGAGCCCGGGCCACGTCTGCGGCCACCCACGGTGCAGGTCGGCGCAGGTGGCTGACGTGCTGGTCGCCGTGCACCCCCAGCTCGTGGCCCTGTTGCAGGATCTCGTCGAGGAGGCTCGGCGCCTTGCGGACTTGGGTGCCCAGCACGAAGAAGGTGGCCCGCCACCCGAGCTGATCGAGGGCGGCGAGGATCGCTGGGGTGGAGCGCGGATCAGGGCCGTCGTCGAACGTCAGCGCCACGTGGCCGGGGCGCCCGACTCCTGAGAGCACGGGAGCCAGCCGGCACCGTGCCCGGCGCCAGGCCACCGCGGCGGGCGCCACGTGGGCCACACCGGCAGTGACGCCGGCCGCCAGGAACAGGCGGCCGGCGTCGCTGCCCTTCATCGGAGCTCGGCGAGGGGGGCGGCCTGCAGCCCGGAGTGCTGGAGTGCGCCGCCTACCTGGGCGAGCAGGGAGGCCATGCCCGCGGGGGTGGAACCGAGGCCGTTGAGGTAGTAGATGCCCTGGGCCTTGAACGACTGGTCGGTCAGCGCCTGGTCGATGTCGGTCGCTTCCAGGACTGCAGCGGGCACCACCACCGACATGTGGGCGAGCCGGCAGTCGTAGAGGTCGAACGCAGTGATGCGCCGGCCGGGTGCGAAGACAGTCACCGGTTGGGCGGCGATGCGCTGGAGCACCTTGCCGGCGGCGACGTCACCTTGGGCCCGGCTCCATGGCGCCGGACGCTCGAGGTTGCCGCTGGCGTCGTAGCGGGCGCCGGCCCCGCCGTCGGCCACGTTGAGCCCCTGGGCGAGCAACGCCCGGACCGCTGCAGGATCCCCCTCGGCGGTGGCCTGGTCGATGACCACCGAAGCGTGCATCCGGGCCACGGTGCTCACGATGGCCGGGTCCGACAGCTCACTGGCGCTCAGGCGGGCCCCCACATAAGCGACCGGCCCGGCGCCGGCCTGCGGGTGGGCTACCCCGGCCCCTGCCGCGGCGGCGGCGCTGACGCCGGTGGTCAGGCCGGTCCACGCCAGCGCGCCCATGGCCGCGGTTATCGCCAACGCCCGGGTGATCACCAGGGCCGCTCCGTGGCGGCGCTCGAACGGGAAAGCCGGGGCGTCGAGGGCCAGCACAGCGCCGTCGGCGCGGAACATGGCTGCCGCCTTGGTGATCAGAGCGTCTCGCTCCGGCCCGGGGGTGGTGACCCGCCCGAGGACGGTCGCCAGGTCGGCCGGGTGCTCCGCCAGGTAGCTGACCCCTGCGGCGGCCATCGCCGCGGTGTTGTCGCGCCCGTGGCCGGCGATCGGGTTGAAGCTCACGACCGGCAGGGCCGCCCGCATGGCCTCGAAAGACGTCAGGCCGCCAGCGTTCTCTACCAGGGCGTCGGCCGCCGCCATGAGGTCCGGCATCCGATCCGTCCAGCCCAGGACGATGGCCCTCCACCCGGCGCGCTCCGCCAGGCCCGCGACCCGTCGCTGCAAACCATCGTCACGCCCGCAGACCACGACCGGCACGTAGCGCCCGCCGTCGGCGACCGCCTGGATGGTGTCTTCGATGTCTCCGACGCCCCACGAACCGGCGACGACCAGTACCGCCCGGTCGGCGGGACGCAGGCCCAGGGAGGCTCGCGCTTGGGCACGTGGCATGCGACCGGGGGCGCCCGGGTCGAAGTGGTCCGCCACCGCGGGGCCGCAGGCCAGGGCCGGTCGCCCGGTGCGCTCTCGGGCCATCCGCGCCGGCCCGTCGTGCACTGCCAGGTTGAGGTCGATGCCCCGGTGGACCCACAGCGGATGTACGCCGAAGTCGGTGATGAAGTTGACCGTGGGGAGCCGCAGGCGCCCGAGCTGGCGGAGGCGGCCCAGGCACAGGGTCGCAAGCGGATACGTGGACACCACGACATCGACCTGGCGCACCCAGCGGAGGACCCGGCGCCTGGTGAGGATGCACACCAGCCAGGCCACAACAGGGCACAGCCACGGGACCCGGTGCCAGAAGCGGTAGGTGGCGTCGTAGGCAGAGGGCACGTGGCGCAGCTCGAACTCGTATCCGTTCTTGAGAGCGGTGCCGATGCGCAGCGGCCCGGCGTCGAGGAAGTCTCGGACCTCGGCGTCGTGGCCGGAAGCTTCCAAACGCCGGGCCAGCTGGCGCGCCGCGCCATCGTGGCCCGCCCCCATGCTGGCGGAGAGGATCAGGACTCGGCGCCGGCCTGGGGGCTGCGGATCGGGGGCCGACCCGTGCGGGGCGCGAGCAGTGTCCGGGGAGGGACGTCGGCGCACGGGGAGTCAGACTAGTCTCTCAGCCACTTCGTGCCGTATCTCATGCAGCTTCCTGCATGCCAGCCGGATGTGAGGAGCACACGATGAAGGTGCCGATGACCGTCGGAGACTTCCTGCGCCGGGGCGCCTCCGTGTATCCCGAGCGTCCCGCAGTGATCGACGAGCCGGGCACCCCGGGTTCGCTCGGGACCCTGAATTACGAGGAGCTGGGAGCACGGGCCCGTGGGATGGCCCTGGCGCTCGACGCGATGGGCGTGGCTCAGGGCGAGCGAGTGGCGATCATCAGCCCCAACGCCGCCAGGTTCCAGGTCGCCTACTTCGGCGTCAGCGCGTGGGGTCGGATCCTGGTGCCGATCAACTACCGGCTCAACGCCGACGAGATCGGCTACATCGTCGACCATTCGGGCAGCTCGGTGTTGCTCGTGGACCCCGATTCCGCCGCCAAGCTGTCTGGTGTCACGGCGAAGGAGACCATTGTCCTCGACGGTACGGGGGACGATGTGAAGCTGTTCGCGCCCGCCCCGGCGGGGGCCGAGCCGGCGACGTGGGAGGCCGACGAGGACGCGACCGCGAGCATCAACTACACCAGCGGCACCACGGCGCGGCCCAAGGGCGTGCAGCTCACCCACCGCAACTGCTGGGTCAACGCGTCGGTCTTCGGCTGGCACGTAGCGGTCAGCGACCGCGACGTGTTCATGCACACGCTGCCGATGTTCCACTGCAACGGCTGGGGCATGCCCTACGCGGTGACGGCGATGGGCGTCCCCCAGGTGGTGGTGCGCAGGATCGATGGCGAGGAGATATTGCGCCGTATCGACCGCCACGGGGTGACCCTGCTCTGCGGTGCGCCAGCAGTCGTAGCGGCCGTGCTCGACGCTGCTGCCGCCCGGGTCGCCGCCGGCCAGCCGATCCCCGGAGACGGGCAGGTCCGTATCGTTGTGGCGGGCGCCCCACCGCCGTCCAAGGCGATCGAGCGGATCGAGACCGAGCTCGGGTGGGAGTTCATCCAGATCTACGGGCTGACCGAGACTGCGCCGCTGCTCACCATCAACCGGCGCCGCCAGGAGTGGGATGACCTCGACGCCGCGGAGCGCTCAAAGCGGCTGGTGCGGGCCGGCGCGCCGGCGTTCGGTGTGGAGATCGCCACGGCTGCCGACGGCGAGATCCTGGCCCGGTCCAACCACGTCTTCGCTGGCTACTGGGAGCAGCCCGGAGAGTCGGCTGAGGCACTCGTCGACGGCTGGTTCCACACAGGCGACGAGGGTCACGTCGAAGCCGAGGAGTACCTCGTGATCTCGGACCGTAAGAAGGACGTGATCATATCCGGGGGGGAGAACGTCAGCTCCGTCGAGGTCGAGGACCGGCTTTACCAGCACCCGGCAGTCGCCGAGGCGGCGGTGATCGGGGTCCCCGACGAGCGGTGGGGCGAGACGGTCAAGGCCCTGGTGGTGCTGCGTGCGGGCGGTGCCGCTACGGAGGAGGAGCTCATCGAGCACTGCCGCTCCGGGCTAGCCCACTACAAGTGCCCGACCACCGTAGAGATGCGCGAGACCTTGCCTCGCACGGCGACCGGGAAGCTCCAGAAGTTCAAGCTTCGCTCTCCCTACTGGGCGTCGCGGGATCGTGGCGTCAACTAGCTGCGAGTCGCGCCGATGCGGATCCGATCATCGCCGGCCCCGAGATGACGCGGTTTCCCGCACCACGTCGCGGGGGTCCTTGTCTGTGCGCAGCCCCTGGAACGACGGATGGCGCAGCCGGCCCTCGGTGGTCCACTCGGTGAAAGAGACTGCGGCGACCATTTCCGGGCGCGCCCACCTCGCGCCGCGAACCTTCGGGGCAGGGGTGAAAGGGCACTCGTCGGTGACGAGCCCCTCCAGAGCCGACGCCAGCCCCTGGAGCATCCGGTGGGTGAAGCCGGTGCCGACCTTGCCTGCGTAGAGCAGCACGTCGCCGGCGTAGTAGCCGATCAAGAGGGCCCCCAGCCCGCGGCGAGCCCCGGCCGGCGCATGGGCGCCACCCACAAGGCCTGCCTGGGCGCCTCGGGCATGCCCAACATGGTGGTCCATCAACCCTGACAATAGAGGGAACAAGTTTCTGGTAGAAGACGTTACGCTCATCATAATTACTTCATTACGAGCACTAGCTCGCGCGAGGAGCGTTGACCATGGCTTCCCTGACCACCTCCGCATTCCCTCTGCTACCGCTGGACGCCGGCGTGGTGCTGCCCGGCATGAGCATCACGCTGGCCTTGGAGACGCCCGAAGCGCGGGCTGCGGCCGATGCGGCGGCGGGCGCAGGCGATCAGCTGCTCCTGGTGCCCCGGTTGGGTCGTCGCGAAGGGCCTGACGCCAGCGGGGGCCATTACGCCCGGGTGGGTACCGTCGCCACGATCGAGCGGCGAGGGGCGCTTCCCGGTGGCACGCCAGCAGTCGTGGTCAAGGGTGGCTACCGGGCCACCGTCGGCGCAGCCACTGCGGCCGCCGGTCCGGCGCTCTGGGTCAACGTGGAGCGGATCGATGAGTCACCGGCCTCGGAGAGCAGTCGCTCCCAGGCCAAAGAGCTGCGCGTCGTCCTCGAGGCGATTGCCGAGCACCGGGGCATACGCCTCAATGACGGATTGATGGGCGCCGCCGAGCCCGGCGCCCTGGCCGACCTGGCCGGCTACTGGCCGGATCTATCGGTGGAACGCAAGGTCGAGCTGCTGGAGGCGGTGGAGGCCGAGGCGCGCGTGGCGATGGTTCTCGGCTGGGCCCGCGAGGTGCTGGGGGAGTTGGAGCTGAAGGACCGGATCCGTACCGATGTGGCGGAAGGAATGGAGCGCACGCAGCGCGACTACCTGTTGCGCCAGCAGCTGGCGGCGATCCGCAAGGAGCTCGGCGACGGGGGTGAAGAGGAGGCTGGTGAGGATTACCGCACCCGCCTCCAGGCCCTGGCGGTCCGAGATGATGTCCGCGCCGCCATCGGCCGGGAGATCGACAAGTTGGAGCGAACCAACGAGCAGAGCCCGGAGCAGGGTTGGATCCGGACCTGGCTCGACACGATCTTGGACCTGCCCTGGGGGCAGCGCTCCGGCGACAGGCTCGACGTCATCGAAGCGCGAGCGGTGCTCGACGCCGACCACACCGGGTTGGAGGAGGTCAAGGAGCGGATCGTCGAGCACCTGGCGGTGCGCAAGCTGCGCGCCGAGCGAGGTCTCGACATCAATGCTGCGATTCCCGGTGGCGGGCGCCGGGCCGGCGGGATGATCCTGGCTCTGGTCGGCCCCCCGGGCGTGGGCAAGACGTCGCTCGGAGAATCGGTCGCTCGCTCGATGGACCGGTCGTTCGTGCGGGTGGCCCTCGGTGGTGTGCGCGACGAGGCGGAGATCCGCGGACACCGCCGGACCTATGTGGGTGCACTCCCCGGTCGCATCGTGCGGGCCATCAAGGAAGCCGGCACCATGAACCCTGTCATCCTGCTCGACGAAGTGGACAAGCTCGGCAGCGACTATCGAGGCGACCCGTCAGCTGCGCTGCTCGAGGTGCTCGACCCCGCACAGAACCACACCTTCCGGGACCACTACCTAGACGTCGACCTGGATCTCTCGGACGTGCTCTTCATTGCCACGGCCAATGTGGCAGAGCAGATTCCATCGGCCTTGCTCGATCGCATGGAGCTGGTGCGCCTCGATGGCTACACCGAGGAGGAGAAGGTCGTGATCGGCCGGGATCACCTCTTGGGCCGCCAACTGGCCGCTGCCGGCCTGCTCGACGGGGAGGTCGTCGTGACAGAAGCAGCCCTACGGCTTGTGGTCGCTGGCTATACCCGCGAGGCCGGGGTGCGGGCGCTCGAGCGTCAACTCGGACGCCTGCTCCGCAAGGCCGCAGCTCGAATCGTGGCCGAGCCGGACGCAACCCCCGTCACTGTCGAAGAGGACGATGTGCCCCAGTGGTTGGGTCGCCGCCGGTTCGTGCCGGAGGCGGCAGAACGCACATCGATCCCGGGCGTGGCCACTGGGCTTGCTGTCACCGGGATCGGTGGTGATGTGCTCTTCGTGGAGGCCAGCGCGTCCAGCGCGTCCAGCGGAGAAGCTGGCCTCACCGTCACAGGCCAGCTCGGTGACGTGATGCAGGAATCGGCCCAGATCGCCATGTCCTATGTCCGCTCCCACGCCGGCGAGGTCGGTATCGGAGACGGTGCCTTCGAGAGGCGGCGCATGCATCTGCATGTGCCGGCAGGTGCCGTGCCGAAGGACGGTCCATCCGCAGGGGTCACGATGACCACCGCGCTGGTCAGCTTGCTCACGGGCAGGCCGGTGCGCTCCGAGGTGGGGATGACCGGCGAGATCACCCTGCAGGGCAAGGTCCTTCCGATCGGGGGTGTCAAGCAGAAAGTGCTCGCCGCCCACCAAGCCGGGCTCACCGAGGTCATCCTTCCGGCCCGCAACGAGGCCGATCTGGAGGATGTTCCCGAGGCCGTGAGGAGCGCGATGACCTTCCACCTGGCGTCCGACATCGGTCAGGTGTTGTCACACGCGCTGGCCGCGTGAGCCATTTTGCGCCTGACGGGCCCTAAACCCGTCAGGCGCCAAAACCCAGCAGTTGCAAGGCTTTTTTGGCCAATATGGTGTGAAACCCCTTGGGTTGCAAGGGAAGTGCTTGACCTGGGGCTCGAAAACCTCTTTCATAGCAGGCAACTTCCCCAACCACACCCAGGAGGTGGCGGTGAACCGCACAGAGCTCATCGAAAGCGTTGCGCAATCGACCGGACTTGACAAGAAACAGGCCGAGGCCGCCGTCTCGTCGTTCGTGGAATCGGTGATCGCCGAGACCAAGGCCGGCAACAAGGTGTCGATCTTCGGCTTCGGCATCTTTACTCCGAAGTCCCGCGCCGCTCGCACTGGGCGCAATCCGCAGACGGGCGCGCCGGTAAAGATCGCGGCGTCGAAGTCAGTCGGCTTCCAGCCGGCGGCGGCCTACAAGACGACCCTCAACACGAGGGGCGGGGCCAAGAAGGCCGCGGCGAAGAAGGTTGCGCCAGCCGCCAAGGCGACACCGGCCAAGAAGGTTGCGGCGTCCAAGAAGGCGGTCGTGTCGGCCAAGAAGGCGGTCGTGTCGGCCAAGAAGGTCCCGGCAAAGGCAGCGTCCAAGACCGCGAAGAGGCGCTAGCTCCGTGCCCCCCGCCAAGAAGCAATCGACCGGAGCCGCCTTGAAGAAGAGCGCCGCCGCCGCGGTGAAGTCGGCCACCAGGAGGGCCACCAAGGCAGCGGCGGACGTCGCCGAAGAGCTGGCCTCGGTCACCGAGGAACTGGCGTCGGCAGTTGAGTCGTCGGCTCGAACGGCATCCCGGCGAGCGGGAGTGGTCAGGCGCGATGCAGCCAAGACCGCCACGAGTGCCGCTCGTTCACGGGCTGGAGCGAGGGGGGCGGCCATCCGTGCACGTGCCAACGGCACACAAGGCGCGACCGCCGCACCGGCGGGGGCGCCTCGCAAGGCGGCGGCCCCGGGTCGGCGGACTGCCGCCGCGGCCAAGTCGAGCGGGGCCCGGGCGTCGAGCACGCTCGGCGGCGCCGCCGACACTACGACGACGAAGGCCCCCAAGGTCACCTCGAAGGCTCGCCGGAGCGGGCCCGCGAAAGCGACCGCCAAGGCCCCGGCGAAGCGAGCCGCGAGCCGGGCGAGCAAGGCTGCGCCCACCACTGTCACCCGTGCTACGACTGCAGCGAAACGCAGTGCGACCGCGGCGCGAACGCCAGCGAAGCGGACGGCGACGTCGGCCCGGACGACGGTTAGGAAGGCGGCTGCGGCGGCCAAGACGCCAGCGAAGCGGACGGCGACGTCGGCCCGGACGACGGTTGGGAAGGCGGCTGCGGCGGCCAAGACCCCGGCCGCCAAGACCGCAGCCACCAAGTCCGCAGCCAAGCGCACCAGCCCCGCCAAGAGGGCGACGGCAGTCAAGGTCGTAGCCACCAGGACGGCGGCCACTAAGTCAGCGGCATCGAAGTCAGCGGCATCGAAGTCAGCGGCTAAGAAGACGACTACCGCGAGGGCTGCGACCAAAAAGGGGGTTGCGGCCACGAAGACGACGACGGCGCGCGCCACGCGTTCCCGTTAGGGCAGCCGGGTGTCGGCACTTGGCGGCCGGCACCCGCAGGCCCGTCGCCCCTAGCGGCGTATGGCGTTGAGATCGTCGGGCAGGTCGACATCCCAAGCCAGCGCGGGGCTCTCGATGATCCGCCATGGTTGGCCGCTCGACGCCGCTTCGTTGGTGTGACGGGCGAAGCTACCCGGACCGTAGGAGAAGGCGAAGGCGGCATCGGCGGGCACCACGATCACGTTGGTCCCCTCGCCGCGGCGGTCGGGTACGAGGGTGATTCCTGCCGCGTCGGCGAGGTGGGCTAGGTCCTCGGCCAACGGCAGGTCGCTGGCGGCCACGACCACCGACCGGACACCCGCTCGAGCCAGGTAGCGGACGCCTTCTTGCACCGCACGATTGAGGCCGCGACCCGGCGTCCACACCACCAGAGCGCCGAGGGCCCGGGCCCAATCGGCGACCGCCCGATCGTCGCACACAATCGCTACCGGAAGGTCACCCGCGGAGCGCATTACGCCTTCGGCCATCTCCCGGGCCAACGCCGCCCGGCGCTGTGGGCTCAGCGCTGGAGCCAGCCGCAGCTTTGCCTCGGCAAACGCCTTGACTGGGATCAGCACCGCCACGGGGCCGAGCCAGCTCGCGGCACCCCCGGCCTCGGTGCGAGGCGGGGAGGCGGCCACGGACGCATCCTAGGACCGCCGACAACCGCCACCGCGGGTACGGTGCGACATCGTGCGCGCTGCCAAAGCTGGTCCCGCCGTCGCCGCCGGGCGCCAGGGCCTTGGTGGGCGGCTGGAGCAGTCGAGCGGCCCCTGCTGGGTGGGGCGGAACCCTGATGAGGTGGCTAGAGGCAACCACGGCGCGGTGACATGGACCTTGGTCGGCGACATGGGGTCACCGTTGCGGGTGGCGGTCGATCCGGCGGGGTACCTGTGGTCGCCCGGCTGCATGTGGGGCGTGGACTGGTGGATAGGGGCCGACGATCGCTGGCACATCCCGACCCGGGAGGCCGCGGTGCGCCAGTCGCTGATCGGCGATGCGCCTGTCGTGCAGACGAGTGTTCGGGTGCCGAGCGGCGACGTGCACCAGCGAGCTCTGGTCGCGCCGACCCGGCACGGCTCCCAGGTGTTTGTGGAGATCTTCAACGACAGCGCCGCACCTGTCGCGGTGGCGTTGGCCGTGCGTCCGCTGACCCTCCTCGGACCGGGAGAGGTGCAGCGGGCTGAGCTGCGCGGCCAGAACGTGAGCGTCGACGGCCGCCCCGCGCTGACCCTACCGGAGCGGCCGCGCCGCGCCCTCTTGGTCACCGGGTCCGATCCAGACCCTCTGGCGGTCGTGATCGACGGTGCCGCGCCGGCGGCGGTCGACGGGGCTGTCGCCTGCCCGATGGGGCTTGCTTCCGCCGTGGTGATCGTGCCACTGGCCCACCGGAGCAAATGGACCTACCGGCTGGCGTTGGCGCCTTCCGCGGCTCCTGGGGGAGGAGGCCGTCGCCGCCGCGCCCGCGCCGCCGGTCCGGGCGACGTGACTCCGGGCTCCCCGACTCCGTGCTCCCCGACGCCGGCTCCTACCCCGGAGTCGGCGGGGCGAGGCTGGCGTTCGCAGGTGGAGCGGCGGCTGCGCCTCGAGCTGCCCTCCGACCGGATCACCGAGCTCCTCGACGCGGTGCGTAGCCATCTGCTCCTGGCAGCCGGGGACCCGCCGCCGGGCCCCGATGGCGCGGAGGTGCTGGTCGCTGCGGCGACGGCAGGCCTGGATGTCGCGAGTGCTGGGGACGTTGTCGCTATGGCCCTCGCGGCCGTGCACCCGGGGCGCCGCCGACCGGCGGTGGACGCCGCGGCGGCGGCGCTCTGGGCGTCCGGGCGCCTGACCACCCTCGGCTCGCCGCCTCCCGAGGTCGGGGCCGTCGCCGAGTTGGCGGAGGGCGTGGGCCGCAGCGGTTCCGGACACCCGGCCGGCGGCGCTGAGGCGGGATGGGTGGTGCTCGGGTTGCAGGCAGCGTCAGGGCTCCTCGGCCGCGCCGGCGAGGACCGGGCCTCGACCCAGGCTGCCGGCTGGGCCCACGCCGCCTACCTCCGCCTGGGCGCAGACCGGGTGGAGGACGGCCGCCTCCTGGTCGCGGCGCTGGGCGAGGGAGTGCCGGCGGCACCCGGCGGCGGCCCAGCCGGGGCCCCCGGCGGGTTCGACGGACGGCGATCGGGCGGTGTAGACCCAGCACTGATCTTGCTCGGGGCGGCGGCGGACCTCCGCAGCGGGGGACCGGGATGGTACGACCGGGTAGCCTCGGTCGCCGCCATGGCGTCGTCGACAGCGGCGTGGCCCGACCTGCTGGACGCCCAGGGGCTCGGAGGATGCGGTCGAGTTGGGCACTCGGCCCTCGCCGGGGCCAGGCTTTGGTCGGTGATGCGCGATTGCTTGGTGCTCGAGACTGGGAGGATCGCCCTCCTCCCCGGCTGGCCGCGGGCATGGCTCGGCCAGGCCCTCGAGGTCCACGGACTGCCCACAGCGAGCGGTCCGGTGTCCTTCGCACTTCGCTGGCACGGTGATCGCCCTGCGCTCCTGTGGTCCGTAGACGGACCAGGCGGGGACCTCGAGGTCGCCGCTCCCGCCCTCGATCCCCGATGGTCCTCCACCGAGCTTCAGGGCGAGGTGCTGCTGGCGGCCGCGGTGCCAGCGTGAAGCTGACGGAGTGGACGTCCTGCGGGGGGTGCGCGGCCAAGTGGGGGGCGGCGCCCCTGACCGCGCTGGTACGCGACCTGGCCAGATCCGACGGGGGATCGCTGCTGGTCGGTCTGGCGCCCTTCGACGATGCCGCGGTCTACCGGCTGAGCGACGACGCCGCGCTGGTCTCCACCACCGACTTCTTTCCCCCCCTCGTCGACGATCCCGACGACTTCGGCGCCATCGCGGCCGCCAACGCGTGCTCCGACGTGTTCGCCATGGGCGGTCGAGTGGTGTTGGCGCTCAACGTCGCCGCCTTCCCGGAGCGAATGCCGACCGAGGCCATCGCCGCTATCTTCGCGGCGGCCGCGAAGGTCGTGTCCGAGGCGGGTGGCACCATCGCCGGCGGCCATACCATCCGATCCGAGGAGCCCATCTTCGGGCTGGCTGTGCAGGGTCTGGTGCACCCGGACCGGGTGTGGACCAAAGCGGGCGCAGAGCCTGGCGACATCCTCGTGCTGTCCAAGCCGATCGGTACCGGCATCGTGCTGGCGGGCGGCGGCGACGACGAAAAGCGTTCCGCCATCACCCGGATGCGGACCTTGAACCGTGTTGCCGCCGAGGTCCTGGCCGGCCTGGCCGACGCGCCGCACGCAGTCACCGACGTCACCGGGTTCGGCCTTCTCGGGCATGGGTGGGAGATGGCGGAACGCTCCGGGGTCGCTCTGGTGCTCGAGGGGAGTGCGCTGCCGCTCTACGACGGTGCGCTCGGCGCGGCCCGAGCCGGGACGCGGACGGGCGGAGACGTGCGCAACCGGGCCCACCTGGCGGATCACGTCACCTCCAGCGCGGACGAGGCGATCGAGGCACTCGCCTACGATCCGCAGACCTCCGGAGGCTTGCTCGCCGCGGTGACGCCAGGCGCGGCTGAAGCCCTGGTGCGCGACCACGATTTCGCTGCGGTCGGGTCCGTAGTCCCGGGGCCCGCCGCAATCATTTTGCGCTGAGCAGCCCGGCCCGGCCGCTACCGTCGGGCCCATGGCTGCCACCACTCGCCTCGCCGGCGGCATGAGCCCATCGCTCCCAGCCCGGCGGAGCAAGACCGTGGTGCCCACCCTCAGCATCGAGCGGCAGCTGTGGGCCGAAGGTCGCGAGGTGGTCGTCGGCGTGGACGAGGTGGGCCGGGGATCCTGGGCCGGTCCGCTCATGGTCGGTGCCGCCGTCCTGCCGAGCAGTCGCCGGGTCTACGGAGTGCGTGACTCGAAGATGCTGAGCGAGGCTGGGCGCGAGCGCCTCTTCGATCGGGTGGCCGCGTGGTGCCGGGCCTGGGCGGTGGGCGCGGCCAGCCAGGAGGAGTGCGACGACCTCGGCATGGCGGATGCCCAGCGGTTGGCCGCTCGCCGGGCCGTCGAAGGCCTCGGCTTGGCGCCCGACCAGGTGCTGGTCGACGGCAACTGGGACTTCGTCGGGATCGGCGCCACTCGCAGGATCGTCAGGGGTGACGCGACGTGCCTTTCCATCTCGGCCGCGTCGATCCTGGCCAAGGTCACACGCGACCGGCTCATGCGACGTGAGGCGCCGCACTATCCGGGCTATGACTTCGAATACAACAAGGGCTACCCGTGTCCCCGGCACAGGATGGCCTTGCAGGCCTACGGCCCGACCGCCATCCATCGTCGTAGCTGGATCTTCATGGAGCACCTGTCCTACGGCGTGGCCGGGTCGCGGCGGCTCCTGCGCCCCGGCCAGGAGCAGCTTTCGTTCGCCACCGGCGGTAAATGCCTGCAGCGCCTACCGTTGAGGCAATGAGTGCGACGGGGGATGAGGAGGGCGCCGGCCCGGCTCCCGTGGAGCGCAAGGTGGTGCTGAGACTGGTCATCGCCGACGGCCAGCCCCTCTTCGCCCGCAGCTTGGAGATGGTCCTCGGCCCGACCTCCGATGGACGTATCGAGGTGGTCGGCACGGCCAGCAGCGTCGACGAGGCTCTGGAGGTGCTGGGCGAAGCAGATCCGGACCTGGTGCTGGTCGATCTGGACCTGCCGCCGCCCGGCGGGGTCGACCTGATCCACCGCATCGGCGAGCGGTTCCCCGGGATTCGCATCCTCACCCTTTCCAAGGCGGAAGACTTCGATCTGGCAGCGGATGCCCTCACCGCGGGGGCCGAGGCATATCTGTCCAAGGCCGCCCGACCTGAGCAGCTCTTGGCTCCGCTCCTGGCTGTGTTGCAGGGCTGGCAGGTGCTGTCGGCCCCCATGGTCGACCACCTCCTGGCCCGGGCGCGCCGCCCTGGTGCAGAGCTCGTCGCCACTTTGGACATGGAGGCGCTGACGCTTTGGCGGATGGTCGCTGATGGGCTGGAGATCGCCGGGATCGCCGAGGCCCTTTACGTGTCGGAGCGCACGGCCAAGCGCATGGTCGCCGACCTCCGGGCCCAGCTCGGGGTGCGCACTCGCGTAGAGATGGCTGCCCTCGCCGGGAGATCGGGATTGCTCGACGATCCACCGAAAGCTGACGCGAGCGCCTCGCGCCCGGCGCGCCTGGGCCTGCGGCCCTCCGAACCCGAGAGCTGACCGTGGCCGGCAAGCGCAAGCCCCGTGGACGTTCGGGATCGTCGCCGGGGGGATCGAGGCGCCGGCCCCGTCCCTCGCCGGGCCGGTCATCCGAGCGCGGCGCCAGCCGCCCGGCGCCCCCGTCTGCTCGTCCCGATCGCTTGCGCCAACCCCCCGTGGCCGGGACCCCCGCCATCGTGCGGGGCGCGTCGTGGGGATTTTCCCTACTCTTGGTCGGGGAGCTGGTGACCTTGCAGCTGCTGGGCCTCGGCAACGGGCTGGTCCTCTACGTGGTGGCCGCTGCGGCGTACGCGCTGGCGGGCAACCGCGCGGTGCAACCTCCGGTCGTCTCCGTCCGTGCCGCCGCGCGTGATGGTGCCCTGGCAGCTGCCCTGGCTTACGGTCTGACGATCCCCCTCAGGTTCATCGTCCACTCTGCGTCCACGTCGGTGCTCGCCACGGGCGTGGCCCTGGCCTTCGCCCTTGTGGTTGGGGCCCTGGCCGGATCGATCGTCGGGCGTGCCCGGCTGGACGAGCAAGCTCGACGCTAGGGAGGCGAGCCCGGGATCTCGGCCCGAGGCGCGTCGCGGGCAGGTGGCTGCGCCGCTGGCGGCGAATCCAACGCTCTGCCGGTGTCATCGCCGGCCATCGACCTCGTATCGAAGAGCGTGCCGTGTCCCTACCGCAACTTGAGTTCGCATGGTGCAGTGCCATTGTGGCCTGCGTGGGCCAGCTGGTGGCCCTACCAGCCGGTAACATTTCGGTTGACTTCCGGCATAGTGGACATAGCAGAGAGCATCGAAGGCTGTTGGCATGCCGACTGGGAGGGGCGCCGGTGGGTGTGACGACAGGAGAGGGTGCCGATGGCTGACCGACGCGCCGACCCGGGCAAGGACCCTGGGAAGGGCGACACGGAGCGACGTCGCAGCCCCCGCAGGGATGCCGAGCGCAGCGCGTCGGCTGCCCTCGCCCGGATGTTCGACGGATCCCCTCCCGAGGCCTCGGCGCCCGACCATCCGGCGGCGGCGCACGAGCAGGCCATCCACGCTGCGGTGATGGCCGGGCTCGACGCCTTTGCCGGTAGCGCGGCCCCCGCTACATCGGCGCCCGCGAGCAGCGCAGCGGGCGCCCGCGCCGGCGGAGGCCCGTCGCGTCCGGACGGAGCCAGCCGCTTCGAGGAGCTGTACGAAGACCTGGACGAGGATCTGGCCCTGATCGGGCTGAGCGGACCCCGCCAGCGCTTCAACCCGCTGGCGGCGCTCGGCCGGTCCATGACAAGCGGCTTGGCCCAGGCCGGCGAGATGACCTGGCTGGCGGCGATCGTCGTTAAGTCAGCGGTGACCCGGCCCAGAGGATACTGGGGCGACACCAAGGAGCAGATCTACTCGGCGCTCAAGCTTTGCTGGGTGCCGATGATCATCTCCATCACCGCCTTCGGCATCGGTGCGCCCGGCCTGCAGGGCGGCAACGTCTTCACCATCTTCGGCGTGCCCGAGCGAGAAGGGTCCTTCATCGTCGCTACGGGCATCCGGGAGTTCGCCCCATGGATAGACGCGATGATCGTGGCCGGGGTGGTGGGCACGGCCATCACCGCCGACATCGGGGCGCGGCGGATCCGGGAGGAGATCGACGCCATGGAGGTGCTCGGCGTGGATCCGATCCGGGAGCTGGTCCTCCCGCGCATCCTGTCCACGGCCATCATCACCGGCCTGTTCGACATCGTCGCCCTGCTGGTGGGGATCGTCGGCGGCTACATCGCCTCGGTCCTCCTCCTCGGGGCCAGTACCGCCGGCTACACCAGCCAGTTCTTCTCGCAGGCGAACGTCCCTGACCTTCTCGGCAGCTTCGCCAAGACCTTCCTCTTCGGCGCTGTGGTCGGGGTGGTGTGCTGCTACAAGGGCATGCGGGCATCGGGCGGACCGGCTGGGGTCGGCAAAGCGGTCAACTCCGCCGTGGTCATCTCCTTCGCCCTCATCTGGACCATCAATTACGTCTTCACCAACACCCTGCTCGGTTTCGCCCCCTCGACGCAGGTCTTTCACTGATGGCGATCTCCTCCGGTCCCGAGCGAGACATCGAGATCGACGAGTACGACCTCCCTGATATCCCGATGCCTGCAGGTGGGGAAGATGGGTCAGCAGAAGTCGGCTGGGCCACCGTCGGGACGAAGGTGAGGAGCCTCTTCGAGCAGATCGGTGAGATCCTCCACTTCAGCGGCGATGCCGTGCGGTCCATCCCCAAGCTCCGGCTGTACCCGACCGAGGTCTTCCGCCAGACCGCCCTCCTGATCATCGGCTCGGGGCTGATCATCTGGCTCATGGAAGGGGTGATGGGGTTGGAGTGCGGTACCGAGGGCAGCTACATCCTCAAGCAGATAGGTGCCCCCTTGTACTCGGGGGTCTTCGACTCATGGTGCGCAGTGAGGGAGTGCGCCCCCTACATGTGGGGCTACATCCTGTCGGCGAAGGTGGGATGCGGGTTGGTGGCAGAGATCGGCTCGATGCGCATCTCGGAGGAGATCGACGTGCTCGAGGTCATGGGTATACGCCCGATGGGCTTCATCGTGGCCACCCGCCTGGCCGCTATCTGGATCGCCGTCCCATTCCTCTACGCCGTCGGCCTTGGGGTGATGTTCCTCACCGAGTACCTGGCCACAGTGGTCCAACTTCACACCGTGTCCAGTGGCGGCTACCTCTTCATCTTCTGGCTGTTCCAAAACCCCCTCGACTTGTTCTTCTCTCTGACGAAGGTGTTCATAGAGAGCACCGTCATCGTCCTCATCGGCTGCTATTACGGCTACACGGCCAGAGGCGGCTCGGTGGGGGTGGGTAAGAACACCGCGAAGTCGATGATCGCCAACATGGTCATGGTCCACCTGATCGGCATGCTGGGCACGATGCTGTTCTGGGGCCAGGCCCCGCGCTCACCCATAGGTAACTGAGGAACGTTATGAGCGACAATGAGGTCACGATTGCAGTCGACGACTGCTACAAGGCGTTCGGATCCAATAAAGTCATGGACGGCCTGACCATCGACTTCCTCGAGGACACCATCACGACTGTTCTCGGTCCCTCGGGTACCGGCAAGAGCGTCCTGATCAAGCACATCCTCGCTCTGATGTACCCCGACAAGGGCGACATCCGGGTGTACGGGCGCAGCCTCTTGTCCATGAGCGACGACGAGCTGTTCAAGATCCGGGAGTCCTTCGGGGTGCTGTTCCAAGACGGCGCCCTGTTCGGTTCGATGAACCTTTACGACAACGTGGCTTTCCCGCTGCGCCAGCACACCAAGTTCCCCGAGGACAAGATCCGCCGGATCGTCATGAGCAATATGAAAGACGTCGGGCTCCAAAACGCTATCTACAAGATGCCGGGGGAGATCTCGGGCGGGATGCGCAAGCGGGCCGGCTTCGCTCGGGCCCTGGTTATGCAACCGAAGATCGTCATGTTCGACGAACCTGATTCCGGGCTCGACCCGGTCCGGACCAGCTTGCTCAACGACTTGATCCTCGACATTCACGGCAAGTACGGGGGGACCTACCTGATCGTCACCCACGACATTCGCAGTGCCCGCAAGGTGGCGCAGTACATCGGCTTGTTGTGGAAGGGCAAGGTGGTGCATTGGGGTGAGGCCGACGAGGCTTTCCGCTCCGAAAAGCCGTTCGTCAAGCAGTTCCTCGCCGGTGACTCGGCCGGCCCCCTGGGGATGGACTAGCCGCCGTGGCCGCCGTCCTCGCCCGCTCCCGCACCAGCCTTGGCTACGCGGCGACGATCGTGCTGATCGTCGCGCTCGTCGCCGGGGTCCTGGCGTGGCGTCTCGGCGGAGGTGGCGGGTACCACGTGACCATCGTCTTCCCTGAGGCCACCGATCTCAACAACGGCAGCCTGGTCGAGGTGCAGGGCTTCACCGTGGGCAAGGTGAGCCACCTCGGTGTCAGCAACGGGCAGGCGATGGTGACGGTGTCGCTCAGCTCGGCCTACACACCGCTGCACAGCGGAACCACCGCCAAGATCGACTACAAGGCACTCCTCGGTGAGCGCTACATCGAGATCGGTCCGGGGCCGAAGGCCAATCCGGCCATCCCCAACGGCGGGATCCTCCCGGGAGGCGAGAACCGCGTGGAGCTGGCCCAGGTGCTCAGCGCCATCGGCCCTCGAACCCGCCAGCGGCTCGCCGACGGCATTCCGCAGCTGGCCCAGACATTGGGGACGCCCACCAACGTCAACCAGACGGTCCAGGCCGCCGCCCCGATGGTGCAGGCGCTGGCCCAGGTACTCGACGCCATTGGCCAGAACGGCTTGGCGCTTCGCCAGCTCGTGAGCAGCATGGCGGACCTCTCCAGCCGCCTGGTAAACCGCCAAGGCTCGCTGGTGTCGACCGTGTCGGGCCTCACCAGCTTCACCAGCAACGTCTCCCAGCAAGACGCCAGCCTCACCACCGGCCTCCAGAACCTGCCCGCGACCCTGACGCAGGCCGACACGACCCTCTCCAAGCTCCCGGCGACGACCACCGCCGTGGTCCCGTTGCTCAACGATCTGGCGCCGGGGGCGGCCGCACTGCCCGCCTTCGCCGCCAAGTTAAGGCCCGTCATCGACCAGCTGTCTCCGGTCGTCAGCCAGCTCCAGCCCAACCTGTCTTCGCTCACCGTCCTGCTCGGCTACACCCCCAACCTGGTCAACAGCGCCAACTCCACCGTCCCCGGGGTGACCCAGGCGCTCTCCACCCTGGTGCAACCCCAGAAGGTCACCGTCCCGGTGGACCAGAACGGGACATCGTTCACCCAGGCCACCACCAGCGTCCTCGACTTCGCCCGCCCGTACACTCCCGAGCTCGCCTCTTTCTTCACCAACTGGGGTACCTGGCTCGCCAACTACAACACCAATGGCCACTTCGGACCTTTTACGTCGGTGCTCGGGCTCGGAGCGCTAACCGGGCAGATTCCTTCCACCAACAACTACACGTCGCCGGCCACCTCCTACGCGGGCCTGGCCCTGCCGGCTACCGCCACCAACGGGCCCCCATTCCCCGGCACCGTCGCCGGCCAGCCGTGCACCTCCTGCTACGACGCCGCAGGCAACCCGATCCAATGAGGATCCTGAACCGTCAGAGCCGAGGGCAGTTGGTGAGCATGGTGGTCATCGCCGGGGCGATCGCCCTGCTGGCGGCTTTCGCCACGGGGAGCCTGGGCGGGTCGTCGGGCCACACGATCGTGGCGCAGTTCGCCGATGCCCAGTCGATCACCAAGGGCAATACCGTCCACGTGGACGGTGTGACCGCTGGCACCGTCAGCAAGATCACGTTGAAGCGCAACACCGCCTACCTGACCCTGCACATCGACAACGGCTTTTGGCCCATCCACACCGACGCCACCGCCACCGTCAGGCCGATCAGCCTCCTCGGTGAGAACTACGTCGATCTCCAGCCAGGATCTGCCTCCGCCCCCGCGATGCCCGACGGCGGGACGATCACCACCGCCCACACCAGCAATGCCGTCAACCTCCAAAGCGTCCTGAACGCTCTGAACGACCCGACGGCGACGGCGTACGGCGTGCTGCTCACCTCGCTCGGCCAGGGCCTGGCCGGTCAGGGCGCCAACGCCGCCGACGCCCTCAAGGCTCTCAGCCCGGCCCTTGACAACACCACCGCCCTAACCAACCTCTTGGACACCCAGAACAAGACCCTCACTGCGTTGCTCGACAACTTGACGCCGGTGACATCCGCGCTGGCGACCAACCAGGGGCAGACGCTCGACCACTTGGTGGCGACGACCAACAACACCCTGGACGCCACCGCCGCTCAGGCGTCTTCGCTCGGGCGGGACCTCCAGGTGCTTCCCGGCTTCCTCGGAGCGACTACCACTGCGTTCAACCAGCTCGGAACGCTCTCGGATCAGACGACCCCGTCGTTGCAGGCGCTCAGTCCGCTCACCGACAACCTTGCGGCAGTCAGCACGGAGTTGAACAACTTTTCCACGGCCGCCCTGCCCGCCATCACGGCGCTCCAGCCTGTCCTGGCCTCGGCCCAGAGCTTCTTCCAGCAGACCGGCCCTGTCGTGAGCACGCTCCAGACGTCGTCCAGCGCCGGCCTGGCTGATTCCAAGGCGCTGATACCGCTAGTCCAGCAAGGCATCGCCGGAGGGTGCAGCGCCACCGACTGCCAAGGCCTGGACAACCTCTTCGGGTTCATCGAGAACTGGTCATTGGCGACCCAGAACTACGACGGCTTGTCGCATTACTTCCGGTTCTTCGGCGACCTCAACCTGGGCACGCTCGCCGGCGTCCCGGGGGCCGGAGCCACCGGCCCGCAGACCTCCAACGCCCAGACGATCCCCGCGCTGCCCACCATCGCGCTGCCCGGTCCGGTCACTTCGATCACAAACGGGCTGGGGAGCACCGTCGGCGGTGTCCTCGGCGGTGCCCTCGGCGGCTCCTCCGCACCCAAGCCGACCACCACCGGCCAGTCGGCCACCGGCCTGTCCTCGGGCCAGGAGTCCAACCTGTTCGGCTACCTGCTGGGAGGTGGCTAGGTGTTCCGCAAACCTCTGCCGATCAACCCCAAGGTGCTTGGCAGCATCGCTGCCGCCCTCTTCGTGCTGGCGGCCTACATCGGCTACACCGCCATCAGCGGGCCGCCCTTCTACCCCTACTCCTACGTGAAGGTGCACTACGTCACCGCGTCGAACGTTGTGATCCACGATGACGTGCGCATCAACACCCGGCGGGTCGGGCAGGTCTCGAAGGTCGCCTACCAGGGCGGCCAGGCGGTGGTAACGGCTCAGATGAACCCCGGGACCAAGATCTACAAGGACGCCAGCGCCACCATCGGCGCGGTGTCCTCCCTGGGGTCGGAGTACGTAGAGATCGACCCGGGTACGCCTGAGGCCGGCATGGCGAGTGCGGCTGGCATCCCGAGCAGCCGGACCACCACTCCGGTGGAGATCGACACGGTGCTCAGCATCCTCAACCCGAAGGTGTCGCAGTCGTTGAGCACAGCTGTCCAGACCCTGGGCGTCGGTGTCTCCGGCGAGGGCCAGAACATCAACGATCTCATCGGCGCCTCCCCGACGCTGCTGCCCAACCTGGGCACGACGATGTCGACCCTGGCCGACCCGGCGAGCAACCTCACCGGACTGATCGATGCGACGAACCTTCTCTCCACCCGCTTTGCCGGGCGTACCCAGCAGCTCGCCGCTCTGCTCGGCCAGATGGACACCACCTTGCAGGCGATCGACGTCAACAGCACCGCGCCGCTCCAGCAGACGTTGAGTAGCGCGGCGCCGGCGCTGAGCGCGGCCACCCCCGCGCTGGAGGCGCTCACCTCCGCCGCGGCGGCGACAGGGTCCGCGATGACCACGCTGCGGCCCGGCTTCGCAGCGGCTGGCGCAGGGACACCATCCCTCCGGTCCCTCCTGCGCGACGGCGTGGCGCCCCTGGACCTGGTGCCAGTTGTGTCGCAGCAAGCGACGCCAGCCCTGAGCGACCTGGCTGGAACCAATCAGCAGCTCCAGCACCCGGTGGTTCCCTTCCTGGCCCAGCTGATCAACCAGTCCCAGCCGCTCCTCGGGTACCTGGCGCCGTACTCACTCGACATCTACTCGCTGTTCGCCAACCTGCGCTCCGCGCTATCCGACGGGAACAACGACGGCAAGTGGCTGCGCATCGACCAGTTCGCCGGGCCGGAGGCGTCGTCGGGCTCAGCGGGCTCTCCCGCCGCGGCGTCGGCCGCCGGGGGCCAGTGCCGCAACCCCTATCCGTCGCCGGGTCAGGCTTACGCCGACGTGGTCAAGACCGGAGCGACGTGCCCGTGAAGCTGCCCGCTCTCCGCCGTGGTGGATCCGCTGCCCTCCGCCGGCGCCACCCGGTCCGCATCGGTATAGCTTTCGCGGTGCTCGTGGCGCTCGGCTTCGTGGGGGCGTTCGAGAAGCACCGCATCTCGACCGACTTGCACAGCGGCCGCATGATCAGTGCCGAGTTCTCGCGCCAGTACCTCCTCAAGCCGTACCTCACCCAGGTGAAGATCGCCGGTGTGGTGGTTGGCACCGTCACGGGCGTCAGCCACAACGCCGGAGGAGCCCTCGTCGAGATGAAGGTCTTCGGCTCCAACAGCTCGCTACTCGGGACCGCGCCCAGCGCTGCGATCCGCCTCACCACACTCCTTGGCGGCAACACCTACGTACAGCTGACACCCGGAGGCTTCACCGGAGTGCCCCAGGGCACGATCCCGGTATCGCGCAGCACCGTCCCGGTGTACTTCGACAACATCCTTGCCTCGATCACCCCTCCGGCGCAGCAGGGCATCAAGAAGTTCGTCAACCAGATCGACCTCAGCCTCCGGGCGGGTGGCACCCAGTCAGCCGCCGCCATCTTCGCCAAAGCCCCCGGCGCCCTCGTTCCCACGGGGAAGGTCTTCAACGCGCTCGAGGGCCAACAGCCCGGCGACCTCACCCAGCTGATCGCCGACGCATCGCAGACCGACACCACCGTCACCGCCCAGATGGGCCAGATCGAATCCGTCGTCGACGGGCTGGGCACCTTCTCCTCAACGCTCGGCCAGGAGAGTCCGGCGCTGGCCCAGACCATCTCTCAGCTACCGGCCAACGAGGCCAACACCCAACTCGGGTTGGTGGCCCTGGACAGCACTCTCCAGGAGCTCGACATCACCGCAGGCGTCTCCCGCCCGGCGGTCCAGCAGCTCAGCCAGCTGCTGATCCAGTCCCAGCCCACCCTGGTCGACGCCGCGCCGGTCCTGGCGCAGCTCAACCCGTTCCTGACCGACACGACACCGTTGCTCGCTCAGCTGGTCCCGACGGTCCAGTCGGCGACGACCATCGTCAACGACATCAAGGGCCCGGTGCTCGCCCACCTCAACGGACCGGCGACGACCTCTCCCAACGGACGCAGCATCCCTGCCTTCCTGCCGCAGCTGACATCCATCCAGACCGTCGAGCTGCAAAGGCCCGCCACCTTGTACCAGGAGATGGGCTACACGATCGCCGGCCTGGACAGCGCTCTGGCGCTCTTCGACGGCACCAGCCACGGCCCGGAGGTCATACTGGGCCAGGGCCCCCAAGGTGCGGCGTTCGCCACGAGCGGGGCCAGCCCGGCCAACAGCACCAACGGTAGCTACCGGCAGGGCACCGGCTGCGGCGGCCCTCCGAGCGCTCCCAACCCTTGCCCGGTGGGGGTGACCCCGTGAGCACCCTTTCCATCCACCGGCGCGAGGGCAAGGCCGGTCGCTTGAGCGGGGTGCGGACCTGGCTGGGCTCGCGCCCGGGATTGGGCCGCAACGTGGCGATCACCCTCACCCTTTTCGTCGTCGGCATACTCGTCGCCGGGTTCATCATCTCCCAGGAGCAGCTCATCCTGCCCTGGCAACACCCGCGGACCATCTACGCAGTCTTCAGCGACGCTTCCGCTATCGCTCCCGGCCAGCACCAGGAGGTGCGCGTGGCGGGCGTCCACGTCGGCCAGATCGGTAACGCCACCGTCACCAAGGCCGGTGACGCCAAGGTCTCGATGGAGATAACCGACTCCAGCCTGAAGGTCTATGCCAACGCCAGCGCGTTGCTGCAGGCAAAGACCCCGCTCAACGAGATGTACATCGCTTTGAGCCCCGGAACCCCGGCGGCTCCTCTGCTCGCGAGCGGCCAGACGATCCCGGTGGCGCAGACCCAGTCCCCGGTGGAGATCGACCAGATCCTCCAGCACCTCGGGCCCAACCAGCAGAACGCCCAGCGGATACTCCTCTCGGAGACCAACATCGCCCTCGACAACGCTTCGCAGTCGATTCCTGCGGATCTGGCCTCGGCCAGCAACGGGTTGAGCTCCCTGCAGCCGGTAGCCGCCGCGCTGGCCACCCGGCAGAACGAGATCAAGCTCCTGATCACCGACCTCAACCAGATCGCGCGGGCCATCGGGGGCAACGACGTCCGCCTGGCATCGCTGATCACCCATGCCCAAACCACCCTGACCACCCTGGCGGACAACAACTCCTCGCTCCAGCAGACCCTGGCCGCCCTCCCCGGGACCACTGACGCCGTAGGCAACTCGCTGTCCAAGGTCCAGTCACTGAGCGCGCAGCTCAACCCGTTCCTGGACAACTTGCGCGCCGCCGACGGGGTGCTCCCAGGTGCCCTGAGCAAGCTGACCGGCACCCTCGACCAGCTCAAGCCGGTCGTGGACCAACTCGGGCCGGTCATTGCGACCGGGACCCCGGTGGTCGCCGCGACCAAGGCGCTGCTGGTCGACGCCAACCCGGCCCTGGCGAACCTGACTCAGATCACCCCGCTGCTCAACCCCATCACCGCCTACCTCGGCTACGACGCCCCCTGGCTGCAAGGGTTCTTCTTCCATACCGCCAGCCTCGGGAGCCTCACGGTAAACACACCCAATGGCCGCCAGCAGGTGGTGAGGGCAGTCGTCGGCAGCGGGTCTGGATCGCTCAACTTCCTCGGCACGATCCTCGGACCGGCGTGCCAGCAGCTCAACGGGTCGGGGCCCAGCGGCTCGGGACTCGTCGGCTCCATCGTCAACGGACTGCCGCCAGTGCCGGTGGCGAGCCTGGGCGGCGTTAGCCTTGGCACCTACCTGAGCGGCGCCTGCGGGGCGGGCGCCTGATGCGCTACTCCGCTCGCACCCTCTCCGGCCTCCGCACCGCTGTCGTGGTCGCCTTCGTGGCCGGCATGCTGTCGATCCTCGGCGTCCTCTACGTCAAGTTCGGTGGCTCCATCCCCGGCATCACTGGCAAGGGCTACAAGGTGACGGCGCAGTTCACCAACGTCCAGAACCTGGTCACCAACAGCGACGTGGAGATGGCCGGCGTTCCGGTCGGCAAGGTGAGGGCGGTGAGTGGGGCGCCGGGACACGTCGACGTCTTGATGTCGCTCGGCCAGGATGCTCCGCTGCACCGTGGGGCGACAGTCCAGATACGCCCGAAGACCATGCTCAACGAGACCTACGTGCAGATCACCGACGGCAACGGTCCGGCCTTGCCCAGCCACAGCACCCTGACTTTGTCGGCGGTGCGCAACCAGACCACGCTCAACGACATCCTCAACACACTCAACGGCCCCACCCGGACCGCCACAGGGCAGCTGATCACCGAACTCCAGCAAGCCACCGCCAAGCAGGGCGACAACCTCAACCAGATCCTCGGCGCCCTCGGAGACCTCGGCCGTAACGGCCAGACGGTATTCGACATCCTGGCTAACCAGTCGTCGGACCTGCAGCAGCTGGTCAAGCAGACCGCCACCTTGATGGGCGTGCTCGATGAAGGGCAGGGCCAGATCGGGCAGCTCGTCACCTCTGCCCAGGAGCTCAACCAGACCACTGCCAACGCCAGCTCGGCAGTCGCGGCGACGATCCAGTCGTTGCCGGGCCTCATGGCGTCGATCCAAGGCGCCGCGCCGAGCGTCCAACTGCTCTCGACGACCTTGCAGCCCATCGCCCAGAATCTGCAGGCGGCCGCGCCAAACCTCAACTACGACCTGGTGAACCTGCCGCCCCTGACCGCGCAGCTCGACGCCCTCCAGCCGACCCTGCACCAGACCCTCGTCGCGGCCCCCGCCACGCTCGGCCCGGTGCAAACCACGTCGGGGCAGATCAACCAGCTTCTGCCGTCCCTCGCCTACACGCTCTCCGACTTCGACCCGATGGTCGCCTACCTGGCTCCCTACAGCCGAGACATCGCCGCCTTCGCCTCCAACTTCGGCGCCGCGGTCTCGCACCATGACAGCACCAGCTCGGCGACGGCGGCGCTGGCGGAGCCGCTCATCAACTCGAACACGCTGGAAAGCCCGACGCTCCAGCCCGGTCTCAGCGCCAACGCCGACCCGCT
This sequence comes from Actinomycetes bacterium, assembly GCA_021809105.1. Taxonomy (GTDB): domain Bacteria; phylum Actinomycetota; class Acidimicrobiia; order Acidimicrobiales; family Palsa-688; genus Acidiferrimicrobium. Next base: position 39,595 of record JAKBAM010000002.1, read on the forward strand.
ACCCAACACCAGCAACCCGACCGGAGTGTCCCCGCAGAGGGCGCCGGCGTCCTACACCCAGGTCCAACGGCTTAAGTATTGACCAGGGAATGCCGCTGCGGGCCGACCGCCGGCAGGAGGGAGACGGTTCGGGCACGAAGTTAGACGGTGTGGCCCGACGGGAGACAACGACGCAGCACCGACGAGGGCGTCCCTCGTCGCGGCGGCTGACGTTACGTCGGACCGGCGCCCTCCTCCTCCTGCTCGCCGTGCTCGCAGCCACCGGGACAGGCCTCAGCCGCATCCGGCTCGACACCACGATCGCGTCGTTCCTGCCGGGCGGCGACCCGACGGTAAGGACGCTGGCTGCCGAGCAGAACACCTTCGGAGCCGACCCGATCGCAGTGCTCCTGACCTCCAAGCAGCCGGCCGGCTTGCTGTCGGGCACCCCGCTGCGCAACGAGATCAGCCTCGAGGGCAAGCTGGCCGGGCTGCCGGACGTGGCGGTCGTGTACGGGCCGGGGACTGCGCTCAACGAGATCACCATCAGCCTGCAGAACGTGCTCGTGGACATCTCGGGCAAGCGCGACGCCCTGATCGCCCAGGCCCGCCGAGCGGCCAAGGCCGCGGGGAAGTCGCCGGCTCAGCAGCAGGCGGCAGGCAACGCAGCAGTGGTCCAGTACGACATCCGCTACGGCGCCCTCCTGACCCAAGGTCTGAGGATCGGGCTGCCCTCCATCCAGAACACCGCCCTCGGGCGGACTGTGTTCCTGGGCGCCAACGGCCAGGCCCAGCCGGCCTTTCGGTGGCTGGTCCCAGACGCCACCCACGAGTCGATCCTGGTCCGCCCGACCCCTGGGCTCAGCCAGGCTCGCACAGAGGCGCTGGTCGGCAGGTTGCGAGCGGCGGTCCACGCAGCCAACCTCCCGGTCTCCGCTGCGGTGGTGACCGGTACGCCCGTCATCGTCGCCGCGTTCGGCACCGAGATCACCAAGGAACTGCCGATCCTGGCGGGCATCTCGCTGGTGGTCGTGGCTGCCGGGTTCCTCGTCGTCCGCCGGCGCCGCCCGTTCTGGGAGAGGCTGCTGCCCCTCGGCATCGGCTTGATCGCTACCGCAGTGACGATGTCCGCGTTCGGGTGGTCGGGCGCCGCTCTCTCACTAGGACTGCTCGCTTTCCTCCCGATCATCCTCGGGGTAGGGACCGACTATCCGATCTACGCGCTGCGCCAGGGCCGGCCCCGCCTGATCATCGCTACAGCCGGCGCCAGTGCCGTCAGCCTGGCCGTGCTCGCGCTCGATCCGCTTCCCTACGTCAGGGACCTCGGGATTGCCCTGGCCGGTGGCCTTCTCCTCTCTGCGGTGCTTGGCTCGGTCGCCGCCGCCCTCCTCGGACCGGTGGCAAGCGATCGGGCCACACCGACCCCCGAGGCGCAGGCTGCCTCGGCTCGCGCCTCGAGCGGCCGCCGCCGGCGGACCTGGTTGGTCGCGGCGACGGCCGCTTGCGTGGTGGCCGGCCTCGGGTGGAGCGGCCTGGGCTCGCTCGGCCTGAACAGCGATCCGCAGCGCCTGGCTGCCGGCCTGCCGGCGCTGCAGCAGGGCGTGGCCGCTCAGTCGGTGCTCGGTGCCTCAGGAGAGCTCGACGTCTACGTCCGGGGCGCCAACGTGCTCACACCCGGCTTCTTGTCGTGGTACCAGCGGGCGCAGGACCGTCTGATCCTGGCCCACGGTGATCAGATGCGCCCGATCGTCACTCCGGCGACGCTGCTGTCCTGGCTGGGCACCAGCCCGACACCGGCACAGATCACCGCCGCCACCGAGGTGCTGCCCTCCTACCTCACCGACGCCGCCATCCGCAGTGACCACAAGCAGGCGGTCATGGCTTTCGGGGTCCAGCTCGGAAGCCTCGGCAGCGAATCGAGGCTCATCGCCTCCGTCAGGCGGCTGCTCCCGCCGGCGCCGGTGGGGGCCACCGTCAGCGTCACCGGGCTGCCCGCCGTCGGGGCTCGTAGCTACGACCTCCTATCGGGAAACCGCTTGCTGCCCAACATCGGCGGGATCGCTGCCTTCGGGGCGGTGCTGCTGCTCGGTCTCGGCAACCGGCGAAGCGCCGCGCTGGCCGTCCTCGCGGCGGCGCTGGCTGCTGGATGGGGGTTCGCCCTCCTTCGCATCACCGGCACGCCACTCACACCTCTAACCGTGTCGCTTGGCTCGCTGACCTCGGCGGTCGGGGGTGAGTTCGCCGTCATGGCCTCCGCGGCGCTGCAAGCCAGGCGTAGCCGCCCGTGGGCAGCTGTCGTCGGCGCGGCGGCCACATCGGTGTCGGGTTTCGCGGTACTAGGTCTCTCGCACCTGGCGATCCTCCGTCAGTTCGGGATCGTATTGGGCGCCTCGGTCGGCCTGGCACTCCTAGCGGCGTGGATCGTGGTGTCGGTGGACCGACTTTGGCTCGATCGGAGACCGCTGCCCTCACCGTGCGGCGACAAGCAGACCGTAGTGTCCAGACAGGAGATATTGGTATGAAGAGCGGATCAGAGCAGGGTGCGTGGGCGCAGCTGGCCGTGGCGCTCGGCGGCACGGCGAAGCAACCGCCGAACGTGGCCGCGCCGGCCGGGTGGGACCGGTTGCGTGACGCCCTGAACGGTAGCGGCGCGGGCCAGACGTTCAGCGGGTCGGCGACCGCCGTGCTGGAGCGTCAGGAGGTTGGGAAAGAAGACGAAGTCGAGCCTGCGTCCGCGGGTGACCGTCGGGGTCCGCGGGCGCCGGCTAGGCGCGCCTGGTCGACCCGGACCGGGAAAGTAGCTCTCGGCGTCGTGGTGGCTGGCGCAGTGGCGGCCGGGGTTGTGGTCGCTACCTCCGGGGGCGGCGGGCTGCCGGCCAACGATGCCTTCTCGGTCAACGGCAAGGTTGTGTCGATCGCCGACTTCAACAGTGAGCTGACGGTGCGCCAGACCCTCTACGGGATCACACCGCCTCCGAAGTCCGCCACCACCAAGTACAACTCCTACCTCGCTAGCGCGGCGCAGGCGGAAGCGGTCAGCGTCCTGCTCGATCAACTGGCGCCCCGCCAAGGTGTCACCGTCTCCAACCAGACCGCTCAAGACAGCCTCAACCAGGCGATCAGCACCCAGTACGGGGGCGACCAGACCAAGTTTGCCAACGCGCTGGCCACCGCCGGGCTCAACCAGGACCAGGTGCTGGTGGAGATCACCCACAACCTCGTGTACCAGAAGCTCTTCGCCAAGATCGTGGGCAGTCCGACGGTCACCGCGGCCCAGATCCAGCAGTACTTCGCCCAGCACAAGGCGCAGCTCGCCGAGCCCGAAACCCGCCAGATCAGTCACATCGTCGTGGCCACCCAGGCGGCCGCGCAGGCGATCGTCGACCAGCTGAAGCAAGGGCAGTCCTTCGCCACGCTGGCTGCCGCTCAGTCCCTGGACACCGCTACGAAGGCCAACGGCGGCCAGCTCGGGCTCTACGCCAAGGACAACCTGCAGGCCCCGTTCGCCAACGCCGCGTTTAGCGCCAAACTCAACGTGCCGTTCGGCCCGGTGCAGGACACCTCCGGCGGGTGGGATGTCGGCGTCGTGACTGCTGTGCACCCCGCGGCTGCGGCGACTCTCACCCCAGCCGCCATCACAGCCATCAAAACACTGCTCACCGACCAGGCCCAGGCCAACGCCTGGGACGCGTGGCTGGGACGTCAGATCAAGGGCGGTCACATCGTCTACGCGGCCAAGTACCGCCCAGCCCATCCCGACGCCCCACCGCAGATCCCCATCCCCACGTTGACTGGCGAGACCCTCGCTGGGGTGGGGCCCGCAGCCGCGACTGCCACGGTGCCGGCTGCAAGCCCTGCCAGCGGTGGCACGCCGGCGGCGACCGGGTCGGGCGGGTAAAGGGTCCATGGCTGGACCGGGTCTGGCCTCCAGCGTCTTGGCCGGTGGCTTCCGGGCGGCCACTGTCGCCGATGCCCGCCGGGGACAGCTCCTGCGCCTGACCGGCGCCGAGCGCGTCGGCAGTGTGATCGTGCTGATCGCCCTCGGAGTGGTCACGCTGCTCATAGGCCGTTACGGATGGCGCAGGGGCGAAGCGCTGATCCCGCATTCGACCGCGGAGGAGCAGGTGCCACACCGGGTATCGGTGTTGCGGCGCGGTGCTGCCGCGTGCATGGTGGCCGGACTGATGGTGCTGGCCGCCGCGGTCGCGGTGGCGACGGGATGACCAGCGCGGCGCAAAAATGACCGCCGGGCCGGATCCTCTCAACGTCTGGGACCGGGCGCGGGGAGCACTCGATGTCGGCGACGGGGAGATGGTGGTGCTGCTCGGTGCGTCCGGGCAGGGCAAGACCGATTGGGTTCGCTCCTTGGTCGGCCTGGGCTGTGACTTCGACCGCTGCGATGCCTTCGACCGGCCGCTCACGAAGGACCGCGTCCCCGACGTGCTGTCGTTGGTCCCCCAAAACGACGGGGTCTTCCTCTCCGAGAACGTGTGGACCAATGTGCAGGCCCCCCCGCACGCGCCGCCCTCCAACCGGTGCCACGCCGCGAATGCACTCGACTTGGTGGGGCTGAGCGACCGGGCGGGGGAGCCAGTGGGCAACCTCGGGGTGGGGGGGCGCCGGCGGGTGTGCCTGGCCCGGGCCATAGCCAGGCGCCGCCCGTTGCTCATCGTGGACGGGGAGCTGGACCCGACCCTCTGGAGCTTCTGGTCGTCGCTCATCTCCGGGATGCCGTGGCTGCACGGCGTGCTGGTGGCGACGAGCACCGCAGGCGAGGTGGCGTGGCGGGCCAACAGTGTGGCGCTCATCGACGATGGCGTTGTCGTGGGTCAGGGCCCCCTGGCGTCCCTAGCCGACAGCCGGGATCCGCGAGTCAAGGCCGGGATGGCCTGGGTCACCCCTTGACGAAGCCGTAGAGTTGCCGCGATGACCACTCCCGACCAGGTCAGGTCCGCAGTAGACGGCTATGTCACCCACTTCCAGGCGCGCGACCGCGACTCCTGGCTGGACCTCTTCGCGGAGGGGGCCAGTCTCATCGACCCCGTCCCCGCAGAGCCTGCGGTCGGTCGCGACGCCATAGGTGCTTTCTGGGACGCGATGGCGGGCATGGCCGAGCGTTTCAGCATCGAGGCCCGGTCCCTGCACGTGTGCGGGGATCAGGCTGCGCTCGTCTACACCCTCGTGGCGGGACCTGCCGAGGGTGGCGGCGTCTCCTTCGACGGCGTCGAGATATTCACGGTCGACGACGAGGGGCGCATCTCCTCGGCGGTGGCCTACTGGGATCCTTCCGAGATACACAAGGCGACCGCCGAGGCGGTGGCCACCTCCGGCTGAGGGGCGTCAGCCGTTGGCCCGGACGCGCTCCGCGGCGATGTGGAGCACCACCCGCTCGGTCTGGATCGGGTTGGCGTAGGGAGCGCCGGTGTATTTGTGGCTGAGGTCGTCGATGTGCTGGCGCGCCACCGGGCCGGTGACAGAATCCTGCACCCGCCCCCGGACCTCGACGTAGTGGTAAGGGTTGTCGGCGTCTATCACCGTGACGGTGACCCGGGGATCATGTCGGATGTTGGCAAATTTCTGGCGGCCCACCTCGGTATTGATCAGCAGGTGCTCATCATTCGCATCGACCCACATGACCTGGGTCATCGGCTGGCCGCTCGGCAGGAGGGTGGTGAGAGCAGCGAAGTTCTTGCCCTGTGCGAGGGTTTTGGCGCGGTCGTCGAGCATGATCCGAGCCTACGCCGGACTCCGGCGCCGGCGGAGGTTACGGTCGGTCAGGGACGGCGCCTGCCAACCGGCGTCGGACGTGTCGAAGTTGGTGCCGGGAGGCACGATCTCGTCGATGCGGTCGAGGACGCCGCCGTCGAGAACCACTTCCGGTGCGCCGAGCTGGCTCTCCAGCTGCTCCATCGTGCGGGGCCCGATGATCGGCGAGGTGACCGCCGGGTGGGCCAGCGTCCACGCTACAGCCAGCTCCACGAGGGTTACGCCGAGGTCGTCGGCAACGGATTGCAGGGCGTCGACTGCCTCGAGCTTGTGGCGGTTGCCCGGTCGATCGAGGTCGTAGCGGTCGGGGAGGCGGGCGCTGCGGCGGCTGGTGTTCTCCTTGCCGGTCCCGAACTTCCCCGACAACCAGCCGCCCCCGAGCGGGCTCCACGGGATCACGCCCATGCCGTAGCTCTGGCACACCGGGAGGACGTCGGCCTCGATGCCGCGGGTGAGCATCGAGTACGGGGGTTGCTCGGTGGCGAAGCGCTCGAAGCCCCGACGCTCCGCCACCCAGTGGCTCTCGACGATCTGGTAGGCCGGGAACGTCGAGCATCCGAAGGCCCGGATCTTGCCGGCCCGGACCAAGTCGGTGAGGGCGCCGATCGTCTCGTCGATGGCGACGGTCGGATCAGGACGATGGATCTGGTAGAGGTCGATCCAGTCCGTACCCAGGCGGCGCAGGCTGCTGTCACACTCCGAGACGATCCAACGCCGGGAGTTGCCCGACATATTGGGATCATCGCCCATCGACCCGTGGACCTTGGTGGCCAACACCACCCGATCGCGGTCGACCTGGCCCAGTGCTTTACCGACTATCTCCTCGGATTCACCGGCGGAGTACACGTCGGCAGTGTCGATGAAGTTGATGCCAGCGTCGAGAGCTCGGTGGATGATCCGGATCGACTCATCATGGTCAGCATTGCCCCAAGTGCCGAACATCATCGCCCCGAGGCAGAGGGGGCTGACTTTGATTCCGGTGCGGCCGAGCGGTCTGTGATCCATGGGAGGGAGCCTACGACCGAACCTACGCCAACCTGCTACGCCAAGCGGCGCTCGGCCTCGTTGCGCTGCGCCCAGAGAGCCCGGCGACGCTTCCAGAACGGGGTTTTCCATACCTTGAAGCCAGGGCGCCGTCCGGGCTTGGGAACCTTGGACGGCGGGGGAGAGGCATGGCGGCCGAGATCATGGCGACCAGTCGGACACTTCAGGTCTGCGTCGTCGATGCTGTCGGCATCGAGAACGACCTGGTGCAGCTGCAGCCGAGCCTCCTGGCGCACGTGACGAGCGCTGCGCTTGCGGTGGCCGTAAGCGTCGGGAAGTTGGAGTTCGTCGGTGGTCCTGCTCATTGCGGGTACCTCCTGAGCGTCCGGTTTGCGCCGGGTTCCTTCGTTCCCATCGTTGCATGTCTGAGTCCGAATGAAAAGGGTATTTACCGCATTGAAAACTGAGAAGTTCCCAAGGGGCTCGAGTCAAGAGGCGGGGTCGGGGGCGCCCTTGAACACCGCGCTGCGGTAGTAGCGCAACTCCTCGATGCTCTCGACGATGTCGCCCATGGCCCGGTGCGAGCCTCGCTTGCGGGGCGCGGCGCTTACCGCGTCCGGGTACCACCGCCGGGCCAGCTCCTTGACCGTGGAGACGTCCACGGAGCGGTAGTGGAGGTAGGCCTCGACCTTCGGCAGCTGGGCCGCCAGGAAGCGACGATCGGTGCCGATGCTGTTGCCGCAGAGGGGTACCGTCCCCGCTTCTGGGATGTGCGAGCGGAGGAACTCGAGGGTGGCCTCGCCCGCCTCCTCGAGGGTCATGGAGGACGATTCGATGGCCGCGATCAGCCCACTGCGGGTGTGCATGGCCCGCACTACATCGTCCATCCCGTCCAGCTGCTCCGCGCTGGCACCGATGACCAGGTCCGGTCCCTCGGCGACGACGTTGAGCTCGTCGTCGGTCACGAGCGTGGCGATCTCGACGATGACATGATGGTCAGGTTGTAGGCCGGTCATCTCGAGGTCCATCCAGGCGAGCATCGAGGTGACACTAGTTCGCGCTCTTCGACGGTCCTTGCGCCTAGTCTTCTTCGCATCGGCGCCAGTACCCTGCTGGGCATGTTGGAGCTGCCCGTCGTGCGCCTCGACGAAGACCTACCCCTGCCCAGCTACGCCCGCCCTGGTGACGCCGGGTTGGACTTGCGGGCTCGCGTCGGGGTCGTGGTCGCCCCCAGCGGTGGCCGGGCGCTGGTGCCCACCGGTGTGAGGATCGCCATCCCCAACGGGTATGCCGGCCTCGTGCTGCCCCGCAGCGGCAACGCGCTGCGCCACGGCGTCACCTTGGCCAACAGCCCCGGGCTGATCGACTCCGGCTACCGCGACGAGCTGCAGGTGATCATCTTGAACACCGATCCCGACGAGCCATTCAGGATCGAGCGCGGGGACCGTGTCGCGCAGCTCGTCATCCAGGCTGTCGCCCCCGTGATGCTCGTACCAGTCGATGCCCTCGATGAGTCGGTGCGCGGCGCCGGCGGGTTCGGGCACACGGGGCGCTGAGCATGCCGGAGCTGCCCGAGGTCGAGGCGCTGGCCCGGTACCTCACCGCTCAGGTCCAGGGAACGACGATCACACGCGTGGAGGTGGGTGCACTCTCCGCGTTGAAGACCTTCGAACCGCCGATCGACTCGCTGCAGGGTCGCACTCTGGGCGGCGTGAGCCGGCGGGGCAAGTATCTCTGCATTCTCACGTGCGATCCGCGGGGCGAAGCAGAGCGGTGGCTGGTGGTGCATCTCTCCCGGGCCGGATGGGTGCAGTGGCGCACGACGGTGCCGGCCGCGCGCACCAAGCCGGGCCGGGGCCCGCTGGCGCTGAGGGTTGGCCTGTCCAGCGGTGCTGGCTTCGACATCACCGAGCAGGGGACCGAGAAGCGATTGGCCCTGTGGGTCGTCGATGACCCCAATTCGGTCCAAGGCGTGGCCCGCCTGGGACCCGATCCCCTCGGGGAGGGCTTCGATGCCCTCACCCTGGCGACGGCGCTGGGCGGAAGGCCGGGCAACTTGAAATCGGTGCTCACCGATCAGTCGGTGATCGCCGGCGTGGGCAACGCCTACTCTGACGAGGCCCTCCACCGGGCCCGGATGTCGCCGTTCAAACCAGCCGGGAAGCTGACGCCTGAGGAGATTGACCGCCTGTACCGGGCGCTCACCGGTGTGCTCGCAGATGCGTCGGCCCGCTCGACCGGGTTGCCGGCGAAGGGCCTCAAGGACGAGAAGCGAAGCGGGATGGCGGTGCACGGCCGCACGGGCGAGGTCTGCCCGGTGTGCGGCGACACGGTGCGCCAGGTGAGCTTCGCTACCAAGGCCTTGCAGTACTGCCCCACTTGCCAGACGGGGGGCAAGCCGCTCGCCGACCGGCGACTTTCGCGGCTTCTCAAGTGACCGATCCCGAGAGCCCGGATCCGGCGCAAGCCCGTCCAGCGGGCAACGACCTGGTGTACCGGAGCATCCGGTGGCAACGAGCCGCCAGCGGCGCCCTGCGGTGGTGGAACGACGCCGAGGCCAAATGGGTCCGATTCAACCCTGGCGATGACGCACCTCCCCGTCCCCCCGGATGGGAGCGGGCCCGCCGCAGCGCCGGGCTGCACATCGAGCGGCCGCCGTGGCGCAGCCCGTACCGCATCATCCCCCTGATCCTCGTCTTCATCGTCATCGTCGTCGGCGCGGTGCAAGCGCTGCGGGGATCCGGTGGTCAGGCAGCGGCCGAGTCGAAAGCAGCCAACGCCCTGGTAGGCAAGTGCCTGGTACAGAACGGGACTGCCGGCGGCGAGCCCCGCTACGGCGCCACGGGCGTTTCTTGCTCAGCGGTCGGTGCCGTCGTCAAGGTGACCAAGGTGCTCCCCGGTACCCCGGGTGCTCCTCGGTGTCCTCAAGGGACCACCAGCGTGCAGCTGGCGTACAACGGCGTCCGCTACCCACACCAGCTGTGCGTCGTGGTCAACGGAGGGGGCTGAGCGCCCCGCCGTTGGTTCGACTCCTCGAGGGACGCGGTGCTACTGTGCGAGCCCACTGCGGACGTGGCTCAGCTGGTAGAGCATCACCTTGCCAAGGTGAGGGTCGCGGGTTCGAATCCCGTCGTCCGCTCTCGAAATTCGCTGCTGTCGTTGCCGGTCAGGGCCGCAGCAACGCTCTGACAGTCGACGGGAAGCAAATCGAGTGATCGAGCCCCCGAGTGCCAGCACCCCAGCGAGCGCCCTGCGCCCTGTCGTATATACCGGTTGACCACCCGTATATACTGAGGCGTGGCGAAGCACCTGGTGGATCTGGACGAGGAGATGCTCGACTCGGCGCGCGCTGAGCTTGGTACGACCACCATCAAGGACACGGTCAACGAAGCCCTGCGCAGGGCGACGAGCCGCCGGGAGCAGAGCGTTGCCTGAGTAGTACTCTCAATGCTACACGCCTGTAGAGGGGACGTCGTACGCGGGCAGAGGCCGTTCGCCCGGCCGTCCCAACGTTGGTCTCGTGAGCCGGTGTCAAGCCGGCACCGCCGCCGACATCACAGGTGGACGAACACGTCCTCGCCCTCGACTTCGACACGATATGTCGTCAGCGGCGCGGGCTTTCTGCCCAATGCGATGAGCCGGCGCGACCACCGGGGCATGTTCCGCCCTGCGAAGCCCGGCGTCCAGTCCCTGTTCTCGCCAGTACACAGGTCGAAGCGAGAGTTGTGCCAGGGACACTGCACCTCGCCTTCGGAGAACCGCGGGCCGCCCGGACCGGTGGTGAGTGACAAACCCAGATGAGGGCAGCGGTTACGCGCGGCGTGCAACGCTTCGCCGACCTGGCCGACGATGACTGCGGTGCCGCCCGCAGTCAGGCTGTGCAGCCGTCCGTCTGCGAGCTCCGAGAATGTGCCGACCCTGACGCGCGCCATGAGCTGTCTCCTTCCCCTCCCATCTTCCTACCACGGGGTCGCCAGCCGGCGCTCGTGCCTGCGGTCCTTTATGGCTGGTCCGGCAGGTCGACTACGGCCAGCGCGGACTCCAGGCCGGTGAAGTCGCTGCCGTTGCGGGTCGGCAGCTTCAGGCCCTGGCGCGCTGCGGTCGCGGCGATTTGCAAGTCCATGCGCCGTGGCCGTGGGTTGCAGCCGTGTTGGCGTACGAGGCTCGTGGCGTACGAGGCTGGCCAGTGCCCCGTAGTACTCGGCCGTGGTCACATCGAACGACAGCACCTCGAACCGGTCCAGGGTCACCTGCACGCGCCGGCGGCGAGACATCTGGGTCAGCGGGTCGCTTGCGGCGGCCACGCCCTACTGCAGCTCGCCGATCGTCACTGCCGATACCGCGACCTCGTCGGCAACCTCGGCGACCCGCGCGGCCGGGAAGTCGATCACCACCGAGGTATCCAACAGGGCACGACGCGGCACGCTGGAGGTCAATGTCGCTGCCGGTCGAACGGGTCGGTGGACTCATCCGGGCCGAAAATATCGTCGGTGGCAGCCAAATCGTTCCGCCAAGTCATCGAATCTCGCACCGCCTCCGCGGCAAACGCCTCAGCCACCTCAGCGACGGGCAGGAACCGACGCCGGCCCGAATCCCGCTGATGTGGCACCACATCGACCACCGGACGACCGTTGACGGTCACCACGAAGGACTCGCCCTGGGCCACCCGGCGCATGACTGCCGCGTTGTCGTTACGCAACTCGGATTGCTTTATCACCACACTTACCGTATAGCTAGATTATGGCGTGTTTGTAGCGCTCCGATGCGTACGGCCAGCGTCATCGACCTTGGCCGCCGCAGCGACGTCTATAATGCCCGATGATCGATCGGCTACGGGGATGGACCTTCCCACGGGTTGATCAGGGTGACGCCAGTGCCATCGAAGTCAGCGGCGTTGCGGGTGGCTAGCCTCGCCTGCCGAGACGCACAGATCGCGGCGATCTGCGCGTCGGCGGTCGCGATGGGACGACCCAATGTCTCACGCCCGGCGACGATCCCCCCATATCGGTGGGCAGCACGAGCGTCGAAGGGCACGATCACATCGTGGAACTCGGCGAACACGCTGGCCGCCGTCGTCGTCAACCGGTCCCGACGCCGGCCCGCGGGCAATCGAGCGATACCGTACTCGACCTCGGCGACCGTGATAGCGGTCGTGTGTAAGCGACCTGCCGTAGCGGTCCACGCGAGGACCTCCGGAACGGGCTCTCCGCGCATCATCTCCGATATCACGTTGGTGTCGATGATGATCACGACAGCTTTGGCAACTCAGCCGCTCGAGGCATCCCCTTCCGAAGTGGGATCTCTAGCTCGACCCCGCCGATCTCGGCGAAGCGCTCTCGGACTGTTTGGGCAAGGTTGATCTGCTCATCTTCCCCCCCAGCAACCGCATCGGTGAGGATCGCCCGGACCTCACCTTCCATCGACCGTCCGTGGCGGGCGGCCCGCAGCTTCAGCCGGCTGACCACGTGCTCGTCCAAGTCGCGCACGCTGATCGCTGCCATACCCAATCACCTCCTGCTAGCAATGCTAGCAGGAGGTGACGAGGGTTGCGGCCTGCTCCTTACCGAAGATCTGCTCGGCGGTATGCCCCGGCATCTCGGGCCACTTCGGGCTAGTGGTGCAGAGCGAGACGGAGACCCCGGACTATTTCGTTGAGGAGTCCGGGTGGGGTGGTGCCCGCGTAGTCGGTCAGGTCGGCTTTGTTCAAGGTGACTATGGCTGTTCACCGGCTCGGTGCTGGCTGTAAGAGGTCCGGCCACACGCTGATGGCCGATGGCTCGATGCGGACATCGCAGGCGTCCCCGGCCAGGAACAATGTGCGGTCGGTGGTCCGGACCCGCAGTTCCGGGCCGCCGTCCAGGCGGACGGTGAGGGCCGTGGAGGTTCCGAGCTCGGCGACGTCGATTACACGGGCGCGATGCGAACCTCCGCCTTTCGCGACCAAGGCGACCCGCTCGGGGCGTACGCACCAAAGGACGGTGGTCTCGGGCCGCACATCGCTGATATCGGCGTCGATGACGATGCCGCCGACGGATATGCCGCCGGGCGCCACCATTCCGGGGAGCAGGTTGTCGATGCCGAGAAGTCTGGCCACCTTCGGCGAAGCGGGCCTGTCATATACCTCGCGGCAGGGGCCGGCCTGCAAGATCTGGCCGTCGTCGACCACGAGGATCTCGTCGGCAAGGAAGGCGGCTTCCTCGGGGTCGTGGGTGACCAAGACGGTGGAAAGGCCGGCGTCTCGCTGGAGGCGACGCAGCTGCCGGCGCAGTTCATCGCGCACTGGGGCGTCGAGGGCAGAGAAAGGCTCGTCGAGCAGGACCAGACGGGGGCTTCGGCTGAAGGCCTGGGCCAGGCTTACCCGTTGGCGTTGACCTCCAGAGAGTTGGTGGGGCAGGCGTTCCTGGATACTGTCGAGACCTAGGGTCTCGAGCCACCACGAGCCAAGGCGACCGTCGGCGTCCGCCGCGAACTGCAGCTGGTCCCGAACGGTCAAGTGCGGAAAGAGGCTTTGGCCCTGAGGGACGTACCCGATATGGCGGCTCTCGGTGGGAACGGCAGCGACGGGGTCGTCGTTGTAAGATACCGGCCCGGCGCCGGCCCCGAGCAGACCGGCGAGCGCCTTGAGGGTCATGGATTTTCCCGAGCCGGACGGGCCCAGGATCGCCAGCCGGTGGCTCTTCGCCTGGTGGGCTAGCCGCAGCCGGAACTCCCCGGCGGTCACGTCGAGGTCGAAGCCGACACGTGTGGAAGGCCCCAGGTTCGGCGACCGCGGGGCGGCCGCAGCCGTCCGCCTTCGCAGCCGGGCCGGCCGGCGAAGGTTGGCGACTATCACGGCTAGGGCGGCGGCGCCCATGACCAAGATCGTGGGTGCTTGGGTGGCCGGTATGCCTGCACCGGAAAACTGTACGTATGTGAAGACTGGCAGCGAGTAGGGGTGGTAGGCAACGATGATATTCGCCCCGTATTCGCCGATGGCCCGCATCCATGTCAGCAACAGGCCGGCTCTGATCCCCGGTGCTGCGATAGGAAGGCTCACTCGCAAGAAGCGGGCGAGAGGCCGTTGGCCGAGGGTGGCCGCCAGGTCCTCGAGGGAGATGTCGACGGTGGCGAAGGCTGAGCGGGCCGAGATAACGAGGAAGGGTGCGGACACGAACACCTGGGCCAGCACTATTCCGGCTACCGATCCGGTTAGCCGCTGGTGGAAGAACCGGCCCACAACGGTATATGGGCCAACTAGGTAGATGAGGAGAATGCCGCTCATCACCGGCGGCAGGGCCAGCGGTAGAACCACCAGCAAGCCGAGCGCCCTGGCGAAGCGTCCTCGGTGACGGACCAGGGCATACGCCAGCGGGACGCCGAGAACCCCGACAATAAGCGTGGCGATGGTGGCGCTCTCGACCGACGTTCGTAGCGCACCCCACAGCCCGGGAGTGTTGAAACCCCGCGCGCGGGAGGTAGAGAAGCGGACGACGAACGCGGCGAGGGGGAATACGAGGTACACGACCAGTAGCCCGCCCAACCAGGTGAGCGGGCTGCGAGCCGATCGTGAAGTCACGCGCCGGAGAGTATGCCTTGGAGACTGGCTGGTGCCGTTCCGGTAACCGACAGCGGCTTCATGGTGGCCATGCCCTGCTTGGCCAGAGCCTGGGCACCTGCAGGGCCGAGGAGGTACTCGACGAAGGCGTCAGCCGCTGCGGTGTCAGGCGCCTTGTTGAGCACGGTGACGGTGTACTTGGCCTCCAGGCTGCTCGGCACTCCGGTCAGCGCAACGGTGGCGATGTGGCCGGCGGCGGCTTCGACTCCGTAGAAGAACCCGACGTCGAGCTGTCCGGCCTGCAGTCGACCGACAAGGGTGTTCTCGGCGAAGACGTCGGAGGGCTGCCTCCCGAGGGTCTTGAGTGCCGGCTCGTTGTAGGTGGTGGCGGCATCGTCCAATGCGGTCACCGTGAGGACGCCCTTGGGGTCGGTGGCCGGGTCGGTGCGCCCGACGAGAATGCCGGGCTGGGCGAGCACCTTGTACCAGGGCTCGGTCTCGAGGGCCTTGGCGAACTTGCTGTTGGGGTTGTAGCCCAACACCAGCGGCGACGTGGCAAAGAGGGAGTACCACGACGCCCAGTCGCCATTTGCCGTGCCCTCCAGGCCTACATCCTTCGACGGATTGGCGCTGATGAACACGTCCCCCACGACAGCCTTACCCTTGATCTCGTTCGCCAGCGCACCAGAGTCTCCCGAGGTCCCGTTGAAGGTGTAGCCGGTGGAAGCGTGGAAGCCTGGCCCGATGTCGTTGTTCATCAGATCGACCAGGGAACCGGCATACAGGACGTCTACCGGGCCAGACCCAGTGGCGGGTGACGACGACGCCGAAGTGTTGGGGTTCCGCGGAGACAGCGAAGTCGGCCTCGCCGTCTTGCTTGAGCTGCCGCAGGCAGCCGCGACCAGGGAAGCTCCCGCGAGGAAGGCGGCGCTCATCCGGGGGCGCCTTCGAATGGATAGCGACGCGCTAGCCGATGCCATGGGCGGGCACACTAGCCCGAGCTGTAGTCAGTCGTCGACTACCGCTCGGCGATCGCTTCCAGGAATTCGACGGTCGCCCTCGACGACGAGGCCCTCCACTCCAAGATCACCCGCTCGAAGCCGACCGCAGCGGCGCGGTCCTCGTTGAGACGCTCCATCTGGGCGATCACCCGGTGTCGTTGCGCCTCGACGAGGGAACCCCAGGGCCGGCGTGAACGATCGAGCAGAACGAGCTTCAGTAGCAGCATCGAGCGCACATCGCGGACATGATCGACGGGCTCCTCGAGCCACCTGCGCAGGGCCCGACGGCCCACAAGGGTAGGCACGACGATTGTCCGCACCGGGCCCCGGTCGCTCGGCTCCGTAGATCGCTCGGTGATCAAACCGAGCTGTACCAGCTTCTTGAGAACCTGGTACACGGCATTGCGTGGCACGGTCCACACCCGACCCAGGTCGCCGCTGGGAGCCAGAAGCTGCGCAACGGCGAAGCCATGGGTCGGGCCCTCCGCCACCGCCCCGAGCACCGCCCACTCTCCCGGAGACAGCTCCCAGCCGCCCGAAGGCTCCACGCAGCCAAGCTACCGAACAACAGGCCTGCTAGGCGGCGCTCGCCACGCACGGGCTGTGTTTGCACAAGCTCTCAACCGGCGTTAGGGTCAGAGCGCCAGCTCAGGCCGACCGGGGTTGGATCACGGGGGAGGTGGTCAGATGCGCCGGACGCTCACTTCCGCGCACGGGCTGACTCTGGAGGTCATCAAGGCGAATGTGGACATCCCCCTGGGACGCCTTTGAAGGAGGACCGCGTGAGTGGTCAAACTGGTTCGTTGGTGGCGGCTCTCAGCGTCAGCTCGCCGCAAAAATCCTAGATGGCAAGACGCCTAGATATGAGGAGAGATGATGGGGAAGCTCGACGGCAAGGTAGCGTTTATCACCGGAGCAGCTCGCGGGCAGGGCCGCAGCCACGCGACCCGCCTGGCTGAGGAAGGGGCCGACATCATTGCGGTCGACGTCTGCAAGCAGCTCAAGGCCGTACGGTATCCGATGTCCACAGCGGAAGACCTGGCGCAGACGGTCAAGGAGGTGGAGGCACTAGGGCGGCGCATCGTTGCTCGTGAGGCCGATGTCCGGGACGCCTCGGCATTGCAGGTAGCCCTAGACGACGGGATCAGGGAGCTCGGCCGGGTCGACATCGTCCTGGCCAACGCAGGCATAGGCCCGGGCGGCGACGCCACCGACGACGAGCAGTGGAACGAGGTGGTTGACGTCAACTTGAAGGGAGTCTGGAACACCGGTCGGGTCGCCATCCCGTCGATGATCGAGCGAGGCGAGGGAGGGGCCATCGTCCTCACCAGCTCCACCGGCGGCCTGATCGGGCCCGGTATTGGATACCCGGGTACCTTGGCCTACATAGCCGCCAAGCACGGAGTCATAGGACTGATGAGGTCCTGGGCCAACTATCTCGCACCCCATTCGATCCGGGTGAACAGCGTGGCGCCTACCACAGTCCGGACGCCGATGGCGGGTGGCGGCAACGTGAAGGCCATACTGGAGCACTCCCCCGAGCTGGCAGGCTCGCTGCTCAACGCCATGCCCGTCGAGGCGGTAGACGCGATCGACATCTCCAACGCCATCGCGTGGCTCGTCTCCGACGAAGCCCGTTATGTGACCGGCACCGTGGTACCCGTCGATGCCGGTAACGTCAACCGACGCTGAAACTCCGATCTCCGGTAGCCGAGAGCGAGGACGGCGGCCAACGCCCCCTTCCTCGCGACTCGTGGGTGGTTGGTACGACGCCCTGATCAGGTAGCGCCCGGATTGATCCTGCGGAGTATTCGCAGTGTCAGGTTAGCGACTAGGAGGGTTTCGTTCGCATCGGGTTGCGCCGCCTCGAGGAGTCCGGTCGCTCGGTTGAAGATTCGTGTGTGGGTGGCGAGCCACCGGTCCATGGCGTCTTTGGCCGAAGCGTCGGCTGTTCGTGGGGGGCTGGTTGCGGTTCCTGCCGCTTCGTCGCGGGCGCCGAGGGCTTCGATTGCCGCTTGTTGGCGCAGGTCAGCGATGTCGTCGGCTATGGATCGGCATTGCCATGCCGCCCATCGACGGTCTGTGGGCGCCGATGAGAGCAGGGAGCGGAGCCCGAGGATTGGTGTGGCCTGCTCGAAAATGTCGAAAGCGGCGGTTACTTCGGTCACTTCCCGGCCGGTGGCGCGTGCCACTGGTCCGGTGTCGCCGATGGCGGATGCGCTTCCTACGGCGACGAAGGGGGCGGCTAGTGACGGCTCGATACCGAGGCGGCGGATCTCTTCGGCTGTGCCGTCTCCAAGCGCCAGTTCCTGCGGTACCAGACGGCTGTCGGATGCTATGAGCGCGGATGGCTGGAGCGGCCCGGGGCGGCGGAGGTAGGCGCGGGCGAGGCCGCTGACCGCTGTTGCCACTGTGTGGTGGAGCGCCGCTTCGACGTCGGCGTCGAGCCGGTCGGCGGCCCTGTCCAGCGTGGCCCACAGGAGTCCGGCGCCGAGGACCTGGTGGGCTGCCCAGAACCCGCCGGCGACATCGGCCAGGCTCCTTCCGAGCTCGGCGGCGGTTTCGTGGGCCCAGACGATCCCGAGGCGGTCGACCAGCTCCCCGGCCAGGTTGGTGGCGGCGAGCTGGGGGTACAGCCGGTGCGTGGGGATCAAGTCGGCGGTTTGCTCGCGGATCACAGCCGGGAAGTACGGGGTGACTGCGTCGAGCAGCGCCGTGTCGTGGGCGAGGGCGGAGGCTTCGATGGCCTGCACGAGGTGTGACTTCGCGTAGGCCAGCAGGACGGCGAGCTCGGGGCGGATCAGCCCGGCCCCAGCCGTCCGGCGGGCAGCCAGCTCGGCCTCGTCGGGGAGCGACTCGACGCTGCGGTCGACGAGCCCGGCCTGTTCCAGATGCGCCAGGAGGGCCGCGTAGGCGTCCAAGGAGGCCGCGCTGTCGGGCATCGAACGATCGAGGGCGGCGACGCTGTGGTCGACTTGGCGGAGCACCTCGGCGGCGACGTCGTCGGTGGCGGCGGCCAGGAGCGAGTCGCGTTCGTCGTCGCCGATCCGGCCGTCGGCGACGGCCAGGGTGAGGAGGATCTTGAGGTTGACTTCGCGATCGGAGGTGGCGACACCGGCCGCGTTGTCGATGAAGTCGGTGTTGATCCGGCCGCCTCGCCGGGAATAGCGGATCCGGGCCTGCTGGGTGACGGCGAGGTTGCCACCCTCGGCGATGACCCGGGCTCTGACCCCGTCGGCGGTCACCCGCACCGCGTCGTTGGCGTGATCGGCTACCTCCGAGTCGCTCTCGCCGGCGGCTTTCACGTACGTGCCGATCCCCCCGAACCACAGCAGGTCGACGGGGGCGGTGAGGATGGCGGAGATCAGCTCGGGCGGGCTCATCGTCTCGACGCTCAACCCGAGCGAAGCCCGGGCTTCTGGAGTGAGGGTGATCTCCTTGGCGTCCCTCGGCCAGATTGCCCCTCCCCTGGACAGGGCGGAGCGGTCGTAATCCGCCCAGCTCGAGCGTCCCATGGACGCCAGCCGGTCTCGTGCCCGGTAGGACGCCTCCGGGTCGGGGTCGGGGTCGACGAAGATGTGGCGATGGTCGAACGCCGCGACCAGCTTCAAGGCTCGACTCTGCAGCATCCCGTTGCCGAAAACGTCGCCGGACATGTCGCCGACGCCTGCCACCCGCACCGGCTCGGTCTGCACGTCGATGCCGAGGTGGCGGAAGTGGCGGCGCACCGCCACCCAAGCGCCGCGCGCAGTGATGCCCATCGCCTTGTGGTCGTAGCCGTGCGATCCGCCCGAGGCGAACGCGTCACCCAACCAGAACCGGTAGTCCGCGCTGAGGGCGTTGGCGTCGTCGGAGAACGAGGCGGTGCCCTTGTCGGCGGCGACCACCAGGTAGGGGTCGTCACCGTCGGCCGCTATCACCCGGTCCGGGCGGCGCACCTCGCCTTCGATCACGTTGTCGGTAATGTCGAGCAGGCCGGCGATGAACTCCCGGTAGGCGGCGAGGACCGCTCCGGGAGATCCGCTCCTCACCACGAAACCGCCTTTGGCGCCGGTGGGCACGATGATGGCGTTCTTCTTGATCTGCGCTTCGGCCAGGCCGAGGACCTCTGTCCGGAAGTCCAGTGGCCGGTCGCTCCAACGGATACCTCCTCGGGCGATGGGACCGTTACGCAGGTGCACACCCTCGACGATCGGCCCGTGGACGAACGTCTCGACATGGGGCCGCGGCGCGGGCAGCTCGGGAGCGGAGCGGCTGTCGAGCTTCAACACGATGTTCGCCCGCTCCTCACCGTCGCGGCCGGTGCAGTACCAGTTGGTCCGCAACGTGGCGTCGATCAGCCCGAGGAACCCCCGCAGCATCTGGTCCTGTTCCAGGTGGGGGACCCCACGGAGGCAATCGAGCACGCTGTCGCGCGCCGCGGCACAGACCTTCGCATCTGCTGAACTGGCGGCGGCGACCGGATCGAAGCGAGCTTCGAAGTAGCTGACCAAAGCGGCGGCGACCGTCGGGGATCCGGCCAGGGCATCGTCGAGCTGGGCGTCGCTCCACGCGACCGCGCACTGGCGACGGAAACGCCGGTAGGCGCGAAGGATCACGACCTGGCGCCAGTCGAGACCAGCGGCGATCACCAGCCGGTTGAGGCCGTCGACATCGGCGCGCCGCCCCGAGGCGGCCTCCAACGCGTCGATGAGCCGCTGCCCGTCGGGAGCCGGATCGAACCCGCCAGCCACGACCACCCGCAGCCCGAAGTCGTCCACGTGGACCTCGCCGCCCGGCCCGCCTTGCAGCGGCGGGACAAGGAACGGTACGGCCTCGGTGACCGCCACACCGAAGCTCTCCAGCGCTGGGATGACGCTGGTGAGCTCGACAGCTTCGGAGCCGATCCGTCGCAGCCGGAAAGTGGCCGGACCCTCACCGATGGCGGCGCGGACCGAAAGGCGGTGACCGGCACCGAACCGGTCAGGTCGCCGGCCGGCAGATCCACTCTCCATCCCGGCAGCAACCGACGGCTGCGGCTGCCTGGCGTCGAGCAAGCTCTGCGCCAAGCGGAGGTCCTCCGCCGCATCTGCGGGGCTGGTCCGCTCCCGGTAACCCGGCGGCAGGCGTGCCACCCACTCTGCGACACCAGGCTGATCGGCCGCCTCGACGGCGAAAGCCCGTGACCAGCCGTCGGTCGCCTCACCGCCACCGGCGAAGTCGGGATACATCCTGTCCAGCATCGCGCGCGCGGCTACCGGCAGTAGCGTCGAAGGCTTGTGATCACTCAAGGCCGCCGATGCGAATCTCGATGACCGTCAGGGCGCTGCCCAGCCACTTGTGTCGGACAGAATTGCTATGCTGCAGGGGTGCGCCTGAGTTGGACTGCCGCCGCTCGACGCCACCGGATTGCTCGGGCTGATATCCGCTACGTGGTCGAGCGTTGCGGGTTGGTGTTTCTCCAGCCCGCACCTGCTGGTTCGCCGGTCATGGACGACCGTGTGGTCTACCTGGGGGATGACCGGCGTGGGCGACCCCTTGAAGTCGTTGCGATCGAACTGGACGCAGGCCCGGGAGGCGAACCGCACATGAGGGTGATCCACGCAATGGAGCTCCGGGACAAGTACCGGAGCCAGTATGAGGAGGCACGCAAATGGCGAGTGTGAATCGCACCAAGACCGGGGCGGTCCTCACGTCGGAAATGGAGGAGGTTCTGGCTGACGAATCCGAGGCAGGTTACAACTTGGACCTGGCGCGCTCTGTCCGGACCGGGCGGCCCTCGCTCGGCCGGGGGGTCTCGCCGCGAATCGACCTTCGCGTCGAGCCGGAACTGGCCGAGTCCTTGCACCGACGGGCAAACGAGGAGCACCGAAGTGTCAGCGCGGTCGCCAGGGACGCCCTGCGTCGCTACCTGGCATCCTGAGCGTCTCGATTTGCCTCGGGCGGCCCAGCTGCGGAAGAGATCCTTCGTGGGGCGCTGCAGGGTCCTCGCCTCGAGCCGAGATGTCGTCCTTTGCAATGGCAGGGACGACCCCACCCAGTGTCTTTCCAAGTGTTGATTGAGGGCAGCGAGCGGGATACGTTGGGTGCATGCTTGCCGCGGCGTTGTACGGCAACCGGGACCTTCGGATCGAGGAGGTACCCGAGCCCCTGCCTGGGCCGGGCCAGGCGAAGCTGGCGGTGGCGCACAACGGCTTGTGCGGCACCGACTTGCACGAGTACTTCTCTGGGCCGCTGGCATGCACCACCGAAGCGCACCCCCTGACCGGCGGCGTGCTGCCCCAGATCATGGGCCACGAGTTCGCCGGGACCGTGACAGAGGTGGGATGCGATGTCGACGGCCTGCGGGCCGGTGACCGCGTGTCGGTCGCCACCCTCTACACGTGCGGGCGATGCGACCGTTGCCGGGCCGGTCTGGCCCAGCTGTGCGAGTTGGTGACGACGCACGGCATCTGCTCGCACGGCGGGGGCCTGTCGCAGTACACGGTGGTGCCGGCATCGATGCTGCACCGGCTTCCCGACCGAGTCAGCCTGGCCGAAGGCGCACTGATCGAGCCCCTGTCGGTCGCCTTCGGCGGAGCATTGCGGGCTCGGGTGGAGCCGGGCGGGTCGGCCGTCGTCCTGGGGGGCGGGCCGATCGGTGTTGGTGTGACGTTGGGGCTGCGTGCGCTCGGCGTAGACAAGGTGGTCGTGGTCGAGCCGGCTGCCGACCGCCGCCGGGTCGTGGAAGGACTAGGGGTAGAGACTCTCGATCCCGGGGCAGTCGACGTGGTAAGGGTCCTTCGCAAGCTCACGGGTGGCCGGGGTGTCGATGCGGCCGTCGACTGTGCTGGCGTCGCGGACACGTTCCGCTCGGGTTCGGCTGTGCTGAAGGAGCGCGGCCGGTATGTGTTGTTGGCGATGAGCATGGCCGAAGTTGGATTCGTGCCGTTCCAGCTCGCCCGTTCGGAGATCGAGCTCACCGGCTCCCTGGGCTACTCGAGCGATACGTTCGTGCGCGTGCTCGAGCTCATGGCAGCCGGGGCGTTTCCGACCGCGGGCTGGGTGGAGAATCTGGCGTTCGAGGACGTGCACACTGCGCTGGACGACCTTCGCGCCGGGCGGCGGACGAAGGTCCTGATCGACCTGCCGCGGTGACGCCGCACTCGTCGGGCGACGTTGGGTGGGTCCTGTGGGCGGGCACGGTCGGGCTCGACAGTCCGTTGCCGGCGCGGATGGAGGCGGCGGTGGCGGGAGGGTTCGACCGGTTGTCCCTGGGTCCCCTGGACGTCGAGGTTGCACGCGAGGCTGGGATTGCAGTGGAGGATCTCGGGCGGCGGATTCGGGACGCCGGTCTCGGAGTCGTGTTCGATCCGGTGATGGGCTGGTACAGCGACGAGCCCGGCCCCGGTCCGTACGCAAAGTTCCGGATAGACGAGCTGTTGAAGATGGCCGAGGGGCTCGGGGCCGCGGCGCTGACCGTCCTCGGCCCGTTCTCCAAGGGCGAAGCGACCCCTGCCGATCTCCAGGAGCGGTTCGCGTTGCTATGTGATCGAGCCGGCGATTTCGGCGCCCAGGTGCAGGTGGAGTTCATGCCCTTCACCGTGGTGGGCGACGTGGGGAGCGCTTGGTCTCTCGTCGAGGGTGCGGGTCGCGACAACGGCGGCTTGGTCGTGGATACCTGGCATTTCTTCCGCGGCAATCCGGACCTGGCAGCTTTGGAGGCGGTGCCCGGAGACCGGGTGTTCGCGGTGCAGGTCGCGGATGCGGACCCCGTGCCGAGAGGCAGCCTCAGCGAGGACACCTTTCACAGACGGCTCCCCGGTGACGGTGCCCTGGATCTGATGGCGGTGATGGGGGCGCTCGATAGGATGGGGGCGCTGCGGTGGGTAGGACCGGAGGTGATCTCGCCGGAGACGGCGGCGCTGGGGCCCCTGGACGCGGCGCGGTTGGCGGGCGAGCGGGTGCGCGCCCTGGTGGCTGCGGTGAGAGCTCGATGAGCCCGCGCCGCCCGGCGCTTACTACTGCCGACGAACGGGTCGAGGAGCCGTCGCTCAACGAGGGTAGTCAGCTCCTGTGGTTGGTTGGTCAGGCCTACCGCCTTACGAGGCGGCGGATGGAGCAGGTCGTTCGCGAGCAGGGGATCACCCTGGCGCAGTTCGGCATCTTGTACTCGCTGTTCGAGGAACCTGGGCTTTCGGGGATCGAAGTCGCAGACCGTGCTTTTATCACCCCCCAGGCCGCTCATGCCGCCGTGACCACGCTGGCGCGCAAGGCGCTGGTCGGGCGGCAGGAGAAGGCGTCGCATCGGCGCACCGTGCGCACTGTCCTCACCGACGAAGGGGCCCGGGTCCTCACCAAGTGCCTGGCCGAGCTAAGTGCTCTTGGTGTGGAGATGGGTGATGGTCTGACGACGCAGGCGCGCCGTGACCTGATCCGCCTGCTCGGGGAACTAGTTGATTCCAAGTCTTGATCGGTGGCGGCTGCAACCCTAGAGTCCATACCGGGCGCCGACCGACCCGTGAAGCAGTCGTAAGAGGAGGAGAGGCTGGTGGACACCGGGCTGACTGGCCGCACCGTCGTGGTCACTGGTGCAACCGCCAACATCGGAAGGGCCATCGCGCTCGCGTTCGCCGCAGAAGGATCGAACATAGTGGTGGTGGGACGTGACGACGTGCAGGGCCCCAGGGTGTGCGAGCAGTCGATGGAGCGGGGCGCGAAGGACACGCTGTGGCTAGCCGCGGACGTCACGGATCGGGCGCAGGTTCTCGCCATGGCGGAGGCGGCACACGGTCGGTTCGGCGCGGTAGACGTACTGGTCAACAACGTTGGGGGAAGTGTGGATGTCGACCCGTTCGTCAAGTCGGATCCAGCGACGTGGGACCGCGACATCGCGCTCACGATCGGAAGCACGCTGAACTGCACTCACGCCATCCTGCCGGGGATGATCGAGCGTTCGCACGGCCGGATCATCAACCTTGGTTCGACTTCGGGCATCGTGGGGGACCCGAACATGGCGGTCTACTCGGCCATGAAGGGTGCAGTCCATGCCTTCACGAAGGTTCTGGCGAAGGAGGTCGGCCGCTATGGGATCACGGTCAACGCCATTGCTCCCTACGGGACCTTGCCAGACGACCCGGAGCACGATGTCAGCTCGGGGAGCCGGTTCCACCCGCAGGGAATGTTCGCTCAGTTACTTGTCACGAAAGGGGAGATCATGGGAGCCATTGCCCGCAAGACCGTCATGGAGCGGCAGTTCGCCAAGCCGCCGGAGATCGGCGCCGCCGCCGTATATCTGGCCTCCGACGCCGCTGCGTTCGTTACCGCCCAGGTGCTCTGCGTCGACGGCGGCACGGTGATCGCATGAGTAACGAGCTCGGTGCTGCAGGCCTGCGCTTCGAGCGCGACGGTGCGATCGCCTGGTGCATCATCGACCGTCCCGAGGCTCGCAACGCCTTCACGCCAGCGATGTACTACGGGATCAAAAGAGCTGTCCACCTCGTCAACCGTGACGCCGACCTCGCTGCGATGATAATTACGGGCAGCGGCGACGCCTTCTCTGCCGGCGGTGACCTCGGCGGACGATCCAACGAGGCCGACGAGCCGGTACCTGACCTCGGTCATGAAATCCTGCCCTTCCTGACCATCCGGGACAGCAAGGCGCCTGTGGTCGCGGCCGTGAATGGGATCTGCCAGGCCGGCGGCTTGCTCGTCGCCATGCTGGCAGACATCTGCGTGGCTAGTGACCGGGCGACGTTCCGGGCACCGGAGCTCTTGCGCGGCATCGTCGATGCCACCTACGCAGCCGTGTTGCCGGCGCATGTCGGGATCGCCGTAGCCCGAGATCTCCTGCTCTCGGGCCGCCGATTCGACGCCGACGAAGCCGCCCGCCTCGGAGTGATCTCACGTGTGGTGCCCCACGACCAGCTCCGCGCCGCCGCTCTGGAGGCGGTCAAGGAGATACTCCAGACCGGGCCGATCGCCCGCATGCACGTCAAGCGCATGCTCAACGATCGCTACGGCCTGATCGACTACCAGACGATGTTCGCGTCGCTCGCCGATTCCGACGAGCCGCGCGAAGGGATGCTGGCGTTCATGGAGAAGCGGCCGCCAGGTTGGGTGCCGGAGGGGCTCTGGCTTGAAGGCGGTCGCACCAGATGAACCCAGGCATGGCGTCGGATCTGCTGTCAGTGCGCGACGAGCTCGACATCCAGCGGGTGATCACCGATTACGCCTACGCATGCGACAACGGCGACTGGGCGCTGCTGAAGTCGGTCTTCGCCGACGACGCCTATCTCGACTACTCATCGACGGGTGGCCCTACCGGTTCGCGCGGCGAGGTGGTGGCGTGGCTGGAGCAGTCGCTCGGCCAGGTATTGGGAATCCAGCACGTGGTCTCAAACTTTCAGATCGACCTCGACCAGGATCGAGCCACGGTGCGGGCGATGTTCTTCACGTCGGTGCGGCTCCGGGGCCTCGACCAGCCGTTGATGACCGGCGGCTATTACGACGAGGAGTTGTTACGCACCGGCGGCGGCTGGAAGATCCAGCGCTTGGTCGAGGACAACCGGTGGATGCACCCGCCCACACCGGAGGGCGAAGCGTGAGCGAGGAGCCTGTGACCCTGGACTTCGAGCGGCTTGCCGATTGGATGGACGAGCAGGGCCTGCCCGGTACGGGCGCCGTGTTGGAGTCCAGGTTTCTCTCGGGCGGGACGCAGAACCACATCTACGAGATATGTCGCGGCGACCAACGCTGTGTCATTCGCATCCCGCCGCCGCAGGCGCCCCCCGACCGGGACAAGGGCATCCTCCGGGAGTGGCGGATCATCCAAGCCCTCGACCGCAGCGACGTGCCGCACGTGGCCGCGGTCGCCGCGTGCGAGGACCCCGCCGTGCTCGGCCGCGCCTTCTATCTGATGGGCTACGTCGACGGGTGGTCCCCGGCGCCTAAGGGATCGGATGAGTGGCCTGAGCCGTTCCGAAGCGACCTCAGCACGCGGGCCGGGATAGCGATGGAGATGGTCGAGGGCCTAGCGCTGCTGTCGAGGTTCGACTGGCGCGAACGCGGGCTTGACGGCTTCGGCCGCCCGGAGGGCTTCCACGAGCGGCAGGTCGACCGGTGGTCCTCACTGTTCGAGCAGTTCAAGGTGCGCGAGCTGGAGGGTATGGACGTGGTGACCGGATGGCTGCGAAACCACAAGCCGCTCGACTACATCCCGGGCCTCATGCACGGCGACTACGCCTTCTCGAACGTGATGTTCCAGAAGAGGGCGCCGGCGAAGATGGAAGCAATCGTGGACTGGGAGATGGGCACGATTGGCGATCCGAAGCTCGATCTGGCCTGGCTGCTCGGCAGCTGGCCGGAGGACACCTCCGCACGAGATCCGACGAGCCCGGGCATCAAGGACATGCGGGGCATGCCGGGTCGCTCCCAGATGCTGGCGCGCTACGCCGAGGTGTCGGGTCGTCAGGTCGACGACTTCGACTACTACGTGATCCTGGCCCGCTTCAAGGCCGCGGTCGTGCTTGAGCGAGGGTTCGCCCGAGCCGGTGACGACCCGAAGCTTCAGAGCTTCGGGGCCTCGGTAGCCCGTGCCATGAAGGATGGAGCCGAGTTGGCCGAGACGACCGACTACGACCGCTGAGAGGCGCTCACGCCGGGCTCGAAGACACGTAGCTCGACGCCACACGCGGGTCTCCGCTGACATAGACAGCCTTCTGCGGGTACGGATAGATCGGCTGCGTCGCGTGATCTGGAGCCGGCAGGGGAGACTCAATTTCGACCCGCCCCGGTTCGACGCCGCCTTCTACCCAATCCACCAGCAGGCGGTAGAACTGGCCGCCCCCCACAGCCGGTGGATTGGCGTCCTCATTCGACGTGCCATGCGGGGACATGTGCCCCCCGCCGGGGACGAGGTAGAGCTTGAAGAAGGTCCTCACGGCGTCCACGCCGCCCATCGACTTGGCCACAGCGTCGTAGTAGCGCATCGTGCTTTGCACCGGGATGGACTCGTCGTTCCATCCATGCCAGCTCAGGAACTTGCCTCCCCGCGCCTTGAAGGCGGAGAGATCCGGGCTGTTGCTAGAGACATCCGCCAACATCGAATCCATCTCCAAGCCGAGGTCGAACGCCTCGGCCAGCCGCTCGTAGGACATTTCCCGCCAGCGGCCTTGGCCGTCTCCGCTCTGGTTCTCGAAGCTGGGTCCGGCGATTGCTGGATCCTGCAGGATGAGGGCGGCTTGCTCAGAGCCCGAAGCGTTCCCGGCGGCGCTGGCTGCCCGCAGCACTTCGCGCATCCTGGGGTCCCGTTTCGTGAAATAGGCGACATACAGCGAGGTGCCCCGAGTCAGGCCGTACCAGAGCCGATCCCCCAGCGTGGTCGACACACCGTTGTCGACTTCTGGGTCGGGAGCCGATCCATCCGCTGTCACGCCGTACCATATCTTGTTGATGGCGGCCGCTTGGGCCTTCGTCACGCAATGCGGTGAGGAGCTGTTGCCGCCATCGCTTACACATAGAACGTTGGGATCTCTGGTCGGGTCATAGTGACAGGACTCGTTGTCGAAGATGTAGCCGAGATGCTCGCCTCCCACCACATCGCTGGCGTGGATGGCAGCGTTCGAGACCAGATCCATCTGCTCTTCGGTCAGCTCGATACCGCCGAGATCTCTTTCGACCACAAGCCTCCGGTAGAGGCAGGCAAGGGCCCACTCGGTGAAGTTGACGGTCGGCAGGAGCGCAATGATCCCGTCGTAGTCCTCGGGATATTTCTGTGCCAGCTGGTAGCCGTGGCGGCCGCCGGTCGAGGCGCCCTCGTAATAGCAGTAGCTGGGTGCGGTTCCATAGTATGCAGTCGCCAACGCCTTGGTCTTCACCGCCACCTCGTGCTGGGCCCGATGTGAGAAATCGATCCAGAGTTGGCCGGCAGGTGATCCGTCGGGGCCCATCACCCAGGCCGCATCACGGCTGGCATGACCTGAGTCCGTACTGGCCGCGACTGCACCCTCTCCTCCAGCAGTGAGTGCCGCGTAGAACCAGCCGACCTGTGTGGGTGACGAATGGTCTCCCCCGTCGTAGCCGCCCAGACCGCCGATGTTGTGAATCCGGCCGTTCCACGCTTCTCTCGTGGGCAACCACACCTCGATACCGATACCCCCTGAGGTCGACGGTGCGCCGGGGGGCCCGGGGTTGCCGGGCCCGACGAGCAGCTTGACGAGGAACAGATCGGCTGGGGCCGTGGGGGTGTAGTCCGCCGCTGGCTCCGACAGCACCAAGGGATCTCCCGCCTCGAAGGCCGTCACCAGTACAACGGAAGTCAGGGCGTCGGAAGCGAACAGACGCTCGGCGCACTCCTTCAAAGCTGTCGTGTCCACTGCAGGCTCCCCACTCCGCGCCTTGTCGCCGGTCCGCTCTGGACGGGATAAGATGCTACACAGATGTATAGCCTGGGCGCCTTTCAGGTGTCAAAGGACCGAGGAAGCGCAGGTGGACGTGGAAGCAGCCGGGTATCCCGATATCGACCCGTGGGTCGTCACGTGGTTCAGTGAGAACGGCCAGATGATGGACCAACCGGAGGACTACAGCCCCGAGATCCTGGCCATGATGCGGCCGGCAGCCGCACAGCCGCCGGCGATCGACATCGGTGCGATCACCGCGGAGGTGATCTCCGACGTGCCGGTCTGGGTCTACCAACCTCACCAACAGGCCACCGGCGTGGTCGTCTACTTCCACGGGGGTGCGTTCCTCGGTGGCAGTCGGCTTCTCATGCACAACGTGGCCGAAGGGCTGGCCCGGGCCTCTGGGGCCGTGGTCGTCTCCGTCGATTACCGCCTGGCGCCGGAGGATCCTTACCCTGCCGCCCTCGACGACTGCGAGTCGGTGACCCGATGGGTGGTCGACCACGCCGACCGCTTCGGCGTGGAGCGCACCCGGGTCGCGGTGGCGGGTGAGAGCGCCGGGGGGAACCTGTCGGCGGCGTTGACGCTGCGGCTACGAGACCGCGGCGGCCCCATGCTCGCCGGCCAGGTGCTGCTGTACCCGGCAGTCGACGGTTCGGGCGGCTCGTACCCGTCACGGCGGGACTACGACGGCCTCGTGCTGTCGGCGCGCAGCTATAGCCGGGTGGCCAAGATGTACGCCGGCAGCAGCGAGCTAGATGGGGATCCGTACATGTTCCCGATCCAGGCTGGGGACCTTTCCGGCCTGCCGCCGGCGTTCGTCATGGTCGGAGGATGCGACTGGTTGCGGGACGAAGGTCTCGCCTACTCCGCGCGGCTTCGCGCTGCAGGGGTTGCGACCGAGGAGTTGATCTGCAAGGGCCAGCCCCACGGCTTCCTCAACCTGGGTTTCCCGGCTTCCGCCGAGGTCTACGCTGCGGTCGGGCCCTGGCTTCGAACCGTCCTGGCCGGAGGCTGAGCAACGATCTTGCGCCGCCGGGCAGGGGTGGCCGAGGATCCCTACAAACTCCTTGAAGTCGTGAATTCCAGGTGCAGGGCTTCCAGGCCGCGCAGTATGTACGACGGGGTGTAGCTCCAGCGCCTGGCGTCGGGCCGGCCGTGCTCGGCTTCAGACACCCTGATGTCATCGAGGCGGGCCAAGATGCGCTCGGTGGTGATCCGCCCCTCGGCTCGCGCTAGCGGACCTCCCGGGCAGGAATGTACCCCTCGCCCGAAGGCGATGTGCTGACGGGAGTCGGGCCGGTCGACTCGGAACTCAGCTGGGCATTCGAACCGACGAGGATCGCGATCGGCGGCGCTCAGCATGAGCATGAGGGTGCCACCCGCCGGGATCTGTACTCCCGCGAGGGTGGTGGTCTTACGCGCCATACGGAAGCTGATCTTCGTCGGACTGCTCCAGCGGAGAGCTTCCTCCACGAAATCGGGGATTCGCCCCGGATCCCGGCGCAGCTCCCGCTGGAGCTCGGGTTGCTCGGCGAGAAGCTGCAAGATGCCGACTTGGAACCGGGCTGAGGTCCCTTGGCCGCCTGCGAAGAGGATCACCGCGGCTCGCACCACCTCAATGACCTCTGGCATCGTCCCGTCGGGGAAAGTGGCCCGCGCCATCTGCGTCAGCACATCGTCCCGTGGCCCCTGCCGGCGTGCCTCTACGTATGGAATGAAGAACTCTTCTAGATATGCCAAAGGGTTGGCGGGAGGGGGTTGTCCGATGGACCCGGCCGGGCTATTAGCCAGAATGCGCTGGCGCAGAAGGGGCCGATCCTCCTCCGGTACCCCGAGCAGGTCGGCAATGACCAGAAGGGAGAACGGCTGGGCGTAATCGGCGACGAAATCACATCTCTCCGCCGCGGCGAAGCCGTCGATCTGATCGTCGGCAAGACGCCACATGAACTCCTCGTTCTCCTGGAGTCGCTTGGGTGTGAGCAAACGCATCATGAGCCCCCGATGAGCCGTGTGGGTCGGAGGATCGAACGTGACCAGGTTCTCATGGAACGCGAACTTGTCCCGGTGCTTGTTGATCAAGCCGGTCAAGTCGTCGCTTCCGGGCTCCTTGGGCAACTCGTGGAAAGGCCCTGCGAAACCGTTGCACGAGGAGTACGCGTCGAGATCCCGGAATATCGTGCACAACTCCTCGTAGCCGGTGACGACGAACGCCCCTCGGACCGGTTCACACCAGACCGGGCCTTGCTCGCGAGCGAACTCATAATACGGGTAAGGGTCCTGGATCAGCGAGTCGTCACTGAAGTAGTCGGTAGTGGATAAGTCTAGCGCCACTGGATGTCCTCCCCTGGATGCGGCCGGATGCACGTACGATGACCCATCATATGCCGGGACCAATACGCCTGTATGGCCTCAAGGGACACGCGTGACCTTTCAGGAGGGTCTCTCGGCGAGCTCCTCGCGACGCTGCTGGCGGAG
Source organism: Actinomycetes bacterium (assembly GCA_021809105.1). GTDB lineage: Bacteria > Actinomycetota > Acidimicrobiia > Acidimicrobiales > Palsa-688 > Acidiferrimicrobium. The sequence goes on from JAKBAM010000002.1 coordinate 70,695, forward strand.
GATGAAGCGCTGGACTTTCCCGCTCGGGGTCTTCGGCAGCTGCTCGACGAACACTATGTGGCGCGGGTAGGCGTGGGCAGCGAACTTCTGCTTCACGAGAGTCTGGAGCTCATTGACCAGGCCGTCATCGCCGACGCAGCCCTCGGCGAGCACAACGTGTGCCTCCAGGACCTCGCCGCGGACCTCGTCTGGTACGGCTATCGCCGCGCTCTCGGCAACTGAGGGATGCATTGCCAGCACCGACTCCACCTCGAAGGGACCGATTCGGTACCCGGCCATGATGATGATGTCATCGTCGCGCGACCGGAAGAAGAAGTCGCCGTCCTCGTCGACGCTCGCTGTATCGCCGGTGTAGTACCAACGGCCGTCGGGGCTGAACTTGCTAGCCGTCGCCTCCGGCGCCTCGTGGTAGCCGAAGAACCACGCCAGGGGGCTCTCCGACATGTCGACCGCGACCCGGCCGATGTCGCCGGTGTTGGCCGGTATGTCGGCGTCGGGCTCCAGGACGTGCATTGACCAGCCGGGCATGGGTCGCCCCATGCTGGCCCGCTTGAGCGGTCGCCGGAGGGCCGGGTGGTGGTGGTTGTTGACGAGCATTCCGCCCTCGGTCTGGCCGTAATGGTCATGGACCGGCGTGCCGAGGACATCGATCGCCCATAGGTTGATCTCAGGGGTGAGGGGTTCGCCGGCGCTCGACGCGCAGCGCAGGGACAAGCCGCGCGGCGCGGGAGCGGACGAGGCCCGCAGGGACCGGTAGACGGTGGGGGCGGCGGCGAAGTTGGTGACCCCGTGCTGGCTCAACACGGCCCAGGTGAGCTCGGGGGAGAAGGGCGCGTCCAGCAGCAGCGATGGCACGCCCAGGGTGAGCGGCCCGAGGATGGCGTAGTACAGGCCGTAGGCCCATCCCGGGTCGGCGGCGTTCCAGAACACGTCGTCGCTTCTGAGGTCGAGGGCGTACTTCATGTAGGTCGCGAACGCGGCTAGGGCCTTTACCGGTGCTACGACCCCCTTGGGCGAGCCGGTGGTGCCGGAGGTGTAGATGTGGATGAGCCCGCCGTCGCCGCCGACCGATGCGGGCTGGACCCCGAGAGCCCGATCGGCTTCGAGGTCGCTGAGCAGGAGATCGCCCGTGCGGCCCGTGGCATCCCCGGCAACCACTACCTGCCAGGGAGCGGCGGCCGGGATGTCCTCGCCCGGGTCGAGCTTCGCCCGCTGCGAGGGGTCGCACACGATCAACTTCGCCCCGCTGCCCACCAGCCGGATGGCGATGGCGGGGGGAGCGAACGCGGTAAAGAGCGGCACCTGGACCGCACCCGCGCGCCAGATGGCGAGGAGCACGGTTACGTAGTCGGCGCTCTTACCCATCAGCGTCGCGACCCGGTCGCCGGGTCGGATGCCCCGGGCACGGAGGGCCGTGGCCACCCGCTCCGATCGATCCCGCAGCTCCCCATAGGTGAGCGTAGTGGACCGGAGGTCTCGGTCCACTACGGTGAACGCTACTCGGTCCGCTCGGTGGTCGTCGCAGAGCAGTCGGGCCACGCTCGCATCGGGCCCCCCGTAGCGCTCGAGGAGGAGGTCGACGTCCGAGGTGGGATCGGGTGATGGCGTGGATCCTGCACTCATTGCTTCCCCTTGCTCACTTCCAACGTTCATGGGTGTCATCGTCAGACTGGCGCTCTGCTGCGCCACCGCATCCCCTGCCGATTAGCCATACGATCGTAGAACATAGTTGGTCTTCGCCCCACAGCGATGGCTGCCATGCTCTAGTATGCTTTACGGACGGCCAACAGACTATCAGTCCGGAATTGGGAAGGCTGCAGAGGAACATGCGGTCGCGGTGGACTGGGGAGAGGGGAAGTTTGATGACGGTGACAGTCACGCCAGCGACGCTGTACCGGCCGGAGTTCGTCGAGGGCTCGCAACCGTTCATTCCAGGGATGGGTCACCAAGGTCGCCTCAGCGACTTCGACTACATCGAGGAGGAGTGGTTCGCCACAGGCGAGGAGGACGGGCGCCCCTATGTGACCACGGTGCTCGTGCGGATCCCACGCGACGCCAGCCGCTTCAGCGGGACGGTCATAGTGGAGCCTCTGCATTTCTTTCCCATATCGCCGGTCTTCAGCTTCACATCCGAGTACATCATGCGCTCTGGGCACGGCTGGGTCTGCGTGGGTTCGCAGAAGACATCAATCGACATCCATGTCAAGCCGTCGAACCCTCAACGCTACGGTTCTCTGCACATCGAGGCCGAGCCGCTCCCGCCCGAGGCGCACCATCTGGACCTTGGCACCCTGCCCGCGGACATCAGCAATACCCACCTGTGGTGGGAGCACCTGCCACGCCAGAACAGGGCTTCGCACGCCATCCTGGCCCAGGTAGGGGCAGCGATCAAGGCCAGTGCCGGCCCGCTCGCCGGGTTCGATGTCTCATGCGCCGTGCTGGTCGGCCATTCTGGCACCGGATACCTCGTGTCCAGGTACATACGGGAGGGGCACGACGCACTGCGCCGCGAGGATGGGTCCTCTGTCTACGACGGCTACTTCCCGTCGGGGTGGCCGACGTCGGCATTCGGCCCGTGTGACGTCCCGATAGTGCAGGTAGTCACCCAGGGTGACTACGCCGGCGACAACGTCACGTTCTTCCGTCCCGGTTTCGACGGGCTGGCCTATCGGCGGCCGGACAGTGACGAGTCGGGGGATCGCTTCCGCCTCTACGAGTTGGCCGGCGTCGCTCATACCTCGACCCAGTACCCACCGATCAACGACATTGAGTTTTTGAAGCAGATACAGAGCGGGATCATGGCGGAGGCGGGGATGCAGATGAGCGGTATGCCCTTCAACCAGCTCTTCCAGGTGGCACTGGACCATCTGGTGGGCTGGGCAGCGGAGGGCATTGCGCCACCACGCGCCGAGCGCCTCGAGATGGGGGCAGACGGCTGGTTCGTCAGGGATGAGCATGGCAACAGCGTGGGTGGGGTCCGGACCGCCCATCTCGACGTTCCCAGGGCGACCTACACCTCGAACACGATCTTGCCCGGCGGCCAGCCGGGCTTTGCCTCGTTCGGGTTCGAGGAGCCCTTCGACGCCGCGACGATGAAGCGTCTCTACCAGAGTAGGGACTCTTATCTCCGGCGCTTCAATCTACGTCTTGACGAGCTCATCGGCCAGGGCTGGTTCCTGGCTGACGATGCCGAGGAGTTCCGCGCCGAAGCCGAGAAGATCGTCGTCCCGTTCTGACCCGGATCCTAGCCCACATTCTTTTAGTCCCAGGCTGGTTCGCAATTGTTTGATGGTATGGCGCAGCAACCGAAACCGTGGAGGATGATATGGCCGACGAGCTGACATGGGCGCCTGCATGGCGGATCAGCGAGCTGATCCGGGCGAAGGAGGTGTCGCCGGTGGAAGTGCTCGATCATTTCCTCGGTCGGATCGAGCAGCACCAAGGGCTGCTTCGCGCCTTCGACCATCTCGATGAGGGCCGCGCCCGGCGGGATGCGAAGGTGGCCGAGGTCGCCGTCGCATCGGGGGATGAGCTTGGCCTCCTTCATGGGATCCCGATGGCTGTCAAGGGTCACCTCGACATCGAGGGCCTCCCCCAGACGATGCCGTTCGGCAACGGCATCGCGGAGCACGACGACCTGACGGTCGAGCGGTTGCGCGAGGCCGGAGCGGTGATCGTGGGACACACCGGGATGCCGGTCTACTCCAGCGACGGTAGTTTCGACTACGAAGCAACCGCCCGCAACCCGTGGGATCCGTCTCGCACCCCTGGAATATCTAGCGCCGGTAGTGCAGCTGCGGTGGCCGCCGGTCTGTTGCCGATGGCTATTGGCTCCGACGGCGGTGGCTCGACGCGCCTTCCGGCCGCTTACACGAGCCTGGTTGGCGTCCATCCGACCGGAGGCATGGTTCCGTGGATGGGTGCCTTGGCGACGAGCGCAACCTCGACCATCGGGCCCATCGCGCGCGATGTGCTCGACGCCGCCACTGTGTTGGCGGTGATCGCTGGACCTGACGGGCGTGACGAGATCGGACTTCCGCTCGACCTCCCCGATCCCCGCAGCGAACTAGACCGCGGCATCGAGGGCCTCAGGCTGGCGTGGACCGATGACTTCGGCTTCGCTCTCGACTACTCCGTCGAGGAGAGCCCCCGGGTCATCAGCCACATACGAGAGGCCGCCTTGGCCTTGAACGACATGGGTGCCACCGTCGAGCCCACCGACGAGCAGTGGGAGGATTACGCCATCGTGATGCATGCCAACTTCGCCGCCGCGGGCGTGGCCAGCATGGGCCTCGGAGCCAGCGGTGACGTAGGCGAACTTCGCCGATCGGCGACCGCAGTGCGCCAACGGAACTGGCTACGATTTCGAAAGCTTTTCGGCCAGTACGACTTGCTGCTGTCCCCGACTATCCACAGTGTGGCCCCGCCTATAGAGGTATTCGCCACGCGCATCCCCTCCGGGATGTCGCTCGTGGAGGGCGGTCCGGGACCGATGAGCTACTCAGTTTATACGGCCCAGTTCAACGTGCTGAGGTTCCCGGCAGTCTCGGTCCCGTGCGGTTTCGTCGACGGGTTGCCCGTCGGCATGCAGATCGTCGGATTCCCCGGGAGCGATGCGAAGATCCTCCGCCTCGCTCGAGCGTTTCGTCATGCCTTCCCCCACGACGCGCGGCCTACGATCAGCTGAAGACCGCTCGGCCCCGGCCACGCACTTGACTTCCAGGCCGAAACCTCCTGGAGGATCGTCGAGCGTGATAGCGATGGGAGGGTGGGTCAGGTGTTCGACGAGATTGACCTGATCGTCGAGAGGGATCTGATGGTCGCGATGCGGGATGGGGCGGCCCTGCGTACTGACGTGTACCGGCCGCCGGGGCCAGGTCCGTTTCCTGTGGTGGTGAGCCGCACCGCTTACGCGCTCAGGGGCCGTCCGGTGACTGTCGGTCTGGCCGAGCAGGCGAAGTTGCTGGCGAGGCAGGGGTACGTGGCCATCATGCAGAATTGCCGGGGCCGGTTCGGCTCGGAGGGCGAGTTCCACCCAGGTCTGTGCGACATCGAGGACGGGTACGACACGATCGAGGTGATTGTGGGGGAGCGGGGGGGATATCGTGTTGGACCCGGTTGGGCGGCGGCCGAGTCGACGAAAGTATGTGTTCGCTGGCTCCAGAGGCTAGGCTCCCGGCTTTCCTCGCTGGAACGCCCGACGAGCATCGCTCGGCCGCAAGGCCATCCCGACGATGTACTTGCGCACTGGGGGGTCACTCTCTTCTCGCCCTACTGCGTCCCCTCCGATCGGAGGCCTCAAGCCCCTAGCTGTCCGCGTTCGAGTCGAGATCGGACAGTTCGAACCAGTCGAATGACGCTTCCCCGCCGACCGAGTAAAGCCCGATCACTCGCCCGATGTATCCAGTCGCAACCTCGCTGGAAAGGAAGCGGCCATCTAGCTCGGCCAAGACCAGGAAGGACCCGTCGGTCTGCTCGAAGCCCAGATGCACCAGATCCGGCCCATCCGTCTTTCCGGCGGCCTCGTGGGTTTCGAGCCTGAGCACCAAAGGCGACGTCGGCGCCGGGGCCTCGGCAACGATGCTGGTGAGCGGCCCAATGCGCGCCCGAACGATGACCAAGTCCGAGGCCACCGCCACCTCGTAGTGAGCACCCTCGTGCATCCGGATGGCGAGGCCGGCCTCGGCGGCATCGGCGACATCGACCCGGGTGCGCGCTCGGCATTCAAGGTACTTCTGGCGACGCCCCACGAAGACCGGTCGGAGGTCATCCATATCTCCCCTGGCACCGCGTAGGGTCAGCCACCCGGGCCGCTCCGTGAGGGACGCGGCGTCGCCTAGCGGGCCCCGCACCGAAACATACTCTGGGCTGAGGATCGGCGCATCGAAATCGTCCAGTACAACTGCCGGCGTAAGAATGTAAGGACCCGGGGGTCGCGTCGGCATGACGAGATCTAGCGCGCGGGGCGCCGGCCAGCCGTCCAGCCAATCGACCGGGACCAGGAAGGTCTCCCGGCCGAGAACGTGGAACATGGGGGACCGACCCTTTGGGCGGACGCCCAACAGAACCATCCACCAGGAGCCGTCATCGGCCTCGACCAGGTCCGCATGACCGGTGTTCTGTATAGGGCGATCGGTGCTGCGGTGACTGAGGATCGGGTTAGCCGGACAGCCTTCCCAGGGGCCCTGCGGCGTCGGCCCACGAGCGATCGAGACGCAGTGCCCGCGCTCAGTGCCTCCCTCAGCGATTACCAGGTACCACCACTCGTCGCGGCAAAACACGTGGGGAGCCTCGGGAGCGAGAAGCCCGGTGCCCGACCACGTCAAATCCGGGCCTTCGATCACCGAGCCGGTCTGGTCGTCGATCCGTGCCCGTCGGATGCCGAAAGCGGAGAAGTGTACCCAGCAGGCTCCGTCCTCATCCCAACAGAGGTCGGGGTCGATGCCCTGGATGTCCACCTTCACCGGGTCGGACCAAGGCCCAGCGGGGTCGTCGGCGGTGACTATGAAAGCGACAAGATCGCTGTCCCGGAACACGGTTGTTATCAGCCAGAGGCGACCCTGGTGAGAGCGGATAGTCGGCGCGTATATGCCCCGGGACGACGATGTCGTCGGAACCAGCTTCAGCTGAGACTCACGCGTAAGTGCGTTTCCTACGTGAGCCCAGGTCACCAGATCGGTTGATGTTAGAATCGGTACGCCGGGGAAGTAGGTGAACGACGAGGTCGCCAGCACGTAACCGTCTCCCCATCGACAAACGCTCGGGTCCGGATAAAAGCCCGGGACGACTGGGTTGCGGTAGCAGTCATCCTGCACCGGTGTCTCGGGCGGCATATCAATCATTCCTGACTGTGGGGAGTAGCGAGAAATATAACAAAGCCGGTGGCAGGGGGGCGGTGATGAGGTGCGGAAGTTCCGACGGATCTGACGCGTAAGAGTTGCACGCGCGGCGTAGAGCGATGCCGCAGAGATCACGACGAGGGCCCTCGAGCGGTTCTGCGAGGGATGCGTCCGTTATTGGATGAGCATCAGCGCCGGATTCTGTTGGGGGTGTCGGCGGAGATGCTGGGTCCCGCCCAAACGCCGACCCCGCTTGGCCCTCAGTTGTTCCTGGCGGCACCGGGTCGAACAAGAGCAGGCCGAGGCGCTGGATCGGGTTGAACGGCCTCGCGTGGGGGGCTAACGCCGCCGCCTCCCGGGGAGGGTCCGGTTCCTCACAGTTCAAAGCGGCGCCATTTCGGCTTCTTCCTGTTGCAGCCTGTCGCCATCTACAGCCAAAATCCAGCCGCCTTTGATCGTCGCGGCAATGCTTTGGTTGAAGCGGTGGAGATAGTTGGCGCGCGTCCCGTAGAGCTGCTGTAGTTGCTCGAGTGTGAACGGCACCTCGACGCGGACGAGGTTGCGTACGTAGCGCGTCGCGACATGGCGGGCGGTCGGAACATCGACATAGGGTGACCGCACTCCGCCCTTGGCGTTGCCAAATTCGTCCGTCACGAACGCGCCGTTCGCGATCTTGATGGCGGCTGCGTGTGGCGGGACCACGCCTATCGTCACCCAGTCCACGAGGCGGACGAACGCTGCGTGACTGAACGGGGCAGACGGAAACTGACTCAGCCGTTCGCCCGGTTCCAGAGTGACGCCGAGCTGGGGGATGCCACTGACATCGCGCAGGCCCCGGGTTGGCAGGTGCGGGCAGGCGGTCACTTGGTAACAGCGGCAGCGGTCGTCGGTCTTGTCGGTGTCGGGCCGCGCCGCTGTATTGCTCGGATTAGCAGGGAGGTCGTATAAGGCTGCCCGTCGAGCGCGCCTGAGATGAAGTACTCCTCTTCGACGTAGCCATGATCCCGCAGGAGATCGGACACCGGCGGATCGGACAGCCCCACCGGCGATGCTGCGCCGCCGGAAGGCTTGCCAGACTCGGCCGTCACAGGGATCGGTCCCGCTACCTTCAGGATTCCCACGCCTCCATCCCGTTCGTCAGAACCTTGCTCCCCCTGAGCAGGTGGGTGCCATCCTACAAGGTGGCCGAAGGCGCTGTACGAGAGCGAATTCGCACGACCGACGGATCCCTGAAGAGGGCACGCGCCTGCCCGCTCAATGGGACGTCCCGACGAAGCGGCGTAGCGAGGTGTTTGGCAGTTGCACAAGATGCCCGTGCAATCGCCTAGTATGTGTTTGTGCCGTCGGCAACCAGGCCACCCACGACGCGGGCGCTTCTCCTCGACGCCGCGGAACGACTCCTCCTCCGGGAGGGCTACGCCGCGGTTACGTCGCGTCGAGTGGCCGCCGAGGCTGGCGTGAAGGCCCAGCTTGTGCACTACTACTTCGGCTCCATGGACGACCTCTTCCTGGATATGTACCGGCGGCGGTTCCAGGAAGGTTGCGAGCGATTGCGCTCGGCGATGGAGGTGCACCCGTCGCTGCGAACGGTGTGGCGTTTCGGTGTCGATCGGTTCGGGCTCGCGTTCAGCCTGGAGTTCGTGGCGTTGGCGAACCACCGCAAGGCGATCCGCGACGAGATCAGCTGGAGCGCCGAGCGCTTTCGGGACCTGCAGCTCGACGCCATCGCGACGATCCTGCGCGATCGTGGCATCTCGCCTGAGGTGTGCCCGCCCGTCGTGGTGCTGCTGGCGATGTCGGGCGTCAGCCAGACAATCGCTATAGAGGAGGCGCTTGGCATCACCTCAGGCCATGAGGAAATGGTGCAGTTCGTCGAGCGGTGGATCGACCAGGCGGAGCGCGACTTCCCCGCATTGGCCGGCTTCGGCGGCCGAAGCGGTCACAGGCACAACGAATGACACGACGGGGGCACGAACGGGAAAGTTCGAGGTCCAGGTGGCGCTCATCACGGGCACCGGGTCCTGCATGGGCAAAGCGTCGGCGAAGGTGTTCGTGCGCCAGGGCGCCTGTGCCGTCGTTGCGGACATCAACGGGGCCGCACAGGACGCGGCTAAGGAGCGGGGTAACGCCGCGCTGGCACTGCACTTTGGACGTCCGCCCGACGCGTTCTTCAGTCACGCCAGCGCCATATCCCCGGGTTAGGTCCTCAGCGAGGAGATGGGCACCGGCCTGGACCGGATGCGCGACGGGATCGAGCCGAGGTCACCAATGGTGCCGTCATGACCGTCGACGGTGGCTACGGCATCCGGTTCGCGTGAGGCGGGCGGCCTGATGGAGACCCCGGAGATCGGCCTCGGCTGCGCCAACCTGCTCCAGGCGTCCCTGCCGGAGCTCATCGACGTTGCGACCAAGAGCGGCTTTCGGAGGATCACCGCTCGGCCTTACACGTTTGCCGCGGCGTTGGCGAATGGGTGGTCCGAGGATGCACTGCGCCAGCAGCTAGCGCTGGCAGGCATCGAGGTAACCATGATCGACGCCTTGACGCACGTGTTGCCAGGCGTGCAGCCACCCGAGTCGCTCGACCCGGAGACGCGTGCCGTCATGCCTCCTGACGTACTTCATCCTCCGACGGAGGAGGCGGTCTTCCGCTCCGCGGAGGTTCTGGGCGCGTCGATCGTCAACGTCACCCACTACCTCGGGGTTCCGGTCCCGATCGAGCAGCTGGCGGAGGCGGTAGCCGGCGTCTGTCGCCGGGCGCGAGAGCGCGGGCTGACAATCGCGCTGGAGTTCATCCCCGACACCGGCCTGCCGACCCTTCCCGTGACTCAGGCGGTCATCGAGGCCTGCGGCGAGCCGAACTGCGGGCTGACGCTCGACGTATTCCACCTTGATCGGTCCGACGGCACGGTCGAAGACGTACGCCGCCTTCCGCCCGACGCCATAGCCGGGGTCCAGATCAGCGACCGGATCCGGCCCCCGGCCGGGTCAGCGCACGTGCCCTTCCAGGGCCGATGCCTGCCCGGCGAGGGTCGCCTGCCATTACGCGACCTCATGTGCGCCGCGTTCGAAAACAGCCCGGGGGCGACCCTGGACATCGAGGTCCTCAACGCCGACCTCAGCAGCCTCCCGATCGACGATGCGGCGGCGCGGTTGGCCGCCGCGGCGCGGTCGTGGCTGGCGACGTGGTGACGCAGCGGATGACCAGGGAGGTGCCATGCGAGTAGGGATCGTCGGGCGAGGCTGGGGCGAGCGGGTCATCGCGCCGGCCTTCGAGCGAACCGAGGGCTGCGAGGTGGTCGAGGTCGTGACGCCCCGGGATGAGGCCGGCGTCGCAGCCCTGTGCGCGCGGAACGACGTCGACCTCATCTCGGTGCACTCGCCGCCGTTCCTGCACCTCGAACACGTCCGGATGGCGATGGAGGCGGGTCATGCGGTGTTGTGTGACAAGCCCTTCGGCCGGAACGCCGAGGAAGCCAGATCCATGTGTGCGATGGCCGAGGAGACCGGGCTGCTGGCGTTGCTCAACTTCGAGCATCGCTACGACGACAGCCGTCGGCGACTCCACCAACTGGTGAGCGACGGTGTCATCGGTGAACCCGAGCACGTCAACTGGATCATGCTGCTCGCGTGGACACGAGTGCCGCTAAGGCCCTCCGGCTGGATCTTCGATGAGGAACGGGCCGGGGGGTGGTTGCGGGCTGCTGGATCGCACCTCATCGACTTCGCGCGGTGGACCTTCGGTGAGATCATCGAGGTGTCGGGCCAGTTGCGAACAGCCGTCACCGAACGTCCGGGCATGGGCGGGATCACCGAGATCTGCTCGGCAGACGATGGCTTCGTCGCTAACCTGCGCACAGAGCGCGCCGTGACGTTGGTGATCGACAGCAGCTCGGCCGCGTCGGCGACCCTGCCGCCCAGGATCGTCGTGACCGGTTCGACCGGCGTCCTCGAAGTGGTCGGCGAGCGCGTCGTGCTGCACGACCGTGGACGCGCGATCGACATGTTCGTCCCCGAGAGTGATGTCTACGACGCTTTCGCACCGCAGCATGCGTTCGCGGCCGTCGTCCGCGACGCCGTGCGTGACGGCTCCCTCGACGGCATACCGACGTTCGCCGACGGACTGGCTTGCGTCGAGGTGATGGACCAGTTGCTTCCCGGCAAGCAGCGACCGTAGGGAGCCACAGACACCGTGAGAACCACATTGACTGTAGAAACCATATAAAAGGAGCCCATGATGGAATCCACCGTCGCCACCGGGGAACGCCTTGCCGTAACCGGCGTCTCCCACCTCGAGTTCCACGTCACCGACCTTGATGCCAGCATCGCCTGGTACGGCAGGGTTGTCAGTTTCACGCCAGTCAAGGAGGGGCCAGGCAGGCGAGCGCAGCTTGCTCCCGAAAGCGACGCGTTCAAGCTCGGCCTGAGCGAGACTGACCCGGCCGACCTACACAGCCAGTACGGCCACCTGGCCATCGCGTTGCAGAGCATGGACGTGCTGAGAGCATGGGTCGGGCATCTCGATGCAATAGGCGTCTCCCACACACCGATCAAGGAGAACCCTTACCGGCCCGGTGTCTTCTCCATCGACGTGTTCGACCCCGATGGGCACGAGATCGAACTCATCTTCGAGCCGTGATTACCTGGCGGGCCGCAGGGCGCCGGGATAGCAGGTCTCCACCAGTGCTCGCATACCATCGCGCCAGGAGATGCCGGAGGGCCCAGTGATGGACAGCCGCTTGGTCGTGTCGCAGATGGCGCCAGGGTAGCCACCGCCGCTGGTGGCTGCGGCCAGGTCGACTTCCTTGCCGGTGAGCTCGGCGAAGTACGCGCACCAGTCCTCGGGGCCGACGACGTCGTCGCCCCCCCAGTTGACGATCGTGGCCGGCACGCTGGCCGCGGCGAGCATCCGTTCGGTCTGGAGGCTGATGTCGTGAGTGTGAATCGGGTTGACCTTGGTGCCCGGCGCGCCGATCAAAAGCGGCCCGCTGTTCATGATGGCGTCCAGGTGGCGCACGATCAGACCGCCGTGGGGTCCATAGGCGCTATTCATGCGGGTGATGACCACCGGCAGGTTGAAGAGCCGGGCGCAGGAACGGGCCAGGGCCTCCTGGGCTATCTTGGAAACCGAGTAGGTGGGCAGCGTGGGGACCAGGCCTTCACCGAGCGGATCGTCCTCGACATAGACGTGCGAGGGATCCCCGGACCGGCGGTACACGGCAACGGCCGACATCACCAGCGCGGAGCGGGCGTCCCGGCAGTGCTGCAACAGCAAAGCGGTGCCTTCTGCGTCGGTGCGCAGCGCGGCGTCGAAGTCGGTGGTGTCGCCCCGGTAGGTGGCAAGGTGGATCACATGGTCGAAGTCGTCCGGCAGATCCCCGAAGTCGCCACTGGGGATGTCGATGGCACGGGTCGTGGCGCCGGCGGCTTCGACACGATGGCGCGCCGCCGTATCCGTGAACCGGGAAATCCCCCATACCTCGTTGTCCGGTGCGAGATGCTCCACCAGCGGCAGACCGATCAGACCCGCCGCTCCGGTGACGAGAACTTTCAAACCCTGCACGCGTACCTCCCATCGACGGCCGGGGCTGACTATGGCACAACGCCCGCGGTGCGCTGGGCCGCGGGCGGCTGAACCCAACGAAGCAACAAACGAATGGAGCAATCATGTTCAAAGACCCAGGCCGTCTGCCCGAGGTAGCCGAGCTAGCCCTCAGCTCGGCCGCGCAGCTGGTGATCACCGAGCTCAACGCCCGGCTCGACCGATGCGACATCGAGGGCGCCGTCGACCTCTACGCCGACGACGCCGTGCTAGTGGCCGTACGAGGAAGGGACGCGATCCGCAAGACGATCATGCATTCGGCGGCGGCGGGCGCCAAGCAGCGGGCTTGCCACGTGGTGAGCAACGTGCGGGCGGTCGTCGAGGAGGACACCGTGACCATCGACTGCACACAAGTCGCTTACCTGCTCGAAGGTCCTCCCCCCTACCCCGCTTCGATCATCCTCGAGGTGCACTACCTCCTGAAACCATCGGCCGACGGCAACCTACGGATCGTCGAACAGCAAGTCCCCGGCTACCAGCTGAACTACGGCTGAGATCCCACCCAGGCTTCAGCGAGGTGGCGGTAGGTCCATTCCTCGGCCAGTGGGCGCCTTTTGCGGTACACGATGGCGGCCTCGGCCAGCGAAATCTAGCCATCGGTTTGCGTTCGACGACGTGCCGGGATGCTGTACGTATGTATGGTATGCTGGCCCTTCGACTATGACCACGGCCGACTCCCCTGAAGCAGCCCTCTACCTCGATCCCGAACACGCCACCGCGCTGCGGCAGCGGCTGAGGGCGCTGATCTCCGCTCATCTTCCGGCTGGCTGGCTCGGACCCTTCACTAACGACCGTTCGGACCTCGAGTTGAGCAACCGGTTCTGCGAAATCCTGGCTGCCCAAGGTCTTCTGGTCCCCAACTGGCCGTCCGAATACGGCGGTCGAGACGCCGACCTCATCTCGTCGATCGTCATGCGGGAGGAGATGTGGGCCCACTTCGAGCCCCGAGGTCCGCAGTACTACGGACCGAACTGGGTCGGACCGTCGATCGCCGACTACGGAACACCCGAGCAGAAGCAACTGCACCTGCCACGTATCGCCGCTGGGCAGGCGATTTGGTGCCAAGGCTTCAGCGAGCCCGACGCCGGGTCGGACCTGGCCAACATGAAGACGCGCGCCGTGCTCGACGGGGACGGCTACCGCATCAGCGGACAGAAGATATGGACCTCTTGGGCACTGTGGGCGGAGTGGTGTTACCTGTTGGCCCGGGTCGAGGGTGCGGGTCCGGGCAAGCATGCTGGCATCACAGTGTTTCTCATCCCGATGGACCGTACCGGCATAACCGTTCGGGGACTGGACGGGATGCCTGGCCCTCATCATCTCACGGAGGTCTTCTTCGATGACGTATGGGCTTCCTCTGGCGAGGTCCTTGGTCCGGTGGGAGACGGTTGGCAGGTGATACGCGACGCCCTGTCCAACGAACGAGTTGGAGTGGCGCGCTACGCTCGCGACGACCGCCTGATTGCCGAGGTCTCGGCCGACAGGACCTACCGGGACGCCTTACCCCCGGAGCGATGGCTGCAGGCAAGAGTCCGAAACCGGATGTCCCGGCTCATGTGCCGGCGGGCGCTGTGGTTCCAGGACGACGGTGGGTCACACGACTTCATCGTCTGCGCGGCCAGGCTGATCACTACTCGCAGCAACCTGCTGGTCGCAGACACGCTGAGCGAAGCAGTCGCGGACCGGTTCTTCGAGAATCGCTATACCCCCGGCGCGGCCGCCGGCGGGGCGATCGAGTGGTTCTGGCGCTACATGCAGTGCGGAACCATCGCGACTGGGACCACCGAGATGCTGCAGCGCCAGCTGTCGAGAGCGATGTTCCGTGGAGAGCGGATCCGGGTCACACCGCAGGCCGAGGAACTCCGGAGAAGCATTGACAAAATGCTCACGGCGCGTGGCGGCATTGGGCTGGCCCGCAATGCCATGCTCGAGCCCCTCGTCCGCCAAGAGCTGGTGGCGGACGTGGAAACCATGATCGAATCGATGGACCCGCGCCAGGGCCACCTCGAGGGCGTCGCCGCTGCTGAGGTCTGCCGGGGCGCCGGGCACGTCGTCCTTCCCCTACCGGTCGAAGCGCTGATCCTTCGCCGTCCTTCGGGGCGGCCCCTGGGAATGCTCTCGCCGCACGGTCGCCTGGAGCACGGAGACCTTTTCCCGGAGTGGGAGGTCCTCGGCAGCGACGGAAGCCTGCTCCGTGTCCCGGCTGCCACAGACCTGCTCGGATCGAAGATCGGCCCCTTCGTCAACCGCACCCCGCTCACCGTCCTCGGCCCGGGAGAAGCGCTATCGCCGACCGAGGAGGCGCTTCTGTCCGTGCTCGGCTCGTGGTACGTGCTCGGCGCGCTGGAGGGAGCCCTCGACCTCGCTACCGTGTATGCGACCGAGCGGGTTGCCTTCGGCGCACCCATCGCCTCCTACCAGGGCGTCGCGTTCCCCCTCGCCGATGCCTGCTCCGAGCTGCAGGCGGTGTATGAGCTGGCACTGCATGCGTTGTGGAGCATCTACGAGTCGCCAGCGACGGCGCGCGTCGATGCGCTGGCGCTGCGTTGGGCCACGCTCGACACGGCCCGGCAGGTGATGCGTATTGCGCACCAGGTGCTCGGAGCCGTCGGACTATGCGACGAGCACGACTTGACCATTATAAGTTTCGCCCTTCAAGCCCGACTTCGGCTGCCGCGTGACCTCAGTGCATCGATGACCGCTCTCGAGCAAGCCGCGGAACGCGATGGATTCGACAGCATCTACCTTCCGGTGGGTCTGAGCAGCTCCCCGGGGTTCGGGTGAAGCCGATCTCAGGCCTCGGTCTCCGCGCTTAACGAAATAGCGGCCCTTGCACACCCGGCGCAGCACAAATACCTTCGGAGCCAGCGTCCATTGACCGTACGTCGGATAGGAGGGACGTGCGATCCGTAAATCCCAGCCGAGGAGAGCGCGTGGCTCTCGCGGGTCGGGTTGCCGTCTTCGCGGATTGCTACATTCAACTATGGCTGCCCGGCAGCGGGTGTCTACGCCGCCAGCACGTACCAAGCGGCGGTGCTGAAGTTCCAGCAGGCCGGTGTCACCGACGTGACCGCCGCCGGTCTAGCTGGCTGGCCATTTGTGTTCACCCGGTATGCCGCCCAGCAGGGATTCAAACCGAAATACGGCCTTCCTGACCAGGACGTGGACTCGATCCTGACCGTCGGCACGAACACCGCTGACAGCCCAAATGATGCGAACCTGGCGGGCGCCCTGCTCATCGCGACGGGTCAGTACGGGGCGGAGCACACGCCTGGAATGACTCTCGACAGGGCCGACCGCCAAATGCAACGGGATACTTCAAACGAGCGGCCAGCTGCCGGTAGTCCAGGCTCCATACGGCGGCCAGGCGTGGGTCGAGCAGCTCGACTTCTCGTATGGCCAACTGCAGTGCTGTTCGAAGTTACGATGGAGGTACGCCGAGGGGAGGCATTAGCTTCTGGGAACGAATGGAGCGGGCAAATCGACGCTCCTGCGGGTCATCGCAGGCTTGGAGAGACCCCAAAAAGGATCGATCACCTGCGACGGTCGCGACATCACCGGGCTGCCGGCAGAGTCCCTCGCCGGCCCGGGCCTGGTCCTCATCCCAAGTGGCCGGGCGGTATTCACCGACATGACCGTCGACGAGAACCTGCAGATTCAGGGACTCTGGCTCAGGACGCAACGAGAGGTGCTCAAAGGGCGCAGAGAGCGAGCCCTGGACACCTTCCCGCGCCTCGCCGAGCGTCTGCGCCAGCAAGCAGGACGCCTGTCCGGCGGCGAACAGCAACAGCTGGCTCTCGCCAGGGCGTTGATACTCGACCCTAAGGCGCTCTGTATCGACGAGCTGTCGCCGGGGCTGCCCCTGTAATCGTCGGCGAGTTGATGGAGATTGTGCAAAACCTGAACAGAAATGGGATCACGACAATCGTCGTCGAGCAGAGCCTGAACATCGCCTCGAAGCTCTGCGAGAGAGCAGTCTCTCTCGAAAAGGGCCACGTCCGCTTCGAGGGCGCTATGCGCGGGGGATTACGGGCAGGATCAGACGTGACGGGTGAGTGGCGTCGTGGAAGACCTGCTGGGTCGCGGACACCACCTGGCCGGTGTCGTGGGTTATGCGCCCTCCTGTGTTTGGGTTCAGCTCATAGGTCGGAAACTCGCTCGATGAGACGTACAAGCGGATCTGGTGGCCGGCTTTGAACACGTTGCTCGTGGCCCACATGTCAATATCGAAGCGATAGATCGCCCCGGGCCGCATCGGATGCGCGGCGACAAAGCGGCTTCGGACTATCCCCTGGCAGATGGTGACGACTTGACCATCGGGGAACGCGTCGAGGAGTTTGGCGGTGAAATCGGTATCAGCCACCGATGAGGCGGCCCAGAGCTCGAGGGTCACCGGGCCGGTGACCTCGATGTCGTCCACGAGAGGTCGCGTGGTATAGACGAGTACGTCACGGCGGCGACCAGTGTTTCGAGGGTCGATGTCGTCGCCAGCGGTCAGCCCGATGCCTATGGGACCTGGAACCGGATGGTGGGGGTCGTAGACGTATTCATCGGCCGGTTCAGTTGCGGGTGGACGCCGCGAGACGGTGCCGTCGCCGTCGATCGTGTTGGCACGGCCATCGCTGTGAAGGTAGTAGCTCGTCCATTGCGTGCGCGCGAGGGGCCACTCCCACTCCTCACGCCAATAGTTGTCGCCCATGACGAAGATCCGTACTGGGGGCTGCTCGTCGAATTCTGGGTTCTCGCCCCTGAGGTGGTGGCGGAAGAACTCCATGACGGGGGAGTCGGAGTGGAGGGCGTACATGTCAGGATGCCCTGGGCCAGATGGGACGTCGGCTCGAGGGACGACTCCTGGTACGTGAGACCAGGGTCCGACCACGAGGCGTTGGGTCTTTCGAATTGCCTCGCTGGTGCCGTACTGCTTCATTGTCTCGTAACCATCGAGCACGCCGTTGGTGAAGAAGTCGTACCAGCCGGTCATGTGTTGAATGGGTAGCGTCAGGGATTCGATGTGCGCGTCGGCGTCCACTTGGCGCCAGTACGGGTCGTTGGGGTCGTAGTGGTCGCACCAGTCTTGCCACCAGGGCGCCAACTCTCGCAGCTCCTCGATGTCGCGGAGCGGTCTTCTGGCGAGCAGTTGCTCGAGCAGCGCCCCTTGTTCCAGGACGGCCTTCTCGAACGCGGCCGGGTTAAGGGACATCTCCTGCATGGAGCGTTCGATCTCGGCGAACACCGGCAGCGTCTGAGGGACCCCCCGCCGCTCGGCTTCCCAGGTGGTCATCTGCCCCGTCCACATGAGCGCGAAGCCGACGCCCAGTACGCCTCGTGTCCAGTACCAGATGTTGCAACCGATGAACGACCACGACGCCGAGACGGGTGCGATGGCTACGAGGTGCGGCGGTCGGGCGATCGCCGCGAGCCAGGCCGCCAGCCCGCCGTATGATGCACCGAACATCCCGACCTTACCGTTCGACCACGGCTGCGACGCGGCCCACTCCACCGTGTCGTAGCCATCTTCGACATCGGGGTGGAACGGATAGAACACGCCCTCGGAGCCGTATCGCCCGCGGCAGTGCTGGAAGACGACGACGTACCCCTGCCCGGCGACCTCCCGGTTCCGCACGTCCATCATCCCGTCAGCCACCGAATACGGGTAACGGCACAACAGCACCGGGAATGGACCGGGGCCGGAAGGTACGTAGACGTCGCTTCGCAACCGCACCCCGTCCCGCATGGGGATCATGACGTCGTAGTTCACGCGAAGTTCGTTGTCAGCTTCCACTGATCCGGGCGCTCCTTCCATGCGTTGGCGGGCTCCAGCTGGCCGGCGGCCGCTCTCGGTCATCTCGTCCTCCTCAGGTGATTAGCCTGTCGAGACACCCGCCTCGGCCAAACCTGCGCCAGCGGGCTCGGGACGTCCCCGGGAACTCGCCGTAGGTTTCGGGCAAGCAACGTCTGACTCCGGCGGGAGTCCGCCGGCTGGCTGACCCGCCAAGACGACTCTCAATACAACAGGGCTTGAATGAATCGGCGAACCTCATCGGTGATGTCTCGTTCTTCCGGAGTGTCCGCCATGAATCCACCGTGCGGACCGGCCTCCATAACGTGCAACTCGGCGTGGACGCCGGCTGAGCGCAAGGCCCTATGCATCCGGACGGTGTTGGATAGAAAGAAGTCTCGCGTGCCGCTAGTCAACAGGGTGGGCGGGAAGCCTTTGGTGAAGTCACCGAAGAGCGGCGAAAGGTACGGATGAGACAGATCATGGCCATTGGCGTAGAGCAGGTTGGCTGGCATCAAACTCTTGCCTCCTCCAACGGTGTCGATTCCTACCATGGTCTTGAATGTGTCACCCGACTCGGTGAGGTCGGCCTCCGGGCTGAGGAGCACTGCTCCGGCCGGCGGAGGTAATCCCTCGTCCCTGGCTCTGAGGATGAGCGCGGCGGCGAGGTTGCCGCCGGCGGATCCCCCACTCACCACCACCTGCTGAGGATGATGTCGCCCCAGGACTCCCCGGTAGGCGGCGATGCAGTCGTCGAGAGGGGCAGGGTAGGGATCGTCCGGGGGCATGCGGTAATCCGGCGCATAGACCCGGACCCCGAATCTGACGGCGGTTCGTGTAGCCATGATCCGACACATCTCTCCGGCGCCGTTTACCAAAGCGCCGCCGTGGATGTCGAGAAGGGCGCTGGTGTCACCGGGGTCGAGACCATGGGGAGTGACCACGAAGGTTGGGACGCCTTCGAGATCGGTCGCTTCGACCTCGACCTCCCCATTTGGCACACCGCTCAGCATCGTCAGTACGGTCCGAGCAGTTGCGGCGATCATCTTTCGCCATGCGGCGAGGTCGTCGAGTGGGGGGTGCTCCCCTCCTTCAATTACACCCCTGGCGAGGACGGCCTGGGCCTCGGGGCTGATGGATCTTGGTACGGGAATGTCGCGTTCGGGTACCCGCAGCACGGGAGGCGACTCGGTCTCGCTCATTTGGTCCTCTCCTCGAAAGTTCGGCAGGTCACCGTGAGGGCAACCACTGGGGCGTTTCCTGGGATCGGGTCTCAATCGGCCGCTTCCATTACAACCGTATAGGATACCCGTAGCGCCAACAAGGGGGAAATTGTGCTCGTGAGGTTCGCTTCGTGGGCGACGAAGCCGTGGCCGCGGGCGCAGATCTGTAGGGGCGAGAGCGGCCGCCTGAGGTTTCAGCGTCGCCCTGCCCTGGTGGCCGAGGCACGCCGTTAGAATGTGAGGGTGGACACGCATGGCGGCCTGGCGCCCGTATATGGGAGCGATAGTGCAACCACCTCGAGGTTCAGTCTGTTGGCGACGGTCACGGTTGATTGAGGGTGACGGGTGTTTGCTCACCGGATAGTTGAGTACGAGGGCCCGGAGGCGGTCGAGTGGCGCGAGGTCGAGGATCCCTCGGACAAGGGTCTCGTCATTATCGAAGTGGTCGCCGCCGGAGTGTCGTTCGCGGACCTGTTGCAGACGCGGGGTGCGTACCAGCTCAGGCCGCAGCTCCCATACAGCCCTGGGATGGATGCGTCTGGGTTCGTGCGCTCGGCTCCCCCAGAATCAGGCTTGGAGGCCGGTCAGCGCGTCGGGGTACTCCTGAGGCACGGGTGCTGGCAGGAGGTGGTCGCCGCACCTGTAAGCCAGGTGCTGGCCCTCCCTGATGACGTCGCCTTCGAGGGAGCCGCTCTGGGACTGAACTATTTGACTGCGCTGTTCGCATTGTGCACGCGGGCCCGAGCTGAACGAGGCGAGACTCTGCTGGTTCATGGGGCGGCGGGAGGAGTTGGCACGGCGTCCATTCAGATTGGTAGGGCCCTCGGGCTGCGGACGATAGCGGTGGTGAGCGACGAAGGGAAGTGCAATTTTGCGCTGGCAAACGGAGCTCACGAGGCGGTAACGCTTGAAGGGTGGCTCGCCGCCGTGGAGGCTATAGCAGGAAAGCGGGCGGTGGACATCGTGCTTGACCCGGTTGGCGGCGATCGAGTGAGGGACAGTGTGCGTTCGCTGGCCCCTGGAGGCCGGCTCGTGGTTGTCGGCTTCGCCGACGGGGGGATCCCCACCGTGAAGCTAAACCGGCTATTGCTTGGAAACAGTAGCGTTATCGGAGCAGCGTCCCTCGAGTACTTTGGACTCAAGCCGGACGCGGTCGGCGACCTTTGGGCGATGCTGATGCGCTTGCGGACTGGGGGGTCGCTCTTGCCTCCCCCCGTCGAGGTGTTCCCCTTCGTCGACGCGCGTGGAGCGCTCCGAGCTATAGAAGGCCGGACGGCAAGAGGCAAGGTCGTCCTCAGGAAGGATTCCTGACCATCGGGCCCGTTCGACGGAAACGTCACGACTCATCTTCAGCTCGCGGATCATCAGGCTCAGCCAGGATCTCAATTGTCGTTGCAGCGCATCCGGGCGCGGATACGCCGACGCGCACAGTTCCGGTCCCAGTCGGCCGGATAGCCGCAAGTGCTCGCCCTTCGAAGGTGCTGTGGGTGCGCTGCGAGAAGGATTCGTCGGTGACTGGGTTGCCGCTACCGAATCCTTGGAGTTGGGCCGGGCCCTCAACGGTCAGGGTCAAGGGTCGGTCCACGACGAATGCGTTGCCGGCCTCATCGACGACACTAACAGCGAGGTATGCCAAATCGGTTCCGTCGGCCCTCAGAAGTGTGCGGTCGGCGTTGACGGCCAGCCGCGCCGGGCCGCACGCCGAGGTCAGAGTTGTGCGCTCTGCCGCGACGCCGTCTCGATAGGCCACGGCTGTGATGGTCCCGGCCAAGTACACAGTGTCGAACTCGCAGCGAAATCTATGCGGCGCGCCGGCTGACCGGCGGCCGATGGAACGATCATTGATCAGCAGCTCGACCTCCGGAGCGTCGCTGTACACTTCCACCGTCACCGGCTTGCCCTCGAAGCCGTCCCAGCTCCAACTCGCGGTACTGTCGGACCACGTCCAGGGTCCAGCCTCGAACGACTGGCCGGACCTCGCCGGGCAGCGCACCGAGACGTATGGGTCGGACCGGAGCCCGAAGACTATCTCTCGATAGTATGAAGCCGGCCGGCGATGACCTGTTATATCAATATCACCACACCACGCTGTGAGCCACGGGTATTCGCCATGAAAGTCGGCAGTGTCCGCCTTCTGATCGGGATATCGGCCGCGGCCTATCCCGACCTCGCCGAGGTAGTCCCATCCGGTCCAGGTAAAGTCCCCGAGGACGTGTGAATTGGTTAGGACGAGATTCCAATTCTTGTCAATTTGGGTAGGGAAGGTCTCGGTGCCCACAATAAGCCGATTTGGAAATAGCTGCCGATCTGTCTCGTAGCGGTCTTCAAGATAGTTCATGCCGGAAATATCTAAGACTCCGAAGGACTCGGTTGTCTTCTGCGTCACAATCTCTGAGGAGCCGATCCAGTTCATGAATCCACCGACGTCCGACATAAGTGTATTGATGCCAGGGGCGTCATCGACCACCGGCTCGTTGGGGTCCTGGCGCATTGCAACGATGTCGTCCATCACCGCGAGCATGCCGTTGATCGCGTTTGTCACGAACCGGGTGCCGTCGAGGGAGCGAACCTTCTCCGACAGTCTACGACCCCAGACGCCTCCGAGAGGGGTACCGGTCTCGGGGATTTCGTTGCCGATGGAGTAGAGGATCACGCTGGGATGGTTGAAGTCCTTGGCAATCATCGACTCGATATCACGCTCCCACCACTCAGGAAAAGCGAGCTGGTAGCCGAACTCGGTTTTGCCGACTGTCCAGGCGTCGAAGGCTTCGTCCATCACGAGCATTCCGAGCCGGTCACACGCTTCGAGCATGGCTACGCTGATCGGGTTGTGAGCCGATCTGATGGCGTTGAACCCGGCGCTCTTGAGGATCTCCACCCGTCGCTCATCGGCGCGGCCGATCGTGGCTGCGCCGATGATGCCGTTGTCGTGGTGTACGCACGCCCCCCGGAGCTTGATCGTCTTGCCGTTGATACGCAGGCCTTGCTCGGGGTCCAACTGGAGACGTCTGATGCCGAAGGTCCCCTTCCGTGTCTCGAGGGGGGCGCCTGCGTCGAAGAGCTCGGTCTCGAATGTATAGAGGTGGGGCGAATCAGGGCTCCACAACTGCGGATTGCCCACGTAGAGACGGTGCCGGGTGATCGCTGACTCTCCAGCTAGAACGGTGACACGAGTTGACCCGGAGGCGACGTTGTTTCCGCTCGGGTCAGCAAGGTGGGAGGCGACGTCGACCGTCTGCAAGGTTGCGGATTCGTTTGAGACCTCGATCTCTATCTCGACCACAGCTCGCGCTGGCTCGATATCCGGAGCCGTGACGCGGATGCCATCGATACCAAAGTGCACCGGATCCAGTAGGTGAATCCATACATCGCGATAGATGCCTGCACCTGTGTACCAGCGGCCATCGCCGTGGGCGCGTGCTTCGACACGGATCTGATTAGATTCGCCAGGATGGACGAGGTCAGTAGCGTCGACCAGAAACCGGGCGTATCCGTAAGGGCGCTGACCGGCGAATACTCCATTGACGTGAATGGTGGCGTCACGATAAATTCCCTCGAAGTCAAAGACTGTGCGGCGGTGGGGAGGACCCACGGGAATATCGAAGGTCTTTCGATACTCGAACGTCCCGCCCGGAAAGAATGCCCGCCAGGCGCCGAGATGAAGGTGTGGATCTCGCGGCTGGCCGATCATTGCATCGTGGGGGAGCTCGACATCTGCGTAGGGACGGCTGGCTCTTCCCATCTCGGCGAAGGGGTTTACCTTCTCCCTGAACTGCCATCCACGATTGAACAGGATACGGGCCATCAGATCTCCTTAAAGCATATGGACGTCGAGATGCCCTGCGCTACGTAGTCCGCCACCAGTAGGAGTCTCCTCGGTGAAAGCCGTGACCAGGGAAGTAGCGGGGCTATCCCGACTACTCGCCGCCCAGGAACCGGCTCACCGGGAAGTGACCAAGTCGTTCAGCATCGCGCCCAGCGCCTCGGGCCGGCTGATCATGCACATGTGGCCTGCGTCGAGATCGATGACGGGGCAGTTCCCGACGTTGTGGGCGAACCGGAGTTGCTTTTCCGGCGAGACGATGATGTCCTGCAAGGTGCGGACCCAGGTTCTGGGTATCGTCGCACGGAGAGGCGATAGGTCGACCGGGTCCGTTGTGAGGTGCGGGGCTTCGGGTACGAGTCGTTCGACGCACCAAGAGAGCTGTTCCTCGTCGAGATCGTTGCCGAGGACGATCTTGGCAAGCGCCGGCTCCATCGGACGAGGATCAAATGACTCGGGTGCCTCGCGGATCCTCGACTGGATGTCTGGCTCCAACGTGTCAAACGCGCTGCACCCATTTTCGGGCACCGTGCAGGCAACGAAGACGGCGTGGTGCACGCGGTGGCCGAGCAGGTCGACCATGGCGGGCATCGAGCACCCGGCTAGCGAGTGGCCGACAAGGACGACTTCGGCGAAGCCGGCGGCATCGATGTCGTCGACTACCGCTGTCGCGCAGTCGGCCAGGCGGACCGAGTGGAGCGGAGCCGGGTGCTCGCCGCGCCCGGGGAGGTCCACTGCGAGTGCTGGCCCGGCCAGGTGCGGGAGGAGTCGATCCCAGCACCGGCTATCCAGGCCACCACCATGGATGAAGACGAGAGGAGTCATCGGGCGTTCGTCACTGTTCTGCAAGAGGTCGCCATCGCTCGTCATCCTGCCTCAGCTGACAGGTGGGCGCTCGTCACGAGGGAATGTCTGCTGGAAGGCCCGTGCGAGCCGGAGGATTGTGGGGTCGCTGCCTGGAGGGCCGACGATTTGGAGGCCAACTGGTAATCCGTCGACGTAGCCGCACGGCACCGAGACGGCGGGGAATGCGAGCCAGTTGAACATGGCTGTATAGATGGCGTAACCATCCATGCCCAGGCGGCTTTCGTCCATCGCCGTCGGTCCCGACCACCAGTGCCGCCATCGGTCGAGGGTTGGCGCCACGGATTGGATGGTTGGGCACAGGAGAAGGTCGTGGTGTTGGAAGAGCTTCCGGAATCGGACCCATGTCCGCTGGCGAAGGTCGGTGGCGGACTCCCAGGCTCCGGCGGGTACGGCGGCACCGGCTTCGGGTCCTAGGATGGGCATGTCGGAGAAGACGGATCGGTGGATGTGGAGCGCAGGGATGTAGTCCTCCCACTGCTCCCCGGTCGACTCGACTTCGGCACCGATGTCAGTGAGGGCGAAGGCGGCGTGGCGGATTTGGCTGATCACACGCGGGCTTTCGTCAACGGCATAGGAGGATGCGAAGCCGAAGTCATCGGTCCAAGCCAGCCGCAGACCCGCTGCGCCCCTGTCGAGGTCGCTGAGGGGATCTGGAAGGTCGATCTTGAGGCCCATGTGATCACGACCGTCGGGACCGGCGATCACGGACAGGACCGTCGCCGCGTCGCGGACGTCACGGGCCATCGGGCCGATGGTGGTTCCGATGCGAACGGCCCAGGGTCGGTGGTCGACCCAGGGGACCAGGCCGCCTGTTGGGTGGACACCCACAATCCCCGAGAAAGCTGCCGGCAGCCTCGAGGAGCCGCCGCCATCTGACCCGAGCGCGACCGGTAGCATCCCGGCCGCGACGGCGGCGGCCGAGCCCGAGCTGGACGCACCCGGCACTCGAGTGGGATCCCATGGGTTGCGGGCGAGTGCATCCCAATCGTATTCCCCGATGTTGTTCATCACGGGCATCACGGTGTGGCCGACGATCACCGCCCCCGCTGAGCGGAGGCGCTCAACGGTCAGGTCGTCGCGGTCGGCTACGCCGTGCCAGAAGACGAACCCAGGGCGGGGAAGTCCCTGAATGTCGATATGGCACTTGACCGCGGTCGGCACGCCATGCAGCGGTCCCAGGTCCTCGCCCGCCAGCACGGCTGCCTCCGCGGCTTTCGCCTGGAGTCGGACGCGATCGGGCTCGACGTTCGAGAATGCCTGCAGCATCGGCTCGTGCTGCTCGATCCGGCCGAGGAAGTGCTCGGCCACCTCGACGGGTGACACCTCCCGGGCCCCTACGAGCTCTCGGATGCGCCACGCCGGCGCCCAGGTCAGTTCCTCAAGCATCCGGTCCCCCTCAGAAGTCGATGTTCTTGGCTTCGCTGCGCATGTCGCCAGCGTCTTCGGCTAGGAGCCACCCTTGGTCGACGAGCTCGTCCAGTCGACGGTCGAAGCGCTCCCGGTAGGCTGACGGGTCCTGGTTAAGGGCCCGTAGCGTCGCCCGATCGAACGGTTCGTCGGTGCCAACCGTGAGGTGGCTCGGCGCTCCGTCTGTTTGCACGTGCATGTCAAGCGTCGTCTTCTGCGCCGTGACCTCGACCCACGCGTGCCCAGAACGCAGGATGTAGGGGGCGCAGTAGATCCAGATCGGCGCGATGCCGTGGACATGCAGCGGCTCGACGATCAACGTGCCGCTGAAATGGTCGACCTCTCGGGGCCGGCGCACGCACGGCGTCGTGGCGTAGGGGTGGCCGTCCTCCTCGCCGGTGGCGGTCCACGCCTCCTGGACGTAGTCGTAGTCATCCAGCGGCGGCACATCTGTGCCGTGAGGCGTGAACACCCCCGAACCGTCCTCCTCCAGTCGCCGGAGCGCAGCAGGGTAGACTTTCACGGCCTCTCCCTCACGGTCGTCGGCACTGCGGCGATCGGATCGTCTTCATTGTGCCGCGTAGCGAAGGCGGCTATGGCGGCGCGGCTCTCCGAGGCTCGCAAAAGCATGTCAAAGGCCTCGTTCTCCCTATGCCGCCCTTCTGCGACGGCACGCGTGAACGTCGCGGCGATCAGACGCTTGGACGCGACCAGCGACGCGAGGGGGTGGACGGCCAGCCGGCGGGCGTGGTCAAGTGCCTCGGTGAGGAGGGCGGCGTCGGGCACGACTTTCCATGCCAAACCAGCCACTTGGGCCTCTGTGGCATCGATCCACTCGGAGCTCATCAGCATCCAAGTGGCGGCTTGCCTGCCGACAAGGAGCGGGAAGGTGACGCTGGCCGCGGCCTCGGGCGCCAGCGCAAGACTGGTGAAAGGGCATCTAAACCGGGCCGTCTCTGCGACGAACACCAGATCGGCGAGTCCCAGCATCGTCACGCCCAGACCGACCGCGATCCCGTTAACGGCACAGAGCAATGGCTTGGTGAAGCCAGCCAGGTGGTCGACCAGCCTCTCGAAGTTGTGCGGTGCATCGACGTTGCCCCGGAAGTCGCCGCTCTCGGCCAACTCGTAGAGATCGGTGCCGGCAGAGAACGCCCGACCTGCCCCGGTGACAACGACGACCCGAACGCTGTCGTCGCTCTGGGCCGCCAGCAGGGCGCCGGAGAGCGATGCGCAGAGGGCCTGGTTGAAAGCGTTCAGCTGGTCGGGCCGGTTCAGGACCAAGGTGCGGACCCCGTCGCAGTCGTCGATCAGGACGACGTCCGGACTAGGCATCGTCGGCAGCCGCCATCTGGGCTCGCCTCTCTTCGCGAAGAAGGAAGCGCTGGATCTTCCCCGACGGTGTCTTCGGCAGGGACTCGACGAAATGGACTGCACGCGGGTAGGCGTACGCCGCGAGGTTGTCGCGCACCCTGTCCTTGAGTTCGACGGCCAGCTCATCCCGGTCACCGACCGCTCCCTCGAGCACCACGAAGGCCTCGATGACTTCGCCCTTCAGCGCGTCCGGGACCGCTATAACCGCACATTCGGCCACATCGGGGTGGGTGAGGATCACCGACTCCACATCGAAAGGGCCTATCCGGTAGCCGGCCATGATTATCACATCGTCATCACGAGCCATGAAGAAGTAGTGGCCATCGTCATCGCAGCGGCCAGAGTCACCGGTGAGGTACCAACGGCCGTCCGCGGTGAACTTTTCGCGGGTCGCATCTGGAGCGTCGACATATCCGTCGAACCACGCGGCCGGACTGGCCTGCACGTCGACAGCCACACGACCGACCTCCCTGGGCGCGGCGACGACATCCGACTCCTGCCCCAGAACCCCTGTCGTCCATCCCGGTAGCGGGACACCCATCGAACCCGGCTTCAGCGGCCTGCCGAGCGAGGGGTGGTGATGGTTGCAGAACACCATGCCCAGCTCGGTCTGTCCGTAATGGTCATGCACACTTATACCCAGATGCGATTCCGCCCATTGGTTGACCTCTGGCGTCAACGGCTCGCCCGCACTAGACGCCTTGCGCAACGCCACCGACGCTGGCGCGGCTAACCGAAGCGCCCGGTACGCGGTCGGCGCGGCCGTGAAGTTCGTCACCCCGAGATCGGCCAGGATTCTCCAAGTAGCGTCAGCGGTGAACCTGTCCCCGTGCACGATGCTCGTCCGCCCGGCCGCCAGAGGCGCCAATACCGCGGCAAACAGCCCGTATGCCCAGCCGGGATCGGCTGCGCACCAATACACGTCCTCCTCGGTGACATCAAGGCCGAACTCGAGATACAGCTGCCAGGTAGCCATCGCGGCGACCGGGATAGCCACACCCTTGGGTCGCCCTGTCGTGCCCGACGTGTACATTCTCACCATCGGACCCCGCCCCCCGACCACGACCGCCGGCCGGGGCGAGCCGCGAGACGAGACAAAATCGCGGAAATCTATATCGGGCGGTGACAGCTCCGTGCCCGGATGGCTGCGCAGGTGGACCACCCGCCACGGCGGAACGGTCCCAGCAGGACGGTCAAGCTTGGTCCGCTGACCGGAGTCGGTCACGACTACCTTCGCGCCGCTGCCCTCCAGCCTCATGGCAATGGCCGGCGGCGCGAACGCCGTGAACAGCGGGACGTGCACCGCGCCCAGACGCCAGATCCCGACGACAGTAGACAGATACTCTGCGCTCTTGCCCATCAGCGTCGCTACCGGATCGCCCGCTGAGACACCCAGCCCCGCCAACCCAGCCGCTACCCGCTCCGAGCGCTCCCGCAGCTCGCCATAGGTCAACCTCCCACTCGAGAAGTCCTGGCTGACGACTGTAAAGGCGGCGGCATCCGGGTCGTGCCGATCACACAGCAGGTCAGCCAGACATGCATCAGGAGCCCCGAAGCGGGCCATCAGCTCGTCTACGCGCTCGTTCACCGAACTCAAAATGGGCGCCTCCGCCTCGCAGTTGAGGTACGCTACTTGGTATCACAGTACTGAGCGACGTATCAGACGGCAACCTTCTCCGGCGTAGCTTGCCCGCGTGATGGCCCGTATCCTGCCGCGATGACCGATCGGGCGTTCGAGGACCGGTCACTCCCGATAGATGTGCGCGTAGAGGACCTTCTCGCCCGGATGTCGGTCGAGGACAAGGTGGGCCTGTTGTTCCATACCTTTGCCCGCTCGGGAACGCTCGACGAGGGGGTGCCCCCCTTTGGCATCCCTTCCATCCGCTCGATGATCGTCGAGCGTGGGATGACTCACTTTGCGGTGATCGGTGCGCCGAGCGATGGCCGCGCATACGCGGAGTGGCACAACGCCGTGCAGCGTCTAGCCGCCGATCAACCGCTTGGAATTCCCGTGACTCTGTCGTGCGACCCGGTGCACCACTTCAACGAGAACCCGGCGACGTCTTGGCGTGCCCCGGCGTTCTCGCAGTGGCCCGAACCGCTCGGCCTTGGCGCCATCGGCTCGGAGGAGGTCGTTAGTACCTTCGCCGACATCGCCCGGCAGGAGTACGTGGCGGTAGGCCTCCGGGCTGCGCTGCATCCCCAGATCGACGTGGCGACCGAGCCGAGATGGACCCGCGTCGGCGGCACCTTCGGGGAGGACGCGGCTCTTGCCTCACGGCTGGGGGCGGCCTACGTGCGCGGCTTCCAAGGCGAGCACTTCGGGCCGGGATCGGTGTCGATGATGGCGAAGCATTTCCCGGGGGGTGGACCGCAAAAGGGCGGCGACGACCCGCACTTCGCTTGGGGGCGGGAGCAGGTCTATCCCGGCGGCCGCTTCGACTATCACCTGGAGCCGTTCCAGGCTGCGATCGAGGCAGGCGTTCGGCAGATCATGCCGTACTACGGGATGCCGTCTGGCACGGTCTACGAGGAGGTGGGCTTCGGCTTCAACCGGTCAATCATCACCGGTATCCTGCGCGATAAGCTCGGCTTCGGCGGCATCGTATGCACGGACTGGGGGCTCGTCACCGATTGGCCCGGCGCCGGTCCTCTCAATCCGGCCCGCGCCTGGGGGGTCGAGCACCTCAGTCGCGAGGAGCGCATCCTCAAGATCCTGGGCGCCGGGGTCGATCAGCTCGGAGGGGAGCACTGCACCGAGATTCTTGTCGCACTGGTCGAGAGGAGCGATGTCCCGCAAGCGCGGATCGACGACTCCGCGCGACGCCTGCTGCGAGAGAAGTTCGCCCTCGGGCTGTTCGACGACCGGTACGTCGATGCCGAGGCAGCGGCTCGGGTAGTCGGCTCGCCGGAGTTTCGCGCGGCAGGGTTGCGATCGCAGCAGGCGGCGCTGACGTTGTTGACGAACGCGGCGACGACGCCGGTTACCCGGAGGCTGCCGCTCAGGCGAGGCATCCGAGTTTATGCAGAGGGCGCAAACGAGGTCCTGCTCGCCGAGTATGCGACCGTTGTCAGCGATCCGACCGATGCCGAGGTCGCAATCGTGCGGCTCGAGGCACCCCACGACGACGAGCGCGTCGGGCGCTTCCATGCCGGCTCCCTGGAATTCCCCGCTGGCGTCATCGAGCGTGTCCGGTCGTTAAGTGCAGCGGTGCCGTTGGTGATCGACGTCTACCTCGATCGGCCGGCGATCCTGACCCCGCTGGTCGAACTGGCCAGTGCTGCCGTCGTCAACTTCGGCATCGCCGAAGCGGCGCTCTACGAGGTCCTCTTCGGGGTCGAGGAGCCCCAGGGCCACCTGCCTATCGACCTCCCACGCTCTGCCGGAGCCGTGGCCGCCAGCAGAACGGACGTGCCTTTCGATACCGAGAATCCACTTTTCTGCTTCGGTCACGGCCTGCGCTATTAGGGACTGTGTAGGCATCGCTCGCGCAGTCTTTCGAAGGAAGCTCCGTGATTCCGGACGCCACATGGCTACGGCCGCGCGAGCTGTGTCGCAGCGGGCCCTAAGCGGTGATCGCCCTCCGGGGCTCGGGCCGCAGGCCCCACTAGACACAAGCGGGAAACCGTAGGTAGAGTACTGGCGCGGTCCCCAGAGTACTGCTAGGATGGTAGCGCTAACGGCGTAAGGAGGGGATGCGAGATGGCAGGAAGTGCACGCATACCTGGCCGCTGTTCAGCTGGATGAGCCCAGGATATCGGGAGGGAAGCCATGCGTAAAAGTGTTCTGATCGCGGCCAGCTTGGCCATAGCGACGTTTGGCTTGGAGGCGTGCTCCTCCAACGCAGCCCCGGGTGCTAGTAAATCCCCCCCCGCGAGTTCGGGCCAGGGACTTACTACACAGACGCTCCGGGTCGGGATGCCGTACCCGAATCTCGCACCGGTTCGCGCCCTTGGCGTGGACCTGAACCAGGGCAACTGGGCCGACGCATACAATGCGCTGGTAGCCAATATGAACGCGCACGGGGGGATCGATGGCCGGAAGATCCTGCCCTACATAGTCGGTGTGGATCCGATCGGGACCGCCCCGTCAGAGACGGCATGCACGCAGCTCACTCAAGACGACAAGGTCTTTGCCGCCTTAGCGCCGGTGGAGCCGGACTGTTACCTCCTCGCACACGTGGCTACCATCAACGGGACCTTCCCCGGGACCCTGCCCTCCGGGGCGGCGCCCAACTTCTCTCTGACTCCGCCGGACAATGCGTTCGATCCTCTCCAGTTGGCCGTCTTTGCAAAGATGGGCGCTTTCAAGGGCAAGAAGGTGGCGTTAGTCGGGGCCCCGTCGGACAAAAGCGAGATGAGCGTCGTGCAGTCCACGCTGCAAAAGATGCACGTGGACGTCGTGGAGTCTGCCATTGAGACGGCTCCGGCTAACGACCAGGTGGCAGCTGACGCCCAGGCCACCAGCTTCGTCCAGCGCTTCAAGAGCGAGGGTGTCAACGAGGTTGTGGGCGTCGGCTCAGGCTCGGCTTGGGCATCGGCGCTGAACAACATACGGAGCACGTACAACCCACCGTGGATCGCGACCAGCGAATCAAGCCTGGCCAGCATTACAGGGGGGACAACCAAGATCCCTGCGAAATACCTCGACAGTGTGTTGGCTGCTACATCTACCCTCCCCGATTACGTGGTTTGGAACGAGCCCTCGATACAGAAGTGCGTCTCGATCGTGCGTAAGGCCTATCCCAGCGACAAGATCGCAACGCCGACGCCTACCGAGACCGGCTCGCAGCAGACCGCCACTTCCGTCATCGGGGCATGCGAAAACTTGGCGCTCTTTTCGACTATCGCGAAGGCCGCCGGCAAGAACTTAAACGAGGAGACTTTCGCCAGCGCAGGCTACGGGTTGAGGAACGTAGTCCTACCTGGATCCACGGCCCCGATATCGTTCGGTCCCGGGCAGCCTTACGCCATCGGCCCCGTCTATGTGGTGACCTACGATCCGAAGACAAATCTGCTCAAGTATGCCACGACTGCTTCCAAAGGTTGACATGCGCCTTACCACAGCCAAGTTGTCGAGCATGCCCTCGTGAGCGGCCCGGCATCGCCTCCCGCACCGGGCTCGCCCGCCGGAGACCTCAGCCCGGGAATCCAGGCGGACTTCGCCCGAGCGGTCCTCGATACAGAGGCTGACCGCCAGCAGGCCCATACGCAGGCGCAGGCCGACGTCGTACTTCCCGACGACCTTCTTCCGGGAACCCGCGAGGAGTCGATATCGCTTTGGAGCGGCCTGCGGCGCTACGGATCCGGCACATTTGGGATCTTGATGACAATCGTGGCGCTCGACAACCTGCAGGGGGCTGGCCTGTCGACACTCGCGCCGAACATACGTGCATCGTTCCACGTGAGCAACGCAGTTATCACTTTTATCGGTGGCATATCGGGAGGCTTTCTGATCCTGGGAGTCCTCCCGATGGGATGGCTGAATGACCGGTATCGCCGTGCTCCGATTGTCGCAGTCGCTACTTTCATTTTTGGTCTTATGGTGTTCGCCACCGGCGCGGCAAGGGCAATCTTCTTGTTTGTCCTGGCTCGCTTCGGCGGGGGAATATCGCAAGCCAGCACGTCGACGGTCCACGGATCGCTCCTAGCAGACACGTACCCGATCAGCCTCAGAGGTCGGCTGATCGGCGCCTCGTCGCTGGTTGCGACCGCCGGTGCAGCTACTCTCAGCCCGCTCCTCATGGGTGCTATCGCGACCTGGGCAGGTGGTCCGAGCGGTTGGCGTTGGGCCTTTTACATCCTTGCTGTCCCGATCGTACTGATGGCGCTCGTCGCGTTTCGCATCAAGGAACCGCCCCGTGGGCAGTTCGAGAAGCTAGACGTGCTGGGCGAGGTGCTGGCCGATACCTCGCCCGCGCCGCCCTCGCTTGAGGCGGCGTTTGACCGCGTGAAGCAGGTGAAGACGATGAAGACGTGTCTCGTGGCCTTCTGTGCCCTCGGTTTCACCTTCTTCACCGTCCCCACCCTGTCCAGCCTCTTTTTACAGGACCACTATCACCTGGACACGATCCAGCGAGGGGTCCTGGGCACGATTACGGGCATTGGAGGTATCGTCGCGCTGCCGCTGATCGGCCGCTACTACGACCAGGTGTATCGAAAAGACCCAGCCAAAGCGGTCAACCTCATTGGCATCATGCTCCTCCCGGTCGCCGTCGTCACGCCCATCCAGTACTTCATGCCCAATGTGGTGCTGTTCGCGGTGCTGGCTGTCCCGAGCGGAATCCTCACCGTCGGCGCTTACGCCATGATTGGGCCGGTCCTGGCCTCGGTGGCACCGTATCGTTTGCGGGGCCTGGTGGGTGCGGTGGGGGGGATCTACGTCTTCTTCATCGGTGCGCTTGGAGGGGCGGTCGTGTCGGCCCTGCTCGAGAGCGCGTTCGGGGTGAGGCCTGCCGTTCTCCTGCTGGTGATCCCGGCGGCCATCGTCGGCGGGTTGCTGTTGATGCGGAGTTCTAAATACATTCGCAACGATCTTTCGCAGATCGTGATCGAGCTCCAAGAAGAGCTCGATGAGCATCGCCGCCAGGAGAGCGATCCCGGGTCGATCCCGGTCCTGCAGCTGAGTCGGGTCAACTTCAGCTACGGGCACGTGCAGGTACTCTTCGACGTCAGCTTTGACGTTCGCCCCGGGGAAGTATTGGCGCTCCTTGGTACCAACGGGGCGGGCAAATCGACCGCTCTTCGGGTGGCGGCGGGTCTCGAGATGCCCGGACAGGGGGCCGTGCGTCTTCGTGGAGGCAGCATCACTTACACGTCGCCTGAGCAGCGGGCTCGCCTCGGTATCCACATCTTGCCTGGAGGCAAGGGCGTCTTCAGGGACATGACCATCTACGAGAACCTGGAGATGGGTGGCTTCGTCTACCGGTCAGATCGCGGCGAGCTCAATCGGCGCATCGAGCGGTCGCTGGACATGTTCCCGGACCTCGCCCACCGCCGTGGACAGCGCGCCAGCACACTCTCGGGCGGCCAGCAGCAGATGCTCGCACTGGCGATCGCCCTGTTGCACGATCCTCAGGTCCTCATGATCGACGAGCTCTCGCTGGGGCTCGCGCCCATCGTCGTCCAGGACCTGATCCATGTGGTCGAAGGCCTCAAGGAGGCTGGGCTGACGATGATCATTGTCGAGCAATCGCTCAATGTGGCAGCAGCCCTCGCCGATCGAGCGGTGTTCCTCGAGAAGGGCCGGGTGCGGTTTTCCGGACAGATCCGGGACTTGATGGAACGAGACGACCTCGCGAGAGCGGTCTTCCTCGGGGGCGAGGTTTCGGGCTGATGCTCCTTGGTGCATCCTGGATCAACAGTCAGGTCGTCTTCGACGGGCTCGTGCAGGGCCTGGCGATCGCAGTGCTGGCGGTGGGCCTGGTGCTCATCTACCGCTGTACGAGGATAATCAACTTTGCGGTGGCCAACATGGGCGTGGTCGGTGCGACCACGTTGCCCCTGTTGACGTTGCAGTACCACTTTCCCTTCTGGGTCGCGCTGGTGCTTTCGCTTCTCATTGGGTTGGCGCTCGGTATCCTCGTCGAGATCGGGATCATCCGTCGCCTTCGAAGGGCACCGCGGGTCGTCCTCCTGGTGGCTACTATCGGCCTGGCCCAGGTGGCATTGGCCATAGGGCGTGAGATCCCTTTACCGGCTGACCAGAGCGCGCACTACCCGGTCGGAATCAACGTGTCGTGGGTGCTGGCTGGCATCACCATCCGAGGTGCAGATCTGGATATCGTTATCCTGGTGCCCGTCGCCATCGTCGGGCTGGCATGGTTCCTCGAGCGCACCATGCTCGGCAAGACAGTCAAGGCATGTGCCACCAACCCGGAGTTGGCGCGGTCGGCCAGCATCAGCCCGAAGCTGGTGTCGACCCTCGTGTGGGCCCTCGGTGCCGCGCTCGCCACCTTGTCGCTGGTGCTCATCGGCGGTGAGACCAGCTTGGCGGGTGGGCTGGCGTCGCTAGGGCCCGAGACGCTTGCCTGGGCGTTGGCGGCTGCACTATTTGCACGGATGTCCTCATTTCGTCGCGCCATGATCGCTGGAATCCTCATCGGTATCGGGCAGAGCCTGGTGAATTTCAACTTCATCGCCGATACCGGTTTGATCGAGCTCCTGGTCTTTGGGACCGTCCTGCTCGCAGTCGTCCTGTACGGCCGAGAGCGCGTGGCAGATGAGGAGGTCTTCGCCTTCACGCCGCGGTCTCGCCCTATTCCTCAGAGGTTGCGGTCGAAGTGGTGGGCGAGGAACATCGACAAGAGTGGCCTGATGCTCCTCGGCGTGACCGCCTTGATCCTGCCGCTGCTCGTGACTGCACCATCCTCCCAACAGCTCTACACGGCCGTGCTCGCCTTCGCGATCTGTGCGTCGTCGCTGACGGTGATCACCGGTTGGCAGGGCCAGCTCTCCCTCGGCCAGATGGGCATTGCCGGTATCGCCGTCTTGTGCGCGGCGCGCCTTGTGCATTCGGGGGTGCCGTTCTGGTTGGCCATTGTCATGATGACCATCGGGGCGGCGGTGTTGGCCGCCGGGCTGGGGATCAGCTCACTCCGAGTGCGGGGACTGTACCTGGCGGTAGTCACGTTCACGTTTGCCCTCGCCGCCGAGCAATACGTCTACTACCTGCCGGCCCTTAGCGGCGATGCGCCTGACGGTGCCAACGTCCCGTTCCCAGTGGGACGACTGTGGTTCATCTCCTTCCCTGGCCAGCGGACCTACTTCTACGTGGTCTTGGTCATCTTGGTCCTCGTGATCGTGGTGTTGAGTCGATTTCGGGACAGCAACATCGGCCGGACGATGAAGGCCGTCCGGGACAACGAGAACGCCGCGGCTGCCTACACACTGGCGCCGGGCCGCATCAAGATCCGTGCCTTCGCTTTCGCGGGCGCGCTCGCCGGGCTGGGTGGGTGCCTGCTCGGCGGCGCGTTCGCCAATGTGCCGTTTACTGCGAGCTTCTTCCTCGTCGACAATTCACTGGCACTGGTCACGATGGTCGTGATCGGCGGCATGGGCTCGGTGACAGGAGCCCTGTTGGGCGCCATCTGGGTCATCGGCATTCCCGCAATTGCTCCAAACAACACAACTCTCTCGCTGTTGACATCGAGCCTCGGTCTTTTGGCGATCCTGCTTTACTTCCCACGAGGATTGAACCAGATCAGCTTCGCCGTGCGAGATGCCATCATGGATTGGGCGGATAGTCGGTTCGGGAAGGATGTCGGACCCGAGAGCGTGACCTATCCTCAAGGTCTGCGAAGGAGGGAAGGGCCGTTGGATCCCGCGGTCCCGGCGCTCGCGGTGTCCGATCTACGGGTCATCTTTGGCGGTAATGTTGCAGTCAACGATGTGTCGTTGGCCGTTGACAGTGGCGAGATCGTGGGGCTCATCGGAAGCAACGGTGCAGGCAAGTCGACCGTCATGAACGCAGTTGGTGGGTTTGTCCCAAGTCGAGGATCGGTCCGGATCCTCGGCCAAGAGGTGTCCGGCCGGCCGCCGTCCTCGCGAGCATCGCTTGGACTGGGTCGAACCTTCCAATCGGCGACACTCTTCCCCGAGCTCACGGTGACCGACACGCTCTTGGTCGCTCTCGAGGCGAAAGGGAAGACGGCGATGGTGTCGACGGCATTGCGTCTTCCGAGCGCCAGGCGACGAAGTCGGGCCTCGTCGGCCGAGATAGGCGAGCTGGTCCACTTCCTGGGCCTCGGACCCTACCGCGACCACTACATAGATGACCTGTCCACCGGCACCAGAAGGGTCGTGGAGTTGGCCGGTCTTCTGGCACTGAACGCCAGGGTAATCTGCCTGGACGAACCGACAGCAGGATTGGCACAACGCGAGACGGAGGCCTTCGGTCCGCTCATCAAGATGGTTCAGCGTGAGCTGCAGGCCTCGGTGCTGCTCATCGAACATGACATGCCGCTGGTACTGAGCATCAGCGATCGCATGTATTGCCTGGAGGCCGGCGCAGTGATCGCCGAAGGGATCCCTTCCGAGATTCGAGACAATCCGCGTGTGATCGCTAGTTACCTGGGTACGGACGAGCGTGCCATCAGGCGCAGCGGAGCGACCACTGAGGCGCCGAAGCGTGGTGTAACACCGTGACGGGGCGTCTGGAGAGCAAGGTTGCGGTGATCACCGGGGCTGGATCGGGCATAGGTAGGTCCATGGCCAAGCTGTTCGCGGCGGAGGGCGCCCGGGTTGTATGTGCCGACATCAGCGGCCGTCAGCATGATGTCGCAGCGGAGATCGGTGACGCCGCGATCGCCGCGCAGGTCGATCTAGCAATTCCCGCTCAGATAGCATCCATGATCGACACTGCCGACAAGGCCTTCGGGCGGCTCGATGTTCTCTGCAACAACGCTGGCTTGGGCGGTCCAATCATGCCGCTGGCCGAGCAGACCGAAGACAACTGGGATATGATCCATGGTGTCAACCTCAAGGCCGTGTTCTTCGGAATGAAGTACGGCATCCACTCGATGCTGCGCACTGGCGGTGGCTCGATCGTTAACACTGCTTCAGCCGCGGCCTTGGTCGGTTGGAAGGGACACGGCGTTTACGCGGCGGCGAAGGCCGGCGTCATCCAACTGACGAAATGTGCGGCGCTCGACTACGCGGAGGCAGGGATACGGGTTAACGCCATCTGTCCCGGGAACACCTGGACTGGCCTGGTCAAAGCCTCGAAGGATCATGCCGTGCCACCACCGGATGCCCGGACTCCGCCCAGCGTGCCCATGAACCGATGGGGTCTTCCCACCGAGTTGGCCGCTGCTGCGCTCTTTCTCGCGAGCGACGAGGCGTCGTTCATCACTGGTGTCGCTCTCCCGGTCGATGGGGGCTACGTCGTGCCCTGAGCCATCCTGCTAGCTTGACGCCCCGTGAGGTCGGGTTCGTGGCAGGCGCCCGTCGCCAGGGGCGTTGTCGGTGTAGGGGTGCGGTCATGACGCCGCCGCGGTCGGTAGCCGGACCCTCTCGGGGCTTGTACCGCGACGTCCAGGCGAAGCGCCTGAATGAGGCGCGTCGCGGCGAACTCCTGACCATATTGGAGAGCCAAGTACTCGAACACGGTTTCAGCGCGTCGACTATGGATGATTTCGCCGCCTATGCCAGGTGCTCGAAGACGACCTTGTATGCGCTGAGCTCCAGCAAAGAAGGCTTGCTCGCGACGCTGTTGCGCAGGTTCTTTCGCGAGGCCACCAGCAGGATCGAGGTCCGGATCGGTCCGTTTGAATCGGAGCGGGAACGGATCGCTGAATACCTGTCGGGCGTGGGCTTCGAGATGAGCCGGATGTCATCCACGTGCTACTTCGATATGATGCAACTTCGAGTCACGAGGGACATCTATGAGCTCAACTCTCGGGCGGCTGCCGACCGGGTGCACGGGTTTATCGAAGACGGCATCGGCTCTGGCGAGTTCCGGGCGACGAATGCTCGCTTCATCGGCGAGTCTGTTTCACTCCTCATCGACGGCATCATGCACGGCATTCTTCTCGAGCGTACGGACCTGACCTCCGGGCAGGCCTACAGCGAGCTTGGATCACTCGTCCTCAACGCGCTGACGAAGTAGCCCTCCGGGGTGGCCAGGTTGGGATCGCGACAGCGCTACTTTGCCCTCCTCGCTTGATTGTATGACACGTGGACGGGTACTGTCGTATCGAATGCGGTATGCGCATCGGGGCCGGCGCGGATCAGCAGCGACGGTATCCCGAGTCTCGCGATCCGGCCGCCTAATTGGAAGGAGCCGTTATATGGCTGAGAACGACGAGGTGACTGTCGAGAAGGACGTAATGGTGCCCATGCGGGACGGGATCCGCCTGCGCGCCGACGTCTTCCGGCCTGCGGTTCCGGGTCGGCATCCGGTACTGGTGCAGCGCTACCCGTACAGCAATCGTGACGGGTACATGGCGATAATGGGGCAGATGATTGCAGCGCAGGGATACGCAGTGGTGGTGCAGAGCTGCAGGGGCCGGTACGGCTCTGAGGGCGACTTCTACCCGTTCCAGCCAGATGTCGAGGACAGTTACGACACGGTGGAGTGGGCGGCCGCCCAGCCATGGTCGAACGGCAAGGTCGGCATGTACGGGGCGTCTTACAGCGGGCTCACGCAGTGGACGGCGGCTATCGCCCGGCCGCCACATCTTGTGTGCATCACGCCGTTCACATGCCCCTGGGACTGGGCCGATAGCGGGTGGTACTACGCCCCTGGTGTGATGACCCTGGGCCTGGCGTTGATCTGGAGCGCTCAGATGACTGCCTACGAGGCCGAGCGCAGGGGGGTAACACCTCCGCTGCCCGAGGTCGCCGAAGCCGCTTCGCTCCTCGAGGGGGGCGGGTCTGACTTCATGGAGCTGATTGCCAAGGCGTTCGACTTGCAGACCAGCGCGGTCCGGCCGCTTTTCGAGCGCCGGCCTCTGCGTGACATCGAGGAGCTACGGGACTTGGCCCCGTGGTTTCGAGACTGGTGCGACCACGACGACCAGCAGGATCAGTACTGGCGGCGGACGAGCGCGGCCAGACACATGGAGCAGATAGAGCTGCCGATCCTGCATCTGGCTGGCTGGTACGACTACTTCGCAAGAGGAGGGATCGAGGCTTTCGTCACGATGCATCGCTACGGGGTCACAGAGCAAACGCGGCGCGGGCAGCGCCTCGTCATCGGCCCCTGGAACCACAACAGTGCCCAGGTCCGACCCGACGCCGACCCCAACGCCGGGATCTTCTTCGACTTCAGTCCGGGCGCACCCGTCATGCGGTTCTTCGCCCACCATCTCAAGGGGGAGTTTGGCGGGTACGACGACGAGGCACCGATCCGGCTCTATGTGATGGGCGAGAACACATGGCGTGACGAGTACGAGTGGCCGCTGAGTCGGACGCACTGGGCCTCGTACTATCTTGGTAGCACTCATGGTCATCGCAGCCTTGGCACAGATCCGCCGGGCCAGGAGGGACCCGATTCCTTCGTCTACGACCCGACCGATCCGGTTCCTGGGCCAGTGGCGATTGGCTTCACCTTCAACGATCCCGTCGATCTCGAGGCCATCGCTGCGCGACCTGATGTTCTCGTCTATACGACGTCGCCCCTGGTGGAGGAGCTGGAGATCACGGGCCCCGTCACGCTCGAGTTGTGGGCATCCTCGTCGGTGGAGAACACCGACTTCACAGCGAAGCTGATCGATGTCTTCCCTGACGGCCGCGCCATCCATCTGTGCCAGGGCATTGTGCGCACCGGCGTCGGCGTCGCGCGTCCTCGAACGCCCGGAGCTGCATACTGCTACGACATCGACTTGTGGGCGACCAGTGTCGTCCTGAAGAAGGGGCACCGCATCCGGCTAGACGTGTCCTCGAGCGAGTATCCCACCTACGACCTGAACCCCAACACCGGGCGTCGCATCACTGCCGACGCTGGCGTCGTGGCGGCCACCCAGACCGTATTCCACGATGAGCTCCACCCGTCGCGCTTGATCCTGCCCGTCATCCCCCGCTGAAAACCCAGACCCGGAGGTCCGCTGTCACCATGATGATTGCCGAGCCAGTGCAGCTGTGGGAGGGTCTTGCTCCTGGGTCCGACGGATGGACCTGGGAAGAGCGCCGACTGAAGGTCCCCGTACCGGCCGCGGAGTGCGAGTTCCTGCTCAATGTCGTCCACCCTACGCTGACCCCCGTCCTGCCGGATCCCGCGGTCGCTACCGGCGCGGGCGTCGTCGTGTGTCCCGGAGGGGGATACTTCATGCTGGCGATAGCCCACGAGGGCTTCGACGTTGCCCGGTGGCTCGCCGATCGCGGCGTCGCCGCGTTCGTGCTCAAATACCGGGTGATGGAGACGCCCGAGGGGCAGGATATGACTGCATTAACGCAAGCAGCGGACCCCGCCGGGTTGGCCACGCTCCTCCGGCGAATGGACGAGTTCGCAGGGATCCCCCTCGCCGATGGGATAGCCGCCTTGCGGTGCGTTCGCGACCGAACGGCGCAGTGGGGTCTCCAGAGCGACCGGGTCGGGGCCCTTGGCTTCTCGGCGGGCGCCCGTCTTGTGCTCGACCTGGCCGCCCACGACGACCGAGACGTGCGGCCGGCCTTCGTAGGAGCGATCTATGGGCCCAGTCGCACCGGGTCCGTTCCCGACGACGCACCGCCGCTCTTCACCGCGGCCGCCGCCGACGACCCGCTCTTCGAAGGATCGATAGAGGCGCACGCCGCGTGGCGAAAGGTCGGGCGACCTGCTGAGGCCCACCTCTACAATCGAGGCGGCCACGGCTTCGGCCTGCTAGAGCAGGGCTTGCCGTCCGACCGCTGGATAGAGCAGTTCCACGCGTGGATGATGTCCGACGTACTCAGTTGATGAATCGCAGGTCTACCGTCTCGTAGCGCCTCCCTGCGAGACGGTGAAACACCACGAGCAGGCGGGCAGGCCGACCGACGCAAGGGACGCGCCTACCAGCTGGGCACGCTGGAGGTGCACCCTTAAAACCACGCGGCGCAAGGCCGCATTCGACGATTCAGAGCGGAGGCTCAACATGACGGATTCCCCTTCCACAGAACACCAGTACGCGCAGATGCCGATCCCCACGACCATCAGTCCAGCGGCCCAGGCGATCCTGGCTGCCTCGATGCAAATGGCGCCGCAGCCCAATCCGGAGCCAGGCGACGCCGAGGGGTGGGCGGCGATGGCAGCCCGAGCCGCAAGCACCGATCCAGCGACCATCGAAGCCGTCGCGAAGGTCACGACCGCGTCTGTCGACACGGGCCTTGCCGCCCCGGCCGAGTCCTACGAAGTGGACGGGGCGAAGTACTTCATCGCCACGCCAGAGGGCCTCGGAGACGACGACCGCGTGCTGTACTTCATTCACGGTGGTGGGTTCGTCTTCGGCGGAGGAGCGACAGCGAGCCGTTCGACGGAGCTCGTCGCAGGCAGTTACGGCGTCCGGACGTGGGGCATCGACTATCGGCAGCTGCCGACCGACCCCTATCCCGCCGGCCTCGACGACGTTCTGGCCGTCTACCGCGCACTACTTGCCCACTACCGACCTGATTCGATCGCCCTTGCTGGCCAGTCCGGCGGATCCAATCTGGCTGCTGCGCTACTGCTGCGCGCCCACGACGAGGGGCTCCCGCTTCCCGTCGCGGTCGGACTCATCTCACCACCCGCAGATCTGACCCAGGCGGGCGACACCTTCCAGACGAATGCCTTCACCCTCGCGCCAGGTGGCCTCACCAACCTGGCGGCGTTCTACGCGGGCGGCCGTCCGCTTGACGACCCCTACATCTCACCGCTCTTCGGTGACTTCACCGCCGAGTTCCCGCCGACCGTCCTGACGGCGGGCACTCGCGACTTCCTGCTGTCCGACACCGTGCGCCTGCACCGCAAACTGCTGAAGGCCGGCGTTCGCGCGGAATTGCACGTCTGGGAGGGAGCACCCCACGGCATGTTCATGGGCGAGGCGCCTGAGGACTTTGAGCAGGTCGCGCAGGTGCGTAGCTTTCTCGAGGATGCGTGGGAGGCGGCGCGCGCTGGACTCCTCGCCGGTGAGTGAGGCGACGCCGTCGTTAGGCGATCTCGTCGACCTCGGCCTGCACAGGCAGGGCTTGCCGTCTGACCACTGGATCTAGCAGTTCCACGCGTTGATGATGTCCGACGTACTCAGGTGCACCTGACCGTGAACGGTCCCACGGCGTTGGGATCTGGGTGCGCGACCTCGCCGGCCACGGCCACGGTCGTCGCCGTCGGGCCGATCAGGAAGGTGACGTCCCCGGGTTCGACCCGGAAGCGGAGGTCGGTGCCGTGGAAACCGAGCCTTCCGGCTGGGATCGTGAATCGCAGTCTTACCGTCTCGCCGCTCGTCGCTGCCACCCGGCGAAACGCCACGAGCAGGCGGGCAGGCCGACCGACCGACGCGAGCTCGTCGCGTGCGTAGATCTGAACTACTTCGTCGCCCGTACGATCGCCCGTGTTCGTGAGGGTCACGTCGATCCGGATGTCCTCGGTGGTGGACCCAGCCTGCACGGCGACGTCGTCGTAGGACCACGTCGTGTACGACAAGCCGTGTCCGAACGGGAAGAGGGGGGTCACGGGCCCGTCCGTGTAGTCGCCGTACATAAGGCTTCGGCCGCCCCCATGGTGGTGGCCTGGGTAGCCGCCCACCTGCCCGACGGAGTGGAGCAGGGACACCGGCAGGCGTCCACCTGCGTCAACATCACCAGTAAGGACGTCCGCGAGCCCGCGCCCACCCTCGTCACCCGGTAGCCAAGCCATCACGAGGGCAGCGGCATGTGGAAGGACCTCGCTGAGGGAATGGGCGCGCCCGCCGATCGCCACCACCACGGTCGGTACGCCAGTCGCCGCGGTCTGCTCGATGAGAGCCAGCTGCTCGGGAGGCAGGCGGAGATCGCTCGCATCGCGGAACTCACCCGACGTGTCTTCCTCGGACATCCCGCTCCGGCCACCGACGAGCACGACTGCGACGTCGGCGGCAGCCACGTCATCTGCGATCTCGAACCGATCACGAAGAGCAGATCGCGGCGTAGGAACCGGCCGCGCGATCCGGCGCAGGTCGTTGGGTGAGACAACGTCGGACACGACCTGGTTCGGTCCGATGTGGATGGACCGCCCTGGGAATGAGTAGTCGCCATACAGATTGCGCGCGTCGTCAGCCGACGGGCCCAGGACTGCGAGGCGTAGTCCCGGCTGCAGAGGAAGCGTCCCGTCGTTGGTCAGGAGCACGATGGAACGGGCCGCCGCGCGCCGGGCCAGGTCCAGATCCTCGGGTGACTCGATCTCGCCGGCGGCGACGGTTCCGACATACCGGTCGTGGAACAGTCCAAGGGCGGCCTTTTCCCGGAGGACCCGCCGGCAGGCCCGGTCGACGATCTCCTCGTCGACTCTGCCAGCATGGACCTGGCGGGGGAGTGTCGCGTAGTAGTCATACGACGGGAGCTCGACATCGATTCCGGCCTGCAGGGCCAGCCTGGCTGCCTCTTCGCGATCTGCGGCTATGTGGTGGAGCCCGTCGAGGTCGTTGACGGAGTAGTAGTCGGCCACGACACAGCCCTCGAAGGCCAACTCCCGCCGAAGAAGCTCATTCATGATCTCCGGGGAGCCAACGATAGGGAGCCCGTCGAGATCGTTGTAGGCGTTCATGACGGTGGCGAGGCCGGCTTCGTGGATGGCGGCACGAAACGGTGCCGCCTCGACGTCGCGCAGCCGCCGCGGCCCCAGGACCACCTGACCGTGATTCAGGCCGCCGAGGGTGGTGCCGTGGCCCACGAAGTGCTTCCCGCAGGCGTGCACACCTTGGCCTTGCATACCTCGTACGTAGGCGACACCCATACGGCTCGCCAGCTCTGGATCTTCCCCGTAGGTCTCCTCGAGACGACCCCAGCGGGGGTCCCTGGCGATGTCGAGCACCGGCGCCAGCGCCAGGCGCCCCCCGACCGCACGGACCTGCCTTCCGGTGACTGAGGCCACCTGCTCCACCAGCTCGGGATCCCACGTCGATGCGAGGCCAATCGCTTGGGGGAAACTGGTCGCCCCGGGCCCCATGAGGCCGGTCAGTGCCTCCTCATGGGCGATGACTGGGATGGCGAGCCGCGTCCGCTCCTCGAGAAAGCGCTGGATCCGGTCGATAGCCTCGGCCGCCGGTACCGGGTCGAACCCGGTACCGGCAATACGGGTGATCTGGCCGAGGCCCTGTGACAGGTGCTGCTCCATGAGCTCGTCGCTGAGCTGGCCCTCGACGAGCAGGGCGCTGTACCAGACGCCGCCGAGCTGAGCGCACTTCTCCTCTAGCGTCATGCGCCCGAGGAGT
Source organism: Actinomycetes bacterium (assembly GCA_021809105.1). Taxonomy (GTDB): domain Bacteria; phylum Actinomycetota; class Acidimicrobiia; order Acidimicrobiales; family Palsa-688; genus Acidiferrimicrobium. The sequence continues at coordinate 115,446 of JAKBAM010000002.1, forward strand.
GCCTCGACCTCGGTCACGGAGTACTCGGCCTTGGCAGCTCGGCGCGGCGTACCGTCGAGCCCGGCTGTGCCGGCGATCTCGAGATCTTCGTCAAATGAGGTCACGACTCTCCCCTGGTCACAGCTTGGGTACTCCCGATCCCGATACACGCCGAGCGAGCGCCTCGCCGGGTCGGCAGATGCATACGCTTGCAGACCGTCGCTCGGGTAGCAAGCAGCCACGAGGCGGATGGCTTGCACGGCCAAGGGGGAGCATCTGGTTGTGCCCGTTGTGGTGGATTTGCGATCCTCGGTCGAGCTGAAGCGGCGGTCACGGGACGAGCCCGGGCCGACCGGTGGAAGCTCGAGGAGGACAGATGTACCGCAGCATGCTGAAGTCGAAGATCCACCGCGCCACGGTCACTCACGCCGATCTCCACTACGTGGGCTCGCTGACGATCAGCGCCGACCTCATGGAGGCCGCCGATCTGTTGCCCAACGAGAAGGTCGACATCGTAGACATCGACAACGGAAGCCGGCTCACCACGTACGTGATCGAGGGTCAAAGGGGTGACGGCACGATCGGGATCAATGGTGCGGCGGCGCGTCTGGTCCACCCTGGCGACACAGTGATCATCATCAGCTACGGCGACTACAGCGCCGAGGAGATCCCGCTGTATCGGCCCACGGTCGTCCACGTCGACGCTCTCAACCGGGTCGTGGCGACCGACCATGACCCGGCGGCGCCAGTCCCCGGCTCCCACGATCTCCGCAGAGGGGACGCGGTGCAAGCCTGACGTTCAGGGGGGCCCGGCGGGGTGGGCTCCCAGTTGACGGCATGGCGCCGTATGACTGTTTAAACGAACAGGCTTGACCGCTTGATGTATGATACGACCGAACAGCTCAGGGGGATCTGACGATGCGTCTACGCCACGCTCTGCGCGGCGCGACCACAGTGCCGGGCACCTCTACTCAACGCACCATCAAAGCTTCCAGCACCGTTTACCCGATCGAAGGAGAGTCATCGTCGTGAGCTCGAGACGGAAGTTGTGGTCCACCGCCTGCGGAGTAGCTGCAATCGCTCTCCTGTTGGGGGCGTGCGGGTCCAGCAGCAAGCCGCCGGCGTCGAGCCCGACCTCGGGGGGCTCTCCATCGAGCGCAGCATCTGGTACCCCGATAAAGGTGGGCCTCATCTGCAGTTGCTCTGGATCCCCGTTTGGTGTGTTCAACGTGCCGGCGGAGGACGAGTACAAAGCATGGGCGGACTCGGTCAACGCGGCGGGCGGCATCAACGGGCATCCCGTACAGCTGATCGTCAAGGACGATGCCAACAGCCCTGGCACATCCGTAACTGACATCCAGGCGCTCATCTCCGCCCAAGTGGTGGCGATCGCTGACACCTCGAACTTCGACTCGGCCTGGGCTAGCACGGTTGCGTCCGCCAACATCCCCGTCGTCGGGGGATACTCAAGTGGTCCGCCGTTCAGCACCAGTCCCGACTTCTATGCAGAGGGCCAGACCAACGGCTCTGCGATCTACGCGGTCTTGTCCACGGCGAAGGCCGCGGGAGCGACGAACCTCGCAAACATTTACTGCGCCGAATCTCCGATCTGCGCGCAGAGCGTGCCTGCCTTCACGGCCACAGGCCAGCAGCTGGGGCTGCCGGTGGTCTACAACGCGGAGATCTCGGCAACTGCGCCGAACTACACCGCCCAATGCGTGGCGGCTCAGCAGAAGGGTGTTAAGTCGGTCTTCATCGGGGACGCCTCGGCCATAATCGTCCGGGTCGCCACTGACTGCGCCCAGCAGGGATACACGCCGATCTATGTCCAGGAGGCCGGGGGGATGAGTCTCAGTGAGGCCTCCGCCCCGGGGCTGAAGAGCACACTCCAGCTCGAGTCTCCAACGTTGCCGTTCTTCGCCACGACTTCAGCGGTGCAGGCGTCCAACGCCGCGATGGACAAGTACTTCCCCGGAGTCCGGGAGAACAACAACGTGTTCACTCAGGACGCATTCACCCTCTGGATCTCGGGCAAGCTGCTGCAGGATGCCATCAAGGCGGGTGGCCTCACAGCGAGCGGTACGCCGAGCGCTGCTGAGGTGACCACCGGCCTCCAATCGCTGAACGGGGACACCGTAGGTGGCCTGACGTCGCCGCTTACCTTCCCTGCCGGCCAGGCTCACAACGTCAACTGCTGGTTTACTGCTCGTGTCAGCGGCGGGACGGCAACTGCGACGAACAACAACCAGCCGACCTGTCAGACCGCCGGGTAATCGCCTGCTGGCCCTGCTGTCATGGGCGGAAGCGCATGGCCTGGAGTGGGATGGAGGGTTCGACTACACCCTGGATGTAGATGTCCATGCGCCGAATCTTGCCATCCTCATTGAAGTCGAAGACGTTCATTGAGTTGACAACATTGACTTTGCTGTCCGTGATGTGGCGCTCCTCGATTTCGTAGAAGACCTTGCTGGCAGCCTCCGTAATCCGCAAGACTCTCGTCTCGAGTCCCTTCCGCCTCGCAAATTGGGTCTGGAACGAGACGAACTCCTGCCAGTTCATAACTTCACGCCAAATGCCTACCCGCTCGAACTCCTGCGTTGCTACGAGCTCGGCCAGGGGGGCCCACCCAGTGTCTTCGAAACCTGGCTGTTTGGCCTCGTCCAACAGCCGCACGACCGTACCAGTGAACTGCATCACCTTGTCGGTGAGGGAGGTGCCGTTCCCTGCGCTTTCGTTGGTGCTATGCATGCGTACAAGGCTAGCAGCGCTCTGTAAGGGGCCCAGGATCGGCCTCGCTGGCATAATCGGGATGTGAAAGCGACCTTGGCCCCCGGCATCACCTACGAGGCCCGCCACCTCGTCACCAAGGCGATGTCCCCCGGACATCTCCCCGTCGACGTGCTGTCCACGCCGTCAATGATCAGCTACATCGAGGCGGCGTGCTCGAACGCGGCAGAGCAGCACCTCGACGGCGACGAGGCCACGGTCGGGACTCACGTGTGCGTGAGCCACGACGACGCAGTGCTCGAAGGACGCGAGTTCATCGTCCGGTGCCGTTTGGCGTCGGTGGTGAAGCGCAGGCTCAACTTCGAGGTGGAGGTCGACGGTCCTGATGGTCAGGTCAGCCGCGGGACCCACCAGCGAGCAGTGGTCGACCCGTCCAGGATGGGCGGAGCACCCTAAGGTCGTGCGTGTTCGAGAAGGTCGATGATCGCGGCGGGTGTCAAGGGCAGCCGGTTGATCGATACGTGGAAGGGGGAGAGGGCATCCGCGACTGCGTTGGCGACGGCCGGCACGGAGCCGAGGACCCCGCCTTCGCCGACGCCCTTGTAGCCGCCTGGACCCGGGCCCGGCGTGTCGAGATGGCCATATTCGATCACGGGCACCTCGCCGGCGGTCGGGACGAGATAATCCATGAACGTAGTAGCGACCGGATTGCCGGCCTCATCATATGCGAGGTGCTCGTAGAGGACTCCGGCGATTCCTTGCACGGTGCCACCTGCGATCTGCCCCTCCACCACATTGGGGTTGATCATGGCTCCACAGTTCTCGCTCACGATGTGGCGCAGCAATGTGACGCGCCCGGTGGTGATGTCGACCTCGCAGGTGCAGATATGCGCGGCGTTGGCCCAGTTGAAGCGGGTAACCGCCTTGTAGCGCCCGGTCGCTTCGAGTCCGGGAGGCACCTCCGGCGGCAGCGCATCGGGTTGGAAGTAGGCGAGCGACGCGATCTCGGAGAATGGGATGGCTACCGCGGGAGTTCCCCGTACGGTCGCTCGACCTGCGGACAAGTCGATGTCCTCCGGGGCAGCTTCCATGCGGTGGGCGGCGATGGCGACGATGCGCTCCTTGAGTACCCGGGCGGTCTCGCTGACGGCGCCGGCAGTCATCGAACCACTCCGGCTGCCCTGGGTCCCGGCCCCGAACCCGCTCAACGCGGTGTCACCCTGCATGACGGCCACGTCAGCGATGTCCACACCGAGGGCGTCGGCGGTGAGCTGAGCCACGGTCGTCTCGATGCTGTTGCCGCTGGAGCCTCCGGCGACGTAAACGTTGACCTTCCCCGACGGCTCGATACGGATCGTCGCGCCCTCCGTGGAGCTCATGCCTCCCCCCGGGGTTGTGGGTTCGACGTAGTTGCACACGCCTACCCCGAGATAGCGGCCGGCTAGTCGAGCCCGGGCCTGCTGCCGCCTGAACATGTCATAGCCGAGGATGTCAAGTGCCTGCTCGAAATTCTCGAGGGGAGTGATGTAGTCGAACGGCAGGCCGTTGGCGTTCGTATAGGGCATATCCGAGGCCCGCAGGAGGTTGCGCCGGCGCAGCTCTACGGGATCAATGCCGATTTGGCGTGCAGCTTTGTCCAGCAGCACCTCGCGTGCCAGGGACTCGAATACCCATGGCCCCCGGTACGCCGAGCGGCCAGGGGTGTTGGTGTAAATGCACTTAGTGGTGTAGCTGGATCTCTCGACGCGATATGGTCCGGGGAATAGCGTGCCGACTGAGGACGTCACCAACACTGGCCATGGCGTCGGGTAGGCCCCGTCGTCCTCGACGTAGTCGATATGCGCTGCCTGGATGATCCCGTCCTCATCGAGGGCGATACGGACTGATCCGTGCTCGTGGCGTGCCTGGCCCGCCGCCATCAGGTTCTCGCGCCTGTCCTCTATCCACTTCACCGGGCCGTCGACTTGCAAGGCGGCCAGCATGAGGCACATCTCCTCCCGCTGCACCATCACCTTTTGGCCGAACCCGCCGCCAGTGTCTTTCATCAGGACCCGGATCCGGTGTTCCGCCATGCCGAGAAGGCGGGCGCAGAACGCCCGTACCTCGTGCGGTGCTTGCGTGGCCGCCCAGATGGTGATCTCGCCCTGTGAGTGGTGGACCACGATCCCACGGGTCTCCATCGGTACGGCGGCCTGAGCCTGCTGATAGACCGTCTCGGCGACCACGTGCGTGGCTCCGTCGAATAGCTCCTCCATGCTTTCGCTCGGGGGAAGGTCGATACCACCAATCAGGTTGCTTCCGTGAGCGGCGTGGACCAGGTCGTCCGCGGCCTCGGCGGTCGTGTAGTCGATCACCGGCGTCAGGGGCTCGTAGTCGACCTCCACCAGCTCGCAGGCGTCTTCGGCGATATAGCGGCTCTCGGCGACGACCAGCGCCACAGGGTCACCCACGAAACGTACCTCCGCCTCGGCTAGAGGTGGACGAGGAGTTTCAGGACCGCCGGGTCCGAACAGGGTATGCCACTGCTCGTGGACGCCCGGATTTAGCTCATCTGCAGTGAATACCGCTATGACACCCGGGAGGGCCACAGCATCGGCGGTGCCTACCCGGATTATGCGGGCCCGGGGGTAAGGGCTGCGGACGAAGCAAGCGTGGACCATGCCCGGAAGTGCCACATCGTCTACGTACAGGCCTCGACCGGTGAGGAGCCGACTGTCTTCGACCCTGTGGACACGCCCCCCCGAGTAGCGCATCGGACCTCCAACGGCCAGCGGCGTCTCGGTCGCGCCGATGGAATCCGGGCTCAAGGGCCGCCTTCGCCTTTCGGACCGCCATTGATCCAGAGGGTTTGACCTGAGCAGTAGCTTGACGCGTCGGATGCGAAGAAGTGCACGGCGTAGGCGATCTCCTCAGGTCGCCCGATCCTCCCGATCGCGTTACCCGGAAACGCGGATCCTTCGTCGAGGTACCGCCGGGCTTCGTCAGTGAGCTGGCCGGTATCCACCGCGCCGACGGCGATGGCATTGACGCGGACGCCCCTGGGGGTCAGGCCTGCGGCCAGGACGCCCGTCAAATGGTTGACCCCGGCTTTGGCCACGCCGTACGGAGCGGCGTTCGGCATGGTCAGGTAGCTGGCGCCCGAGGAGATGTTGACTATGGCTCCCTTTCCCGCGGCCATCATGGGCACCGCCGCGCTGCGCGATAGGAGCCACACGCTGTCGAGGTTGAGGGTGAGCAGGTCTCGCCACTCCTGAAGCGACCACTCCATGAGGGGCTTCAGGGAGCCGCCCCCAGCGTTGTTGACGAGGATATCAATCCGGCCGAACTCGCCCAGCACGGCATCGACCAGCCCTTCGCACTGGTCGGGGTCCGTCACGTCGGTGGGGACGGCGACCGCCCGGGGTCCCAGCGCCGCGATCTCAGTTGCGGCCTGCTCCAGCGGCCCGGGCCTCCTGCCAGCCAAGACCACGGTGGCGCCATGCTGAGCGAGGACCGAGGCCGTGGCACGACCGATACCGGTACCGGCGCCGGTGACGATCGCAACCCGACCCTGGAGGGAGTGGGGGGACGGCATCACGGCGGTCAAAGTGCTATGCCGACGCCTTTGACCCGGAGGAACTCCTCTAGACCGAGGCGACCGCCCTCTTTGCCGACCCCGCTGAGCCCGATGCCGCCGTAGGGCCTGTTGACCATGAGGTTGGGTGCACCGTTGACCAGGACCTCGCCGGTGACAAGTTCTTCGCTCACCCGGAGGGCCCGGCGCAGGTCAGCGGTCTGGAGGTACCCGGAGAGCCCGTAGCGGCTGTTGTTGGCGATATCGATAGCATCGTTCTCGTCGTCGAATGGGGTGATCGCCAGTACCGGGCCGAACACCTCGCTTTGGGCGAGCTCGGAGTCGGGATCGACGTCCGCGAAGACGGTGGGAGCGATGTAGAAGCCGTCCGACAGCCCACCGCCCAACCGGTGGCCACCGGTGACGAGGCGAGCACCGTCCGATTTGGCTCGCTCCACCATCCCGAGGATGCGCTCGAGGGCCGCCTCGCTGATGACCGGGCCAGCCACGACGCCGGGCTCGAACGGATCCCCGATCGTGAACGCTTCGGCCGCCGCCCTGACCCGGGCGATCACGTCGTCGTAGATGCTGCGTTGTACCAGCATCCGGGTCCCGAAGTTGCAGCTTTGGCCTGCCATGACTGCGCAAGACAGCGCCGTCCCCTGGGCGACGGCCCGGTCGAGATCGGCGTCCTCGAAGATGATGTTGGCCGATTTCCCGCCGAGTTCGAGCACGACGGGTTTCATCGTCTCGGCGCAGGACTGCAGGATTTTCCTCGCCGTGGTCATCCCGCCGGTGAAGGAGACCTTCTTGACCAGGTCGTGGCTGACGAGGGATTCACCGGCTGCTGCTGAACCCGGCACCATGTTGATGACGCCCGGGGGGAAACCGGCTTCGGCGACTAGATCCATGTATCTCTCACCGGTGAACGGGGTCAGCTCGGACGGCTTCACCACGACGGTATTGCCTGCGGCGACGATCGCCGGGAGCTTCATTGCCAGCGACAGCAGGGGAGCGTTCCAAGTGATAACTGCCCCAATGACTCCGTACGGCTGTGCCAGGGTGTAGCTGAACGCGCCGCCATCAGCCAACGAACCAACGACGTCACTGGACAGCTTGTCGCACCAGCCGGCGTAGTAGCGCGTCCACTCGGCGGCGATGGAGGCCATCACACCTGTCGTTGGTATTCCGTTGTCCAGCGTCCCGAGCCGACCGAACTCCGCGCCGTTGGCCTCGAGCAGGTCAGCGAGGCGAAGGAGCGCCTGGCGGCGGAGTGCCGGACGGCTCTGGCGCCACGCCTGGAAGGCCTCATGCGCGCTTTTCGCCGCGGCGTCGACCTCTGCGGGGCCGGCCAGGGGGATAGTGCCATCGACCTTCCCGGTGCACGGATTGACGTGGCCGTGTTGCCCCCCGGATCCCTTGTCCCGGCGCTCGTCGCCGATCCTCAGCGTGACACTTGGGGGTGTACGGTCGATCGCTTCAGTCATGTTCCCTCCGTCTTCACCGTCGACACCTACCCCGCCGTGCCGAAGGAGTCGGTCAACTATTATACGGCCGTACAAGCTAGCGGCGGTGGGCCATCCAGTCAAGGGCAGTGGCTCCCGCCAGGGAGGACAGCGGTGCGAATAGGCTTGACTGCCAAGGGGACCACGGTCGAGGAGGTCGTCGAGCAAGCCGCCCGAGCCGAACGAGACGGCTTCACCAGCCTGTGGTTCGGCCATCTCATGTTCGGCGACCCGCTTGTCGCTATGGCTATTGCCGGGCGCGCGACCTCGTGCATCGAGTTGGGCACGTCGGTGCTTCAGACGTATCCCTGCCATCCACTCCTCCAAGCGAACCGGGCGTCTGCTGTCGCTTCGGCTATCGGGCGCGCGGGCCTGACGGTGGGTGTCGGCCCTTCCCATCAACACATCGTCGAACGGGTTTATGGCCTATCCTACGATCGCCCTGGTCGGAACACCGAGGCGTACGTCCGGATCCTGAGCGCGCTCCTGCGGGGTGAGCCGGTGGAAGAGGAGGGGGAGGATTGGAGCGCCCGAAGTGCCAATCGGCTGGTACCCCCACCTCATCCGGTTCAAGTGCTGGTCGCGGCCCTCTCACCACGCCTCCTGCGTGTGGCAAGCGAGTACGCCGAGGGCACGATCCTCTGGATGGCTACCGCAGCGGCCATCGAATCTCGGGTGGCACCAGTCATCCACGCGGCGGCGTCAGCGGCCGGGCGCAAGCCCCCCCGCATCGTCGCCGGCCTGCCAGTGGCAGTGCACGACGACCGCGGGGCGGCACGAGCAGCGGCCAGCAACTCGGTTGGACCGATCGATGAGGTGCCCAACTACCGGCGCATCCTGAGCGCAGGCGGCAACAAGAGCGCGGCAGAAGCCGCAATAGTGGGCAGCGCTAGCTCGGTCCGTGGCCAGCTGCAGGCTCTGCTCGACGCGGGGGCGACCGACATTTGGGCTGGGATCTTTCCGGTTGGCGACGACCCGCTTGCGTCGGTGCGCCGGACCTACGAGGTCTTGGGGGAGCTGGTCGGATAATCGGGATCCGGCGAGCCCCTCGCCGGGGCTAGAAGGCGGCGAGGTTAGAAGCCGGCGGGCAAGCTTGACCTGGCCTCGGCAACAAGGAGCTCGACGTCCCGAGCGAGCAAGACGCCGGCGTCGAACGCCGATCGAGCGGCCTGCTCGAAGGCCTCGAGGTACGTGGCGCTGTCACCGTAGCGGGCGCGCAATCGCTCGGGGGAGAGGGGCCGGTAGGTGCCTCCGAGCCGGCTCTGCGGGTCCGAGTCGACCGGCAGGGAGCTGTTGCATGCCACAGGACTCTCCACCTGCGGTAGCCGTATACCTCCGATGGCCAATCCGTCCTCATCGCGCATTATCCGAGGGGGGTCGCCGCTGAAGACGATACGCGGCTGCACCGGGGGTGGAGGGCCACCGGCAGCCCAGTGGCGCATGTGGTGCAGGGCCGCCTCGAACACCGGGCGGGTCGAAACCCGGTTCATCCCCTCAGGCACCGGCAGAGCGAAGCCGAAGTCGCGTTCCACCACCTGCGACAGCGTCCGCATGACTTGGGCCGAGCTATGAGCGGTGCCGGCAAGCTCCCACCAGCGGAAACGATCGGTGTCGGGCTGTCGGACACGATGACAGGGCACGGCCTCCAGCTCCGAGTTCAAGATCATCACGGGGACGTCGGCATCATCGCGCAACAGGTGTGACCCCCGTTCGGTCAGGCTTCGGAACGCCTCGGGATCGGCGACGTCGAATACGGCGTCGCCCACCTCGAGGGGCGAGCCCGTCCCGAAGTAGACGGTGAGAAGGAAACCGTCGATTACTCCGCTCAGGGGCTGGACGGCGTTGACGTATGTGGCCAGACGTGCGGCTGACTGTGAACCTCCGCTGGCGATTACGTGGCGCACCGCCGCGCCACCCATCGGATCGACGCCATCAGCCCTGCGCCGGGGTCCGACAGCCTGCGACACCTGGGAGAATATGTCGTAGGAGAAGTCGTCGCTGGGAAGTGACAGCGACCCGTAGCGATCTACATCCCAGGCCACCAAACCCATCGGCGAGCGGCCTTGGCCGTGCACCCCCACCCGTTGGGCGGTAACCCCGACTACGGCGTATCCGTCACGGAGCAACCCGGCGCAGTCAACGACTCCGAAGGCGTCGAACCCGCCGGAGACGTTGTTCCAAAGCAAAAGCACGGTCCCGTTGAAGTTCGCGGGCTCGGTCGGGCGGATTACCACCATCCTCGTCCTGAAGGGCGAAGTGCCGGTCGGGCACACCTTCCAGCGTCCGTCCGTGGACAGGGAGTGGCCCGCTGCAAGTCCGTAGCGGGTGGCGACGCCCTCCATGAAAAACTCGTCCGCTCGGTAGCCGGCACGCTCGAAGTCCAGGATCGGCAGGCCAAATGCCCAGCCATGAGATCCCCCGGTTACAGGACCGTGCACCATCGTCGCCTCGGCGCTCATAGTGACTGGGCGCTCGGTGCCTACGTGGACCTAGTCGAAGTGGCCCGCTTGACGCTGCTAGTGCGCCTTGTCGCCTTCTGCCCCGATCGCGACGGATTGACCTCGATCCGCTCGAGATAGCCCTCAACGAGATCGATCACGTCGGCACGTCCCTTGACCACCCCGAGGTCGGCGTCCATGAGGAGGAGCTTCGGCAGGCCAGTGAGAAGGACCAGCAGCGCGTCGATCGATACGACCGAGCCCTCGAACCGGTAGGTTCTCGGGACCTTGGCGAGGGCCTCCCTCTCGGCCCGGTGAAGCCGCTCGGTAACTGCGGCTATCTCGGTGCGGATGGCCTTGCGATGGTTCCCGAGGGCCATCACTTCGGCGAACATCGCGGCGGTGGTCTCGTCGGTACAGTATTCCCAGATGGCTCGTAGGGGATTCCCGGGGTGCGCTTCGAGGAACTCTGCCAGGACCCGGAGGTTCTGCTCCAAACGAAGCTCCAGCAGCGCCACGAAAAGATCGTCAATAGACGGAAAGTAGTACTGGACCAGACCAGCGGTGACACCAGCCTTCGCTGCCACGCGGCGGTAGGTCACCGCGGCGTAGCCGTCCTCGAGCATGAGCTCCTCGGTCCGCTGCAGCAGCAAGCGGCGGGTGGCGGATGTCTCTGCACCCACCCTGCGCGGGGACCGGCTCCCTGACTTGGCGCTGTTGCGCGCAGGCGATCCAGATTCGCTCGAGGTGTGCACAGAGATATTGTACGTCTCCGCACGCGAAGAGGGTTCTGGCGCCTCGCGAAGCGTCCCGGACGAAGGTTCGGGCCGCTGCAGAGACGTCGCTACGGGCAGACGAAGCCCCCGTCGACGGGCAAGGCCACCCCGGTGATGAACGACGACTCGTCGCTGGCGAGGAAGAGCGCTGTGTTCGCGATCTCAGAAGCAAGGCCCCAGCGGTTCATCGGAACGTTCTTCGGAGGCGGGTATGCCTCGGAGGGGGGCTGCTGACCTGCGGTACCGCTGTCCCGGGCTCCCTTGACCAAGCCGGTCCAAAACATCCCGGGACAGATCACATTGCAACGGATGCCGAGCTCGGCATAGTCCATTGCTGCGGCTTTGCTGAGCTGGATGGCCCCCGCCTTAGCGGCACCGTAGATGGAATGCCCCTTCCAACCGATCAGCCCCGCAGCTGATGCAGTAGTGACGATCGAGCCGCCGCCGTTACGAAGCATGGCCTGGATGCCGTACTTCATTCCAAAGAAGACGCCCTTGAGGTTGGTGCCCAGCACGACATCCCAATTCTCCATGGTTTGCTCGTGGAGAGGCATGATCGGACCACCGAACCCGGCGTTGTTGAAAAGTACATCGAGCTTGCTGAAATGTCCCTCCGCCGTCGCGATCATTTGCTCGACGTCCGACTCGACGGAGATATCTACGTGGACGGCCACTGCATCGTCGCCGATGAGCTTGGCGGTCACTTCTTCCTCGCCGCTCCGGTCGGCACAGACGACCTTGGCCCCCTCTCGGGCGAACAGCACCGCGGAGGCTCGCCCCATGCCTGAGCCCGCTCCCGTTATGACGGCTACCTTCCCGTCAAGCCTTCCCACCACCTGAGCCTCCTAGTAGATCGTGGCACATGCCAGTAAAACCGGCGTGAGCTGCCTTACATATGTCTAACATGGTTCGACGACGCCGTCAAGCCGTCGGCGCTCGGACCGTTTTGACCCCAAGGGAGCTGACATGACCAACGACGATGACCTCCAAAGCCTGCGCCGCGATGTGAATTATCTCAAGGATCGACAAGCTATCCTCGACTGCATTGCCAGTCAGTCACGCGGCCACGACCGCCATGACGTCGACGTGCTAACCGGTGCCTACCATCCGGACGGCTGGGACGAACATGGCACGGCCGTCAAGAGCGGTTCCGAGTATGCCGGTTGGGCCAACGCTACGCATGCCGCCGGGTCGCAGGTCAATATGCATCATGTCACTACCCATCTATGTGAAATAGAAGGCGAGGTAGCTCATGCCGAGAGCTATGTGATAGGTGCGATGCTCAATCACGACGGTGTGACGGCCAGACTCCTGTGCGGTCGCTACATCGACCGGCTGGAAAAGCGCGACGGCATATGGCGACTGGCGGTGCGTCGCTCGACCGTAGAGGTGGCCTTGACCGCTGACGCGTCGATCCTGGAAGCAGACGTCTTTCGCGACCGCCACTTCGCTAAGGGCTCGCGCGACGAGCGGGATCTCTCGTACCGACGTCCCCTGGAGATCGACACTCCAGCGCCCGAAGTCTGGTAGCCCTTTGGTTCGGAGTCGGTGTGGCATACCGGAGGTACGCATGGCTGTGCGCTACGAGATCAAGCACGGTGCGCACCTGAGCAAGATCTCGGCTTCGGGTGGGGTCATGTCGCACAACACGCTGGCGGCAAGCAGCACTACTCCGACGGCCAAATTCGCAGGGTCTACCTTCCATCTCGTACGAGGAGCTGACCCGTTGTGCGGTCACGTCGTCCCCGGCAAGACGGTGGCTCCGTCCCAGTGATGAGTTGTCGACCATGACTAGCACGCCACCGACGTGGTACCAGATGATCCACGCTCTCGAACTGATGACCCAAGAGGAGCGGAAGGCAGCGATGCCGGCGACGCTCTCCACCGACGAGCTCGTTGCGCGGTTCCCCGAGCTAGCTGCTGTCAAGGCCTGCGACTTTGCGATCGAGGGTCCGCACGGCACTATCCCTTGCCGGAGTTACCGCTTACCGGGCGACGGCACCCGGGCCTGCCTCGTGTGGGCACATGGTGGCGGGTTCGTCGCTGGCGACTTGGACATGGCCGAGGCGCACTGGGTGGGCCTCATGATCGCGGCGCGTGGGGTCAACGTTATGAGTATCGACTACCACAAATGCCTCGACGGAGCGCGGTTCCCGCTGCCATCCGATGACGTACTAGCGGCATGGCTGTGGGCAGTCACCAACGCGGCCTGGCTGGGAACGACGGCCCAGAACATCCATCTCGGCGGGGCCAGCGCAGGCGCCAACCTGGTCGCTGGTGTAACCAAGCGGCTGCGAGACGGCGCCGGTCTTATGCCCAAGTCCACGATCCTCGCGTACCCATTGGTCCACCAAGAGCTCCCACCAGCGAGCGCGGAGTTGGCCGCCAGGCTCGCCACCGAATCGACGGCGTTTACCGCTGAGGCAGTCCAGCAGATCAACATGCATTACGCAGGCACTCGGGAGGCTCTCGACGATCCCTACGCCTTTGCCTCCAACGGTGACATTTCTGGTCAGCCGCCTTTCTTCATCCTCAACTCCGAAGCAGACTCGCTGCGCTCGTCGGGGGAGGCCTACGCCGCCCAGCTAGAGGCTGCCGGGGTGACGGTCGTCGCAACATACGAGCCTGGCACGTCGCACGGCCACCTGAACGAGCCGGCATTGCCTGCGGCAGCAACGAGCATCCAACGCATCTTCGGCTGGATCGACACCTACCGTTGACCTGAGAACCCCACCGTGTCGAACTCGCACAAAGGAGCCGATAGAGTTGGCAGACGCCAGGTTTCAGTCTCAGGGAGCGCTCCACCTGCCGGCTAGGGACATACCTGTCCCTACCTCTGTGAGCAGAGAAGCGCAAGCTCTCCTTGCGCTGGGTCAGCTGGCCCCAGCTGGTGGCGTTGTATGGCCGCTCCCAGCTGACGTCGACGGCTGGAAGGTGCTGATCCTAGAGCAGGACAGAGTTACCCTAGAGGTCCTCTCGCAGGGCACTATGGCGTCTATCGTGGGCTTCACATCGCCACGGTCCAGCGCAAGCGTGGAGGTCGAGGACATGCTGGTGGCCGGCGTGAGCGTCTATGTGGCGACCCCGGGAGGAGTGGCTGAGGACGACCGCCGGGTCTATCTCGACCTGCATGGCGGCGGGTTCGTTTTCGGTGGAGGCGATCTGTGCCGCTGGGCCACGGCCGACATGGCGCCGTGGATCGGGGCCCGCGTGTGGTCCATCGATTATCGGATGCCACCGGACCATCCCTATCCTGCGGCACTCGATGATTGTGTGGCGGTGTACCGCGCCCTGCTCGAGCAGCGCGACCACACCGAAATAATCGTCGGCGGTGGATCTGCGGGTGGCAATCTGGCCGCCGCCCTTGTACTGCGAGCCAGGGACGAAGGCCTTCCATTGCCTGCTGCAGCGGTGTTGATGACCCCAGCCGTCGACCTAACCGCCTCGGGCGACACGTGGCAGACAAACATGGGAGTCGATTGGGGATTCGGCGGTAGCTTCCAGCCGGCGTTCAGCTTGTACGCCGGCGAGCAGGATGTGCACCACCCGTACGTCTCGCCGTTGTACGGCGACTTCTCGAAGGCGTTCCCGCCGACGATTCTCACCAGTGGCACGCGAGACGTTGTTTTGTCTGACACGGTCCGCATGCACCGAGCGCTTCGAGCCGCCGGCATCTCGGCAGAGCTGCACGTTTGGGAAGCTGCGAGCCATGGCATGTTCATGGGATTGGCGGCAGAAGACGCCGAGCACAAGCAGGAGATCCGGCGATTCATCGACCTGCACTGGCCGCCTTCATGAGCTCGCCACTGGCAGGCGCTCCAAGCCACCTGCGGGTTGAGCACCTAGACGGTGCCGTCCTAGGGCTCGGCGACCGCTGCCCTCGGCTCTCGTGGCGACTCCCCGCTGGAGCCATCAGCCAGCGTTCGTACCGGATCGAGGTCGACGGCAGGGAGGCCGGGGAGATTCGCTCCGAGCAGAGTGTGCTGGTGCCGTGGCCGGCAGAGGCGGTTGCGTCTCGCCGGCGAGTCGAGTGGCGGGTGCGGGTGTGCACCGACGCGGGCGAGAGCGACTGGTCGGAACCCGCCTGGTTCGAGACTGGCCTGCTCGATCCTTCCGATTGGGTGGCTCGGTGGGTGGAGCCCGTCGAAGAACAGCGTACCGCCCACGTCCTCCGTCACACCTTCGAGCTGGGGGGAGCGGTGGCGGGTGGGCGCCTGTATGCCACGGCTCACGGGATCTACGAGACGTTTCTAAACGGCGAAAGGGTCGGGGATGTCGAGCCGCCCCCGGTTTTACCAGCTACGGAACGAGGCTGCAGGTCCAGGTCTACGACGTGTCGGGGCTCCTGGCAACGGGGCCGAACGTCTGGGAGGTGGCTCTGAGCGATGGCTGGTACCGAGGTCGTACAAGCTTCACCCAGAGTCGGGACGGGTACGGGAGCCGCCTGGCGTTTCTCGGCCAGCTGCATGCCGGTGAGGTCGTGGTGGCGACTGGACGGGATTGGCACTCGTCGGACGGCCGTGTTGTCACCGCCGACTTGATGGCCGGCCAGGTCGAGGACCATAGGCGCCTGGGCGGGGAGGGGAGACCGGTTGCGGTGTGTGATTACGACCTGGCTCGTCTGGTCTATTCGCCCGCGCCACCCAGCCGGCGGGTGCAGGAGGTCAGGCCGGTGTCGGTGACCCGTCCAGCCCCGGATCGTCAGGTCGTCGATTTGGGACAGAACATCAATGGATGGGTGCGCCTCGGGGATCTGGGGCCAGCCGGCACGTCAGTGGCGTTGGTCCACGGTGAGGCGCTCGACGAGAGGGGCGATGTGACCCAGGAGCACCTGGCGGCGATCGACTTCGTCACCGGTGAAAGGCTGTCCGTTGGCCAGACTGACTTGGTGATCTCGGCGGGGACCGAAGGCGACGTGTTCGAGCCCCGCCATACCACCCACGGCTTCCAGTACGTCCGGGTCGAGGGTCATCCTCGCCGGCTGAGCCCCGACGATGTCACCGGAGTCGTGGTGCACACCGACTTGCGGCGGACCGGATGGTTCCGCTGCAGCGACCAGCGACTCAACCGGCTCCATGATATCGCCGAGTGGAGTTTCCGGGACAACGCCTGCGAGATACCCACCGACTGCCCGCAGCGCGAGCGCGCCGGCTGGACCGGGGACTGGCAGGTGTTCGTACCTACTGCAGCGTTTCTCTATGACGTTGCCGGTTTCTCACTGAAGTGGCTGCGCGACGTGGCCGCCGAGCAGCTGCCCGACGGATGTATCACCAACTACGTCCCCGATCCCCACCGCCATCTCGCCACGTCGGAAACATGGCCTTTCCATCACGGCGCTGCCGGCTGGGGCGATGCGATCGTCATGGTGCCG
Organism: Actinomycetes bacterium; assembly: GCA_021809105.1. Lineage (GTDB taxonomy): Bacteria > Actinomycetota > Acidimicrobiia > Acidimicrobiales > Palsa-688 > Acidiferrimicrobium. The sequence continues at coordinate 131,795 of JAKBAM010000002.1, forward strand.
TGGGAGTTGTGGCGAGCGTACGCTGACCTCGAAGTACTCGCCGAGATGTGGCCATCGATGGTCAAATGGGTCGAATACGCGGCGAATTCGGCGCGCAACTGGCGTCACCGAAGCCGGGCAGAATCCCGGCCGGCGCCGGCTCCCCATGAGGTATTCGTCTGGGACGGTACCTTTCACTGGGGCGAGCATGCCGAGCCTGGCCCCTACGACGTCTCAGTCCTCAGTGCGGATCACGGGGCGGTAGCCACGGCGTTCCTGCAGCACTCCTCGGTTCTCCTCGCCCGCGTCGCGCAGCTGCTCGGGCGGGATCGCGAGGCACGAAGTTACGACGCGCTCGCTGCCAACGTGCTCGGCGCCTGGCAGAAAGAGTTCATTAGCCCCGACGGATCGCTGATCCCCGATACCCAGGCCAACCACGTTCGGGCCCTCGCATTCCATCTGGTGCCCGACGAGCTTCGTGCTCAGACTGCCGCTCGACTGGTAGAGCTGATCCGCGAGGCCGGCACGCACCTCGGAACCGGCTTCCTCGCGACCCCATACCTCCTGCCGGTGCTGGCCGAGACCGGCTACCTCGACGTCGCCTACGAGCTCTTGCTTCAAGATTCCTGTCCTTCGTGGCTCTATATGGTCGAGAACGGGGCAACAACCGTATGGGAAACCTGGGAGGGTCTTGACGTGGAAGTCGTGTCTCCCTCCCTCAACCACTACAGCAAAGGGGCGGTAATCTCTTTCCTCCACCGCTACGTCGCTGGCATCCAGATCCTCGACGACCATCCGGGCTACAGCCGCTTCCGGGTCCGGCCCCTGATCGGTGGGCGGCTGACCTGGGCCGACGCAGTACACGACTCGCCCTACGGGCGGATCGAGTCTTCCTGGCGCATCATCGACGACCGCACCCTGACGTTGACCGTGACGGTCCCGCCGGGGAGTACTGCTGTGGTGGTGCTTCCAGACGGCTCCCAGCTGGAGCAGCGCGCCGGGACTGCCAGCTACCGATGCCAAGTCGACGGATCGGGGGCATGAAGGTCATCGTTTGCCGGTGGCTATCCCACGCGGCTACCTACCGTAATCAGCAGGAGCATCTCCTCGTTGTACTGGATCACGCCGGCGAGCTGCTTTTCGGCGTCCTTGCCGACGGGCTCATACCTCAGATGCACGAGGTATCGTCGTGAGCCGAGCCACCGCCGGGAGGGCGTCGTGAAGGTTGGATTCATTGGTCTAGGCAGCATGGGCTTGCCCATGGCACAAAGGATGCATGCCCAGGGTCATGAGCTCACGCTCTACGCCCGCCGGCCCGAATCGCTAAGACCGTTTTCGGGCACCGACGTCCAGGTGGCGGCCAGTCCAGCGGAGATGGATCCGGCCGTCGAGGCTGTCGGGATCTGCGTCTTCGATGCGGCAGGGGTGGAGGAGGTCATGTTCGGACCGAGTGGGTTGGTGCGAGCCCTGGCGCCCGGGACGGTTATCCTCGTGCACAGCACAGTTTCACCCACGGAGGTGACGGAGATCGCCGAGCAGGCGGCGACTCACGGCCTCCGCGTCCTCGATGCGCCGGTGAGCGGCGGAGGTACGCGGGCGCTGGCTGGAGAGCTGACGATCATGGTGGGGGGTGACACCGAAGTGCTTGCCGACGTCGGGGCACTCCTCTCGACCCTCTCGGACAACGTCGTGCACCTCGGTGGCATCGGATGCGGTTCCCAAGCAAAGCTCATCAACAACGCCCTGTTTGCCGCACAGATCGCGTTGGCCGACGACGCGCTCAGCGCCGGATCGTCACTCGGTGTAGATCCAGAAGGCCTCGCTGCTATCCTGATGACGAGCAGCTCCGCCTGCGTCGCCTCCGGCGTGCGGTTGCGCTCGTCGTCCTACGCCGAGATGGCGGCCTCGCAAAACTACGCCACGCTCGTAAAGGACGTCGGTCTCATGGCGGATGTTCTCGGCGACGCTCCCGGCCGTGAGCTGGTCGAGGCCGCGCAGCGCTTCGTCGCCGGCATGCTGGCCGGCTGAGTACTCCGGTGAGCGGCGATGCCTGGTCGGTCCTTGCCGACCAGTTCGTGGACAGGTCTTACGCGTCGGCTATAGGGCAGGTCCGCACGTACGTGCTGCACCATCAACTTATGCACCACCTAGCCGAGCCGCCAGGGGCCGTCTTGGACGTCGGGGGCGGGGCCGGCCACCAGTCCTTCCCGCTTGCTCGGGCGGGCTACGACGTGACTGTCCTCGATTCGTCTCCAGCCATGCTGGCCAAGGCTCGGCATCGGCTGGCCTCCGAAGCTCCAGAGGTGCGTGATCGCGTACGCTTGGTGGAGGCCCGGGGCGAGGACGCCGCTGAGGCGACCGGCGGGCAGCAGTTCGGGGCTGTGTTGTGTCACGGGGTCCTGATGTACGTCGATCCGCCGGAGCCACTCGTCAGGTCTCTATGCGAACGCCTCGCCCCCGACGGAGTCCTGTCGTTGATGGCTCTGAACGCCAAGACCCTGGCAATCCGCCCAGCGCTGGAACGCCGCTGGACTGACGCGCTCGCAGCATTCGGCGCCAGCGGTGAGAGGGGGGTCCTCGGTGTCGACACTCGGGCTGACACCGTGGAAGGGCTGTCGGAGCTACTGCGTTCCGAGCAGGTCGAGCCGTTGGCCTGGTACGGAGTGTGGCTGTTCAGCGATTTGGTGGATCTCGCCGCGGCCGACACAAATGAGATCCGGTCCGCCGCCGCGGTTGAACTGCAGGCCAGTCGCCGTGACCCGTATCGCCAGCTCAGCCGGGTCTTCCACTTGGTCGCCCGCAGGCCTGCCAGCGGCCATCAGGACGATGAAGCGTCCGGGAAGCGACTTGCCGGCGGGACTGCCTGGAACTCGAGCGAGGCCGGTCGGAGTCCTGCGGCTGCGACGCTGAGAGAGAAGGGGCCCGGGGTCTCGGGGCCTCGAACGATAGCCAGGGCGTGGCCATTGAACGCCGGCCGACGCGACTCTGCGGACGGGACGTGATCAGAGGGCGAACCGTTGCCGGTGCCGAGCACGACCGCGTCTCGGTCACACGCGAACTCTAGTGTCGGGCAGGCGTCAGGAACGATGCGCCCGGAGGCGTCGAGGACGTCGACGCGGGCGATGACGACATCATGTCCACCGGCGCTGCAGGTGCTGTCGTCGGTTGAGAGCTGGAGGGCGGCGGCCGGGCCGGTCGTCTCCCTGGAGCTGGTCACGACTACGGCCCCTGCTCGCTTTGCGCGGACCTCGAGCAGTCCCGGCTCGTAGATCACGGTGGCGGTGGCGATCCCGGTCGAAGGCACCTCCGTCACGCCGACGAGCTGACCGTTGAGCACGAGCTCGAGCTCGTCGCAGTTGGTGTAGATCACCACCTGCAGGGTCCGACCCTCGAGCCCGTCCCAGTTCCAGTGCGGAAAGGCGTGGACGACCGGCATCTCGCTCCAACGGCTGCGCCAGTAGTGGTAAACGTCCTTCGGGAAGCCGCAGAAATCCATGAAGCCGTACGGGGCGTTGACTGCTGGCCAACCAAATGGTGCGGCCTCGCCTCGGTAGTCGAAGCCGGTCCACACGAACGTGCCCCCCAGGTAGGGATGGGCCAAGCGGTTCGTCTCCGTCGCCGCCAGCCGAGTACCTTCGGTGCCCAAGGCGCCCCCCGCCGCACCAGCGTCAACGGCGGCGAGCCCTTCTTTCCCGCCCCGCTCGATCAGCCCCCCTTCGTCGTAGCTAGACGTGAGACCCCGCTCAGGATCGTCCTCGTAGATGCCACGCGTCGACATGTAAGAAGCGTCCTCGGTCGCCATTACACGGCCACCCGGGATCGCGTGGCGGTAGCGGCCGGATGCACCCCCGTCGTAGTTGAAGCCAGCGACGTCCGGGATGGACATGTAGGCGGCGTCCTCCTTGCCGAACGCCGCGGCGATCGTCGTCGGTCGCGTTCCGTCGAGCTGGTGGGCGACATCCACGAGACGGCGCAGCAGCCGGCGAGATGCCGGCGTTCCCTCGATCAATTCCTCGTTCTGAAGGCTCCACATGAAGACGCTCGGGTGGTTGCGATCGCGTCGGATCAGCTCCGCGAGATCGGCGAGACCTTCTGCGTTCGACTCGAGTCGGCGGTTCTCGTCGAGCACGAGCAGGCCGAGACGGTCGCAGGCGTCCAGGATCTCCGGCGCCGGTGGATGGTGCGCGGTGCGGTAGGCGTTGCATCCCGTCTCGCGCAGCAGCGCGATCTTGTACTCTTGGACGCGGTCGGGTAAGGCAATTCCGACACCCCCGAAGTCCTGATGGCAACAGGCGCCGTGGATGGGCGTGTGCTCGCCGTTGAGGAAGAGGCCCTCGGACCGGTATTCGACTGTGCGGATGCCAAACGCGGTCTCGACCTCGTCCACGACGTTGCCCTCTACCCGCAGCTCGGTCGCAAGCTGGTGCAGCATGGGTGCCCTGAGGGTCCACAGCGTTGGCTGATCGATCACCGCTAGCTGCGTCATCGTCGCTCGGCCGAGCCCCTCGACGATCGTGGATTTGGCTGGCACCCGGACTGTCATTCCGCTTGGCGCCGTGATGACATGTTCGACGGCGACGCTCACCGCATCACGGCTGTCGTTGTCGATCTCCGTGTTGATCGCGAGCGTGGCGCTGCCGGCGTCAAGCTCGGCTGTCGAAATGAAGATGCCGTGGCGGGCAACATGTACCGGGTCGGTGACCACGAGCCAGGCGTGCCGGTAGATCCCCCCTCCCTCGGCCCACCATCCCTCCGTGCTCGAATTGTCCGTCCGCACCAGGACGACATTGCGGCCTTCGTCGCCGTAACGCAGGAACTCGGTGGCATCGATACTGAACCCCGTGTAACCCGAGTAGTGACTGCCGAGGAAGCTGCCATTGACCCACACATGAGCGTCTCGCATCACGCCATCGAAGTCGATACGGACTCGCCGACCGTCCCAATCGGCTGGTGCGTCGAAGACCTTGCGATACCACGCCGTCCCCGTAGGAAGGTAACCGCCACGTACCTGCGGGTCGGCGACGGCACTGGGCCCGGCGGTGGGGGGTTGCGCTGGCGGCAAGGGGGACGCGCGGGTTGTCCAGTCGTCTGGCAGCTGCACTGGCAGCCATTCGCCGTGCAAGGATCTCGCCTTGCCCATGAACGCCTGCACCAGTTCGTCACCCAGCCGGGCGGCGATCGCATCCGGAAGGGGCAGCCGGCCGCCCTCGTCCAAGCTGAGGTCCGACGCACCACCTGCGCTCCCGGTCTTCGCCGTGTTGCGCGGCACCGGAGGGTCCAGATCGCCGAGAAGCACCGCCCAGCCGTCGTCAAAATTGTTACGCATCACGCGAATCTCCGATCACATCCAGGGCGCGGTCGACCTACTGGCGCATGTGCCTCCAGCCGTGCGCTGCCCGGCCCCTCGGGTCCAGCCAAATTCACACTAGCAAACGGTTGCACCGACGACGCCACGATACGACCACTGGACCCCCCAGGCAAGCGCAGGCAGGCGCGCGAGGCCCTCGGGCAGACCGTCGAGGCAATGTGCCCGAAATGACCGATCGTCGTGTAGGCGTTGGAGCGCCGGCTTGTGGCGGCTCCCTGGAGGTTGTACGGTCGTAGGGCAGCAGGGGAGGCCCTGGCCGCGCAGGACCCATCGTGCATCAGATAGCCACCTCAGCCACGGGGACACCTGCGCACGCAAGCATGACCTCGGGGAGGAATAGTGACAGTTCATCGAAAGTTGGTCGTCGCCGTCGTGGCGGTGACTGTGATAGCGGCCGGCTGTGGTAGCGCAAAGTCCAGTTCTGCCGGCACCGCGGCGGCCGGCGCAAAGGGGACCATCTCCGTCGGGCTGCTCGTCGACGCGACCGGGCCCGGAGCGTCAGGCAATGGGTCTTCCGAGTTGGGCGTCCGGGCCGGGCAAGCTTGGGCCTTGAAGCAGGGCTACAAGGTCAATGTCGACATCGGCGACACTCAGACGTCGCCTGCGGGTGCCCTCGCTGCTGCGCAACGGATGGTTGAGAGAGATCATGTGCAGGTCGTGCTGGCGATCTCGGCCCTCACTTTCGCCGCAGCCGGCTACCTCACCTCCCATGGCGTTCCTGTGATTGGTGCAGCCGAGGACTCTACGGAGTGGCTCACGAGTAAGAACATGTTCTCGGTCATCGGTCTGGCCAACTCCCACCTTGTGCCCTCGTCATTCGGTCAATTGATGAAGATGGAGGGCGGTAGCAACCTGGCTTCCGTCGGCTACAGCATCTCGCCGGGTTCCTCCGAAGCAGCCAAGTCTGCCGCCGTGTCTGCCGAAGCGGCGGGTCTGAAGGCTGGCTATGTTGACGCTAGCCTGCCCTTCGGGAGCACGAACGTGGAACCCGTCGTATTGGCCATGAAGTCGGCTGCCGTCGACTCTTTCACGGCGGCAACGGACCCGAATACCGCGTTCGCATTCATCACGTCGTTGAGGCAGCAGGGAATAGATCTGAAGTTCGCGCTCCTCGATGACGGCTACGGGGGCGATCTCCTGCAGGCTGGCCCTGGTGCGGCGCAGGCAGCGCAAGACGTCTACTTCGAGCTCGGCGCCGAACCCGTCGAGATGCACACGTCCGCTACGGAGCAGTTTACCGGCTATCTGAAGCAAGCAGGCGTGACGGGCGATCCCACCTTCGCAGAATACAATGGTTACGAGTCCGTGCTCCTGCTTGTACAGGCACTGCAGGCGGCAGGCAAGGATCCGACCGACGCGGCGTTGCTCACGGCGCTGTCCGGCATACACCACTTCAGCGCCGGCGGCCTGTATGGCTCGCAAACGCTGGATCTCAGCAACCGGACAGGTCACGGTTCGGGAATCCTCAACTGCGTGTTCATCACCAAGTTCGCCGGATCCACGTTCCATCTGGTGCCTCACGCCGATCCGATCTGCGGCTCAATCATTCCAAACAGATCCGTCAATGCTTCCTCCTGAGCGGGCCCAGACGATTAAGGGAGCATCATGAGCACCACTGAGGGTCGTGCCGTGCTTCGAGTGCCGAGTAGGGATATCCCCGTGCCCTCATCCGTCAGCCGCGAAGCCCAGAGCATGCTCGCGGTTGGCATAATCGGCGGGAGTCCGGAGGGGGCCGACGGATCCGGCCAGGCACAAGGCGCCGCCAATACGCTGATCATGGAGCTGCTCGGCCACGTCCCCGAGGGGGTCGAGGTCGACGAGACCGAGATGGAAGGCGTTCGGACTTTTGTCGCCACGCCACGTGGCCTCGACCCTGGCGACCCCCACGTGTACCTCGACATCCATGGGGGAGCGCTGGTTGGCGGCGGCGGCGACATGTGCCGGATGACGGCCATGAGGATGGCCGACCGGTTCGGCCTCCCGGTCTACGCGCCAGACTATGGCCTACCCCCCGAGCGCCCTTACCCTGCGGGCCTCGATGACTGCATCGCCGTCTACCGGGGGCTGCTGGAATCTCACCGGGCTAAGGAGATCGTTGTTGGGGGCGGCTCGGCCGGGGGCAACATCGCCTCGTCCCTGCTGTTGCGCGCCAGGGACGAGGGCCTCCCGCTGCCGGCCGCCGCTGTCCTGCTCAGCCCTGAGGTCGACCTGACCGAGTCGGGCGACACGTTCCAGACCATGTACGGCATAGACAATGTTGGTGGCGGGCGGAGCCTCATGGAGGCTAATCTCCTCTACGCTAACGGGCACGATCTCACCCACCCGTACCTTTCTCCATTGTTTGGAGACTTCACCGAAGGTTTCCCGCCGACCCTACTGATGAGCGGGACACGCGACTTCTTCCTGTCGAACACCGTCCGCCTGCACCGTGCCCTCCGAGTGGCCGGCGTCTACGCCGAGCTCCACGTGCTCGAGGCGTGTCCGCACGGCGGCTTCATGGTCGACACGCCCGAAGAGCGCGAGCTGGATCGGGACATCCGCCGGTTCATCCGAGAGAGACTCGCCAGCGGGTGACTTCCAGACCTGCGGATGGGGGAGTAGATTCACTGGACTGCTGAGGGGGGCCAGGGACGGTGGCGTCGATGCGTAGGCTGGAGGGAAAGGTAGCGTTCATCACGGGCGCCGCCCGCGGACAGGGAAGAGCTGAGGCGGTGCGCCTCGCGGACGAGGGGGCCTCCATCGTGGCGCTCGACTCGTGCGCGACGGCTGCCACGGTCGCCTATCCAGGGCCGACGGCGGCGGACTTGGACCAGACGGCGGCCGAGGTGCGCGCCGTGGGCGGAGAGGTCGTGACCGGGGTGGCCGACGTCTGTGACCTTCAGGGTCTGCAGAAAGTCTGGGACGACGGCGTAGCTGCGTTCGGGGCCATCGAGGTGGTCGTCGCGAATGCTGGCATCTCGTCGGCCAACTGGCTGTGGGAGACCAGCGAGGAGCAGTGGGAGGAGACGTTGGCGATCAACCTGACCGGCGTCTTCCACACCATGAAGGTTGCAGCGCCCGCGATGATCCGGCAGGCGCGGGGTGGATCTATCATCGCCATCAGCTCGACAGCCGGACTGAAGGGCGTCCCGTACCTCGGGGCCTATTCGGCGTCGAAGCATGGCGTTGTCGGCTTGGTTCGGACGTTGGCCAACGAGCTGGCCGAGCACCAGATCCGGGTCAACTCCGTGCACCCATCGGCAGTGGATGGCACGGGCATGGACGTGGTCGACATGCACGCTTTGGTCGCTCGCGGCCCGGAGCACCTCCGGGCCAGGTTCAGCAACCCGTTGCCCGGCCCCACGAGCGCTCAGCCTTCGGACATCGCCGCTACCGTGGCGTGGCTGGCCAGCGACGATGCCCGCTTCATCACCGGGGCACAGATCCCCGTGGATCTCGGGACGATGGCGCGCTGAAGCTGGTGACGCTCCCGAGGCGCATGCGCAGACTGATGTCAGCGCATGCGGGTCGCTCCCGCCTCGTCCAAAGTCCACCCCGGATGGTGAATTACCTCCCAAGGATTGCCGTCGGGATCGAAGAAGAGTCCCGTGTAGCCCCAGTACCTCTGCAGGCCCGGCCGCCCGATGCTGCCGCCGGCTGCCTCGGCGTTGGCCAGGACGGCATCGACGTCATCTTTGGAGGGGACCCACTGGCAGAGCGTGATGCCGCCCCAGCCTCCAATGTCCTCGACGACAGTGTCCTCGGCGAGCTTTGCGCGATCCCACAATCCGAGGATCATCCCGTTTAGCTGGAACAACCAGATGTCGCCGTCTGGGGACGTACCGGTCCAGCCGAGTGACTCATAGAATCGATGCGCTCGCTCTAGGTCGGAGACCCCGAGCGTGATCAATGAAAGCCGCTGCTCCATAGGAGGGACGTTAGCGCCCCTGATTCCGAAGGAGACGATAACGCAGTGCGATAGCATGTCGCGACCAGCCGTTCCTGCGTCCGCTGGGGGAGCGTCAGCTCGAGCGGTCGGTCCGGGGCTAGTGAAGGAGATCTATGACTGCACCTGTCGACCGCATCCCCCCGCTCCTGTTCGCCGATTGGGACGAGAGCGCCCGGAGGATCCTTCCTGGTTACCTTCGAAGGCCGGAGCTGTACGAGTCGCACGGGGGACCCCGCCCTATGCCGGGTGCCCTCGGCCATTACGCGCATCACGTTCGGTTGGGTGACGCCTGGATGAACTTCAGCGATGTGTTGGCCAAGGATCCGTTGCTCGACCCGCGCTATCGCGAGATTCTCGTCCTGCGTGTGGCATGGCGGACCCGCTCCGGCTACGAGTGGTATCAGCACGTGCGCATCGCGCAGCAGTGCGGTCTCACCGTCGAGCACATCGAGGCGGCCATGGAAGGCCCGGATGCGACGCTGTGGACCCCCTTGGAGCGTGGGCTCGTCGCGGCCGTCGACGACATGGTCGACCGGTTCGTGGTCTCGGACGCGACATGGAAGCAGCTCAGACCCCATTTCGACGATCCTCAGCTCACCGAGCTGCTGTACGTGGTTGGTTCGTACCTCTGCCTGGCGTTGGTTTGCAACAGTGTCGGCTTGGCCCCCGATCCTGCGCCGGAGGTCGAGGTGCCGCCGATCCCCCCCCTGGAGGTCTGAGTTGCGCCGCTACGCCCTGGGTGTCGTCGCAGTCACGTTTGCGCCGCTCCCGGCGCTGGGGGCGGCGCTACGAGCTCGGGAGCTCGGCTTCGAGTTCATCGACCCCGCAGTGGATGTCGATCCGTCGACGCTGACCCTTCCGGTGGGCTGCCCTGCGTCGGACCCGCACCCAGTCGCGGGGTGGGGCTATTGCCCTGCTCCACGGGATGGACCGGGCCAGTGGGAGGCCACGGTGGAGCGCTTCAGGGCGGCGCCAGGGTGTTTGATGGAGCCGTGGGCAGGCGCCTGCGTCAATTCGCTCGAGAGTGTCCGTGCTATGGCTGCGGAGGTGCCCGGGCTGCGGTTCCTCGTGGACACCGGGCATGTGGCTGCGTGGGGCGGGGATCCAGTCGAGCTGTTGGAATATGCCGACCACGTGCAGCTTCGTCAAGGTAAGCCGGGTCATGGCCAGCTCCACATCGACGATCCCGGCGGAACGGTCGAATTCGCGGAAGTGATTCGCCGCTTGGACCAGATCGACTATCCAGGCAAGTTGGCGGTTGAGTATTTCAGCCTCCCTGACCTCGGTTGGCCCCTCGACGATCCTGTGGGTTGGGCGGCCGACCTTGCCGCTCACGTGCGCCCTCTGCTCGGAGATCACCGGCAGTGACTGCGCACTCTCGCCTGTCTGTCAACAGCATCTGCTCGATCAGGCAGCCGTTTGCGGATGACCTAGCCCTGTGGGCAGAGCTCGGGATTCGGGATGTCGGCCTCATATCTCCGAAGCTGCAGGCTGCGGGTTGGGAGTCCGGCCGCGACGCGGTTGTCGAGGCCGGACTTCGGGTGTCGAGCATGTCGGCGTTTCGCGACGAGATCGTCGACGGTTTGCTGCCCTTCCTGGTGGCCGTCGGGTGCGACGTGCTCTACACCGTGTCGGGCAGTTTCGGCGTGGTCCCCTGGTCAACGTCGGCGGAGATGTTCTGCAAGGCGATGGGTCCGATCATCGCCAGCGCCAAGGATCTCGGGGTGAGGCTGGCCGTGGAGCCCACTAATCCGCTGAGGAGCGACGTGAGCTTTGTCTTCTCCGTCCGCGACGCGATGGATCTGGCGAGGATGGCTGGCATCGGGGTGGTGGTCGACTTCTACTCTTCGTGGTACGAGCGCGGGCTGGACGAGTTGGTGCGGGCCAACATCGACCTCGTCACCCTGGTGCAGATCGGCGATTACAAGAAGGGCACGTTCGACGTACCCAACCGTTGTGCGATCGGCGATGGAGATGTTCCAGTGGAGAGGCTTCTTGGGATGCTGCTCGAGGCCGGGTATGAGGGCCAGTTCGATCTGGAGATCCTCGGGCCGACGATCGAGGCAGAAGGATACCGGGCGCCGATAGTCCGCAGCGTCGAGCGGGCCAGCCAGATCCTGTCGCGCCTGGGAGTGTGAGATAGCTTGTACCGACCGGTCGCCTTGACCACCAGTCGGCTGTGACTTAGGGTCCTGGAAGTTCGCTCGCGGACCAGGGGAGGTGGTTCGATGATCACCCAGACCGAAAACGAGCTGATGACCCGAGTCGAGGGCGACGCGCCCATGGGCCAGCTCATGCAGAACCACTACTGGATCCCCTTCGCGCTGTCGTCTCATTTGCTGAACGAGCGGGCTCCGATGCCGGTCCGACTGTTCGGCGGCGACTTCGTTGCCCTCCGGGGCGAGGACGGCCGGGTGAGATTCCTCGACGAGACTTGCCGTCATCGAGGCGGAGCGGTCGCCCACTTCCCCGTACACGAGGCGGGTGGCCTGTCATGGGTGTGGCAAGGCGGCGGTGAGGCCCCCCCGTTCCCGGACCTGCCTTTCGATGGTACGGACCTGTACCAATTCTGGTGTGTGTGCCAGGTGCCCTGCAACTGGCTGCAAGGGGTCGAGGGCACGATCGACTCTGCCCATGTCGGCGTGCTGCACCAGACGTGGATTGCTGAGGCGGCCAAGATGGCGGAGCACTCAAACCTCGGGCTCGCTCTGGTGCAGCCACCCACCTACGAGACCGAAGCCACCTCGTATGGCATGCGCGCCGCTGCGCTTCGCAAGACAGCGGATGGAGGCGCGTACGTGCGGATCACCGAGCATTTGATGCCTTTGGTGACGGTGGTGCCGATCGGGCGCGCCATGCCTAGATCGGGTTCGGTGTTTGCCATATCACCGACGGATGACACCCACCACCACCTCTTCTTCGGGACCTTCGGGGACACGCCCCACAGTGCCGAGCCGCCGGAGCGGACTGCGATGCAAGATCCGCGATACGTCCCAGAGGACCTGGACTACACGGGACTGCGGGGAGATCGGTCCAACGCCTGGGGCCAGGACCGGGGTCGCATGGGCCGCGGTCATTTCTCGGGCTTTTGGCGGAGCCTGCTGGAGGAAGACGCCGTAGTCCAAACGAGCATGGGTCCGATCGTCGATCGGACCAGGGAGAACCTCTCCTCTGGAGATGTAGCAGTGGTCCAGGCTCGACGCCTCTTGCTCGAAGCCCTGGACGCCGCAGGGTCCGGGCGCCTGCCGCCCGGGAGCGCGCTGTCTCACGATGACGTCAAGCTCCCCAATGCGTCCGAGGTCTTCATTGGAGACGGGGAGCGTTGGGAGGACGCAGCGATCAATCCACTGGCAAGCTGAGCCCGCTAATCGTCGGGGACTCTGTAGCCGTCGCGGGTGAGGAGTCTCACGGGATCGGTGCCGTCCCAGTCGGCGCAGGTTTGAGAGATCTTCTCCAGCTGAGCCATGAAGCGGGAGGTTCGCTCGACGACTTCGGTGTAGAAGCCGAAGTCAGCGACGGTGTCGAAGTAGGCGACGCGAAACCGGCCGGAGGTGCTCTCGGCTGCCAGCTGGTATCCGAGCCTCTCGTAGTGCTCCTTCTTGCCGTCGTAGTCATCGGTGACGGTCGCCAGCTGGTGGAACCCCGATGTTCCCTGGCGGCTCCACTCGCGGAAGATGCTCGGGCGGTCGCAGTGCTGCTGGATCAATTCGATCTGCACAGGGCCTGCTTGCGCCACTGCGACCTGGAGGGAGACGGTGGAAGGCCCGCCCGGGTACACGGCGTTCTGATCGACGACGGGCAGCACGTGGAACGGTCCGATGGCGAACAGGCGCGCCCATCGGGCGGCAGCGGCAAGCACGTCGTCGACGACGAAGCCGAGCTGGAAGAACTGGTATGCGCCCTCGGGCCATGACTGCTCGACGAGGGGATGAGCCGGGCCGGTCATCGGGGCGGGCGAGGCCGCACGACGACCTCCTGCATGACGCTGGCGGCGAGGTGACCCTCGAGATCGTGGATCGCGCCACTGGCGAGCCCGCGCTCGCCGACAAGGGCCACGGCCTCCTGCGTGTGGAGGTGCCAGCGGTCGAAGCGCACGGGACGATGGAACCAGATGGCGTGATCGCAGCTGAAGCCGTTCGCGTTGCGTGGCCCCAGCTCGAGCGGATGGGCTCGGAAGATCATGTCCATCAGGAAGAAGTCGCTGGCATAGGCCAGGAGCGCTGCGTGGAGCACGTCGTCGCTGCCGACGGGACGGGGGAGCCGCATCCAGTGCGAGCGGGCGGCGCCGGCGTGGCCTCCACCGAGGAAGGCCGGTGCCTCCGGGATGCGCATCTCCAGCGCAGGTGGCCGCTCGATCCAGTGACGGCCCCGCGCTCGCAGCTCCGGCGGCAGCTCGTTGGCCCAGGTCTGAAGTAGCGGGACCTCGGCCGGCGGCGAGACCTCTGGGGGTGGGCCGGTGACATCCGGCTCCCCGCTGTTGTCATGGAACGAGACGACGCCGATGAGCAGTCTTGCGTCCTCCTGGAGCACCGACACCTGACGAGTCACCATCGAGCGGCCGTCTCGGATGCGGTCGACGACCACCTCCAGCGGTCTACCCGGCTCTCCGGGTCTCAGGAAGTTCGCATGGAGCGATTGAGGACCTTTGCCCTCAACAGTCGCAGCGGCGCCCACCAGGGCCTGCGCCAGTAGGGAGCCGCCGTAGATCCGGTCGAACATCAAGGTGGTCTCGGCTGGAACCGCGAACCGGTCGCCACCGAGTGGACGCAGCTCGAGCGATGCGAGTAAGTCGTCGAGCGATGCAAGGATCCCGGAGCGGAGAGCACTGTCGACGCCCATGGCCACACGGCCATCATGCAGCATGCACGCCACGGGATCCAAGACCGTGATGCGCGGATGCGCCTCGAGGTGGGGTAATATGCAGAGGTTCCTCATCATGAGGAACCTCTGCATGTTGAGGAGAGAGGGTATTTGGTGGTGACCCAAGATGCGTCGGCGCTCGAGGTTGGGCAGGCTTACTTCGAGTTGCACCACCAGTTGCACCGGCTGGTAGATCAAACGATGTCGTCTGCCGGGTTGTCCCTGGCGCGGGCCAAGGTGTTGATGCGCCTCAATGAACGCGGCCCGATGAACCAGGCCACGCTGGCGGGACTGCTCGGATTCGCGCCGCGCTCGATCACCGATACCGTCGATGCACTGGAGCGCGACGGAATGGTCATCCGCAGCGAGGACAAATGCGACCGGCGGGCGCGGATCGTCGCGCTGACGCCGGCCGGGCACGAGGCTTTTGCCGCGGCTCAGATCACGAAGCTCGAAGCGATGGATCGGATCTTCGGGTGCTTGTCCGCTCGTGAGCGCGGCACCTTTGTTTCGCTTCTCAACAGGATCCGCACGAACTTACCGTCAGGAGACAGCACCTGTGGCGACTAACGCACTCACTCGACCGCAGCCGGCACCGGCGAAATCCGATCACCGCTGGCTCGTGCTCGTCGTCGTCTCGGTTGCCCAGCTGATGGTCGTGCTCGACGCGACCGTCGTCAACATCGCACTACCGTCGGCGCAGGCAGACCTCGGCTTCGACAACAGCCAGCGGCAATGGATTGTCACCGCGTACGCGTTGGCGTTTGGGAGCCTGTTGCTGCTCGGGGGCCGTGTCGGCGATATCGTCGGCCGCAAGCGGACTTTTCTGATCGCGCTCGTGGCTTTTGCAGGGGCGTCGGCCCTCGGTGGCGCGTCGCCGTCCTTCGGGGTGCTGGTCATTGCCCGGACCCTGCAGGGCGCAGCCGGGGCGATGCTCGCGCCCGCCGCGCTCGGCACGCTTGTGACGACCTTCCAAGACCCGCGAGATCGCGGCAAGGCCTTCGGGGTCTTCGGCACCGTCGCGGTCGCCGGCGGTGCGGTCGGGCTCATCCTTGGTGGCATCCTCACGCAATACCTGTCGTGGCGCTGGTGCATGTACGTCAACGTGCTGTTCGCCGCGGCCGCCGTTTTCGGTGCGCTGGTCTACATGAGCGAGACAAAGCCGGCCGTGCGGCCCCGCATCGACGTGGGAGGCACCGTACTCGCCGCATTGGGACTGTTCGGCCTGGTTTTCGGCTTCGCGCAGGCCGAGAGCCACGGCTGGAGCTCGAGTGTTACGACGACGTCGCTGGCCCTGGGCGTGGCGTTGCTGGTGGCATTCGTCCGAGTCGAGCAGCGAGTACGCCAACCGCTGCTTCCCCTGCGGGTGGTGTCCGACCGTTCACGGGGCATGGCCTTCGCTGCGGTGGGCATCGCGGGCGTGGCGATGTTCGGCCTGTTCCTGTTCCTCACCTATTACCTGCAGCTGGTGAAGCACTTCAGTCCGGTCCTCTCTGGACTGGCCTTCTTGCCGATGATCGGCAGCATCATGATCAGCTCGAACACGTCGAACATCGTCACGCTCCCGAGGTTCGGGCCGCGCGCCGTGATCACCACGGGGATGTTGACGGGTTTCGTCGGGCTGGGATACCTCAGCCGGATCACCGTCCACTCGTCCTATGCCGGCGGGGTGCTGCCTGCGCTGATCCTCGTGGGACTGGCGATGGGCATGGTGATGGCGCCGTCTATGAACACCGCTACCGCCGGCGTGCAGCCGCAGGATTCGGGTGTCGCCGCCGCCCTCGTCAGCACCATGCAGCAGGTTGGAGGCTCGATCGGCACTGCTGTGATGAGCACGATCGCCGCGTCCGCGACGACCTCCTACACCGCGGCGCACGCGCCCGTCTCGGGCCTCGCTGCGGCCGCCGCCACGCACGGGTACGCCGCTGTGTTCCTCGGTTCCTGTGTCGTCTTTGCCGTCGGCGGAGCGCTAGCCGCCGTGCTGTTCCCGTCGAAGGAGCGGCTAGCGGCGATGCGCGAATCGGTCATACCTGCCGCTGCGGTCCAGGGCTGAGCCCACTAGATGCAACTACACGCCAGGCTGGGAGACTGGAACCGATTGGCATAGGCTCCCCGCCTGCTGTGATCAGTGCTCTGCATCCCCTTCGCTATCGAAATTTTGCGCTCATCTGGTCAGCGGCCCTCCTGTCCAACGTCGGTTCGTGGATGCAGACCGTGGCAGTGGGCGTGTACGTGACCGCTCGAACGGGTCGCCCCGGGTGGACCGGCCTTGTGGCGGCCGCCGCTTTCCTTCCCATCGGACTGCTATCACCATTGGGCGGAGTGATGGCCGACAGGCTCGATCGCCGGCTCTGGTTGTTCGTGACGACCACCGGCGAGACCGCCTTCGCGGTCTGCCTGACCGTGCTGGCCGCTACCGGGCATGCCACTCCGGCAGTCGTCACGGTCTTGGTGTTCGGTGGGGGAGCCATGGCCGCCGTGGGGTTCCCGGCGTACCAGGCACTGCTTCCGGACCTGGTACCGGTCGACGAGCTGGGGTCGGCCATCTCCTTGTCGTCCGCCCAGTTCAACATGGGACGGGTGATCGGGCCGGCCCTGGCCGGCTTGGCGATCATCGCCGGCGGTTATGCGTGGGCGTTCGCCATCAACGCTGGGTCGTTCTTCGCCGTGCTCATTGCCCTAGTCCTGGTACGCCTGCCCGACCTCGGCGCAAGGGTGCCTGCCGCGTCGCTGTGGCAGCGGCTGGCCGAGGGCGGACGCGCAACTTTCGCCAACCCGCCGGCGCGCCTGGCCGTCGGTCTGATCTCCGCGGTGGCCCTTACCGCCTCACCGTTCATCGCCCTGGTGCCAGCGGTCGCGCTCGAGGAGTTCGCGTCCAAGGCGACTGGGACATCGGTCCTGATCACTGCCCAGGGCATCGGCGCGGTGGCAGGCGCGCTGGCCCTGACTCCTTTGACCCATCGCTACGGGCGGCGCCGCGTCTTACTGGCAGATCTCGTTGCCGTCTGCCTCTCCCTGGCCGCCTACGGCATGGCGCCGAACCTATGGGTCGGCGCGTGTGCCCTGGTCCTGGTCGGGGCTTCCTATATCGGCGTCCTTGCCGGATGCAACACCATCGTCCAGCTCAACGCGCCCGGCGCCGTCCGCGGTCGCATGCTCGGGATCTACATGATGGCCCTCGGGATTCTCTATCCTATAGGAGCTCTGGCCCAGGGGGCCATTGCGAACGCCGTCGGGATCCGCGCCGTCACCGTGGGGGGCGCAGCCCTCCTGCTCGCGCTGGTCGCCACCGTTCTCCCTCGCCACATCCCGGACCACCTCGACGGGGGCACTTTGGCTGGCCGGCCCGATCAAACGACAATGACGTCCGCCGGTGACTAAGTAACTGACCTCACGACCGCCCGTCGGAGACGGCCAAAAGCTCGTGCAATTTGGCCAAACGCGAAGCGGACCGCCGATAGCCCCTGGTTAGCATCAGATCCGTGGCACAATGGGAACGGTACATATCAATTACTGGAGGACTTCCCCGTGGCCCAAATACTGAAGATCACTCTCACTGACGACCTCACCGGAGGCGACGCTGACGAGACCGTGGTGTTCGGACTCGACGGCAGAACCTACGAGATCGACCTCTCCGAGAAGAACGCGTCGGCGCTCCGCAAAGCGCTCGAGAGGTACGTGGCTGCCGGGCGGACCAGCGCAGCTACCCGCCCGGGACGTCGGGGCGGCGCGTCGAGCCACAAATCCGGAGCCGTAGATCCCAAGGCCGTGCGCGCTTGGGCCAACGATCAGGGCATAGCGGTGTCCGCTCGGGGCCGGATCCCCTCGGTGATCCTCGAGAAGTACCTCAGCCGCTGATCGCACAGATGCGGCGATCGAGAAGGTTCGGTCGCCGCATCGATGGCAGCACATGACCTGGACGGACTCGGGCGCGGGTAGAGTCGGGGCATGAGACGTCGCCTGGTCCGAGCGGCGGTGGTGGCACTGGTCCTGCCGGCAGGCGTCAAGGCTATGGAGCTGGCGGCTGACCGCCTTGAGGCAGCCCACGGTCCGACCCCGTCGTCGAAGTTCCTGCGCCGCGGTTCGACGATCGGCAGACGGATCAGCCGCAGGATCTAGGCGGGCCGGTCCAGCGGAGGCGGCGCGCCGGCGCCTTGCCCCGTGTCAAGCCTTTGAGATATCCTGCTTCCAAGGCCTCGGTTGACCTCGAGGCTCCGTCGGTGTACGAGCCGACGCAGACTTAGTGGACATCGATCGGTGAGCTCCGGTCGGAAAGGGTGGGACGATGGCCCGATATCCCAAGCCAGCCGAAGGCAGCTGGACCGAGCACTATCCCGAGCTCGGTACCGGTCCCCTCTCCAGCGAGGACTCGATCTCGCCGGAGTTCTACGAACTCGAGCGCGAGGCGATCTTCAAGAGGGCCTGGCTGAATGTGGGGCGGGTCGAAGAGCTACCCCGCAAAGGCAGCTTCTTCACCAAGGAGCTGGTGGCTGCCGGGACCTCCGTCATAATCGTGCGTGACATGAAGGGCGAGATCCGCGCGTTCCACAACATATGCCGCCATCGTGGCAACAAGCTGGTTTGGAAAGACTTCCCGGGAGAAGAGACACGAGGAAGCTGCCGTCAGTTCGTCTGCAAGTACCACATGTGGAGCTACGACCTCGACGGCGCGCTCAACACCGTGCCGCAGGAAGAAGAGTTCTTCGATCTCGATAAGGCGATTATGGGCCTCCTCCCGGTGCACTGCGACGTCTGGGCCGGTTTCATCTTCGTCAACGTAGCGACCGAGCCGAGTCAGACGCTGACGGAGTACCTAGGACCGATGGTGCTCGCCCTGAGCGACTACCCCTTCCACGAGCAAAGTGATCGCTACGCCTTCAGGGCGACTGTCGGGTCGAACTGGAAGCTGTTCATGGACGCCTTTCAAGAGTTCTATCACGCACCTTATCTGCATGGTGGACAGACTCCGACCAAGTTCACGAATATGATCCGACAGTTTGGCTTCGAGGCCCCTTTCTACAAACTAGAAGGGCCGCATAGGGTCGTGTCGACCGGGGGTGTCCGCGGCGAGGATCAGCCCGAAGACATGATCAAGCCGATCGAACGGAAGCTCCGCAGCGGACTGTTCGGTCCATGGGATCATGCCGACCTCAGTATCGAAAACGAGCAGGATATCGCGGGTGTCAACCCGAGCGGCGCAAATCCCTGGGGTCTTGACTCCTACCAGGTATGGCCGAACTTCGTCATCTTGATCTGGGCCGGAGGGTGGTACCTCACCTACCACTACTGGCCTACCTCTGCGAACAGTCACGTGTTCGAGTCGAGCCTGTACTTCGTGCCGCCGAAGAACGCCTCGGAGAGACTGGCTCAAGAGCTTGCCCTGGTCAGCTTCAAGGAGTACGGCCTGCAAGATGCCAACACCCTCGAGGCCACGCAAAAGATGCTCGAGACGCGAGTGATGAGTGAGTACGTCCTCAATGACCAGGAAGTCCTCTGTCGCCATCTCCACAAGGAAGTGGCCAACGCCGTAGAGGAATACAAGAAGGAAACGCAAGGAGCGATCGTCTGATGGGCACCGACAGCGCGCTTCTGCCTAGCGCATTCTCCGATCTCGAACCCTACGCTCAGGCCTGGTGCCTGCCGACTGAGAACCAGCGCTTCGCGAAGCGTATGTCCAGCTCGATGGACGAGATGGAGTCGTTCTACAACGCCGCCTTCCCCCGCCTCGAGGAGGCCAAGGCATACCTGGACGAGCTAGACGTCCACGACCTCCCCGGGGATGCCGAGAACCTCATGCACATGATGTTTTCTCTGATCATCGTGTCATTCCCGATCGAGCTCTGGCGGCAGCCCGCCGTCCCGGACGCAGGGGCGGCGGAGATCGTCTGCTGGCTGGAAGCGCCGTTGTAGTCCCCTCAGGGGCGAGCTCGGCCAGGCGGCGGTGATGTACCGTTCGGCGATGCCGGTCAATGCGCGGGCCGCTGGCTCCTTCGTCGGAGCGGCGACGGCGATGCAAGATCCCGGGACTACCCCGGTGAGAGCCGGTACGTTCTCGGCTGAAGTGGGGGAGGCGGTGGTCACCGGCTGGCACTCGCACGACCGCCACCAACTTGAGTATGCGTTCGAAGGTGTGGCCGAAGTCGAGACGGAGACCGCTCGCTACCTCCTGCCCCCGCAACAGGCGGTGTGGATACCGGCCGGCGTTCACCACTCGAGCACGCTCACCCATGTGAAGGCGGTCTCGGTCTTCTTCGATCCGGCGATGGGGTTCGCGGCCGGTGATCGGGTCCGGATACTGGCCGCCGCGCCGGTGATCCGGGAGATGATCCTCTACGCTCGCAGGTGGCCGGTCAGTCGCAGCAGTTCGGACCGACCAGCCGATACCTTCTTCGAGGTCCTGGCGAACCTGGTGGTTGACTGGCTCGATCACGAAACCCCGCTCTGCCTTCCCACGACTCGCGATCCGCTCATTGGAGCCGCGATGGCCTTTACGGCTGAGCACCTGGCACGGGTGACCCTCGGCGATGTCTGCTCCGCGGTAGGAGCGTCGGAGCGCACGCTGCGCCGGACCTTCCTCACCGTAGCCGGCATGTCGTGGCGCAAGTATCTACAGGAGAGCCGCCTCCTGAAGGCCATGGCGCTCCTGGCAAATGACGATGGCAACTTGCTGACGATCGCCCAGACGGTCGGATTCGAAAGCGCCAGTGCGTTCACTCGCGCCTTCGGGCGCTACGCCGGCGAGTCGCCTCACGCCTACCGCCAACGCATCGGCGCCACGCCCTCGGCCCCCCCCAACGCCGGCGAGGCGCCGAGCAGGGAGGCCGACGCGGTCCGTGCGTGGTCTCATTTCTAGCTAGTCGTTCGGTCATCCACGGGTGGGCTGCCGGTCAGGCCGCGAGGTTGGCCGATAGGGTCAATGACTTGGCCGGGTGCGCATTGACCATCCCGGCTCCCGGGTGCATGCTGGCAAGCTGAGAGCTGTTGTGGTGTCTCGGTCGGGCGTCTGGCTGCAGGCTGTCGGCCTATCACTGCCGTAGACCAGGGAGGGCTGATGACGGTGACCGAGGAGCGTCCGAGCGGGACGGCGCACGTGCCTTTCGCCATGCGGGATCCGTTGCGGGTGCCGCGTGAGCGCTACTTCGATCGCGGGTTCTTCGAGCTAGAGAAGCAGCGCCTTTGGCCAAGGGTCTGGCAGATGGCCTGCCGGCTCGAGGAGATCCCGAGCCCCGGTGACTTCGTCGAATACGAGATCTGCGATCAGTCCATCATCATGGTGCGCCAGGCAGATAGGTCGGTCAAGGCGTTCTACAACGCTTGCCGACATCGGGCCACCGAGCTGTGCAAGGGATCGGGTCGCCTTCCCGGAGGGCAGATCAGGTGCCCCTTCCACGGCTGGCGCTGGAACCTCGACGGCTCGACCTCGTTCCTCTATGGCGCCGACGGCTTCGATCCGGAGAGCCTGCAGCCCCAGGATGTCCGTTTGAGGGAGTGCAAGGTAGACATCTGGGGAGCGTGCGCCTGGATCAACATGGACCCCGATGCGCGTCCCCTCCGTGAGGCACTCTCACCGGCCGCTGAGATCATGGAGTCTTTCGGAGTCGACGATCTGCGCGTGTACTGGTGGAAGGAGGCCATCATCCCGGCGAACTGGAAGCTGGCGCAAGAGGCATTCCACGAAGGTTGGCACGTGATGGCGACACATCCGCAGCTCACATTGGGTGCGGGGGAGGACTACCCCCCGGGCGCGGCGGAGCACGCAACGTTCGAGAACGGCCACGCCCGTTTCCAGGGTCGTCACGACCCGTCTTCCATGGTTGTGTCGAAGAGCCGGGGAGCCCAGGGCTTCCTCGACTCCATGCGTTTGCTGTGGGAGGGGCAGGACGCCATGGTTCTCGAGCGCGACGTGCGCGTCTTCGAGGGCGTCCGCAACCTCGTGGGGCCCGGAGAGGACTACCCCACGGCGGCGGTCAAGGCGCTCGTAGAGTATGCGGCCGGTGCCGGGGTGCCACTTCGCGCTACGCCCGAGAGCATGCGGCTGTGGGGCGGTGAGGTCTTCCTCTTTCCCAACTTCTTCTTCCTGCCGATGTACAGCAATGCACTGTCATACCGAGTGCGGCCCTACAACGACGATCCTGAGATGTGTCGCTTCGAGGTGTGGTCGCTCACCATGCCGGCTGAGGGTGCGGAGCCGCAGCGGGCCCGCCTGAAGGGGCGCTTCGCCACCGACGACGCTGACAACTGGGGGCGGATACCGCGACAGGACTTCAGCAACCTTCAGCGGCAGCAGCGGGGTCTTCACTCCCACAGCTTCGATTCGCACCGCCTGTCGAGGGAGTGGGAGCGTGCGATAAGCAACATGCACGAGGAACTTGATAGGCGACTCGCCACATGACGTGAATGGAGCGTTCAGGTTTCGTCGGGCGTTGGGAGATGCTCGTCATCGGCGCCGGCACAGCGAACCGCGACGCATCACGTCGCAAACCTCGCCCGCCTCCATGGGATGCGCGAAGTGGAAGCCTTGGGAGAGATCGCACCCGAGCATGGTGACCTCGTGGTGCTGATCGGCGCTCTCCACCCCTTCTGCGACCACGACCATCCCGAGGAGGTGGGCGAGCTCGACGATGGCGTAGACGATGGCATGGCTCTCAGGGCTCGTTCCCAGGTCGGCCACGAAGGAGCGGTCGATCTTCACGATGTCGACTGGGAAGCGCTTGAGGTAGCTCATCGAGGAGTATCCGGTGCCGAAGTCGTCCAAGGCGATCGTCGTCCCGAGACTCTTGAGATCCTCGAGTACGACCAAAGCCCGGTCGCTGTCGTGGAGAAACACGTCTTCGGTGATCTCCAGGGTCACGAGCGCTGGGTCGGTCCGCGTCGCGTCGAGCACGCTCGCTACGGCAGTGACATAGTCCGGCGACATCAGCTGGCGGGCGGATACGTTGACCGACAAGTCGAGGCGCGCCCTGCCGACGGAGGCCCATTGCTGACGGTCCATGCACGCTTGCTCCAGTACCCACCGCCCGATCTCGTTGATCATGCCGGTCTGCTCGGCCACGGGTATGAATGCCGAGGGGGCTATCGGCCCCCTACGGGGGCTGGTCCAGCGAAGGAGTACCTCCACGCCTGCTGGGGCTCCGTCGACGCTGCGGACTATGGGCTGATAGAGCGGCCTCATCTCGGCGCGCGTCCACGCTCCACGTAACTCTTCTTCCAGGATCGCTCGATCTCGGGCGTGGTGCCGCTCGCGTAGATCGAGCACCTGGTGGCGGCCGCCGCCTCGGCGCTTCGCTTGGTACATCGCCGCGTCGGCGTCTCCGAGCAGCTGCTCTGAGACAGCGCCAGCGTGGCCTGCGAAAGCGATGCCGACGCTCGCCGACATGGAGATCGTACCGGTGGACAGCTTGAAAGGTGCCCTCAATGCTGACCTCAACCGGGCGGCGATGACATGGGCTTCGGACTCGTCTTTCAGGTTCTCGCACAGCACGACGAACTCATCGCCTGCGAGACGGGCTGCTGTGTCTCCTGGGCGCAGCGCCTCTTGCAATCTCACTGCGAAGGCAACCAACAACTCGTCCCCGACCCGGTGCCCGTACAGGTCGTTCACCCTCTTGAACCGGTCGAGGTCCGCGAAGAAGACGGCGATCAGCTGGCCCAGCCTTCCACTTCGAGTCAGGGCCTGGTCGATCCTGTCCACGAGGAGAACCCGGTTGGGAAGGCCGGTCAGAGGGTCGTGGAGCGACGTGTCTCGGGTCTGCTCCATCGCCGCCACGAGGTCCGCGTAAGCCCGAACGTTGACCATGGCCGCGGCGGCTACCTCCAACAGCACGCCCATGGCCTCGAGGGCCTCCTGGCTCAGGTCAGCGCCGGGCGGTAGCCGCAAGTCCAGGTGGGCGAGATGCACCCCCTGGTGCTGGACCTCGAAAGTGACGCAGTCCGGACGTCGAACGGCGGTTGGCCGGTCGGGTGGCCGCCGGCGATAGGGGTCGGCGATGAGAGTAAACGCAGCCGTGGCGCCCGGCACCAAGGTCGTCGCCGCAATGCAGAGCTGGTCCAGGACCCCTTCGGCCGTGACGTCTCGGACCGACAGGCACGCGAGTCCAGCCAGCCCCTTGCCGAGCTCGCTCGTAGGCACAGCTTCTCTTTCCCCGTCTCGCACCTGGGTGTACCCAAATGAGTCTTCTCGGGGCGCACGGAGCCGCCGGCGCCTCGCGGGTCGCCTGAAGCTCATGTCCCGTGTCTTCGGCGCGGATGCCCTGATCACCTGCGGGTGTCCCCTACCGTGAAGGCATGATTGCCACGGAGAGGTTCGCGGCCCACGACGGTGTGCGGATACGTTATCTGGACAACCAGCCGCCAGAGCCTGCAGGGCAGCCGGTGGTGTTCGTGCCGGGAATCGCTGATTTCGCGGACGACTACGGCGCGGTGTTCGATCGCTTCGGTGACCGGCGTCTCGTCGTGGTCGAGGTGAGGGGCCGGGGCGGCAGTGATACGCCGCCGAGCGGGTACTCGGCACAGGATCAGGCAAGCGACGTCGATGCCGTGCTAGCGGCGATCGGGATCGACGCCTTCCACCTCATGACCTTTTCGCGCGGAACCACGGCGGCCCTGGATGTGGCTGTCGCAAGGGCTGATCAGATCCTGACCTTGTCAATCGGTGACTACCTGCCGGCTGAGGTGGCCCTGCCTGATGGCTTCACCGAACGCATGTGGGGCACGACATGGCGGGGACGACCGATCTCCTGCCGGCTGGCTCGTCACGTGCTCGAGGGCATACAGGCGGCATCGAAAAGTCGCGAGATGTGGGACCAAGCGGCGTTGCTGGGGGTGCCGGTGCTGGTGGCCAGGGGATCGGGGGGCGGCGTGATCGATGACCAGTTGGAGGAGAGGTACCGGCGGTCGGTACCCGGCGTCGAGGTGGTGACGATCGCCGGCTCGGGTCACGACCTGTTCCGCCCGTCCCGCACGGCGTATCCCGACGCCGTCTTGGAGTTCATTGGCCGGCGCAGGCCGGGCAGCTGAGGCCGTCGCCATGCACGCTTGAGGATTACCAACAACATCGTCGATGATGGGCTCATCGGCAACAGGGACCGTCCGCCTCGTGAGAGCGGCACCGGCCCCGGGTGGGAGCAGCCTTGACAGAGAGATTGACCATGGACGGCACCGAGCGGCCTCTCCCGCTCCTCGACGAGGAGAGCCGCCCGTTCTGGGAGGCAGGCCGGGAAGGGGTGCTCTCCTTCGTCTCGTGCAACTCGTGCATGGCGCTGCTGCATCCTCCGGCGCCGGTGTGCAGGTACTGTCGGTCGGGAGACCTCGGCCGGCGGAGCGTCGCTGGGCGAGGGGTGGTGGTCGGCTTCACCATCAACCACCAGCAGTGGGACCCGAGG
The DNA here is from genome assembly GCA_021809105.1 of Actinomycetes bacterium. Lineage (GTDB taxonomy): Bacteria > Actinomycetota > Acidimicrobiia > Acidimicrobiales > Palsa-688 > Acidiferrimicrobium. Next base: position 157,311 of record JAKBAM010000002.1, read on the forward strand.
TTCCCGCCGCCCTACTGCGTGGCCACGGTCGCGCTCGAGGAGGATCCCCGCGTCCGCCTCACGACCAACATCGTGGACGTCGAGATCGGCGAGCTGCGCGTCGGCATGAGGGTTACGGCGAGGTTCGAGCACCGAGATGACGTGTGGATCCCGTTGTGGGCGCCGAGTGGCGAGGCGGACGCGGAGCTGCCCGAGGACGAGACCGCGCCCGGGGACCATCGGCGCTGGGCCCGTCCGGTGGTGAAGACCGACCGCTTCGAGGAGAAGGTGGCGATCACCGGGATCGGGATGTCGGACATCGGCAGGCGTCTCATGCGGCCGCCCTTGTCGCTGACCGTAGACGCCGTCAAGGCCGCTGTGGCCGATGCCGGCCTGGAGCTCGACGACATAGATGGCCTCTCCACCTACCCCGGGAGCATGACGGCGGCAGGGATGGGGGAGGGGGGTGTGAGCGCGTTGGAAGACGCCCTCGGAATCCGGCCGACGTGGTTCAACGGCGGCATGGAGACATTCGGGCCGGCCGGCTCGGTGATCGCCGCCATGCTGGCGGTGGCGGGAGGCCTGGTTCGCCACGTCGTCTGCTTCCGCACCGTGTGGCAGGCGACGTTCGCAGCCCAGATGCGCGCCGAGGGAGCGGGCGGAGCCACGCCGTCGGGGATGGGCCGCCCACCGGGACGAGTGCCCGGATACAGCGGTCCTTACGGCGAGGGGTCAGCGGCCATACCACTGGCCATCCGCGCCTCCAACCACTTCGCCAGGTACGGGACGACCCGGGAGACCCTCGGGTGGATCGCGGTCACAGAGCGAGCCAACGCCGCCCTGAACCCATCGGCGATCTACCGGGACCCGATGACGATGGACGACTATCTGTCTGCCCGAATGATCACCACCCCCTTCGGGCTCTACGACTGCGACGTGCCCGCCGACGCTGCGGTGGCGGTTGTGGTGTCAGCGGTGGAAGCTGCTCGCGACCTGCCTCGGACGCCGGTGCTGGTAGAGGCGGTGGGCACTCAGATGACCGAGCGGATCACCTGGGACCAGTCCACAATGACCCACGAACCGCATTCGCTCGGCCCGTCGGCCCATCTGTGGAGCCGAACCTCGCTCACCCCCGACGACGTCGATGTGGCCTTGCTCTACGACGGGTTCAGCTTCAACTGCTTGTCGTGGCTGGAGGGCCTCGGGTTTTGCAAGATCGGTGAATCCAAGGACTTCCTCGACGGGGGAAGGAACATCGCGCGGAATGGCGGCGTGGTGGCCCTGAATCCCCATGGGGGACAGCTCTCCGCTGGCCGGACTCACGGGATGGGGTTCGTACACGAGGCCGTGTTGCAGCTGCGCGGAGACGGAGGGGACCGCCAGGTCTCAGGCGCGCGGGTGGCTGTCGTGACGAGCGGGGGCTTGACGCCGGCCGGAGTGATCCTTTTCCGCCGGGAGTGAGCAAGGCTCAAGGCCGCCTACGGAAGCGCCGAGAGATGGTTGCCGACGAGTTGCCGTTGGGAGGACCGGCCCGGCGGTCCCCATCTAGCCTCCAGGAGAGCTGTCCATGCTGACCGAGAGCCACTGGGAAGAAGCCCACCGTTCGCGCGCCCGGCTGAGTTGGGCTATCGCCGGCGTAGGCATGGTGGCGGTTGGCCTGCTGAATGTGCCGGCCATGGCGCTTTCGGTCATCCTCGTGTCGGGCGGCTGGCGATATCCGGTGTCCGGCGCGTTTGCGGTGGTGATGGGTGCTCCATTCGTCGTTCTTATGGTGCGCGTCGCCGAGCGCCAGGCCGACAGGACCGACGAGAGCCACCGCCGCATGGCCGACCAGTTGAACGACGCCGTGGCACGCGCCGACCGGGAGGCCAAGAGCCGGGATGCGCAGGCCAGCCGGCAGCAGTTCGAGACCCATCTCGCCAACGCGCTGGAGATGGCTGAGGGCGAACCGGAGGTCCTCGATGTGATCGAGCGTTCGCTCGCGAAGGTGGCGCCAGGCGTCCCGGCGGAGCTTCTCCTGGCGGACAACAGCCATGCTCATCTCGTCAGGATGGCTGCGGTCGGATTCCCGGCCGACGGGCAAGGATGCTCGGTCGACTCGCCGGCGCAGTGCCCGGCTGCACGGCGGGCTCAGATCCAGGTGTTCGAGGACAGCGAAGCGCTCGACTCCTGCCCGAAGCTGCGGCAGAGGTCCGAGGAGAGGATGGCCGCACTCTGCGTGCCGGTCTCGATCATGGGTCGAACGGTCGGGGTGATACACAGCACCGCCGCCGCCGGTACGGTACCGCCCGATGAGCAGGTCCACGACCTGGCCACACTGGCCAAGCTGGGAGGGGCACGGATAGGGCTACTCCGAGCGATGGCTGAGACGCAGCTACAGGCGACCACGGACAACTTGACGGGACTGTTGAACCGCCGGGCCTTCGAGCAGCGCGTCACCGAGGCCAGGCGGGGGCATCCGTCGATCTCCGTGGCGATGGCGGACCTGGATCATTTCAAGACGCTCAACGACACCTATGGCCACGAGGCCGGCGACCGGGCGCTGCGGCTCTTCGCTCGGGTTTTGCGGGAGTCGCTCAGGAGTGACGACGTGATCTGCCGTTACGGAGGGGAGGAGTTCGCGCTCGCCTTTCCGGGGTGCGCCCCTGCGGACGCGAAGCGGGCACTGGACTCCGTGCGGGGCCGGCTGGACGCGGCCGTGACCGTCAATGGCCTACCGAAGTTCACGGCCACCTTCGGCGTGACCGGGTTGCGAGGCCACGAGGACCTGCCGGTCGCCATCGGGCGTTCCGACGCGACGTTGTTCTCGGCGAAGCGTCTCGGGCGCGACAGGGTGCTCATCGATGAGGAGCTCCCTCAGGGCCAGGCCCAGCCGGATGGATGCGTCCCGTCGGAGATCCTTGCGGAGTGAGCGCTCGTTGAGTTAGCGTCGGGCGTGGCGCTGAGCACCTTGTAGCGCGGAGGGAGCAGGCGATGGGAGTTGCGCTCGGTCCGTCCCAGATCCCGGCCGACTGGGCCGCTGTGACGCCGGAGTGGATGACAGCTGCGATCGAAGGTCGCCACCCCGACGCGCGTGTGAGCGAGGTCTCCCTCCTCATGACCGACGACGGCACCAACCGGAGGGCGAGGTTCGGGCTGCGCTACTGCGCAGGAAGTGGTCCTGAAGTTGTGTTCATGAAGGCTGAGGGGGTCCATCGGGAGGTCCACGCCCGCAATGGCAACATGTTCAACGAGCCGGACCTCTTCGCATCGGGCGTTCAGCTCGGCGTCGATCACCCGCTCGCCTACAGAGTCCTGATCGACAGAGCTGGCCTCGACTACCTGATCGTGATGGAGGATGTCACGAGGCGAGGCGCCGATCCGAGGGACGCCACCCGGCCGATGAACGTTGACCAAGTCGCCAACGGTTTGAGGGGTTTGGCCCGCCTGCACAGCCGGTACTGGGGTTTCACCGAGGTGACACGTCCGGAGTTGGCCTGGGTGCAGACCTGGCAGGCCACCGAGGGGTACCTCGGTCCGCTGCGGGAGCGCGTCCCGGCTGGCCTCCAACGGTTCACTGGCCATCTGCCAGGAGCGGTTTCCACGTATGGCACTGACAAGATCGTCGACTTCTTGGCCCGGTTCATGACCTCGCTCGCCAGCGGGCCCATGACGTTGCTTCACGGGGACCCGCACGTCGGCAACACCTACGTGCTGAGCGACGACGACGTCGGCTTCCTCGACTGGCAGGTGGTGCGGCGCGGGAACTGGAGCCACGACGTCGGGTACTTCCTCATCAGCGCGCTCACTCTGGAAGACCGGCGCAGCAGCGAGGCCGACCTGGTTGAGGGTTACCGCGAGGCGCTGGAGGTACCCGATGCGCATCGACCCTCGTCGGAGGAGGCTTGGCTGCGGTACCGGGCGTCACCCGCCTACGGGCTGGGCGTCTGGTTGGCGACGCTGGGCGTGGACACCGCGCAGTCACGAGAGGTCTGCCTGGCGTTGTCGGAGAGGTACGCGGCGGCCTTCAGCGAGCTCGGTACGGCGGAGGCCCTGGCGACGCTCGGGTTCTGACCGGTCGACGGGCTCCGTCGCGCCTCAGTGGTGGGTCGGGAACCCGAGGTCGAGCGTGTTGGAGGGGCCCTCGGGCCAGCGGGACGTAACGACCTTGGGCCGGGTGTAGAAGCGGATCCCCTCTGGACCATAGATCGGGCTATCGCCGAAGATGGATGCCTTCCAGCCGCCGAATGAGTGTGAGGCGACCGGGACCGGGATGGGGACGTTGACCCCCACCATCCCCACCTTGACCGACCGCTCGAACCGGCGGACCGCTCCGCCGTCCCGTGAGAAGATGGCGACACCGTTGCCGTAGGGGTTGGAGTTCACCAGATCGATGGCCTCGGCGAAGGTCGGGACCCGCACGACGCTGAGGACGGGCCCGAAGATCTCGTCGTCGTAAACTCTCATCCCGGGCCTGACGCCGTCGATGAGCGAGCAGCCGAGGAAAAAGCCCTCGTCGGTGTCTACCTCGGTGCCGTCCACCACGACCGTCGCTCCTTCGGCAGGGGCGCCCTCCACATAGGAGCGCACCCGCTCCCGGTGCTGGCCGGTGATCAAGGGCCCCATCATCGACTCCGGGGCGTCCCCGGGTCCTATCACCACGTCTGGGATGCGGAGAGCGATGGCTTCCACGAGTTGGTCTGCAACCGCTCCGACTGCCACCACCACCGAGATAGCCATGCAGCGCTCGCCCGCGGATCCGTAGCCAGCTGACACGGCGGCGTCAGCGGCCACGTCGATGTCGGCGTCCGGCAGGACGACCATGTGGTTCTTGGCTCCTCCGAGGGCCTGAACCCGCTTACCGTTACGGGTGCCCGTCTCGTAGACGTGGCGGGCCACGGGGGTGCTGCCGACGAACGACACCGCGTCGACACCCGGATGGGTGAGGAGGGCGTCCACGGCCTCTGCGTCCCCCTGCACCACGTTGAACACCCCGTCCGGGAAGCCGGCGTCGTGCACCAGCTCCGCCAGCATCAGCGACGGCGACGGGTCCCGTTCCGAAGGTTTGAGGACAAAGGCGTTACCGCACGCCACAGCGTTGGCCAGCATCCATAGCGGCACCATCACGGGGAAGTTAAAAGGTGTGATGCCGGTCACGACCCCTACGGGCTCCAACAGCGTGTGGACATCGATGCCGGTGGAGACCTGCGGCGTGTAGGAGCCTTTGAGGAGGTTGGGGATGCCGCACGAGAACTCCACGCACTCCAGACCGCGCGCCACCTCTCCCAGCGCGTCGGAGTGAACCTTTCCGTGTTGCTTGGTCACTAGTCTTGCCAAGTCGTCCCTACGGCGGTCCACGAGATCCCGCAGCCGAAAGAGGAGGTTGGCTCGCGCTCCTAGGGACGAGTCGGCCCAGTCCTCGGATGCATCCAAAGCTGACTTGATGGTGTCGTCGATCTCGCCGCTCGAGGCCAGGCTCACCTCGGCGACCTGCACACCCCGGGCGGGGTCGTAGACGGCACTGACGCGCCCTGAGGAACCAGCCACCGCTCGGCCGTGGATCCAATGCGGTATAGCTTCCATCGTTGAAAAGTAACCGCTTACCTCGTTGGGGTGCAACGGAGCGACTGGCCCACGAGGTCCTCTGGTCGGGTCACGGCTCGGACCTGCGGTGATCGCCGCCTAGGGGAGTGTGGCCGACCACTCCAGGAGCCGGGGTGCCAGTTGGGGCCATCCGATGAAGAGTCCCTCGCCTCTTCCGCCCGGTCGCGCGGCGGAGCGGTGGTTCCACTCGTTGTCGCCCCAAGGTGGATCCTCGATCCGCGCTCTCGGGAGTAGGGCGGCCACCTGCTCGGACGCAGCCCGGGTGTGGTTGGCGTCGCTCGTGCCGCTACGGAAGACGAGGGTCGGCACGTCGAGCGTCCTGGCGTCTGCGTCAGGCAGGCCGGGTACCGTCTCGTCGCCGCAGGGGCAGTATGCGAGCATCCACCGCTCGAGGGTGGCGATGAATCCGGCCCGGTCGAGGTCGAGGTCGCGGCGCCGGTTCGCAGGGTTGCGCTCTAGCACCTCTTCCCATTCGGGGAGCTCCACCACCGCTTCCATGCCGCCGGACTTCCATGCTGCGGAGAGCGATCCGCCGCAGTAGTGGACGCCGAGGGTCATGAGGCCGTAAACGCCTCCGCTGATCCACCACATGGCGAGCCCGCCCGCCACCTTTCGGTGGCGGGCCGCGGTCAACAGTGACACTCGTGCCCCTCCGGATCCACCCACGATCACCGCGGGCGCCATGTCGAGCTCGGTGAGCAGGCTGGCGAGGACATCGGCTTGCATGGCGCTCTCCGACGGGCCAGTGAAGGCGACGTCTGAGGCGCCGCAGTTGGGCCTGTCCCAGATGAGCACCCGGCTCCCTCCGGTGGCCAGCGCCTGCGCCAGCTCTCGGACACCCGGAGAGTCCTTGCTGAAACGGCCGCCGGGTGTTATCACCCACGGCCGCCCATCACCCTCGCCGATTACCTCGTAGGCGATCTTCAGCCCCTCCACCGTTGCGTCAGCCATGCATACGACAGTAGCTTCCGGGTGACGTCAAGGAGTGCTCACTCACTTCAGGGCGATACGAGCACTCGAGCGAGGGTTACCCAGGGGGGTTGACTGAATGCGCAGGCAACTGGACGTAAACGTGATGGACCCGAGCGTGGTCGAGGACCCGTTCCCGTTCTACGAGGAGGTTCGGTCGACTGGTCGCGTCGTGTGGAACAGCAGCCTGGGAGGCTGGATGGTTCCGGGCTTCGACGACTGCTCGACCGTGCTGACCGATCACGGCGCGCACTTCGCCGCAGTACCGACGAACCCTGAGGTGCTGCCGTGGTTCGAGGCTCCGACCATGATCTCAGTAGACGGCTCCACTCACCGGCGGCTTCGGGGCTGCCTCTCGCCCCTTTTCACCCGGAGTTCCGTGGCGAGGTGGGAGCAGCGGGTCCGCGTCGTGGTTGACAAGTTGTTGGAGCCTCTCCTCGACGGTCATGAAAGCTTCGACCTCATCGCAGACTTCACGATGATCCCGACGGTCATCGTCGCCGAGATGCTCGGCGTCCCCGCCGAGCGTCACGGTGACTTCCGGCGCTGGTCCAACACCATCGTGAGCAACCTGTCGTGGGGTCACGAAGACGCGTCGGCTCGTGCCACCTTGCTGCGGGCCGCGACCGACCTGAACATCTACCTTCGCGAGGAGATCCAGAGGCACCGTCGTGACCGCCCCGACGACTTGCTCACCGCCATGGTTCAGATGGCGGAGGCCGGGGAGATGGACGAAGAGGAGGTGCGGGCCGCAGCGGTCCTCCTGTTGATCGCCGGTTACGACACGACGGCCAAGGTTCTGTCGAACACCCTCGTCGCACTGGAACGCCACCCGGACCAACGTCGGGTCGTGGTCGACGACCCGACGTTGGTGCCGGCCGCGATAGAAGAGGTACTCCGCTGGTGCGGCACCGTCCAGGCCGTCCCTCGCGTCGCAACCAACGACGTGTCCCTCGGGGGGTCCGACCTGGCTGCGGGCGATATGGTCTATGCCTTCGTCGCAGCGGCGGGCCGGGACCCGGCTCGCTGGTCGGATCCGGCTCGCTTGGATGTCAAGCGTGAGGCGAAAGCCAACTACGGCTTCGGATGGGGTCCGCACCTGTGCCTCGGTGCTCCGCTCGCACGCCTGGAGTCGGCTGTCGCCATCGAGCAGCTGCTCCTCCGGGCTCCTGAATACCGACTGCACGACATCGAGCTGGGACCGTCCTTTTTCGTGCGCGGCCCCGAACGTGGGCTACTCGACGCCCGGGCGCGGGCCTGAGGTCTCTGCTGGCGCTCGTCGCCTCCCGGAGTGAGCACTTACTGAGGACAGCTGGTTGCGCGTAGGATAGGCCGTCATAGAGAGAGGGGTCCATGATGCCGAGGCCGAAGTGGGGACTGCTGCCGGACCCCGAGCCGCAGGAGCGGAGCTATTCGATCGTATCGGTGGACGACCACCTGACGGAGCCTCCTGGTGTGTTCGTCGACAGGTTTCCCTCCCGCCTCCGGGACCGGGCCCCCCACGTCATCACCACGCCTGACGGATCCGAGGCCTGGCTGTATCGGGACCGCCTGTACCGGGACAACGGGATGAGTGTGGTGGCCGGGAGGCCGCAGAGTGAGTGGACCATGGATCCACTGAACTTCGACGAGATGCGCCGGGCTGCCTGGGATGTGCACGCCCGGGTGGCGGACATGGATGTAGACGGTATCTGGGCGTCTCTCTGCTTCCCTTCGGGGGCCTGGGGTTTCACTGGCCGGGTGCTGTCGATGAACAACGACGAGGAGGTGGGGTTGGCCGCGATCCGGGCGTGGAACAGCTGGATGCTGGAAGCTTGGCATGGCGCCTATCCCGAGCGGTTCGTTCCCATGCAGCTCCCCTGGCTGAAGGACCCGAAGCTGGCCGGGGAAGAGGTGCGCCGAAACTCGGACCTGGGTTTCAAATCAGTCTCGTTCCTGGAGTCGCCTCACCTGCTGAAGTTGCCTCCGATCACCGATCGCCGTCACTGGGAGCCGTTCTTCATCGCGTGCGAGGAGACCGAAACGGTCATCTCAATCCACTGCGGTGCCAGCGGGTTCGTGCTGCAGGGGTCACCTGGGGCGGGACTCAATGTGCAGACGTCGTTGTTCCCAGCGACCTCCTTCTGCGCCGCAGTTGACTGGGTGTGGGCAGGAATCCCCGCCTTGTACCCGAACTTGAAGATCGCTCTGAGCGAGGGGGGTATCGGCTGGGTCCCGATGGCTATCAACCGGTTGGACTATGTGCTGGAGCATTCCGGTGCCGGGGGAAAGCCTTGGGGGTTCGATCTGAAGCCCAGCGAGGTGCTTCGCCGCAACTTCTACTTCTGCATGATCGATGACCCAGGGACTTTGGATCATCGAGAGATGATCGGTATCGATCACATCATGTTCGAGACCGATTTCCCTCATGCCGATTCCACCTGGCCGCATTCGCAACAGTTGCTGCGCAAGAGGCTGTCGGGCATCCCGGAGCACGAGGCGGTGATGATCGCCGGCGGTAACGCCGCCCGGCTCTTCCGCCATCCTGTTCCCACCGGCAGCACTTGGCCGGCCCTCGAGCGGCAATAGTCACCGCAAACCAAGGAGAGCGATGTGGCGAAGGGCGTCATGATCGTCATGAGCCAGGCGATTCCCGGCCAGGAAGACGAGTTCAACGACTGGTACGACAGCAAGCACATTCCGGAGCTGCTGGCCGTTCCGGGGGTCACCTCCGCCCAGCGGTTCGTGGCGCTTCCGTCCGCCCGGGGGCAGCTCCCGCCTCAGGGCTACCTGGCTGTGTACGAGTTAGACGGCGACATCGACGAGATCATGGGACACATGCGGGCTGGCGCCCCGGGCCGGACCGCTCCAGAAGGATTGGATGTTGCCGCCGCGACGAACTACGTCTACCGCGCCATGGGCGAGCGGGTCACCACTGTCCCTGGGCTGGCGCCCGCCTCCAGCCCTTTCATCCACTCGTCGATAGCCGGGCCGCCCGGGTCCACCGGTTCGGAGTAGTAGCGGCCGCGCCGGACGGTGTCGGTCTGGGGGTCGATCTCGTAGATGACGACCGCCGCCATCTGGAGACCGACGGCTCGGTAGGCGTTCTCGATCCAGACTTCCGGCAGGTCCTCGACCATACGCTGGACCTCGATCCGGCCGTCCGGATGGGCCTCCATGAGGAAGCGCATGTTCTTGACTTCTTGGTCCCTGCCTTTGAATCCTCGGGCCGGGTGCTGGGGGACGATCATCTCGAAGTCCGGGTGGAATGCCGCTTCGAGGGCGGTGAGATCCCCAGCATTGACGGCTTCGATGAAGCGAAGGACGGCGTTCACCTGGCCTCCGTGCGGGTCGCAGCCGGGATGTCTGCGCTCAGAGCGATCAGCATCGGCTTCCGAGCGAAGATTCCGGCGCGCTCCTCTTCGAGCCGCCGCCTGCTGGTGTACGCATCCACGGACTCGTACATGATGTCCGGAGCCAGATCGGTGGCATGGCGGTCCAGCAGGCCGATCATCCGGCGGGTGAGTCCCATCAGCAGGTCATTGGGCATCGTGGGCATCTCCGTGGCAGCGCCGGATCAGGCGGCCGCGACGGTGGCGGCGTGGAGGAGGCCTCGGACGGGTCCGCGGAGGTACCAGGCTGTTCCATAATCGACGTCTGTCAGGTGATATTCCGGCGCCATGCGGAGCAGCGTCTGGAGTGCGACCCTGGTTTCGAGGCGGGCGAGCGGCGCCCCGATGCAGAGGTGGGGCCCGTATCCGAATCCGAGGTGGGCGCGCTGCTCCCGGTCGATGTCGAAGCGGTCCGGTTCCGCCCACCGCTGCGGATCCCGGTTCGCCGCTGCTGGAAGGGTACAGACCATGTCGCCCACCTCGACGGTCACACCCGCCAGCTCGGTCGTCGTCTCCACGGTGCGTAGGACCCCGTGAAGAACGCCACACCAGCGCAGCACCTCCTCGACTACTGCGGGAATTAGACCGGGATCGGCGGCGGCTCTGCGACGTTGATCCGCGTACTGCTCGAGTACCACCAGGGCGTTCGACATGAGCTTGGCGGTTGTGTCGTAGCCGGCCAGCAGCAGCACCGATATGGCCGAGCGGATCTCTGGATCGGACATCCGGCTGTCGGCAGGCTGGTCGAGAAGCGCGGTGAGCAGGTCGTCGGGCCGGTCCTGCCGGTGACGCTCGAACTCTTCGGCGAGGTACAGCCGCAGCTCGGCGCTGGCCTGACGCATCGCGCCCAGGGTTTCTGGGTCCTCGAGCCCGTAGGCCAGGGAGCCGGCGATCGTGCTCGACCACCGGCGGAAGTCGTCGCGCCGGTCAGCCGGGACTCCGATCATCTCCGCCAGGACCACCGTCGGGATCATCGTGAAGTCGGAGATTATGTCGAAGCGGTCCGCCCCGTCTCGTAGCGGTTCCAGGAGATGCTCGACGGTCTCCGCGACATGGCCCTCCAAGCGGGCCACGGCAGTCCGGGTCAACATCGGAGCGAGGGGGTTGCGCAAGCGGTGGTGTTCAGGCGGCTCGACCATGACCATGTTGCTGTCCTCGAACCACCAGACCTTCTCCCGGTCCCGGTACTGGGCGTTCGAGAAGCGGCCGTAGTCGGTCAACACGGTCCGGCAGTCGTCGTAGCCGGGCACCATCCACGCCCGCATGGCGCCGTTCCAGACCACCCGCCCCGCGGCCCGGACCTCTTCGTAGGCGGCGAAGGGGTCAGCGATCAGCACCGGATCGAAAAAGTTGATGTCCAGACTCGCGATCGTCACGCTGCTCCCCCTACCGACGTCGGCCCCCACCGTACCAGGCGAGGCGAGTGAGCACCCGCTCTGTTCGGCGGCTGCTCCCGTCAGCGGGCCAGGTCACCGCCGTCGACCACCAAGGTGCTGCCCGTCATGAACATGGAGAGGTCACTAGCGCAGAAGAGCACCACTCTGGCGACGTCGTCGGGCTGGCCTGCCCGTCCGAGCGGCCCGGCCAGCCGTGCCTCCAGATCCGGCGGCCGCCCCAGCCCGGCCTGGACGCCGGGTGTCACGATGGTGGTCGGGGCCACCGCAAGTACGCGTATGCCGGCGCCAGCGAACTCGAGTGCCAGCTGCTTGGTGAGCCCGACTATCCCGTGCTTGGTGGCCACGTAGTGCGGGATCGCCAGCCCGCGCCCACGAAGCCCTGCCACGGATGCCAGGTTGACGATAACCCCGCCGTGACCGGCTGCGACCATCCGGCGGGCCGCCTCCCGGGCGCCAGTGAAGCTCCCGGTCAGGTTGACCCCGACGACTCGATCCCAGTCGGCATCCGACATCTCGAGAACCGGTTTCGAGGGGTATATGCCGGCGTTGTTGACCCACACGTCGAGTCGACCGAAGCGGTCGAGCGCCGAGTCGGCCGCCGCGATGATCGATGCGGAGTCGGTGACATCGAGTCCTGTGGCCGAGAGTGTCCCGCCGGTCTGACGGCCGATCTCATCCCTGGCGGCCTCCGCCGCACGCACGTCGATGTCTGCCAGCAGTACCGAAGCCCCGGCTTCGGCGAGTCGCCGGGCGATGGCACGGCCCAGACCTCTCGCTGCGCCGGTGACCACGGCCGCCCGCCCCATGAGGGATACCAGGTCGGCCAGGGGGCGCTCAGCGGGGTCCGGGATCAACGGCTGGTTGCGGTCCCCGGGTTGAGGCTCTCGACGAACCCGTCCATACTGAGGCCATCGCGCATCGGGACATCGGTGTAGACGCGAGCCCGGCGGATCAGGCCGTCCTCGACCTCGAGTACGTTCATGTTGGGAACCATCGTGCCGTTGGCGTGCTCGACAAGCGCCTCGAGGTAGACGCGGTTACCCACTACGGCGGTGGAGATCACCTCGAATCGGCTCGCTGGGTTGTCCTCCCAGATCCGAGCCCACGCCCGGCGGTACGTCTCCCGCCCACTCCAGCTCCGGTCCGGGCGCAACGGATGGACCGCCACGACCTCCGGGTGCCAGCACGAGACCAGGGACTCGAGGTCCTTGTTCGTCTGGGCGTTCAGATACCGATCCAGCAGTGCTGCTGGCTCGTCCGAGTCGTCCACGGCTGGCCCCTCCCTTCCGTGACAAGTCTCCTCGCAGGACCAAACTATCGCTGCTCCAGGCATTCTAGGACGGTGGCGGCGACTCACGTTAGCGAGCACTCATTCTGCTCAGCTGATTAGAGTGCCGGAGGGCTTGGGGCTGGCACAGCGGAGGAGGGGTGGGCGACCTTGAACAATCCGGAAGGCTTGAACCGACCGGAAGCGATGCCCGCGCCTGTCGTTGCGCCGATCAACGAGGTGATGTTCGCGGCAGCGGCGGAGGGCCGCCTGTCCGTGCAGCGTTGCGTCCGGTGCGGCGCCCATCGCTACCCCCCCGCCGAGGGTTGCTACCGCTGCGGTGGCCTCGACTGGGCCTGGAGCGATCTCCCCGGCACCGGGACGGTCTACTCGTACACATGGATCCCCGACCGTGGGCGTGACGGCCGGCTCTACAACGTCGCAGTGGTGGATGTCGACGGGACCGAGGGCGATCCTGTCCGAGTCCTCGCCAACGTGGTCGATGCCTGGTGTCAAGGAGAGATAGTGGTCGGGCAACGGGTGGAGATGATACCGGTGCCTTTCGGCGACCGGCTCGCGCTTCCGGGCTTCAGGAGACTGCAATGACCGAACGCTTTGGTGCCGACGCGGCGTGCGTGGTCGGGATCGGCCACTCTGAGTACGGTGGCCGGGGTACGTTGGCGGCCAAGGGTCTGAGCCGCCTTGCTGTCGACGCCGTCAGGGACGCTTGCGACGACGCCGGTCTGGATCCCGCAGACGTCGATGGCTTCTCCGGTTACTGTGACGATCCCACCGTGCCCGCTGACCTGGCGGTTTCGCTCGGTACCAGGGAGCTGCGCTACTCCGGGCTCGTTTGGGGTGGCCGCGGTTCGGGGCTCCCGGGGGCCATGGCCAACGCCTACATGGCCGTGAGCTCGGGGATGGCCAGGTATGTGGTCGTGGTCCGCTCGCTCGTCCAGCAGGCCCGGCTCGGCCAGTCCCTGGCGGCTGGGGTCCAGCCGGGCGACCCACTCCCGCTGGCGGCGTCATATACGGCGCCGTTCGGGATGGTGCTACCCGCCGCGATCTACGCTTTGAAGGCCCGACGCCACATGGCCCTTTACGGCACCAGCACTGATCACTTCGCCGCTGTCAGCATTCATGCGAGACGCAACGCCGCCACGAATCCCGACGCCCGTTTCCGCTCTGAGATAACTCTGGAGGAGCATCACGCCTCCCGCCTAATCGCCGACCCGTTGCGCCTGCTCGACTGCTGCATGGAGTCCGACGGCGCCGCCGCGGCGGTTATCACCACGCCGGAGCGGGCTCGCGACCTGCGCCGACCGGCTGTGTCGATACGAGCGGTCTCCATGACCGGGGAGTACAAGTGGGCGACCGCGTCGTTCAACACTATCGACGAGGACTATGCCAGCACCGGGCAGAGACGAGCGGCCCGGGACCTATGGGTCCGGGCCGCCATGGGTCCCGACGATGTCGACGTCGCGCTCATCTATGATGCGTTCACCCCCTCCGTGATCATGAGCCTGGAAGACTGGGGGTTCTGCCCCATCGGCGAAGGGGGCCCTTTCGTCGCCGAGGGACGGATCGACCGGGACGGCACCATCCCGGTGAACCCCCACGGAGGCCACCTGGCGGAGGTATACCTGCAGGGCATCACCCACCTCCTGGAAGGCGTGCGCCAGCTGCGGGGAACCGCGTGCAACCAAATTGCCGGGGCGGAGACCGCCCTGTACGCCTCAGGGGTGGGGGCGTCCCCCGGCGGTGGCTTCGTCCTGACCAGGATGTAGGGTCCGAACAAGTGAGTAAGCACTGACTACGCTACTGAGTACCGCCGACCACCCGAGAAGGAGGCCTGGATGACCCCGCGGATCTCCTCGGATCGCATCGTCATGGGTGCTGCCGCGTTGCCGGAGCCCGAGCGAGAATGGCTGGCGGAGGCGGAACGCCTGCCGATCGAGTCGGTGTGGCAGGGCGGCCACGTCCTGCCGCCCACCTACACCGGTGAGACCATCACTCGCCTGGCGCTCATGGCGGCGTGGACGGAGAGATTGCGGGTCGGTACGTCGGTGCTGGTGCTCCCTTTGTACAACCCGGTGATGGTCGCCAAGCAGCTAGCCGATATCGACTCCCGCTCGGGCGGCCGCCTGTCCGTGGGCCTCGGAGTGGGCGGCGAGTTCGCGAAGGAGTTCGAGGCGGTCGGCGTGGACATCAAGCAACGAGGGGCCCGCACCGACGAAGCCATCGCCGTGCTGCGCCAGCTGTGGACCGGCCGGCGGGTCAGCCACCACGGGCGGTTCTTCCATTTCGACGACGTCGAGATGCATCCGGTCGAGGAGCCCTCGGCGGGCCGACCGCTCATGCACGATGGCGGCCCGCCGCTGTTGATCTCCGGCCGCAAGGATTTGGCCATGAGGCGCGCCGCCCGGCTGGGTGACGGGTGGATGCCCTACCTGGTGTCCCCGAGGGCGTATGCCCGGTCGGTCGAAGTGATCCGCAAGGAGGCGGCGGAAGCGGGACGCGACCTGGGCGGGTTCGAGTGGGCGATGTACGCGTACTGCTCCATCCGGGCCGACGGCGACCGAGCCCGCTCGGACGTCAGGCAGTTCCTGGGCAGCGCCTACGGTGACAAGCCGCAGGAGCTTCTCGACCGGATCGCACCCTCGGGCACGCCCGGGGAGGTGGCCGAGCGCCTCCAGGAGTACGCGGACGCGGGGGTTCGCCACTTCATCGTCAGCCCGGCCGCTCATCGCGACACCCTGGAGGTAGTGCGGTTGGCGGCACTCGAGGTCCTACCGCAGCTGGTCACGCGATGACCGGTCCCTGCACCGGCCTGCGGGTGGTGGAGCTGGCGGCCGGCGTGAGCGAGCTGGGTCTCGGGCTGGCCGGAGGTTTCCCCGGCGCGCTGCTCGCTGATCTGGGTGCCGAGGTGACACGGGTCGTGTCATCGTCGACAGCACCGATTGACGCGGGAGTCGAGTGGGGTCGGGTGTGGCACCGCGGCAAGACGACGCTTCGGCGGGACGATCCGGCGGAGATCAGGCCCCTGCTGGCCCGGGCGGACGTCGCCTTGGTGTACGGGCCCGAGGAGCTCGTCGAGGGCCGGGGTCTCGGTTGCAGCGACCTGTCCGGGGAGCCGACGCTCGTGTATGCCCGATGCCGGCCGAGCCGCACCGCGAAGGGCGCAGCATCCGACTACGGCCTCTTGGTGGAGGCGCGCGCCGGGTTCTGCACTCAGCTTCCGGGCCACCGCAGCGGCCCGACCTTCGTCGACGTGAGGGCCCCGGGATCAGGTGCCGCCTTCGTGCTGACCGCGTCGGTTCTCGCCTTGTTGAGGAGACGCGAGGTGACGGGTGAGGGCGGATGGTGCGAGACCTCCCTCTACGACGGAATGCTGGCGACGCTCGGGTGCATGATCGGGAGGTCCGAGCGGGGTGGTCCCGGTATCGAGACCTACTGGGAGAAGGGCTCCTGGTTCCCCAACTTCCTGTACCGCTGCGCCGACGGCCGCCTTTTGCAGGTCTGGTTCGGCGGCAAGGGCATGTACGCCAAGCTGATCCAGGTGCTGGGTGACGAGCCGAGCGATCGGGGCTACTACGCCGACCAGGCGACCGGCCGGCTGAATGACCGGGCTCTCCGGTGGCAGGCGGCCTTCGCTACGGAGGTCCGCGACGTGTGGATCGGCAGGCTCAGGGAGGCCGGCGTGGCATGCGAGCCCGTCCTCGGGCCCGGCGAGGCGCTGGCCGACCCCCACCTCGAGGAGACCGGGCTCGCGATCAGGGAGTCCAACGGGGATCTGATGGTCGGCTGCCCGGTGGCGGTGGAGCCGACTCATGGGATCTCAGGCTCGTCCAGCGAGCCGCCGCCGGTGAGGTCGCTGCTCGACGGACTCAAGGTCGTCGACTTCTCCATGTTCGTCGCCGGGCCGCTGGCGGGGCAGGTGCTGGCGGACCTCGGTGCAGAGGTGGTCAAAGTCGAGCCTCCGACGGGCGAGGCCATGCGCGGCGCGGCCTACGCGGTGGCGGCCTGCCAGAGAGGTAAGCGGAGCCTCGCGATCGACATCAACGAGCCCATGGCTCGTCCGGTCGTGGAGCGGCTGCTGCGGTGGGCGGACGTGGTCCTTCACAACTTTCGAGTGGGAGTGTCGGAACGCCTCGGCATCGACGAGGCCACCGTGGCGCGCCTCAACCCCCGAGCGGTGTACTGCCACGTCAGCGGATTCGGGAATACAGGACACCGGGCCCGCTTCCCCGGGAACGACGCCTTGATGCAGGCGCTCACGGGGTTCGAGGCCGCGGTTGGAGGAGCTGGCAACGATCCCATCGCCGCCACGTGGATACCGATCGACATGTCCGGAGGCTGGATCGCTGCCGCCGGGCTACTGGCAGGCCTTTACGCCCGGGCCCGTACCGGCCAGGGGCAGACAGTGAGGTGCAGCTTGCTGGGTGCCGGCATGGTTCTGCAGAGCGGGGTGTTCCACCGCCATGGTGCGCTGGTGCAAGGCCCGCGCCTCGATGGCGATCAGACGGGCTACGGGCCGGGCTACCGGATCTATCGCGCTGGCGACGGGCAGTGGATCGCCGTCGTCGTGGCCGATCCCGACGCCTGGGCCCGTATGCGCGGGGAGCCGGCGTTTGCCGGACTGCCGGCGGAGTACACCCCTCTGAGGCGGGGAGACGACGACCGGCCCGCCGTCGAGGCCGAGCGGGTGGTGGCGGCCGGGTTGGAGACGGCGCCGGCGGGCATCTGGGTCGATCGCCTCCGGGAGCTGGGCGTGTCCGCCGAGGTGGTTGTCGAGGCTGACCGAGACGAGTTCCGAAGTGGGATCCTCGACGACCCCGTCAACCGGCAGCTCGGCAGGGTCGTAACCTATGAGACCGCCGACTGGGGTCGTTTCGAGCAGATCGGTCCGCTGGTGCGGACCGGTCCCGCCCCTTTATCGGGACCGGAGCTCATGCTTCCGGGCATCGGCGAGCACAGCAGGCGGGTGCTGGCCGATCTAGGGTTCGCCGAAGAGGAGATCAACGCCTTGGTGGAAGCCAAGGTGGTGGTCGAGTAGCGCTACCAGCCGGTGAGGATGGCGGCGCCAGCCTCGAATCCGCCGACGTTTGCCACTGCGGCCACCTCCGCGCCTTCGACCTGGCGGTCGCCGGCTTCACCTCGCAGTTGCCTGACCGCCTCGGCGGTGTGGCCGAACCCGGCGTGGAGACGGCCCCCCGAGAGCTGACCACCCCAGGTGTTGAGAGGAAGCTGGCCGTCGAGGGCGATCCTGGCGCCCCCTTCTACGAATTGGCCTGCCTCGCCCGCCTGACAGAAGCCCATCGCCTCCAGCCACCACACCGCTTCGATCATAAAACCGTCGTAGAGCTGGGCCACATCGACGTCCGTGGGTCGTAGGTCGGTACGGCTCCACATGGCCTGGGCGGTGGCGTAACCGACCCGGGTGAAGTCCTCGAGTAGCTCCCAGGCCGGCCGGCCGTCGATCACCCCAGCCATGGCCTCGATGCGCACCGGCGAGCGGAGATCGCCTGCCGCCTCCGACGTCGATACAACGATGGCGGTAGAGCCGTCGGCGGGAACGTCACAGTCGTAGAGGCAAATGGGGTACGAGATCATCCTGGACCCCATGTACTCGTCCAAGGTCAGGGGTTGGCGGTACACCGCGTCGGGGTTCAAGGCGGCGTGGGCCCGCTGGGTTATAGGGATCCATGCCAGCTGCTCCCGCTTGACCCCGAAATCGTGCAGGTAGCGGGTGGCGTAGGGCGCGACTTGGCAGACGGGTGAGAGCGCGCCGACAGGCAGCAGCCACGCCAGGGGCCCCTCCGCCCGGGGATGGATCGAGCCGTAAGCTGGCCTACCACCGGCCTTCCTTGCCGCGCTGCCCTCCTTCACGGTTCGCCAGACCACGGCGTGACGGGCCTCGCCCGTCGCCACTGCCTGCGCCGGTCCGTAGAACGGGAGGCTCATACCCTCCACTTGTCCCTGCCGCCAGGTCGTGGTGATGCCGAGGGCGTCTTGAACCTCGTACAGGTTGCCGTTGGCGTAGCCAGGCAAGTTGGCCTTGCCGCCACCGGGGAACATCGCGAGGCCGTCGATATCGTCGATAGTTAGGCCGGCGTCATGGACGGCCGCGGTGATGGCGTCCAGAGTTAGCTGCAGGCCCGAGCGGTCAATCTGGCGGCCGATGACCGACTGCCCGACTCCCGAGATGACCGCTCGCCTCTCGAGGCGGTCGTGTCCCATCAAGGTGCCGGCCCGAGCATCACGAACGAGGGAATGGCGTAGCCGCCCGGACCTGGCTCGAAGCCCACCTCCACCTCGGCGTCGATGGCCGCCTCCTCCGGGGCGCACCCCCGGAGGCGCCCCACGACCCTCACACCTGGGCAGCCAGGGAACTCGACGATGGCGATGGCGTAGGGCACCTCCAGATCAGGAAGCCAACGCTGGTAGTTGACTGTGTAGCTGTAGATCCGGCCGCGCCCGGTGACCTCGACGGAGCGCATCGACCGGGACCGGCAAGTGCGGCACATACCCCGCGGTGGGAAGGAGAAGGCGCTGCAGTCATCGCACTGGTCCACCACCAGACGCCCCTCGGAGGCCGCTGTCCAGAATGCCTCCGTCTCCTCGGTCACATCCGGCGGTATGCCCACCGTCGCATCCGTTCCGCCGCTCACCTGCACATCTTTCCCGTACGGGCGTCCCAGGTGTGCCCGTTGAGCGGGTCGGCCCGGAGCGCCACCTTCCTGATCCGCTTCATGGCTTCCGTCCGCTCGGGTTCCTCGACGAACTCGATGAAGGTCGGGACCATGAAGGTCGGCATGCGCTCGGCCAGGAACTCCCTGAGCTCGGCATGGCTGACCGCCGCAGGCGCGTGGAGCACCACGCAGATCTTCACCTCGTCTTCTCCGTGGTCCGCGGGAACCCCGATCGCCGCCGTCTCCGAGACGTCGGGGTGTTCGTTGACGTAGGCCTCCACCTCCATGGAGGAGATGTTCTCTCCCCGTCGCCGCATCGAGTCCTTGATGCGGTCGACGAAGTGGTAGCAGCCCCTCTCGTCCCGTAGCACCCCGTCGCCAGTGTGGAACCAGCCGTTGCGCCACGCCTCGGCTGTCTTCTCCGGCATGCCGAAGTACCCGACCATCATCCGCCACGGTTCATCGGTGCGCACGAGCAGCTCGCCGATGTCCCCGTCGGGGACCTCGTAGTCGCTCGTGTCGGCGACGCGCACTTGGTAGCCGGGCGTCACCCACTTCCCAGTGGATGCTCTGTCGGCGGTGACGTCGGGTCCGGCGTACAGCGGCGTGCCCACCTCGGTGTTGCCGAAATTGGTCCGCATTTGCACCCCGAACCTCTCTTTGAAGGCCTCGACGCGAGGCACCACCGGCGCGCCGGCCACATACCGTAGGGGGTTGTCGAAGTCGTCGGGCCTCTCCGGCTGGTCGAGCAGCCAGTTCATCATGGCGGGTATCAAAGCGGTGACGGTGCAGCCGTACTTGCGCACGTCGTCCCAGAAGCTCTGGGTTTTGAACGAATCCCGGAGGACCACCTGTCCGCCGGGGAAGCCGAGCCAGGCGAGGGGCAGCATGCCCGAGAGGTGGAACACCGGGAACGCGCAGTAATAGGTGTCGTCGCCGGACATGTCGATCCACGACTCATTGGGCCACATTCGTCCCCACGGGATGATCACGCCCTTGGATGGTCCGGTGGTGCCCGACGTGTAGCTGATGCAGGCGATCTCGTGGCGCTGGGGGATGGTCAGATCCCGGGCCGGTGAAGCATCCGCCCAGAGCTCCGAGGCGCTGACCACGCGAACCGGGAAGTCCGAGGGCAGTTCGGCGGGTTCGGCGTCGGGGACGATGACCAGCGAGAGGCCGAGCGATGGAGCGACCTCGGCCACCCGGTCCAGGAACTCGGCGGCGCAGATCATCCGCTCCGCCTTGGAGTTGGTGAGCACGTACTCCAGCATCCGGCCCCGGAAGTCGACGTTGACCCCCGTCTGCACCGCCCTCATCCAGCCGAGCCCGTGCCAGTTCTCCTCGGCACGGATGGACGTCCGTACCATGGTGGGGACGTTGTCACCCGGCCGGATGCCCGCCCTGCAGAAGGCATCCGCCCACCGCAGGGAAGCTTCGTGGAACTCCCCGTAGGAGCGCGAGCTCCCGTGCACATCACGCAGGTAGGGCCGATCGGGTTCGCGTTCGGCCCAGCCCCGGATGGCGCCGGGCAGCGTTTCGTCGGGCTGGAACGTGGGATGCGGGCTGTCTGCCATGGGCACCTTGACACCTCGGGATTCATACTGAGCAGGTGCTTACTATATTGGGGGCGCGGCCGCCGTCCGGTGGCTGGCGACGAGGAGGCCTGGGATGGCGGTTGTGGACAGGGCTTTGCGGGTGATCGATGCAGACACCCACCTGACCGAGCCCGTCGACCTGTGGACCTCCCGACTGCCCGAGCGGTTCCGCGGAAGCGCTCCTCACGTGCGCTTCCACGAGCCGTCAGGGACATGGAGGTGGGTGATCGGCGAGAAGTGGTGCAGTCTCGTCGGCAACTACAGCATGGCTGGCTGGCCCGAATTCCCCCCGTCGTGCCCGCCCTCGCTGGACGAGGCTGACCCTGCCTGCTACGACGCCAAGGCTCGCCTCGCCCACATGGAGGCCAACGGCATCTACGCGCAGGTGCTGTACCCCAACGTGATCGCTTTCGAAGGACACGCGTTCATGGCCCTGGACGACGAGGCACTGAAGCTCGCTTGCGTTCGAACCTACAACGAGTATCAGGCCGAGTTCGCGTCTGTGGCACCGGAAAGGTTCGTGACCTTGGCCGTGTTGCCCTTCTGGGATCTCGAGGCGTCCATCGAGGAGTTGCGGAAGTGCCACGAGTCAGGACACCGGGGAGTGCTGTGGGCGGCCACCCTGGAGAAGCACGGCCTGCCCGACTTCACCAGCAGCCACTGGGACCCGTTATACGCGGAAGCCCAGGAGCGCGGCCTGTCCATCAACTTTCACGTGGGAGTTGGTAACACCGCAGAGGAGATCGAGCAGGCCATGAATCGCAGCTCGTATGACCCGGCGGCCAACGCCGCCCGCTCGAGCATGTCGTTCATAAGTAACGCCCGCACCCTTGGCTTACTCCTCACGAGTGGTCTCTGCGATCGCTTTCCCCGGCTCAACTTCGTATCGGTGGAGAGTGGGTTCGGTTACGTGCCTTTCCTGCTTGACAGCCTGGACTGGCAGTGGGCCAACTCCAACGCGCCCGCCGTATACCCGGACCGGATGTTCCCGAGCGAGTACTTCAAGCGTCAGGTGTATGCCATGTTCTGGTTCGAGCACAAGTCCTTGGCGTTGCTGCCCGACTACCAGGACAACGTGATGTTCGAGACCGACTTCCCCCACCCCACCTGCCTACACCCCGGTCTCGGAAGTGCCGCCCCTGCGCCCGCCGAGGTGATCGAACGCGACACGGCGATCGTCGGCGACGACGTCATGCGCAAGGTCCTGTCGGACAACGCCAGGCGCGTTTATCATATCGACTGACGGCACCCGTCAGAACTCGATGAGTCCCCGGATGTTGCGGCCGGCGTGCAGGTCGTCGTAGCCGACATTGATCTCCTCCAGGTCGTATGTGCGCGATACGAGCTCGTCGAGCTTTAGCTTGCCCTGCTCGTACATCGTGAGCAGTCGCGGCATGTCCGCCGAGGGCGACATCATCCCATAGAGGCAGCCCTGCAACCGCTTCTGGTACATGGCCAGCATGAAAGGGCTGATCGGTATGTTCTCCAGTCGCATTGGAGCGACCGCGGTGACGACCACTGTTCCCCCCTTGCGCACCGAATCGAATGCTTCCGACAGATGCTCTCCCGACAGCACCCCGACGCAGACGATGGCCGAGTCGGCGCCCTGGCCATCGGTGAGCTGGCGAGCCAGGTCAGCGGCTTCGGCCATGGTCCCGAGGGAGTCGGTGGCCCCGAGCCTCAGGGCGGCCTCCCGCTTCAGTTCCACTGGGTCGACGGCGATGACCCGGTTGGCACCGGCGTGAGCGGCGCCCTGCACGGCGTTGATTCCGATCCCTCCCACCCCCATTACGATGACGATGTCACCGGGGGCGACCTCGGCAGCGTTGACCGCCGAACCCCAGCCGGTGGGGACCCCGCATCCGACCAGGGCGGCCGACGCGAGGGGGATACGGGCGGGGACCTTGACGCACGACCACTCCGACATCACGCTCCATTCGGAGAACGCCCCGATGCCCGACGACCGGGCGACGTCCATCCCCTTGAAGTGCATACGGAACGAACCGTCGAGCTGGGTGCCCTTTCCGAGCATGGACCCCGTCTGGCAGAGGTTTTGCATTCCTCGCCCGCAGAACCGGCACCTCCCGCACCCGGGGATGAAGGATGTCACCACGTGGTCGCCCGGCGCCAGTCCCCGCACCCCGGGCCCGACCTCCTCCACCACGCCGGCTCCTTCGTGCCCCCCGCAGTACGGGAAGTGCCCGACCTTCCCGTCGGCCTTGGCGACGTGGTCATCGCTGTGGCAGAGCCCGGCCGCCACCATCCGGACGAGGACCTCGTGGTCCCGCGGCTCTTCGAGGTCTACCTCCATCACTTCCCATGTGCCTGGCTGCTCCATGAGCAGCGCTGCCTTGGTTTTGATCATCACGTGCTCCTGTAATGAGGTCCGCTGAGACCGGTGCGGTTTGCCGACGTATGTAGGCATTTGCTCTCTCGACGACGTACTCTCGTCGCCGATGAAGACGACCATCGATGTTTTCCCCTGGCGTGCCTGTGGCTAGGGAGGCCGCCATCAGAAAGCTGCCCCGGACGGGGGAGCGGCCCCGTGCCCGGCGGCTCACTGCTGAGGCTCGGCGCAGCTCGATTCTCAAAGCAGCTCGAAAGGCGTTCAGTGAGACCGGCGATGTCAACGGCACGACGATCAAGGTGATCGCCGAGCACGGTGGCATCAGCGAGGGGGTGATCTACCGGCACTTCGAGAGCAAGGACCAGCTCTTCTTCGAGGCAGTCGTCGAGCCCCTCGGCGAGGCGGTGGACCGCCTGGTCGCCGCCACCGAGAGCGTCGACCGCCACGCGCCGCTCACGCCCGAGCGGCAGGTCTCCACGCTCGAGTTGCTCTATCGCCAGCTCATCTCCACTCTCGAAGAGGTCCTTCCCCTGCTGGGCCTGGTGCTCTTCGGTGATCCCAAGGTGGCGCGCCGGTTCTACCGGGAGAACTTCGCAGTCGCCATGGACCGGCTGGCCTCGGCGTGGGCGCAGGTCGAGGACCGCTACGGGTACGAGCCCGCCAACGCCGACATATCCGCCCGAGCCGTCATGGGCGTGGCCCTGATGCTCGCTCTCGAGAGTCATCACAACGGACGTTTCGACATGGACCGGGCCATCAAGCTGGCCAGCGACGGCACGGTCACGGGTTACTTCCCGAGGCTCGGGCCGTCCCGCCGGCGGGCCTGACCACTCGGCTTCCTCCGCAAGTCTCATGAGCCGAGCTCCTCGGCCCATGCGTCCCGATTCGCCCTTACGCCCCCGAGGATGCGCGCCCATCCGATCGGGGACTCACGCACCTGCGAGTCATAGCTGCTGGTCGGACGAAACTCGAGGATCTCGACCCCACCCGGACCGGCTGTGTATCCGTAGGGGGCGCCAGCGGCGACGAAGAAGCCCTGTCCTGCCGTCAGGACCCGGCTGCCCAGGTGGATGTCACCCGACAGGATGTAATAGAGGCAGTCGACGCTGTGCGAGTGTCGGGGCAGAGGGTAGTTGGCGCCGAAGCGAACGCGGACGAGGCTCATGCCGCCGCCGTCCTCGGATTCGGGATTCCCGTAGAGCAGGCTGGTGATCGAACCCCCGGCCTGGCGGAACTCCGGTAACGCGTCCCGTGCGGCCTGGTCGAGCTCGGGCGGTCGCTGCATGGGTGTGTCATCGACCCGCACGGCCTTCGCGCTATCGAACGTCTTGATTCCCCGTTGCGTGCTGGCACCCCCAGCAGTCGTCATGCGAGCCTCCCCTGTGGCGACGCCCGCCGGAAGTGAGCGAATGTTTGCTATCTTACGGCTCCACGCGAGCGATCGGAGGGTTATGGATCTTCTGCTGCGCGGAGGCCTGCTAATTGACGGCACGGGCCGGCCGCTGCGTCGGGCTGATGTGGGTGTGCAGGGCGACCGCATCGCCGCTGTGGCCGAACCCGGGGCCGTCCCGCGGCGCGCAGGCACCCGGGTGGTGGACCTGGACGGCCTGGTGCTGGCTCCGGGCTTCATCGATGTCCACACCCACTACGACGCACAGATCCTCTGGGACAGTGACCTGACCCCGTCGAGCTGGCACGGTGTGACGAGCGTAGTCATGGGCAACTGTGGGTTCACCGTCGCCCCCACCCGAGCCGAGCATCGCGACATCATCGTCCGCACTTTGGAAAACGTCGAGGGCATGTCGATGGAGGCCCTCAACCAGGGCATCGACTGGTGCTTCGAGACATTCCCGGAATACCTAGCGGCCATAGAAAAGCGGCCGAAGCGGATAAACGTGGCCGCCTTCATCGGCCACTCCGCCCTGCGGGTGTTCGTGGTGGGAGCGGAAGAGAGGGCGGCTAGCGCCGCCGAGGTGCAGCGGATGCAGGACGTCCTGCGGGAGGCCCTGCTCGCCGGGGCGATCGGCTTCTCCACCTCACGTCAGCCCAACCACCAGGGGGCGTTCGGCCGTCCCGTGCCGAGCCGGTTCGCCGAGGTCGACGAGGTCTACGCGCTGGCGTCGGTCCTCGGTGATACCGGCAAGGGAGTCCTCGCTGTTTCAATCGGCCCGGGGCTGTTCGTGGATCAGTTCTCGGAGCTGGCCGTCCGCTACGGCGTACCGGTAACATGGACGGCTCTGGTCGCCCGGGCCGATCGTCCCGGTGCAGCCCTGCGCACCGTCGAGCGGGGCGGCGCCCTGCCGGGAGAGGTCTACCCCCAGATCGCCTGCCGGCCCATCGTCATGCAGATGAACCTGGCCGACCCCACCCCCCTGGGTGAGGTGGACGAATGGAAAGAGGTACTGGCCCTGCCCCGCCAGGAGAGGGCGGCACTCTACGCCGATCCGTCCTGGAGGGATCGGGCCCGCCCCACCACGCTCGAGAGGTGGAGCCACCGCTGGGGCAAGGTGGATGTCGAGGAGACGCTCGCGCACCAGGCCCTGGTCGGGCGAAGGCTCGACGAACTAGCTCGGGAGCGGCGGTCCACGCCCTTCGACGTGATGCTCGACCTTGCTCTCGAGGATGGCCTGGCGACGCGCTACCGGGTCGTGATGGACAACGACGGCGACGACGAGATTGCCGGGCTCCTAGCGGACAAGCGCACCCTTCTCGGACTGTCCGACGCGGGCGCCCACGCCAGCCAGCTCTGCGACGCCTGCTACTCCACGCACCTCCTCGGCTACTGGGTCCGCGAGCGCCAGGCCATCAGTCTCGAGGAGGCGGTGTGGCGGCTCACGGGCCAGCCCGCTGAGGCTTTCCGCATTCCCGGCCGGGGCCTGGTCAAGGAGGGCTTCTTCGCCGACCTGGTTGCCTTCGACCCCGAGTCGGTGGGTACTACTCCCGCCGAGCGGGTCTGGGACCAGCCGGGCGGCGCGGACCGGCTGCTAGTAGGCAGCACGGGCGTCGAGCACATGTGGGTCAACGGGATAGCCACTCGCGCTGCAGGCCAGGAGGTCGCCGGCGCCATCTCCGGACGGCTCATCCGCAGTTGACTCCGCTTCGGGGCCCTCTGGAGGGGGTCGCCGTGGTGGAGGTGTCGGCAGGCGTGCCGATGGTCGGGGGTGGGATGGCCGCCTGCCTGCCCGGCGCCCTCCTCCGGGACCTCGGGGCCGACGTGGTGAGGGTCGAGAGCGGTGCGCCGTCGACGCTCGACTACGGCGTCAAGTTCGGCCGGGTCTGGAACCGGGGCAAGCACACCATCAGTGCGGCGGAAGGCGATCTGGCGGCCGTGGTGAACAACCGGGTTGCCGACGCCGACGTCGTGTTCCTAAGCGGCGCCGAAGCAGCCATCGAGCAACGCGGCATCGGGACCCGCCAGCTGGGGCGGAAGAACCCTCGGCTCGTAGCAGTGCGAGTCCGACCCAGCTACAACGCCGGCGGGGCCATGCCCGACCTGGAGCTGCTCGTAGCCGCCCGTGCCGGCCTCATGACCCAGATCCGGGGTCACGAGTCGGGGCGGCCGGTCTTCCCCGATCTGGCGGTCGGCCAGGCCGGCGCGGCCGTCTCGGCAGCGGTCGCCGCCCTCGTCGGGCTCTACGAGCGGGCAGCTACGGGCTCGGGGCGCTGGGCGGAGACGTCGCTCTACGACGGGATGATGGCCACCCTCCCGATGATCATCGGGAGGGTGGAGAACCATTCCCCCTCCACCCGGCTCCTGTGGCAACAACAGGGCCCGGCGGAGTCCATCTGCTACCGCTGCGCCGACGGCCGCTACGTGCAGCTGTGGTTCGGCGCGAAGGGAGCGTACGAGCAGTTCCTGGAAAAGATCGGCGATGCGCCCACTGAGGTGGGTTACAACGCCGAGCTGATCAGCGGCCGGATGGTGGAGCGCGGACGGAGGTGGTCCGAGCTGTTCTCCACCGAGGGCCGCGACTGGTGGGTGGAGGAGCTGGCCGGTCACAGCTTCCGCTGCGAGCCGGTACTCCGCCCCGGCGAAGCGCTGCGCGATGACCACACGCGCGCTGTCGGCCTGGCCGTGGACTGCGCGGACGGGACCGGCCCCCTGACGGTGGTGGGTCCGCCGGTATCGGTCACTGCGGTCGGTACAGCGGCCCTCGAGGCGGGCGCAAACGGCGGTCGGCTCCTGTCCGGAGTAAAAGTCCTCGACCTGTCCGCTTTCCTCGCCGGGCCTGTGGCTGCGCTGGTCATGGCGGAGCTCGGCGCCGACGTCGTCAAGGTGGAGCCGCTGACTGGAGACGTCCACCGCGCAATGGAGCCCATGTTCGCCGCCGGCCAGAGGGGCAAGCGGACTGTGGCGCTCGACCTCAAGTCACCGGGCGCCCCGCTGGTCCTCCAGCAACTCTTCGAGTGGGCGGATGTGGTCCACCACAACTCCAGGTTGGGGGTGGCCGAACGGCTCGGCTACGACGAGCCGACGGCCAGGGCGGCCAATCCCGACCTCGTGTACAGCTTCGCCAGCGGGTTCGGGGAGACGGGCCCCAAGGCGTCGCTGCCCGCCAACGATCAGCTGATCCAGGCGCTCAGCGGCATCGAGCACGGGCAGGCGGGGGAGGGGAGACCGCCGTCGTTCCTCGTATGGGGAGCGGTGGACGTGGTTGGCGGTTGGCTGGCCGCCTGCGGGATCCTCGCCGGCCTCTACGCCCGGCGGGTGGGAAGAGGGGGCCAGTCGGTGCGCAGCTCCCTCTACGGGGCCGGCCTCACCCTCAAGTCCGGGGCGCATCTGGACGGAGGAAGCCTGGAGGCGGGCCCGTCGATCGACGACCGCCAGATGGGCTACGGAGTCGCCTATCGCATCTACCGGGGCGGCGACGATCGGTGGTTCGCACTGGCCATTGGCTCCGAGCACGAGTGGCGCGCCCTGCGAGAGGTCACCGGTGCCGAGATTCCCGCCGCCCCGCCGCCTCTGCGGACGGCGGGATCCGAGCCGCAGCCCGAGGAGCTGGTGCTGGAGGCCGTCTTCGCCGGTCGTCCAGCCGCCCAATGGATCGCCGTGCTGGCCGATGCCGGCCTGGCGGTGGAGGCGGTGGTCGAAGTCGACCGGGAGGGTTTCGTCGCCGGCTTCGTCGACGATCCGGTCAACCGCCAGCTCAACAGGGTCGTCACCTATCAGTGGGGAGCCCGCGGGAAGGTCGATCAGCTTTGCTTTCCGCCCCGCCTGCCGTCGGCGGAGCGATCCGCGGCGGCTCACATAGCCGGCCTTGGTCAGCACACCGCCGAGGTGCTGGCTGAAGCCGGCATAGGGGCCGAGCAGCAGGCCGAGTTGGCAGCCGGGGGCACCCTGTCGCCGACCTGAGGCGTCTGCTACCCGTCCGGTTCGGCGATGGCTCTGAGATATGGGGCCATCATCAGCGGGGTGACGGACAGAACCCCGGATTCGACGGGTAGAACCGCGCCGGTGATCCACCGGGCCTCGTCACTGGCCAGGAACCCGACTGCCCAGCCGACGTCCCAGCCGTCCCCCGGGGTGCCGAGCAGCCCCGCTTCGGATCGCATGGCATTCATGAACTCGGCGCGCGGGCCGGGAGCAGAGACCGACATGACCATCGGCGTGGTGATGTGTCCCGGGGCGATGGCATTGACGCGGATTCCCTGCCGTCCGTGGGAATACGCCATGTCCACGGTCATCGCGATCATGCCCCCCTTGGCTGCCGAGTAGGCGATGGTCCCGTCCCCCCGCAGCGCGGAGATGGACGACACGTTGACGATCGAGCCCCCACCGCGCGCCGCTATGGCCGGTACGGCGAACTTCGATGCCAGAAAGGCCGTCCGCAGGTTGATGGCCAGGGCCTGGTCCCAGTCCTCCTCGGTGGTGTCGACCACGGTGCCGACCTGGGCGCGGCCGATGTTGTTGACGAGTATGTCCAGACCGCCGAAGGTGTGCGTGGCCGCATCCACCATGGCCTCGGCGTCATCCGCCTTGGTGACATCGGCGGCGAAGACATGGCATGTACCGCCCTCCTCCTCGATCAGCTTCCTGGTCTCCGCCGCCCGCTCCGGGTACAGGTCCACTAGCAGAACGCTGGCCCCCTCCCGGGCGAGTACAACGGCGCTGGCCTTACCCGTGCCGATGCCAGGCCCGGGAGTGGACCCGGCTCCGGTTACGATCGCCACCTTGCCTTCGACGCGCCCGCGACGTTCCATGCTGATCTCCTCCGTCGTGTCCCCGGATCGGGAGAGTATACGCTCACTCATCAAAGTGCGGCGATAGTGTCACGGACGGTCGGATCCGACCACCCACATGGCAACGAAGTTGGCATAACCCCCGGCGGCGTGGCCGACAGCGAGGCGCGCCCCGTCGATCTGGTGCTGGCCGGCGGTGCCTCTCACCTGCATGGCCGCTTCCATGAACCTGATGAGACCCCCTGCGCCGATCGGGTTGGCTCCCAGGAGCCCTCCTGAGGGATTGACCGGGAGCCCACCCCCGATAGCGGTCAGGCCGTCATCCACTGCGCGCCATCCCTGCCCTTTTGCGACCAGCCCGACGTTCTCCAGGAGCAGCGGTTCCATCCAGCTGTAGGGGACGAACAGTTCCGCCGCGTCGAGCTGGCTGGCAGGGTCACTGATGCTGGCTTGGCGGTACACCGCGCTGGCACATTCCCGGCCGCAGGCCGGATCGACGCTGTCGTGCAGCGGGGCCACGGGCGGTTCGCTGCGCACGGCGCAGGCATGCACCCAGGCGGGCCGGGAGCACCGTGAGGCAGCTTCGTCATCACCTATCACCAAGGCGGCGGCCCCGTCCGACGACGGGGACGAGTGGAGCAGCCTGATGGGGTCCCAGAGCATCCGGGATGCCGCGATGTCCTCGAGGGTCAGGCCCGGGCGACGGACCTGGGCGTAGGGATTGAGGAGGGCGTTTTGGCGGTCCTTCAGGGCGGCCACATCGCCGATGTGGGCGGGAGCGCCGGACCGATGGATGTACTCCTGGCAGAGAGCGCCGAAAAGGCTTCCGGTTCCCCCCTGCCAGCGGGCCTCGAAGGGAAGGCGTTGCAGGGTCGCCCCGGCCGCGTCGGCCTCCGACTGCTTCTCGAAAGCGACCACCAGGACCCGTGAGTGGAGCCCTGACCGGATCAGCCCCACCCCCATGCTGGCGGCCATGCCGCCGGCGTTGCCGGACGTGTAAGCCCGGAAGATCGGCTTCCCGGCCGCCGCCAGCGCATCGCCCAGGTGCAACTCCGGAGACATGACTCCTTCCATGATGTCTGGCGCCTTGCCGAGGACCACTGCGTCGATGTCGGCCCAGTCGAGCTCCGCGTCGGCGAGCGCCCGCTCCGCCGCCTCGCGTACCAGCCCGGCCATGGAGACGTCGCTTCGTCTGGCCGCATGGTGGGTCTGCCCGGTCCCGACCACGGCACAACGGCCTGTCACTTCTCGACCGCCTCCATCAGGCAGAGGAGGTTGTGCTGCAGGCACGCCCCGTTGGTGGCGTGGCCGACGGCGCGGGTGGCGGCTCCGCTCATGATGGCGTCCGCCGCGTGTCCAATCCGCACCAGTCCGGTCGCCATGATTGGATCGGCGGGCAGCGCACCACCCGACGGGTTGAGTGCCACCCTGCCCGCCGCTGCGATGGCGTCCACGAGGATCAGCTCCTGGTGGCTGTACGGAGCGTGCACCTCGAGGACATCGAGGCCCGCCCCGGCGATGCCGAGCCGGGTCGACAGCGCGGCGGTCGAGATCGACTGGGTGAGGTCCCGGCTGCCGAGCGACTGGGTTTCCAGTTGCTGCGCCACGCCTCTTATCCACGCCGGCCTCCGGCGGGCGGAGCTAGCCGCTTCGCCGGCCGCCAGTACCACCGCCGCCGCCCCGGCGCACACGGTCGAGCAGTCGAGCTCCCGGAGTGGCGAGGACCTGTATGGCCGGTCGAGGACGTGCCCGCGGGAGGCGATGCCGGGCCGTCGAGCCGCTACGACCCTCGCAAAGTCATCCTCCGTCCACTTCCCGGCGTCGATGAGCGCTCGGGCCTGCAGGGCGGCGAGGGTCGCGGGCTGGATGCCCAGCGGAGCGACCACGTACGGGTCGTCCTGCAGGGCCAGCACCGAAACGGGATCAGCGGCGGAGGGGCGGCTGAACGCGCATACGAGAGCGGTACGCCCCTCCCCGGCCAGCAACCGGATCCATGCTTCGTGGAAGGCGAATGCGCCATCGCCCTCCAGATGGGAGTGCGAACGCGGCGGCCATCCAGGGAAGGCGTCGAAGGCACCCATGATGCCGCCCACTACCCCCCCGAGGAATTCGGAACCGGCGGTGCAGAGGACGTCCACCTGGGCCGGGTCCACGCCGCTGCCCTCCAGGGCCCGCTCGACAGCCGGGGCGAGGAGCTCGGCGTCGCTGCGGCCGTCGCCCCTGGAGACGATCTCGGCACCGAACCCGACGACGGCGACAGGGGTGTTCGATGTCATGGGGTGCCCTCCGCAATCGGGCGGAACCAGCGGATGCTCTCCCAGGACGGCTCCGTGTCGGTGGCCCACACCGCTTCGACCCGCTGACCAACGGTCACGTCTGCGGGGGACACTCCGCCCAGCAGGTGGGCGAAGGACACCGAAGCGCCTGCGAGCCGGATCCAGGCACAGACGAACGGGAGATCGACTTCCATGCCATGGAAGGGAACGTGCACCACCGTGAAGGCGGTGATGATGCCCTGCTCGCTCACCGGCACCGGTTGCATTGGCCCTACCATGCAGTCGGGGCACTTCGGGCGGGGCGGGACGTAGACACCGTCGCAACTCACGCACCGGCCACCTGCGATGCGGCGGTTGGCCAGCGTGCGCAAGAAGTCGGATAGGACCAACCCCGGTTCGAAGGTGTAGGACAGGCAAGTCTCCGATACGACGGCCAGGTCCCCGGGCGGTTCGGCGGCCACCCCGGCGGCGGCTGCGGGGACGAGTGAGTCGCAGGGCACGAACGCCCGGATGTCGGTGATCGACCCCGTCCGCTCGGCGCGCCAGTCCGCCCGCACCACCATGCCGGTACGGAGCGCGGTCTCGTCGGCGACGTCCACCACATGCACCATGCAGGTGTCGGCACCGACCGGTCGGACGAGTGCGACCGCCTTTCCGGTGGGGCCATCCCAGGTCCACGAAGCGACGATGCCCCTGTCACCGACGGGTACGAGCTCGGTCGTGGGCGTCCCCGTCTCGGGGTCCCAGTCGACGGGAGGGACTGTCACCCGGCCGTCGGCGCCCACGCTGGCAAGGATCCGTGCGTCACGCAGGCCGGCCAGAAATCTGGCCTTCGCCCCTCCGACGCTGTGCCGGTACCGGAAGGAGATCTCGTGATGGGCCCGCAGGGGCTCGGTCACGACGCCCTCAGCAGCATGCAGCCGACGTACGGCACGGCTCCCACCGACACCGCGGCGTGGCGGGCGCCGTCCACCTGGCGTCCGGAGGCGGCCCCCCGCAGCTGCAGGCACATCTCGTGCAGGAGGCCGAAGCCGTGGAGGCGCCCGCCGGACAGCTGGCCTCCATTGGTATTGAGAGGCAGCTCGCCGCCGGGGCCGATGCGGGTCCCTCCCTCCAAGAACGCTCCCCCCTCCCCGACGCCGCAGAACCCGAGGGCTTCCAGCCACAGCAGCGTCAGCACGCTGAATCCATCGTAAAGACCGGCAACGTCCACGTCTGCCGGTCGCAGGTCGGTCCGTCGCCACATCTGGGCGGCGGCTTCCCAGCCGGGGTGGAGGCGGTCGTGATGGGCGTAGCCCGGCCGTGGTGCGGGAGCGAAGCCCATGGCCTCGATGTAGACCGGCCGGCTCGGGGCGTCAGGGGCGTAGTCACGGCTGGAGACGACGAAGGCGGTGGAACCGTCGCAGTGGACGTCGCAGTCGAACAGGCAGAGAGGGTCGGCGATCATGCGGGCCCCCATGTACTCGTCGAGCCCGAGGGGCTGGCGGAACACGGCCGTGGGGTTGAGCGCGGCCTGGCGTCGGGCGTTGAGGGCCACCTGGGCCAGCTGCTCCCTCGTCGTGCCGTACTGGTGGAAATGGCGACGCGCCAGAAGTGCGGGGCCGATCGGTCCTGGGCCGCCGCCGAAGGCGGTGATCCAGGGGGTCGGACCGCCGACGGGGAGCGTGGACCCGCCTGCGGCCCGGGCCGCGGCCCGGGCCGACCCCTCGGTGACGGTGCGGTAGACCAGGGCATGACGGGCTGCTCCCGAGCTGACGGCCAGGCAGGCGTTGACCACAGCGCCCAACTGGGCGGGCCCCTCGTACGACCCGATGAGGTGGTCGAGCCGGAGACCTAGGGCGTCGTAGACGTCTGCGATAGGGGGGCCGGCAAAGCCGGGCCCGAGGACCACCCCGCCGCCCGGATATGTCATCACCGCGTCGATGTCATCCGGGGTGAGCCCGGCGTCGGTGATCGCCTGCATGGCGGCGTCGAGGGTGAGGGACAGAGCTGACCGCTCGAGCCGCCGGCCTATCTCCGACTGTCCGACGCCCGAGATGGCGACGCCATCCTCGAACTTGCGCACCGTTCAGGGAGAAGCGCCGAGTAAGGAAAGCAAAAGGTGGGTGTCCCGCTGGAATACCCTGATCTCGGAGATTCGGCCATCGGCGAAGCCGAACAGTTCGACGACGTCCACGGTCGCCGAGCGCCCTGTCGCGGTCGCCGTCCAGGTCTGGGTGGTCACCTGAACGACGGTCTCGCCATCGCCGAAGATGCGGGGATTCTCGATGGTGCGGCTCCAGTGACGGCCGAACGCCGCCCCCATCTCGGCCATACCTGCCTGTCCCACGTGCCAGCCGCCGTGAGGAAGCGTAGGGGGTTGCTCGATGCGGAAATCGGGGTGGAACAGCGCCATGGCGCCCTGCATGTCCCCCGTCGAGAACCGGCGGGCCAGCTCCTCGACCAGCTCCTTGCCTGTGTCGCCCGCCGGGATGTCACCCTGCTCGTCGGCATGGCGGACGGCTGCCGCCAGCAGGGGTCGGATCACGCCGTCGACCTCCGAGGGATCGCCCACTGCTCGTCCCGTGGGTCCCCGATGCCAGCCTTCGGCGACGGCCAACCTGCGCCCGGAGGCGACGAACACCCGGCCGGTCACGTCCGCTGACTTCTCGGACACCAGCCATACCACGGCCGGAGCCACCCACCTGGCGTCCAGCAGGCCGAGGCGGGCATCCTCGCTGTCGGCCAGGACATCCGCAGTCATCGAGGTGAGTGCCGTCGGGCAAATGGCATTGACGGTGATCCCGTAGCGGGCCAGCTCCATAGCGGCGGTGATCGTAAAGGAGGCGATTGCGCCTTTCGCCGCCCCGTAATTGGACTGGCCGGCGTGACCGTAGAGACCCACCGAAGAGACAGTATTGACGACCCGAGCGTCGGTGCCCTCGCCCGACTTGGAGAGCTTCCGCCAGTGCTGGGCTGCTCGTTGGGTCACGAGGAAGCTGCTTTTGAGGTGCACCTGAATGACGTCGTCCCAGTCGGACTCGCTCAGGTTGACGAGCATGCGGTCCCTCGTGATGCCGGCATTGTTGATCACTGCGTCGATCCGGCCCCACTCGTCGAGGGCCGCGTCGATCAGACCCGCGGCGCCTGCCGCCGTTGAGACGTCCTCGATGTGCCCGCGTGCCTCACCGCCCAGCGCCCGGAGCCCCTCGACCGCTAGATCAACGGCGTCCGCATCGACGTCGTTGATCACGACCGAGGCGCCCTCCGCCACCAAGGCCTCGGCGTAGGCTCGGCCGATTCCGCGGGCCGCTCCGGTTACGACGCAGACACGACCCTCGCAGAGTCGGCTCAAATCGCTGCCTTCATCAGACAGCGGCCGGCGTCGTGCTGTAGGAGACGCCGAGGTCGCCACCGACGTCGTGGCGCTGCAGCTCTGGCATCACCTCCGTGGCGAAGAGCTCGTAGGACTGAAGGGCCTCGTCGTAGGGCATGCCGCCGAACACGAGGGGGCACACGACGGCGCCTGCGTCCGTGCGCCGGACGTAGCTCAGAAGCTTGTCGGTGACCTGGTCCGGCGTCCCCCAGACCTGCAGGTCGGCGAGGAAGCCGTTGAAGCGCTCGACGCCGTGCTTGGCGATGTTGTTGGCCAGGGCGGCGTAGTACTCGTAGCCCTCGATCTCGGCGAAGCCGATGTTGTCGAACTCGTAGTGGTCGACCGTTGAGCGGGCCCACCGCTGCAGGTAGACGCTGCGCAGTCGTTCGACCTGTGCTGGGTCCTTGCTGACCCCGGCGACGATGACGAGCACCGGCTTGGGAGCCTCGTGGCCGTTGAGCTCCAGGTAGCGGGCGCGGTAGGCCTCGAGCTCCGCCTCGGCTGTCTCCCACGGCTTCTGGGCGATGACCATGAGCCCCACGCCCATGCGGGCCATGATCTCCATCGACTGGGGGGAGACGGCGGACGCGTAGGTGCGTCCCTTGAAGCTCATGAGCGGAGCGGGGCGGATGTCGACGGGCGGCTGCTTGTAGATCTCACCGTCGTACTGCAAGACGCCTGTCTCCAGCGCCTCCAGGACGGCGGCGCTGTATTCGGTGAAGCGCCGGCGGGACTCACCCATCGGCACCCGGAACCCGACGAACTCCTTCTGCCCGAGGCCACGGCCCAGGCCGAGGACGGCGCGGCCGGCGGAGAGGTGGTCCAGGACGCTGAACTGCTCGGCGACCCGGGCCGGGTCGTGCCAGGGGAGCACGGTCACGAAGGTGCCGAGCTTGATCCGCTCGGTCTGGGCGGCCAGCCAGGAGAGGATCATCCCCTGCTGGGAGGTGAGCTGGTAGTCGGAGAAGTGGTGCTCTGACACCCATACCGAGTCGAAGCCGTCACGCTCGGCCCGCGCCCCCAGGGCTAGTTCGAAGCGATACACATCGGCGTCACTGACCTTGCGGTCGAGGTTCGCCATTTGGAGACCGAGCCCTGTGTGCATGAGCACTTACTTACTACAGTTCCGGCCGTCGGCGCAAGCGGTCAACGGAGCGCGCCGACCGCTCTCAGCCGGTGGATCTCCTCGCTGGCGAATCCCCAATCGAGCAGGGCTGTATCGGTGTGCTGGCCCGGTGCCGGGGGAGGCCCGGCGATCGCCGGCGTGCTGCGCCCGAACCGGGGGGCGGGGGACGGCTGAAGCACACCCCCCACTTCGGAGAAGAGATCTCTGTGGGCATTGTGGGGATGAGCGGCCGCCTCGCTCGGCTCGAGCACCGGAGCGAAGCAGAGGTTCGAACCCTCGAGCAGCGAGCACCACTCGGCCCGGGTCCGCGTGCGGATGACAGCCGCCACCTCTTCTTTCATCTGGGCCCAGTTGGAGCGGTGGAATGGATCGACCCCGTCTCCGGGATCGATCTCCAAGGCGGCGAGAAGCTGTGCCGCGGTCGGGGGATCGATGGCGCCGAGCGATACGTAGCCGCCGTCGGCGGTCTGGTACACCTCGTAGAACCAAGCTCCGGTGTCGAGCAGGTTGGTGCCCCGGCGCCCCCAGTCGCCGCGCGACAGCAGCCCGAAGGTCGCAGCGTTAAGCAGCGCTGCCCCGTCGACCATCGCTGCGTCGACCACCTGGCCCGATCCCGAGGCGGACGCCTCGAACACGGCGCACATGATCCCGAAGGCGAGCAGGAGGCCGCCGCCACCGAAATCGCCGAGCAGGTTGAGAGGCGGCACCGGCGCCTCTCCGGCACGGCCGATCATCGCCAGCGTGCCCGACAGGGCGATGTAGTTGATGTCACGCCCGGCCTGGGCCGACCACGGACCGGATTGTCCCCATCCCGTCATCCGCCCATAGATCAGCTTCGGTTGGCGGGCCAGGCAGTCCTGCGGTCCCAAGCCGAGACGCTCGGTGACCCCGGGCCTGAAGCCCTCGATCAGGGCGTCTGCGCTCCCTGCCAGGCGTAGCACCAGCTCCCGACCGTCCGGGTGTTTCAGGTCCACCCCGACGGATCGACGCCCCCTGGCCGGTACGTCCCACCGCGGGGGATCGGCCTTGCCGACAGCGTCAGCCCGGTCGATCCTCAGGACCTCCGCACCCATGTCGGAGAGCATCATGGCGGCGAAAGGGCCGGGTCCGATGCCGGCGAGCTCGATGACCTTCAGTCCGTTGAGTGGTCCGGGCACATGGTTCCTTTCGAACGAGCGCTGTCCGACGATGGCGATACCGGCCATCAGGCCGTATGCTACTGTGTGAGCGTTCGCTCTCTTAACTGGAGAAGCTTCGCGGGGAATGCCTTGGACAGGCCTGGAACTGGAGGGACGGAATGGCGCTCAACTGGTTCATATCGGTCGATGACCACCTCATCGAGCCGGCTCGGCTCTGGCAGGAGCGCCTCCCGGCGAGCTGGCGCGACACGGGACCTAGGATCGTCCGGAGCGGCGCCAGCGAGTTCTGGGTCTACGAGGACCGGCAGATCGTCACCACCGGGCTCAATGCCGTGGCCGGCAAGAAGCGCGAGGAGTTCAGCCCGGAGCCCATCACCTACCAGGACATGCGCCCTGGATGCTACGAGCCGTCGGAGCGAGTGGCCGACATGACCCAGGGTTTCGTGCTGTCCTCGATCCTCTTCCCGTCCTTCCCCCGGTACTGCGGCCAGGTCTTTCACGAGGCCAAGGACAAGGACCTGGCCCTCCTGTGCGTCAAGGCTTGGAATGACTTCATCCTCGAGGAGTTCGCCGGCGCCTATCCCGGCCGGTTCATTCCCATGATGATCATTCCGCTCTGGGACCCGAAGGCGGCGGCTGAGGAGATCGAGCGTACGGCCGGGCTGGGCGCCAAGTCGATCGCCTTCTCGGAGAACCCGACCAAGCTCGGTCTGCCCTCGATCCACACCGAGTACTGGCACCCGGTGTTCCGGGCCGCAGAGGAGGCAGGCTTCGTCCTGTCGATGCACGTCGGCTCCTCCTCCAACCTGATCCGCACTTCCGACGATATGCCGACGCTGGCGTTCATGGCGTACTCGGCCGCCGCCAATCAGGCGGGCACCCTGCTGGACTGGCTGTTCAGCGGCAACTTCGAAGCCTTTCCTGGCCTGAAGATTGCCCTGTCCGAGGGCTCGATCGGCTGGATCCCCTACTTCCTGGAGAGGGCCGAACAGGTGGTCGACAAGCAGCGCTTCTGGGCCAGCCGATTCGATATCCAGATGCACGCCAGCCACGAAAGGGGAGAGGCGAAGGGGGCAGCTCGGTTCTCGCTCGATACCGACATCCGGCGCCTCTTCAAAGAGCACGTCTTCGGCACCTTCATCGAGGATCAGGCGGGCCTGCGCCTGCTCGATATCATCGGCGAGGACAACGTGATGCTCGAGTGCGACTACCCGCACTCGGACTCGACCTGGCCGGAGTCCATCAGCCTGGCCCGCAAGTGGCTCGGCCACCTCCCGGAAGAGGTGCAGCACAAGATCGCCATCGGCAACGCCGAGCGGGTGTACAACTTCGCTCCGGCCGACCCGGCGACCATCTCGGTCCCATAGTCGGATAGTCCGATAGCTGGTCGGGGGATGCCGCCCAGCGGCGAACTTCGAAAGCGCTTGCGAGTGAATGCTCAGTGAGTTAGGCTCGCCGCCTGCAGCGCCGGCACCACGTCCGGTGGGGGCTGTGAGGCATCAATCAAAAGGGGAGGCGCTAAAGGTGAGTACCAGGTCCAAGGTCTTCCGCGCGGTCGGCGCGGTCGCGATCGTCGCCACGGCGACGGCATGCTCGTCCAGCAGCAAGTCAAGCTCGTCGTCGACCACAACGGGTTCGAGCAGCCAGTCGACGACCAGCGCTGTCGCGACAGGGGCTCCGCTGACAGTCGGCCTGATCTGCAGCTGCTCCGGGGCGTTCGGTACGACCATCGTCTCGGCGGCGGACGTCGCCAAGGCGTGGGCCAACTCGGTCAACGCCTCGGGCGGCCTCCAAGGTCATCCGGTCAAGCTCACCGTGCTTGACGACACCAGCAACCCCGGCACGGCCGTCACCGACGCCCAACAACTGGTCAACGACAAGGTCGATGTCATCCTCGACGACAGCATCCTCGACGTTGCCTTCGCCAGCACTCTGGCGTCGTCGGAGATACCGGTCGTGGGCGGCAACTTCAGCAGCCCGCCGTTCTACACCGACCCGACCTTCTTTCCCTCCGGTGAGACCAACGACTCCATCACCTACGCCAACGTGGCCGTGGCCAAGGCCGCGGGGGCGACCAACATCGGCAACGTCTACTGCGCCGAGTCGCCCCAATGCCAAGAGAGCGTACCGCTCGTCGCCGCCGCCGGGAGAACTCTCGGCGTACCTCAGGTCTACACGGCGTCTATCGCCGCGACGGCGCCCAACTACACCGCCCAATGCGTCGCCGCCCAGCAGGACAAGGTCCAGGCCGTTTTCATCGGTGACAGTTCCTCCATCATCGCCAAGGTGGCCACGAACTGCACCCAGCAGGGCTACACGCCGACCTACATCACCGAGGGAACCGGCTTCAGCGATTCCCTCGAATCGGTCCCCGGGCTCAAGGACCATCTCTGGTCCGATTACCCCGATATCCCGTACTGGGACAGCAGCAACCCGGGAGTCCAGGCGATGAACAAGGTGGTCGACAAGTACTACCCGGGCCTCCGCACCAATACCACCGCGTGGAGCGAGTACGCCCTGCAGACTTGGACTGCGGCCCTGCTGATCCAAGACGCCCTCAAGGGCAGCGGTGTGGGGACGAGCGGTACACCCTCGTCTGCCTCCATGCTCCAGGGGTTCAACTCGATCAAGGGTGACAACCTCGGCGGGATGGCCCCCACTCTGGACTTTTCGGCCAGCCCGCACAAGGTCGACTGCTGGTTCGTCGCCAGGGTCCAGAACGGAACCCCGAGCCTGCAGAACAACGGCCAGCTGAGCTGCCAGAACGGATCCTCTTCTTCCTGAGCAGCATTGGGCGGGGGGCGGCCAGCGTGGTCCGCCCCCCGCCCTAGCTGCGCATGTCGGTCAGTCGAACTGCCTGATCACTGGAAGCACCTCGGCAGCGAGCCGTTCCACCTGCTCGGGGTAACGGTTTCCCTGCTCCGCCACGCCCAGTACGAAGTCGCGGCAGCCCAGCTCCCAGTACCGGTGAAGCTGGTCGGCGGCGGCATTGGGCGAGCCTGCCGCAAACAGGCGCTCGGGCATGGCCTCGCCATGGCCGGTGAGCCGTGACCAGGCCCGGGCTGCCGCAGCGGCGGCGCCAGTGGAGTCCTCCACGTGGCAGGGGATCAGCATTCCGGTGGCAAAGCTCGGGTCCGGATTCAGCTCGACCAGTCGGGCCCGGCGACGGGCAAAGCTCTCAGGACCGAGGAGGTAGCCCACCCAGCCCTGCGTCGACGCGGCGCGAGCCAGCGCCCGTTCGCTGCGCCCACCCCCGAAGAAGGGAACTGCGGCGGCACGCGGTGCCAGCACCACCCCCTGCGTCTCGAGCCCTTCCGACAAAAGGCTGCGCAGCTCGCTCAGGGCGCGGTCGGTCCGCCTCCCCCGCTCGCCCAGCGGCACCCTCGCGGCGGCGAACTCCCCGGGGTACTCGCCCCCCACACCGATGCCGATCCTCAGCCTGCCCGGAGCCAGGGCGGCCAACGTCGCGATCTGCTTGGCCAGGAACAGCGGTTCCCGGAGCGCGATCAAGAGCACGCACGGGCCGATCTGCACCCTTTCGGTACTGGTGGCGACGGCCGCCAGGCTGGTCAGCGATTCGAGGATGGGGTGAGGGTGGAGGAGGTGGTCGCCGACGTAGACGCCGTCGAACCCCCCGGCCTCGGCCAGCCGGGCCCCGCCGATCAACCGGCGCGGATCGACGCGGCCCGTGTCTGGATCGGCCACCGAGGGCAGCATCAGCCCGATCGATGCGCCACCGCGTCGACGTGCCTGGTCAGCCTCCAGCGGTCCAACCCCTGGCCAGTCGGCCCACCTGGAACTCCCCCTCGCGTCGAAGCGCCAACTGGGAAAGTAATCGCTCACCTACTTCTATGCAAGGTTCACAGCGACGGATGACACCTTGCACGCTCGTGGTTTGCTTGAGATCATTGCGCGGTGGCGGCCCACCTCCCCCCGGCCTTGTCCCTGTTCGACATCTCCGGGCGCGTCGCGATCGTGACGGGTGGGTCCTCAGGGCTGGGCCAGACGCTAGCGCGCTCTCTCGCCGACCTCGGTGCGAAGGTGGCCGTCGTGGCCCGCCGGGCCGAGCGACTGGAACCGCTGGCGAAGGAGGTCGACGGGCTCGCCGTCGTGGCAGACCTGGCTACGGAGGAGGCACCGGGACGGGTCGTGGCCGAGACGGCCGCTGCGCTCGGGCCACCAGAGATCCTGGTCAACGCGGCTGGCAACATCTTCACCCACGCTCCTGCAGAGGACGAGCCGCTGGACGCCATCATGCAGACCCTGAGGTTGAACCTGGTGGCGCCTTTCCGCCTGTCCCAGGAGGTGTTCCCCCACATGCGGGCGCTGGGGCGGGGATCGATCATCTTCGTTTCGTCCATCTCCGGCCACGTCGGGGTCCCGAGCATTCCCCAGGCTTCCTACGCCGCCACCAAGCTCGGGCTGTCCGGGCTCACCTCGGAGCTGGCCGTCCAGTGGGGACGGCACTCAGTACGGGTGAATACCGTGGCGCCTGGTTTTTTCCGTAGTGAGATCACCGAGTCCCTCTACGACGACGAGAAGGGCAGGAACTGGCTGGCCCGCAACATCCTTGTTCCCCACGCGGCCACGGCCGATGACTTGATCGGTTCGGTGGTATGGCTGGCCAGCGATGCCGCCCGCTACGTGACCGGCCAGACCCTGATCGTGGACGGGGGCTGGACGGCCAAATAGGCTGAGCGGTCCAGCCATGGAGTAAGCACTCGCTCATCGCTGGGGTGGCGAGGTAGGGTGGGTCCAGATGGAGGGGTGATGGTGGACGATCGCACACTGCTCACGAATGGCCGGGTCTTCGCCAGTACCGGAGACCCGGGGGAGAGGTCCTTCGACGGCGACGTACTGGTCGAGGGCAACCGGATCGTCAGCGTGGTGCCGGGCCGCCTCGATGTAGACCCGGCATCGGCGCGGATCGTGGACCTCGAAGGGGCGACCGTCCTGCCCGGCCTGTGCGACGCCCACACCCACATCAGCTGGCCGCTCGACTTCGTCTTCGACCACGACGAGGTCGCCGCTGCCCCCTCCCACCGCCATATCCTCGACGTCGCTGCCGTAGCCCGCACCTTCGTGGAGAGCGGTTACACGCTGATCATCGGCGCCGGCGTGCTCCAGATCGAAGACGACACCCTGATGAAGGAGTTCGTCGATCGCGGCCTCCACCCGGGGCCCCGGATCGTCCCGAGCGGCCCCATGATCACCGAGCCCGGAGCGCTAGGAAGCGACGGTCACCTGATGGAGGTGGTGGCGGACGCGAGGGAGATGAGGGAAGCAGTGGCGCGGCAGTGCGACAGGGGAGCGAGGGCGATCAAGCTCTTCATCTCCGGCGACGGGATCGTCCCCGAGTTCCCGTCCGAGGACACTTACATGAACGACGCCATGCTGGCCGCCGCCGTCGGCACGGCCGCCAGTTACGGCGCCATCATCACCGTCCATGCCCGCAGCGCCGAAAGCGTCGCCATGGCGGCCCGCACCGGCGTCCAGTTGATCCACCACGCCTGCTTCATCGACGACAGTGCTCTCGCCGCTCTCGAGGCCCGCCGCGACGATGTCTGGGTCTGTCCCGGTATGCATTACCTCTATGCCGTCGTCCACGGCCATGCCGAGCCGTGGGGCATGACCCCGGATCGGCTGGAGCGGTCCGGCTACGCGCACGAGCTCGCCTGCATGGCCGACGGCCTCCGCAAGCTCAAGGCGACCGGCGTGCGAATCCTCTCCGGCGGGGACTTCGGCCACCAGTGGACCCACCATGGAACCTATGCCGCCGAGCTGCAGCGGTACGTGGAGCTGCTGGACATGTCAGCCGCAGAAGCCATCCACACGGCGACTCGCAACGCCGGACCGCTGGTCGGTCTGGCCGTTGGGCAGGTCGCCGAGGGGTACCTCGCCGACCTGCTCGTCGTGGACGGGGACCCCGCCGCAGACGTGGGCGCCCTACTCGACGGCGACCGTCGCCGGGCGGTGATGAAGGACGGGAAGTTCGTATACGTGAACCCGTTGCACTACCCGTGACCGTCCCCGCCGCAAGAGTGCCGGCCG
The DNA here is from genome assembly GCA_021809105.1 of Actinomycetes bacterium. Lineage (GTDB taxonomy): Bacteria > Actinomycetota > Acidimicrobiia > Acidimicrobiales > Palsa-688 > Acidiferrimicrobium. Next base: position 200,638 of record JAKBAM010000002.1, read on the forward strand.
CGGCCGAGCACGCGGTCGACGGTGAGCTCGTGTCCGGGGTCGAGGCACTTGTCCGGCTGGTGAGCGTCCGAGAGACGGTGGACGAGCGAGACGGCCTGGTCACCGCCTCGATGGTCTCGGGATACCCGGGTTCCCCTCTTGGAACTTTCGACCTGGCCCTGGAGTCGGCGAGAGAGCGCCTCTCCAGCCGAGTGGTGCACCGCCCCGCGGTCAACGAGGAACTGGCCATGGCCACGGTGTGGGGCAGCCAGATGGGAACCGTCGTCCCGTATCGGGGTGTCGACGGGGTAGTCGGCCTTTGGTATGGGAAGGGCCCGGGCCTGGACCGGTCCGGGGACGCCCTCAAGCACGGCAACTCGATGGGCAGCGGCCCCAATGGCGGGGTCGTCGTCGCATGCGGCGACGACCCGGCCGCCAAGTCGTCGACGCTGGCCTGCGACAGCCAGTACACCTTCGAGGATGCCTGCGTGCCGGTCCTGTACCCAGGCGACCAGCAGGAGGTGCTCGACCTGGGGGTGCACGCCTTTTACATGTCCCGATTCGCCGGGTGCTGGGTCGGTATCAAGATGGTGACTGCCGTCGCCGACGGCATGGGCACCACCGACCTCGGGGCCGACCGCCATCAGCCGTCGGCCCCTCTCGGTGTGCACGTGGACGGGGAGCCCTGGACCCACCGGCCGCTGACGACCGTTGGGACCCACGCCGTTCCCGGTCAGGAGATGCTGGTCGCCCACAGCCGGCTGGAGGCGGCCAAGGCCTATGCGCGCCACAACGGGATCGATCGGGTCCTCGGCGCGGCTGCGGGCGCCCGCCTGGGGGTCGTCTGCGCGGGCAAGACCTACTTCGACGTCGTGCAGGCCTTCGCCGACCTGGGTGTGGGACTGGGCGACCTCGAAGGGATCGGGATACGGGTGATGAAGCTCGGCATGACCTGGCCCTTGGTCGAGCAGACCGCCATCGAGTTCGCCTCGTCGGTCGAGGAGATCCTCGTCGTGGAGGAGAAGCGCCCGTTCGTGGAATCGCAGCTGCGGGCGGTGCTCCACGAAGCCGGTTTGCGCACTCCTGTCTCCGGCAAGCGTGACGGCAGCGGGAGCCCGCTGGTGTCGCTTGCCGGCGAGCTCGACCCGTCCGCCGTGCAGAAGGCCATTGTCCGGCTGGTGCCTGAGCTGCAGGCGCCGCCCACCGCCACCAGGAAGACCATCCCGCTCGTACCGCTGCCTGGCCGGCCGCCCGGCTTCTGCAGCGGGTGTCCTCACAACCGGTCCACCGTCTTCCCCGACGGCGCCCTGGTGGGGGGCGGCGTGGGATGCCACGGAATCATGTACTTCGAGGCCCGGCACCTGGGAATGCGGAGCATGCCGCCGACCCCGATGGGAGCGGAGGGCGTGCCCTGGATCGGCTTGGCTCCCTTCGTAGAGGAGCCCCATCTGATCCAGAACCTCGGTGACGGCACGCTCAGCCACTCGGGCACGCTGGCTATCAGATCCAGCGTCGCTGCGGGGGTCGACATCACGTTCAAGATCCTCTACAACACCGCCGTCGCCATGACCGGCGGCCAGGAGGTCACCGGCTTGATGGACGTCCCATCGATGACGCGAGCCCTGCAGGCCGAGGGTGTAAGGCGCATCGTGGTCTGCGCAGAGGACCCCGGCCACTACGGCCGTGGAGCCAGTTGGGCAACGGGAGTCGAAGTCGTGGGGCGGGAGCGGCTGGCGAAAAAGCAGGAGGAGCTACGCCAGGTCCCAGGCGTCACGGTGCTGATCTACGACCAGCGCTGTGCGGCCGAGGCCCGACGGCTGCGTAAGCGGGGCCTCCTGCCCGAACCTCCGCAACGGGTGGTGATCAACGACGCCGTGTGCGAGGGATGCGGCGACTGCAGTACCAAGAGCAACTGCCTGTCGGTCCTCCCGTTGGCAACTGAGTTCGGCGAGAAGCGGCAGATCCACGACTCCTCCTGCAACCGCGACTACAGCTGCCTCGAGGGGGACTGCCCGTCCTTCGTCACCATCACCCCGATCAAGAAGCAGGAAGGCCGCAAGCCGGCGGGAACCTGGAGGCCGCTGCCGGCCGGGGACCTCCCACTGCCCCAGGTGCCAGAGGTCGAGTCGCCCTACGGCATCTATTTCACCGGCATCGGCGGGACCGGAGTCGTGACCGCCAACCGCATCCTGGCCAGTGCAGCTCGCGCCGCCGGTTTCCACGTCGGCGGCCTGGACCAGACCGGACTATCGCAGAAGGCCGGGGCGGTGGTCTCGAATCTGCACCTGGCTCGCCACCGGGAGCAGCTGGGTTCGGCGACGATCGGTTCCGGCGGCGCCGACCTCTACCTGTCCGGCGACATCCTCCAGGCGGCCGGCGAGAAGCATTTGGACAAGATCGGCGCAGGTCGGACGGTAGCGGTGGTGGATCGTGACGTCACCCCGACGGCCGCCATGCTGCAAACAGCTTCGGTAGCTCCCGACGTCAACGACCTCGAAGCAGTCATCGCCGATCGGACAGGCCCCGACCGCGTCGCCTTCGTCGACTCGAAGGTCATGGCGGAGGCCCTCTTCGGCAACCACCTGCTGGCCAACGTCATCCTGGTGGGCGCCGCTTTCCAGATGGGAGGTCTCCCGTTTGCGCTCGATGACCTGGACCTGGCGATAGGTGAGGTGTCGCCCGGTGGTGCGGAGCAGACCCGGGCGGCCTTCGCATGGGGTCGCTGGGCCGCCCACGACCCGGCCACCGTCGCCGGGGCAGTCGTCTCGGCGGCCGGCGCCGTTGATGGCGCGGTGCCTGGGGTCCACGACCCCACTCCGGCGGCTATGTCGGCGGCGGAATCGCTGGTCGCTTCCCGCGACCTGCCCGACGGGGTCAGGGACCTCGCCACCCGCCGGACGGCGCAGGTCATCGACTACCAAGACACCCGGCGTGGCGTCCGCTACCTCGAGCTGGTGGCGAAGGCGGCCGCGGTCGACTCGGCCGCCCGGATGTGGGCCCTCACCGGGGCCGTCGCAGACGCCTGGTTCAAGCTCCTCACCTACAAGGACGAGTACGAGGTGGCCCGCCTGCATCTGGCGTCGGATTACCCCCAGCTTGCCCGACAGCTCGGTATCGACGGTCCCGTCGAGGTTCGCTACCACCTGCACCCGCCAGCGCTGAGGCGCCTCGGCCTGTCACACAAGCTGGCGATGGGGCGGCCGTACGAGATGTCGTTCCGGGCGCTGAGGGCGATGAAGCGGCTGCGGGAGACGCCACTCGATCCTTTCGGTCGCGACCCCGATCGTAGGGTAGAGCGGGCTCTGATCCGGGAGTACGAGCGTCTCTTCGCCTCTCTGGGGGGAGTCGACTACGAGACCGCTGTCCGCCTGGCCCGCTCCCCGATGGCGATCCGCGGATACGGGCCGGTCAAGCAGGCAGCGGTGGAGCGATGGCAGCGTGACGTGACCGAGCTGACTGGGGGACACTTCGTGCCTCGCCTGGCCAGATCCCGATGATCAAGCGCATCCGATTCGCCCGGCTCCGGCCGGGCGCCACCCCGGAGGACTGGCGCGACACAATGCGGCGCGAAGCGGAGGGTGGTGTCGGGGCGGCTCCTCTTCGGGTGGTCGTCTGCGAGGTGCTGAGCGGGGACAGTCCGGACGCGCTCCACGACGGTGTGGGCATCGAATGGTTCACGGATGCAGACCACCTCGCTCGGTGCGACGAGTGGGCGGCCGGCCGGCGCGACGAGGTGCTCGACGGCGCGAGGAGCCCGTTCCTCCTGGCCGAGGAGTCGGTGATGAGGGGTGCTGACTGGCTGGCCCGGCGCTGGCGGTCGTCAACCGACGTGCTCAAGCACATGGCTCTCGCCCGCCGGGCGGCCGGCCTGACCTCCGAGGAGTTCTCGGCCAGGTGGCGTAGCCGGGCGGGCACGCTCGGGTCGGCTGCCGGCCCCGTACTGGTCATACCGGAGAGGGCCAAGGGTCAGGCGTACATACAGAACCACGTCCTTCCCGTCCCTCCCGGCGGATGGCCCTACGACGCCGTCAACGAGGTGTACTTCGATGACATCGAGTCCCTCCGCTACCGGTTGAGCTGGTTCACCGAGAACATGAGCGCTGGCGCCGAGAACGATCTCGTGAGCACCGCCACCTTCCTCGCATTACGGGAGAGCCTGGTTCTGCCCTTGCGGTAATGAGCACTCACTCTTAAGCTCTACGGCGGGACCGGCGCCGCCGGCCCATGACGGAGGTGTGAGATGGCTCTTGGGGACCTGGGCGGCGACCGAGGCCTCGGTTACCGTCTCATCGACGCGGACCATCATTACTACGAGCCGTACGACGCGTTCAGCCGCTTCATCGAGCCGGACTTCGTGGACCGGGCGATCAACGTCCGGGTCGACGAAAATGGCCTCGGCAAGCTGTACTTCGGGGACCGGCAGTTTCGGTTCATGCGGGTGACCCAGACGGACTACATCGGCGCGCCGGGCTCCCTGCGCCGGATGCTCGACGACCCCGACAGCGAAGACGGCTTCGTCCACCGCCAGATCATCCGGGGATGGGACTACCCCGACATGATGCAACGGGAGCCCCGAGTGGCCAAGATGGACGAGATGGGCGTCGAGTCGGGCCTGATGCTCGGGACGATGATGCTGCAGGCGGAGAATGAGCTGCACGACGACGTCCCGGCCCTCTACGCCAACATCCGGGCTTACAACCGCTGGCTGGACGCCGAGTGGGGTTTCGACCGCGACGGCCGCATCATCACGGCGGCGATGATCTCGTTGGTGGACCCGGATCTGGCCATCGCTGAACTGGCCCGTGTCATCGACGTGGGAGCCCGAGCCGTGGTCATGAAGCCGGGTCCCCTTTGGGGGCGGTCCCCGCTGGACCCGGCCTACGACGGGTTCTGGGGACGCCTGCAAGATGCGGACGTCAAGCTGGTGTTCCACAGCACCGACCCCCGCTATCTTGCCACCCTGGGAGCTGAGTTCGGTGATCCTCCAACGCCTGCGATGCAGGGCCAGACCCCGTTCCAGTGGTACCTGATCTCGGGTAAGCCGGTGGCCGACACGCTGGCTTGCTACGTGTTGAACAACCTTTTCGGTCGGTTCCCCCGGCTCACCGTGGTAGCACTCGAGTGCGGTATCAACTGGGTGGTGCCGCTCCTCCACGACATCGATCACGCCGCCCACATGGGTCGCGCGGGCCGCTGGCCGGGAGGCAAGGTCGAGGGCCGCCCGAGCGAGGTTCTCATGCAGCACCTTTACGTCTCTCCTTTCTACGAGGAGGACGTCGTAGGCCTCGTCCGCAGCATCGGCGCCGCCCGGGTGCTCATGGGATCGGACTACCCTCACCCCGAGGGGGTGGCCGATCCCATCGACTGGCTGCGCAAGCTGGAAGGGCTGAGCGACGCCGAGATCCGGATGATCATGCGTGACAACGCCGCCCGCCTGCTCGGCATCGACGCGCGCTGAGCGGACCAGCCGCCACGACAGGCACCGAAGACAGGGACTGAGGAGAGAGACCGTGGACAAAGAAGCCCTCGATCGCAGCATCGCCCGGCGGCTCATCGATCACATCGAACACAAGACCACCGACATGGTCGACAGTGTTCTCGAGCTACCGGCTGACATCTACAGCTCCGACGCGCACTACCGGCACGAGGTGCACGTGCTCTTCAGGCAGCGCCCGCTCGTGTTCTGCCTGTCGGGGGCCCTGCCCGGCCCGAACAGCTACATCACCATCGACGTGCTCGGGGTGCCCCTGTTGATCACGCGCGACGGCGACGCCAAGCTTCACGCCTTCGCCAATGTCTGTCGGCATCGGGGCGTGAGAATCGTCGACGGCCACGGCGAGAGCCGTCGCTTCACCTGTCCCTTTCATGCGTGGGTCTACGACACGGCCGGCAAGCTGGTCGGCGTCCCCGTCCCCGAAGGTTTCGAGGGCATGTGCCGGGAGCGTAAAGGCCTGCTGGAGCTGCCGGTGGCCGAGGGGTACGGGCTAGTGCTGGGACGGCTGGAGCCCGGGCCGGAGGTTGACGTGGATCGCTACCTCGGGCCCGGTCTGGTCGAGGAGCTTTCCCTCCTGGACTTCGCCGATTGGCAGCTGATCGGTGAGCCGCACATCCATCCCGTCGAAGCCAACTGGAAGACGACTCTCGACACGTTCCGGGAGAATTACCATTTCAACTACCTGCACCGCACAACGCTGGCCGAGTACGCCTACGGCGGGGTGCTGACCTTCGATGCCTTCGGGGACCACGTCCGCAACGCATCCGCCATCCGTAGCATCGACGAGCTGAGGGGTGTACCCGAGGAGGAGTGGACGGACCCCTCCCGCCACTTCAGCTATCAGTACGCCCTCTTTCCCAATGTGTGCCTCGCCTTCGACGCCCGCCATGTCGAGTTCTGGCAGATCGTCCCCGCAGGCCCCCGCCGCTGCGAGGTGCTCCACATGGCTTACGTGCGCACGGGGATCCCTGATGGAGAGGTCAAGACGCTCACCGACATGGCGCCCTGGATCTGCCGGGCCGTGGTCGACGGCGAGGACTTCTGGGTGGCAGGGCGCACCGAGCCCGGCTTGTCCGCCGGCCTCCTCGACAAGGTTGTGTTCGGTCGCAACGAGCCGGCCCCCCAGCACCTGCACCGGGGCTTCCTGGCTGCCCTGGAGCAATCGGACGGACCCTCGGCTTCAGCCCCGTCGGGCTTTTGACGGTGTGATGGGCGGGAAGAAGCCCCGGCAGGTCCCCTCGGCGGCCAGGGCCACCGCCCGGTCTCGGTCGAACTTCCGATTGTGATGGCTCTCGAGGGCCAGGACGAGGGCTGTCCCCAGGACGGCCCTGGCCGAGATGTCCGGCGACTCGAAGTTGAAGCCGTACCTGTCCTCCACCTGCCGCCACGCGTCGGCGAGGCGATCCATGGCCACGGAGAGATGCTGCTTGTAGAACCGCCTGGCGACCTGAGGGTCACCGAAGAGCACCAGGCCCAGGAGCGGGAGGACCTCCGTCAAGGTGGCCATGAGCTGCCGGTACAACCCGTTCATGGTCTCGAGCTGGCGATCGGGCGTGAGCGGCTGGTCCCGGTCGACGACCTCCGAGGCTGCGACCAGCGCATCGACCGCCTCGCGCAACGGCTCGACAACCGCTTCGTAGAAGAGTTGCTCCTTGCTCTCGAAGTGCCGGTAGATCACCCCCTCGCTGATCTTGCCGTACTCCGCGATGACCTTGATGGTGGTGCCGTTCACGTCGCCTGTCTCGCTGAACGCGCGACGGGCTGCCTGGAGGATCGAGCTCCTTCGCTCGTCCGCGGTGAGCCGGCGGGCGCGTGGGGCCTGCTTGGAAGCGACCGGGTTGGACGCGGATCTAGCCACGGGGCCTGACAGGTGCGCTGGCATGGGTATGGGCACGCGGCGACATGCGGTGATCCTAGGCGAGGCGACTTCGGCGGAATTGACCTCCGGGATGCCGCCCGCGGGACTGGATCCGGCTGTCAAGTGAGTGTTTACTGACATTGCCCGGGTCGGGCGTGTGGAGCTACGGTTTGACCGACCCGGTCGAGGGGTCTGGACTCGTTGCCGAGGGTGAGGGTGCATGGACTTCGAGATGGGGGTAGAGGTCGAGGCGCTGCGTCGGGAACTGCGGGACCTCGTCGCGCATCACGTTCCTTCCGATTATCTGGGTGCGTTCACCGACGACCCGGCCGACCTCGAGATGGCGCAGGGGTTCTGTCGGCTACTGGCGGACCGGGGCCTCTTGTGCCCGGCGTGGCCGGGGGAGTGGGGCGGGCGGGACGCGTCACCTTGGGAGCAGGCTGCGGTCCGCGAGGAGATGTGGGCGCACCACGAACCGCGAGGTGCGCAGTACATGGGGGTCAACTGGGTGGGCCCGACCATCATGCGTCACGGCACTCGTGAGCAGCAGGGCCTGCACCTCCCGCCGATCGCTCGAGGGGAGGTCATCTGGTGCCAGGGTTTCAGCGAACCGAACGCCGGCTCGGATCTCGCCTCATTGCAGACGATGGCCCGGCGTGACGGGGATGGCTGGCGGGTGTCGGGACAGAAGATCTGGACCTCCTATGCCACGATGGCGCAGTGGTGCTTCCTGCTAGCGCGCACCTCGCGCGAGGAGCGCAAACAACAGGGTCTGACCATCTTCCTCCTCCCGATGGCGGCCGCGGGCATCGACGTCCGCCCCATCGCCACCATGATCGGGCCTCACCACCTGAACGAGGTGTTCTTCGATGGGGTCTGGGTCACCGATGCGGACGTGCTCGGTGCGGTGGGAGACGGCTGGAGGGTCGTACAGGAAGTCCTGTCGTTCGAGCGGGTGGGTATCGCCCGATACGCCCGATGCGAGCGCCTTCTCATCTGGGCTCCGGCCGCCCTCGGGGCCGAGTGGGACGACCTGCCGGAGGACCTGCACGGCCGTTGGGCGCGGATGGTGATGCATGCCCGGCGCGCCCGGCTGCTCGCATACCGCGTGGTGGACCTGCAGTCGCGCGGTCAGGTCCGGCCCGGGGACGCCGCGGCGTACCGGATCGCCGTGACCAGGCTGGATCAGGAGAGCGCGCAGGTACTGATGGACATCATCGGGTTCGCTGCGCTGGGCGAGGGTGAGGGCCTCCGGTTCCGGCGCGCTGTGGAGGATCACTGGCGGTACTCGATCTCCGCGACCGTCGCGTCGGGCAGTATCGAGATGCAGCGGATCCTGCTGGCCAGGGCGCTCATGGCGGCGTCGTGAACATAGAGCTGTCCGACGAGGCGGAGGAGTACGGACGCCAAGCCCGCCGAGCCCTCGGGTCTGCCGGTGGCGACCGGCTCGCACAACAGGCTGAGGCCGATCCCCATGCGCGGGGCGCTCTGGTCGATCCCGTTTTCGAGGCCCTCGGTGCCTGGGAGCTCGATCCGAGAGCAGGATCGGAGGAGCTCGAGGCGGGGGCGGCTCTGTGCCGCAGCGCGGGCTGGTGGGCCCTGGCCTACCCGGTGGCGGAACGGCTTTGCCGGCCGCGGGACCTAGATGTCGACGGGCTGGTGGTGATTGGTCCCGGACCGCCCGCTGCGCCGGTCGGCGGTCTTCGGATGGCGTGGGCCGCGGTGTCCCTCGACGGTTGGCGCGCCGTGTGCGCCGCGAGTCCGCTTCGTGGCCCGGTTCGCAAGTCTGGGTATGTCGTCGGGCTCGAGGTCGGCTCGTTCGAGCGGGGAGGCCAGGGCGATGTCGCGCTCGGGCTCGTGCTGCCGTGCTGGACGCTGCTCGGCATGCTCGACCGGGCGATGTCGCTCACCCGGGCGCACATCGCGGCCCGCGAGCAGTTCGGCCAGCCTCTCGCCGCTTTCCAAGGCGTGCAGTTCCAGCTGACAGACGCGGAGGTGGAGCGGCTGGGCTTCGAGGCGTTGGCCACCCACGCACTGTGGAGCATCGAAGCCGGTCGCGCGGATGCCGTGGACGATGCTCTTGCGCTGCGGCTGGCCGCCATCGAGGCGGCCGACACGGTGTTTCGCGTCTGCCACCAGTTGCACGGAGCGATCGGGTTCTGTGACGAGACGACTCTCTCATGGGTGTCACGGGCCAGTGTGCCGCTGCGCCGGCTGCCTCTCAACCTGGCGGGCACGGGCGCGGCGCTAACGCGCCGCCTCGGCCGGCGCGGCCTGTCGGGGCTGTTCGGACCGAATGACGAGCCGTCACCGACTTTGCCGGCCCTGCGCCCGGAGAGGCGCTGAGGTGGCGGTTCCGGACCGGGATCTGGCCGAGTTCCGCTCCACCGTCGGGGACTGGTGCAGGGCGAACGTGCCGAAGGACTGGCGCCGCGCGCAAGCGGGCGCTCCCGAGGAACAGTTTGTGGCGTTCCAGAAGGCGTGGTTCCAGGAGCTTCGCCAGGTCGGGTGGGCGGTGCCGCACTGGCCGGCGGAGTGGGGCGGCGGGATGTCGGTCGCCGAACAGATCGTCCTATACCAGGAGCTTGCCGCAAATGACGCTCCCCGGCTGGTGCTGGCCTTCGTCGCCATCCACCATGCCGCCTCCACCCTGCTCGTGGCTGGTACCGACGAGCAGCGCCGCTGCCATCTCCCGGCCATCCTGGACGGGGAGCTGTGGGTGCAGGGTTTCTCCGAGCCCGATGCCGGCTCCGATCTGGCCAGCCTCCGCACGACCGGGCGGCGTGAGGGCGATGTGTTCGTCGTCAACGGCCAGAAGCTGTGGTCGAGCGGCGCCGCACACGCCGATTGGTGCCTCCTGCTGGTCCGTACCGACCCGGGCGCGCCGAAGCGGGAGGGGATCTCCTACTTCCTCATGGACATGCGCACGCCCGGCATCGATGTGCGCCCGATCAGGAACGCCAACGGCGAGTCGCACTTCTGTGAGATGTTCCTCGACGATGTGGTGATCCCGGTGTCGGGTCTGGTCGGGCCCGAGCACGGTGGCTGGCGTGTAGCGCAGGAGACGCTCTCCGCGGAGCGGGGGATGACGATGCTCGAGCTATCAGAACGCCTCGGTAGAGCCGGCTTCACCTGGCTCCTGGAAGCCTGCCGCGTTCGGGGGCCCTCCGGGGATCGATTGCTCGACGACCCGGTTGTAGCGGACCGGCTCGCGGCGTTCGAGATCGAGGTCGCCGGGCTGCGCTCCCTCTGCCGTCGCGTGGTGGAGCGCCACGAGGCCGGCGCCTCCGCCCCCGCCGAAGCCTCGATCGCCAAGCTGCTCTACAGCGAGTTGCTGCAGCGGGTGATGGATTTCGCCACCGAGGTGGTGGGGCTCGAGGCTCACACCCAGCTGACCAAGCCCCTCTCGAGCGGCTGGGAGTCAGGGGCTTGGATGCTCGACTACATCGGCTCCTACGAGTGGACGATCCCCGGAGGCACCAGCGAGATACAGCGGACCATCATCGGTGAGCGGGGGCTCGGGTTACCCCGAGAACCCGCGGCGCGCTGATGGATTCAGACTTTGGCGCGGTGCACGACGAGTTGCGCGGTGTGGCCAGGATGATGCTTGCCAATCACAGCCCGCTCACCACCGCGGGAAGGTCGTTTAAGCCGCTGGACTGGCAGCTGCTGGCGTCCTCGGGCTGGCTGGGCCTCGAGGTGCCGGCGGCCCAGGGGGGAGCCGGGGCAGGTTTCGCCGAGCTGGCCGTGCTCCTGACCGAGTTTGGCCGGGTAGCGGCGGCGGCGCCTTACCTGGGCTCGGTCGTCCTCGGCACCGCCGCCCTGAGCCTGCTCGAGGCAAATACCGGGCGTGACCACAGGCTCCAGGAGCTGGCGGCGGGTACCAGGCGCGTCGCTGTCGCACTACCGACCGACCGTCCCGAGGTCGGACAGCCCACCGCCCCCTTCCGGATCCGGCGAGCTGGCTCGGTGCTCGAGGTATCCGGGCGGGCCGGGTTCGTCCCCGACGTCGTCGGCGCCGATGAGATTCTCCTCCTGGCGGCCGACGATCATCGCCCGGTCCTCGTCGCCGTCGCACCCTCCGCGCCCGGTCTGCAGATCGACGCCCAGCCCGTCGTCGACGAGACGAGGCACCTGGCGGCGGTCATCGCGGACGGCGTGGAGATCGACCCGGACTCGCTCTGGAGCTTCACCGGCTCACCGGAGGCGGGCGCCGCCAGGCTCGCTGAGCGGGCGATGCTAGCGGTGGCCTGCGACAGTTTGGGCCTTGCCACGATGATGATGGAGGCGACGGTCGCATATGTGACAGACCGCTACCAGTTCGGGCGACCGATCGGGTCCTACCAGGCTGTCAAGCACGCCTGTGCCGACATGCTCGTCGGGATCAGCATCTGCTCGGAGCTGGTGGGTACCGCGGTCGAGGCTCTGAGCAGTGACGAGCCCGGGTCCTGGGTACCGGTCTCCATGGCCAAGGCTCACGTGTCGAGCGTGGCGGTGGAGATCGCCGGCAAGGCGATCCAGCTGCACGGTGGCGTCGGGTACACGTGGGAGCGCGGGCTGCATGCGTACCTGAAGCGCGCGGCCCTCAACCGTTCGCTCTTCGGGTCGCCGATCGCGCACAGGCGGCGGCTCGCGGCACGCTACGCCGGTGAGGGCAATTCGTGATGAGTGACTGCTCACCTTGTTATAGTGGTGGGACATCGAGTCGTCGGTCGGGGGTCACATGGGACGAACGGATGCAGCAGCTGAAGCCAGCGAAGCACCGCAGCAGGAATTGGACGACGAGTGGTGCCGCCACCACTTCGACCACCTCTCGCCGGCGCTAGCTGCCGATCTGACGGGGACGCTGGCGCGCATGCGGTCCATGTGCCCCGTCGCCCACAGCGACCAGTACGACGGTTTCTGGGTCGCCACCGGCTATGAGGACGTGCTGAAGGTGGCGCAGGACTGGGGCACCTACAGCTCCGCACACGGCCTGACCGTGCCGCGGGCGCCGATCGCAGTACGCAACCTCCCGGTGGAGGTCGACCCTCCCCTCCACCGGGAGTACAAGCGCCTCATCAATGCCTATTTCACGCCAGCCGCCGTCGCCCCTTGGGAGGAGCGCACCCGCCGGCTCGTAACGAGCCTCATCGACGCCTTCATCGGGCGGGGTTCGTGTGACTTCATGGCTGACTTCGCCAGGCCCTACCCTGCCTTGTCCTTTTTCGATGTGGCGCTGAACGCCCCACCCGATGACGTCGAGAAGGTCGCTTACATGGCGTCGAAGTCGTCGATCCCGAACGACCCGGAGGCGGCGGCCTGCTGGACGGGGCTATCCGAGTGGATTCGCAGCTTTGTCGCCGAGCGCAGGGCCGGGCCGCCGAAGGGCGACGTGGTGGATGGAGTCGTCAACGCGCAGGTCGAGGGGCGTCCGATCACCGAGGACGAGATCATCGGCATCCTCCAGCTACTCATCTTGGGAGGTCTCGAGACCACCGCCGGGGCGCTCGGGATGATGATGATCCGTCTTTGCGAGCATCCGGAGGTGGTCGCCCTGCTGCGGGATCAGCCCGAGCGGATTCCCGAGGCGGTCGAGGAGTTGCTCCGGCTCGATCCGCCGTTCATCGCCATCACCCGCACTGCCATGCACGAGGCAGACCTCGGTGGTCAGCGGATCGCAGCTGGGGAGAAGGTGATCGTCTCCTGGGCATCGGCCAATCGCGATGAGGCGCAGTTCGAGGCTGCCGACGCGTTCGACCCCGCCCGAAAGGCGAATCGCCATCTGGCGTTCGGTGCGGGTCCACATCGCTGTGCCGGCTCCAACCTGGCCAGGATGAACCTTCGAATCGCCCTATCCGAGTTGGTCACGCGCCTCGGCGACCTGAGGCTTCAGCCTGGCGCCGACGTTCGCTACCACACCACGTTCACTCGCGCCCCGCTGACGGTGCCGATCACCTTTGCTGCCGGGGCAACGGCGGGTTGAGGTGTCGTCAGAGCCTGCTCCGCCGACCGGTCACGACCCGAACACGAGGATGAGGAAATGAGCGTTCCCGAACCGATGATTGCCGGCGCGTCGACCGATGCGGCGGCGGGCCCGCTACGGGTCGCGGTCGACCCCGACATCTGCCAGGGGCACGCTCGCTGCTGGCAGGTCTGTCCCGAGATCTTCGGTCTCGACGAGGAGGGGCACGCTGTGGTCGCCGCGACCGAGGTTCCTCCCGAGTTGGCAGAAAAGGTGCAGGAGGCCATGGACAACTGCCCCGAGCGGGCGATCACGCTGAACTAGGGGCTGCGAGGGCCTGAAGTGAGCGTTCATGCAATAGGCGGGGCGGCAGCAGCTAAGGTGGTGCTACGTCGGCGGCTTGAGGGCCGTCCCGACGGCGAGATGTCGATCGACGAGGGGTTCACACGATGCCGCAGCTAGCTGAAGGTTTGCGAGTGGTAGATGCTGACTCGCACATGACGGAACGCCACGATCTCTTCACCGCTCGAGCGCCGAAGGGGTACGAGGACAAGGTGCCCCATGTCGAGACCATCGACGGCGAGGAGATGTGGGTCATCGAAGGTAAGACCTTCGGCCGCGCCGGCTCAGGAGGGACGATCGACCACGCCGGCAAGAAGCACCCCTTCCGAGACTCTCAGGCCGGCTCCTGGGGGATCGACGACGTGCATCCGGCGGCGTGGGATGCCGGGTCGCGCCTGCGGCTGATGGACGAGAACGGCATCGACGTCCAGGTGCTCTATCCGAACTCCATCGGGCTGGGTGGCCACAACCTGGTCAACTCCGTCAAGAACCCGGAGCTTCTCCGGTTGTGCGTCGAGATCTACAACGATGCATTGGCCGAGGTGCAGGAGCAGTCCGGCAATCGCCTGTTGCCGATGCCGATCATGCCTGCCTGGGATATCGAGGAGTGTGTCCGCGAGGCGCAGCGATGTGCCGAGCTCGGCTATCGGGGTGTCAACATGACGGCCGATCCGCAGGACTCCGGCTCGCCCGATCTGGGCCACCGGGCGTGGGATCCGTTCTGGGAGGTCTGCGCCGGGCTCGACCTGCCTGTGCACTTCCACATCGGCGCCAGCCAGACGGCGCTTGCGTACTTCGGCACGACCTACTGGCCCAGCCAGGACGATTATGTGAAGCCGGCGATCGGGGGCGCGTCACTCTTCCAGAACAACTCTCGTGTGCTGCTCAACAGCGCGTACTCAGGGATGTTCGACCGCCACCCCAACCTCAAGATGGTGTCGGTCGAGAGCGGCATCGGGTGGATCCCGTTCATGCTCGAAGCTATGGATTACGAGCTCGAAGAGAATGCGCCAGAGCATTTTCAAAAGCTTCAAAAACTGCCGTCGGAATATTTCCGCGATAACTGGTATGCCACTCTCTGGTTCGAGACCGGCCGCGGTGACCTGCAGCACCTCATCGACTCGGTCGGCGAGGACAAAGTCATGTTCGAGACTGACTTCCCGCACCCGACCTGCCTGCATCCCAAGCCGGTCGAAATGGTGAGCGAAAAGATCTCTGAGCTGCGCCCGGAGACGCAGCGTAAGGTGATGGGGGGCAATGCAGTCGCCCTCTACCGCCTCTAGCGGTCACCTTATGGCTACGACTCCCGAGGTCACCGACGGTGTGAAGATCTACCGGGCCTCGGCGGCCCCCCCGCTGGAGGAGAGCGGAGCAGTCAGAAGCGACTTCGGCGACAACACGGAGCTGCGGGACGTGGCTGTGAGGTTGGCCAGCTCCGAGTGCTCGCAGGCCCGGCTGCTCGTGCACCAATCGAGCGACGAAGGCGGGATGTCGATCGTGTACCTCTTCTTCAAGCCCAACTTTCCATTGTTCCGTCATGCCCACGACGTCAACAGCCTCTACGTAGTGGTCTCGGGAACGGTTGTGGGGTTGATGGGCGAGAAGACGCTGCGTCCGGGGGACTGCTTCGCGGTGAAGGCGGGGACGCCTTACTATTATACGGCGGGGCCGGAGGGGGTCGAGGTGCTTGAGATGTTCCGCGATGCCGACACCGCCACCGTGATCTACACCGACGAGAATGACGGGCGGCTCGAAGAGGCGCAGGACGCGGTCCGAAGCAATGCAGAGGCATGGAGGCAGATCACCTCGGGTCCTCTCTACCGCGCCAATGCCGGGACATCATGATGGTCGTAGCGGGACCGATGCATTGGCGGCGGACCTGCTATAACAATTGAGATCAGGCGTATCATAAGGCAGGGGGGCCACACATGACCGGACGCAAGAGCACGCGGCTGGCCGCGACCGCAGCCGTCGCTACATTGGTAGCAGCGGGGTGCGGCAGCGGCGCGAAGTCGTCGACGAGCAACGGCGGGACTGCGGGTGGCCCGACTTATACCGTGGGTGTCCTCACCGACCTCACCGGTCCCGGTTCCAACACGGCAGGGTCGTTCCCTGTAGGCGTAAAGGCGGGGATTGGCGTGGCCGCGAAGGCCGGCTACAACATCAAGTATGTGGTGGCCGACACCGGCACGTCGCCGTCGGGGGCTCTGACTGCGGCGCAGAGACTCGTGGACCAGGACCACGTGTTCGCGGTCTTCATGACCTCCGTCGTGGGCTTCGGGGCAGCGAGCTACCTGACATCCAAGGGGATCCCGGTGGTGGGCGCAGCCGTAGACGGGCCCGAATGGATCACCAGCCCCAACATGTTCTCGGTCCTCGGCACTCAGGACTACACCAAGGTCGAGAGCACATGGGGGGATTTCTGGAAGCAGCACGGCGTGACAACGCTCGGCTCGGTGGGCTACAGCGTCGAGCCCAGCTCGGCGGAGGTGGCCAAGGGATACGCGGCTTCAGCGCAGCGGGTGGGCATAAAGGTCGGCTACCTCAATGCCAACTTCCCCCTCGGCAGCACCAACGTGACGCCGATCGCCCTCGCCATGAAGGCGGCCGGTGTGGACGGCCTGGGTACGGGCATCCTCACCAACAGCACCTTTGCCATCATCGACGACCTGCGCCAGGAAGGTGTCAACCTGAAGGCTGCGCTCATCCCGGTCGGCTACGGCGGTGATCTGGCACAGGGCGGCCCGGGTGCCCAGCAGAGTGCGCAGGGCCTGTACTTCCTCGACGGGTACGAGCCGATCGAGATGCACACCGCGGCGACCGCCCGCCTGCAGAGCGCCATGCAGACCTATGCCGGCGTCAGCGGGGATCCGACTTTCAGCGAATACCAGGGCTACACCACGGTCGACGCCTTCACCAAGGGCCTGAAGGCGGCCGGTCGGCAGCCGACCCAGGCCTCCTTCATCAAGGCCATGCTGGGGATCACGAATTACAACGCCGCCGGACTGTACGGGAGCCATTCGGTGAGCTTCGCCATGAAGGACCGGGGTCTAGTGTCGGGGGCTGACAACTGTGTCTGGATAACGCGGTACTCCGGCACCACGTTCCACCTGGTCACCGGCGAGGACCCCATCTGCGGTACGACCATCCCGGGACTCAAGGTCTCCGCGTCTTGAGATTCTCGAGGCGGCGCGACATACTCGCCGCCAGCCTGGCGGCCGGATACCACCGAGCGAACGGAGGACGCCGTGCTAGACGGCGAGAAGATCCTGATCACGGGGGCCAGCGGGAAAATCGCTTTCCCCATCGCCCGTGCCCTGGCGGGGAGCAACGAGGTCTGGGGGGCGGCGCGCCTCACCAGCGCGGCCAGTCGGGACAAGCTGGCGGCGGCCGGCATCCGGCCTGTGCCCCTCGACGTCTCCCGGGCCGACTTCTCCGCGCTCCCCGACGACTTCACCTACGTCTTCCATGCGGCCACGGCCGAGGGGGTCGAGGGTTGGCGCTACACCATCGAAACCAACGCACAGGCGTCGGGCCAGCTACTGCACCACTGCCGTAAGGCCAAGGGTTTCGTCTACTGCTCCACGGGTTCGATCTACGCCTACCAAGGGCAGCGACCGCTGACCGAGGATGACCCGCCGGGCGTACCCCTCAGGGCTGAATACAGCTTCTCCAAGGTGGCGGCCGAAGCGGTCTGCACCTGGGTGTCCAGGCAGTTCGGCGTGCCGGTCACGATCATCCGGATCTGCTCGACCTACGGTCCCGAGGGGGGCGCCCCCGCTGCTCGCCTGGAGAGGATGCTGGAGGGCAAGCCGGTGCTCCTTCACCCAGACAAGCCGAACAACTACAACCCCATCTACGAGGACGACTACGTCGAGTTGGGCATACGCGCCCTCGAGGTAGCGTCCACTCCTCCGCTAGTGGTCAACTGGGCGGGCAGCGAGACGGTGAGCGCCGAGGACTACTGCACCTATATGGGCGGGCTGGTGGGCGTGGAACCGGTGTTCGAGTACACCTCCGCTGCCCACACACCTCTCTGGCCCGATGTCACCTTGATGCACAAGGTGCTGGGGGAGACGAAGGTGCATTGGCGCGACGGCTTCCGAAGGATGCTCGAGGCCCGCTACCCGCATACGCTGAGGAAGCAGTAGGGCAGCCGCAGCCCGTCGGCGGGCGCCCGCGCCGTGGCGGAGTGGCTACGCTCCGGGGGACGGTGGTTGGCGCACGCGCGCCGTGGGAGGCATTCGAGCTATGACATGGAGCAAGATCTTCAAGCGGGCCAACAGCTACGCACAGGCCAGCGCCCAGGCGGCGTTCGACGAACATGCTGATCCGCGGATCCAGCTGGAGCAGGCCATGAGCAGCATGCAAGCCCACCATCGCGACCTGGAGGCCGCGGCCAGCCAGGTCATCGCCCAGGAGAAGACCGCCAAGATGCGCCTGGCGGACCTCTCGACGCAGGAGGCCCGGTACACCAAGTCGGCTCTGGCCGCCAAGCAGCAGGGGCAACTGGACGCGGCCCGCACCTTCGCCACCAAGATCGCCGGTTTGCGCGAGCAGCTCCAGTCGCTGTCGGGCCAGATCCCAGAACTCGAGCAGGCGGCGGCTGACGCCCGAGAGGCGGTGCAGGAGTCGGCTGACCAGCTGCAGCAGAAGTTCAACGAGCGCAGCACGATCCTGGCCCAGGCCGACCAGGCCCGGATGCAGAAAGAGGTGGCGGCGAGCCTCCAGCAGGTCAGCGATCTGACCCGGAGTGGCGACGTCCCCTCGTTCGACGAGATCAAGCAGAAGGTCGCCGGGCAGTTCGCGATCGCGCAGGCCTCCACTGAGCTGTCGAGCGAAAGTCCCGAGGTGCAGGAGATGCACGCCCATCATGCGGAGCTGACCAGTGAGGCGGACGCCATCCTGGCCGAGCTCGACAGCGGTACTGCCGGCCCGGCCGCGCTCAGCCCCGGGTCCCCGCAGCCTGCGTCTGCCGTCGAGGGTCAGGCGGCCCGCTGAGGCTGGCCCCTCTCTGTCCCCGCCCGGGCCCGAAGTACGCGGTGATGACGACGGCCAGGTAGCCGCCGTACACGATCAGTTGGAGGATCGTCGGATGGTCGGAGTATCCGAAGAAGCTGTGGACGATGTCACCTGCGGTGCTGCTCTGCTGTAGCAGCCGAGAGGTGCTCCAGAGCCGGTCGGCGAGCCAGGGCACCCATCCCAGTTCCTGAAGGTTCTGTACCGCATCGACGAGGATGCCGGCCGCGAAGATCATGAGCAGGGCGCCCACCACCTTGAAGAAAGCACCGATGTTGAGGCGCCTCCCGAGGTGGTAGATGGCGAAGGCGATCGCCAGCGACACGACGAGGCCGGCGGCGCCCCCGGTGAGGACACCCTTGGAAGACGACGCGAACACGATGGCCAGCGTGAACACCATGGTCTCAAGCCCCTCCCGACCGACCGCTTGGAAACCGAGGAGTGCCAAACCCCAGCGGGCGCGGCCGTCGAGCGCGGCATCGGTCCTGGCGCGGAGGTCTTCTGAGAGGGTGCGGGAGTGGTCGCGCATCCAGAACGTCATGTAGGTCAGCACGACGGCAGCGAGCAGGTAGGTGCCCGTCTCGAAGATCGTCTGGGTGCGGGAGCCGGCATAGGTCTTGAGCGTCAGGTACGCCGTGACCCCACCAGCCAGGATCAAGATCATCGCTGCGCCCACGCCGAGGAACACGTCGCGGAAGTGGGCCCGCCGGCCGGTCTGCCTCAGGTAGGCAAGGAGGATGGCGACGATCATGCTGGCCTCGATGCCCTCCCGCAGGAAGATGACGAAAGTCGCTACCACACCTTAGGTATACCTAATATCAAGCTGCTGGTCAACCTCTGAGAGTGGGGCGCTCAAAACAAGCCGTCGCCGTCCCCACCGAACCCTCCGCCACCGAACCCTCCACCGCCGAAGCCGCCACCTCCTCCCCAGCCGCCACCCCCTCCACCGAATATCTCGTCTGCGATCGCTCCGCCGAGGAGGCCTCCGAGCAGGCCACCACCGATGCCGGAGAACAGCCCACCCCGCCGGCCTTGCCCGATCTGAGGATAGGACTTGATCATCGAATCGAGGAACGAGGGAGGACGCCCCTGGTCGGGCTCTGTGGCCCGGGAGCGGTGTGGGGCGTCGGCCAAGCTCGGCATGGCGATTACCTGGCCTACGTAGAAGTAGGACTCGATGGCGTGCTTCAGGCTCGCCTCGACGGCCTCGTGCAGCTTGGCTGGCGGTGCCCCCTCCCCGGGCCACAGGCCATTGGCGTAATCCGCCGCCGAGTTGGCCTCCGCGAACCCCTGCGCTACGACTTCGGTGGCGTGGCGCTGCGTCGGGCCGGGGTCGAACCCCGCCATGACGGCCTCGGCCTGCTCTCGCAGCCGAGCTGCGGCCTGCCTGAAGGCCAGGAGGTGGGCCTGCGGGCAGGGCTCCACTTCCACCCACTCGGGCATGATCTCCGGCACGGGAACGTCGAGGCGGTACGAAGGGTTGGCTCTGGCTGCTTGGGCGCGCCCCATCCACGACTGCACCGGCTCGTAGAAGGCCATGGCCTGTTCGGCTGTGACCCGGGGGAGGTAGTGGGCGGTCGAAGGGTCGATGGCCGCATCGGTGTCGAGCATCTCGTCACCGAGCACCTGCAGGGCGAAGGCCACCCAGCCGGCGAGCAACGCCGCCTGGATGTTCGGACGGGACGCTTCCGACCTCATCTCGTCCAGCTCCAGGATGTAGCTGTAGACGCCACGGCCGGCCGCTCGGTAGGGGTCGATGCCCTCGCGCGAGACCTCCCCGTGTGTCGACGCCTTGAGCTTCTCACGCCAGTTGGACATCAAAGACCTCCGAGCAATGTCATTTGCAGCCAGGCTACTTCGCATGCGCGCTGGCTAGTGTCGGGTCGGTGAAGGACGTTGCGGTACACGCAGACCTCGCAGTGCGCTGGTTGGTGGCTCGCGCCGCCCAGCTCGTGGACGATCGGGACTTCGACGCGGCGCTGCACCTGTTCGCCGACGACGGCTTGGTGATCCAGGGCGGCGAGCGCCACGCGGGCCGCCAGGCGATCAGGTCGTGGCTGGAGGCCCGGCCGTCGCCGGCACTGCACCAGGTGACCAACCTGGTCGTCAGCAATGGCTCGCACGATGGAGTGCTGCACGCCGTCAGCGACTTCGTCGTGCTACGGCCGGCCGATGGTGAGTGGCGAGTGTCCGGGGTGGGCCGCTATCACGACACCCTCGCCGGGATAGGTCGCGAGGTGCATTTCACTCAACGGATCGTCACGCTGCGCTGAGCGCTCGGCTCCTCTAAAACTGCTCACGGTGCCGTTGTCGCCGTGAGCGACCGTCGGGGTCGTAGACGGTTCCATACAGTGCTCGGGCCCAGAGCGGGTCCCTGTGGCCTGCCGCCGGAGGGGGCATGATGCGCAGGCGCCCCGCCGGCCGGGGTCGCATCCGCACCGCCTGGTTGCGGCCGACCGCGTTGAGGGGAAGCGACAGCACCCCGTCTCGGTCCGGGTGCAGCGGGAGCACAGCGACGAGTAAGAGCCCGGGACGTGACCGCAATGCGTCGCAGAAGGTCGCCTCTATGTCGCCGACCGCGGGCCCGCGGACTGCCAGCTGAAGGTCGTGCCAGGGCGGTCGGCGGCCGTATACCGTCGCCATCGGTTGGGACTGTGGATCGCCATCGTGGTCCCGGTCGTCGCGCCTGCTGTGGCACAGGTCGATGCCCCCGAGGAAGGCCACATCCAACCAGGGGCGTTGCGGGTGGCGCAGCACGACGAACTTCTGGTGGTGAGAACCACCCGGCCGGACGCGCATGTCGAGCAGGCAGACGCCGCCCGCGGCTTCGATCTCCTCGCCGAGATGGCGGTTCTCCCGATCCGAGAAGCGCAGCCGGTCCATGTGAGACCGCCAGATCAAACCCCGGACGATCACCCCGCTCCCCCGCTCGGCACAACAGGCCGCCGACGGTGTCGTCCCCCGCGGCCAGGCGCTCGTCGGGGTCACCGCGCCAGTCCGTGAAGAGGAGGACGTCACCGTCGACTTGTGCCTCGACGGCCTCGGCCAGCGCTGCGAAGTAAGCGCTCCCATGCACCAGCGGCCGGACGTCGTTCCCAGCCGTCCATCCCGGATCTCCCCGCCGGCGCCGGCCGAGCATGGTGGCCCCGTTGGCGCGTTCGCTGGCACTCAGGAACCAGGCAGCGGCCGCCGTCGCCTCCTGCTTACCTAAACTTCGCCGGATCCCTTTGGGCGTCCATTCGCTCCGCAACCCGCTTGAATCGACCGATGCGGGCGACGGCGCGATCTCGGGCGGACTCGCCCTCGGCGCCCAACCCCTCGACGGTCTCGATGCGCCAATGGTTGATCACCACCGGCAAGAGCACCTGCTCGTAATGGACTCCGAAGTCGTACACGCCGGCGGCGGCAATCGCAGCGGCGTGCTGGGCGAAGCCGTCAATGCCGCTCCCCGGCATCTCGAAGGCGCTGACCTGGCGGTCGATGGCCATCACGGCGTCGTCGGGATCGAGAGCCAGCGCAGCGCTCACCATGTCCCGGTAGAAGAGGAAGTGGAGGTTCTCGTCGGCTGCGACCCGGCGCAGCACCGCTTGTCCGGTCGGCTCGAGCAACTCACCGGTGTTCCAGTGGGAGATCCTGGTGGCGAGCTCCTGGAGGGTCAGGTAGACCAAGCCGTCGGTGACGGTGTGGGCCTTCTGCCCTGGGCGGAAGCCGGAACAGAGCTGGCGCATCCGGGCTCGTTCCAGCGCCATCAAGTCGAGCGTCCGGGTCACACACACCCAGTCTCGGATGACCGTGGCGTGCCGTTGTTCCTCGGCCGCCCACCGCCGGCTCCATTCGCCCATGGCCGAATCGGGGGGAAAGGCCGTAGCTATGACGTGGAAGTAGTGGGGCAGGTTGTCCTCGGTGAGCAGCCCTACCCACAGGGCGCTAGCAGCTCCTGGCGGTAGCTGCCCGGCCTCGTCGCCGAGGTCGCTCGGGCTGAAGTCACGCCCGGCTCCCCACGGCACCAGCTGATGGGGGAACCACTCCTTGGCCCGTACGAGGTGTCGCTCGAGCAGGCCACGAGCGGTGTCCTCGAGCACCTCTGGCAGAGACATGGTCACCGGGCGTCGTTCTTCATGCGCCGGCCGGGGCAGAACCGTCGACGAGTGCGTCGGGGCGGCGCTCGAAGCCGAACCTGTACAGCGTGCAGATGCGGCGGTCGAACATCGCCCTCGAAACTCGGAGGTAGCGAAGGTAGCGCCGGTAGGTATCGCGGCCGACCATCTCCGTGGCTTCGTCGGCGCTGGCCTCGAGCCGGCGTTGCCACAGCTTCAGGGTTTGCGAATACTGTGCCCCGTCGCTGCGGTAGGCAACGAGGCGAAAGCGCGTCTCGGCCGCGCTGATGATCTGCCCCAGACGTGGCAGAGACGACTCCGGGAAGATTTCTTCGGTGAAGAACGACGAGACCGCGCCGGCGGAAGGATCGAAGTCCTCGTAGGCGATGGTTTGCAGTGACATGCCGCCGCCGGGCACCAGCCATCGGGCACACAGGTCGAAAAAATGGGCGTAGACGCCGGAGCGCGCGGCGTCGTCGAGGTCCTGTCGCGCAAAGTGCTCGAAGGCACCTATCGAGATGATGGCGTCGTACGGACCGTCCGGGCGATGGTCGCGCCAGTCCTCGAGCCGGATTGCCGTCGTCTCGGCCGGCGCCACCGATGCCGCCTGGTCGGAGCTCAAGGTGAGCCCGGTGACGTGGGCGGCGCGGCGTTGCTCGGTCAGGTAGCGCAGGTTGGCGCCCCAGCCACATCCGACGTCGAGCACCTTCGTGCCTGCACCTACGCCTGCCGCGCTGGCATGCCAGGCCAGCTTCGCCTGCTGAGCCGCCTCCAGGTCATCGTCGAGCGGACCGTCCCACAAACCACACGAGTAGACCATGGCTGTGTCGAGCCAGAGGCGGTAGAAGTCGGCGCCCACGTCGTAGTGATGCTCGATCGCCACTTGAGTGGCTCCGGTAGAAGTCGCCGAGCGGTCGACGCGGGGGCGGGCCACGCTCGGAACCTAGCGCGATTGCCTCTCTAGTAGAGTCCGCCCTCCCGGGAAGCGGTTCGGGTTCGGTAGCCGGGAGAGCATGGTGACAGGTGGCGAGGCGACGGTGAAGGGATTGCTCTCAGAGGCGCGCCTGGCGCCCCCCCACGAGCTGCCCGGCATCCTGAGCCGCCACCTGGCGGCGGTTGGCTGCGCGGAGGCCTTGGCCTACCTCGCCGACCTCCAACAGAACGTCTTGATCCCCTTTGTGGACCCGGATGAAGTCGAGGGTCAGGCGACGCCGCTAGCAGTGGACTCGACCTTGGCCGGTTGGGTCTTCCAGCGGATGGAGGTGCAGGTCCAGGAGCTTCCGGGTGGGGCGGCGCGGGTGTGGTTGCCGATCGTCGACGGCGCTGAGCGGCTCGGCGTGCTGGCTGTCAGGGTGGACGACAGGGCGGTCGTGGCCGGAGAATCCGAACCGCTCCTGGACGAGTTGCACAGCGTGGCATTGCTGCTGGCGGAGTTGATCGTGACCAAGACGCTGTATGGGGACACGATCGTGCGCCTGAGACGCCAGGCCGACATGGGTTTGGCAGCGGAGATCCAGTGGTCCTTGCTGCCACCGTTGACTTTCGCCAGCACGAACCTGGCGATCGCAGCCACCCTCGAGCCTGCCTACGAGGTCGCCGGCGATACGGTGGACTACGCGATCAACTCCGATCGGGCGCACGCCGCCGTGTTCGACGCGATGGGACACGGGATGCAAGCCGCACAACTCGCGGTGCTCGCCGTGGCTGCCTACCGGCACGCCCGCCGCCGAGGACGCCCGCTGGCAGAGACGGCCACAGCCATCGACGGAGCTGTCAGCGCGGCCTTCGGCGGGGACGCCTTTGCGACCGGCGTCCTGGTCGAGCTGGACACTGCGACCGGCGCCATGCGCTGGCTCAGCGCTGGTCATCCGGAACCACTTCTCCTGAGGGAGGGCGCGCTCGTCAAGACGCTCCACGTGGAGCCGGTGCTGCCATTCGGGTTGAGCTCGCTGGCGCCCGGCGTCGGCCCTTCCGTGGGGACCGAGTCCCTCGAACCCGGCGACCGGGTGGTCTTCTACACCGATGGCGCGGTCGAGGCACGTTCGCCGGCGGGGGAGTTCTTCGGCATCGCGCGACTTACCGATTTGATACTGCGCCACCTGGCCAGCGGCCTGGCCGCTCCGGAGACCATGCGCCGCGTCACCCGAGCCCTCCTCGAGCACCAGCAGGGCCAGCTCGATGACGATGCGACGCTCCTGCTGGTGGAGTGGCGCTGCGACGAGGGCATGTTCACCTTCTGAACGGCCTCACGTCGGCAGGTGCTCAGCCAGAAGCTCGGCGAGGTGCTTGGAGCTGCGCCCGGCGAGGTGCTCGAGCTGCGTACGGCACGAGAAGCCGTCGGCGAGGATGGTGCAGTCGCGACCAGCGGCGGCGACTGCCGGGAGGAGCGCCGTGTTGGCCACCGCGACCGAGACGTCGTAGTGGCCCCGTTCGGCGCCGAAGTTGCCGGCCAATCCGCAGCATCCTCCGACAGGGGTGATGCTCGCCCCGCTATCCGCGAGGAGTTGGGCGTCGGGACGCCAGCTCATCACAGCGTTTTGATGGCAGTGTGGCTGCGCCACGCCGGATGTGGCATCCATGCGGGGCGGCGTCCAACCTTCGGTATCGGTGAGCAGCTCGGCGAGCGTACGGACCCCTTCACGGGCCTTGTGGGCGCGGGCATCGCCGGGCAGCAGCCGGCTGGCGTCGTGGCGGAGCAATGCAGTGCAGGACGGCTCCAGGCCCACGACCGGGATGCCCCGAGCCAGCGGTGCCTCGAGGCTGTCGAGGCTCGCCCGGAGGTGGCGCCGAGCGGTGCCGAGCTGCCCGGTGGAGACCCAGGTGAGGCCGCAGCACACCCGCCCCCCGGGGATCGATACCCGGTAGCCGGCGTCCTCCAGGACCGCGACGGCGGCTTGTCCGATCCGGGGGGAGAAGTGGTCGGTGAACGTGTCGACCCACAGGACGACGGGACGCCCGCCGCCAGGCCCCACGTGATCGGCGAACCAACGCCTGAACGTCGTTGGCGCCAGTTGCGGGAGAGGGCGGCGCTGGTCGATGCCACCGAGTCGGGTGGCGATTGCGCTGAGGCGAGGGGCGCCCGCCAAGGCGTTCGACAGGCGCGGCGCCAAGGCTCCGAGCCGGAGCCAAAGGGGTAACCAGCCTAGGGAGTAGTGCGCCGGGGGCCGCACTCGGCCCTTGTAGCGCTGGTAAAGAGCTTCCGCCTTGTAGGTCGCCATGTCCACCCCCGCGGGGCAGTCCCGAGCGCACCCTTTGCATCCCAGGCACAAGTCGAGCGATTCGGCGACAGCGTCGGACCTGAATCCCTCGACCAGGGAGCCGTTGGCCAGGTCCTGCAGCACCCGAGCCCGGGCTCGGGTCGAATCCTTCTCGTCCCGGGTGGCCAGGTAGGAAGGGCACATGACCCCGCCTGACCCGGTCAGGTCGGACCGGCACTTGCCCACCCCGACGCAGCGGTGCACCGCCGTCGAGAGATCGTCGGAGTCGTCGGGATAGGCAAATCCCAAACCGGCGGTGAGCGGACGCGTCGCGGGCACCCGCAGGCTGGCGTCGACGGGGGCAGGGTCGACCACGACGCCCGGGTTGAGGGACCGGTCCGGATCGAACACGCCTTTGACAGCCGCCATGGCAGCGATGGCGTCGGGCGAGTACATGAGCGGCAGCAGCGCGCTGCGCGTCCGCCCGTCTCCGTGCTCCCCCGACAATGAGCCGCCGTAGGAGGCGACCAGCCGGGCCGCGTCGGTGACGAAGCCGGTGTAGGTCGTAGGCTCGGTGGCGAAGGGAAAGTCGATGCGGATGTGGACGCAACCGTCACCGAAGTGGCCATATGTGAGGCCGCTCAGCAGGTATTGATCCATCAGGCTGCGGAAGTCCCGGAGGTAGTCCGCCAGGCGGTCGGGGGGCACTGCGGCGTCCTCCCAGCCCGGCCACGCCGGGCGGTTGTCGAGGGTCCTGCCGGCCAGACCTGCTCCGTCTTCCCGTACCCGCCACAAGGCAGCGGCCGCCGGTCCGCTCAGGATCGCACTGCCGAGACCGCCGGCATCAGCTGCGAGCTTGTCGCCGGCGGAGCGAGCTTCGGCCAAGTCGTCGCCGCCGACCGCGACGAACAACCAGCACCCGCCGGTGGGCATCGGCGGAAGGGCAGCCGAGCCTCGCCGACGAACGACCTCGACGAGGCTCGCGTCGATGGCCTCGAGGGCGACGGGACGGTGGGGGAGGATCCCCGGCACCGCCTCTGCTGCGGCCGGCAGGTCGGCGTACCCGACGACCACCAGGGCCTCCACCGCGGGCTGTTCGGTCAAACGCACCGTGGCGCCCACCGTCGTCGCCAGGGTCCCCTCGGTACCGACGAGGAAGCGGGCCAGGTGGCAGGGATCGCTGGAGAGCAGGTGCTCCAGGGCGTAGCCCGAACCTTGGCGGCTGAAGCGCCCGAACTCCCGCCCGATGACGTCGCGGTGAGCGTCGATCAGAGCGCGCAGCGGGGCACCGACGGCCTCGGGCGCGGCGGCGAGAGTGGAGGCGGCGAAGCGCACGCCGTCGCCTGTGACCACGTCGAGCTCCACGACGTTGTCGCTACAGCGGCCGTAGCGCAACGCACGCGACCCGCACGCGTTGTTGCCGAGCGAGCCACCGATTGTCGCTCGAGAATGAGTCGAGGGGTCGGGACCGAAGCGAAGGCCGTGCGGTGTCGCCGCGGCGGTGACGGCATCCAGGATGGCGCCCGGTTCGACCACCGCCTCCCGCCGATCCGGATCCACCGACAGCACCCGGTTGAGGTGCCGGGAGAAGTCGATCACGATGCCCGTGCCGACCGCGTTCCCGGCGATGGACGTGCCGGCGCCGCGGGAGGTGACCGGGACCTCGTGCTCGTGGGCAACGGCGAGGATCGCCATGACGTCGTCGGCGTGGCTGGGGAAGGCCACCACGGCGGGCACGACCCGGTAGTTGGAGGCGTCCGATGAGTACTCCACCCGCCGGCGGAGACTGGCGTCGGACCCGGCGACCCCGGCTGTTCGCAGCGCCGATGCCAACTCCGTGCTGGTGGCGTGCCTCACTGCTCGGTGTCCTTGTCGGTCGGGAAAGGGAGCCATACCGTAGTCGAGGTTCGCCGGCATCCCTGAGAGGCCCGTTCATCCGGCAACCGACAGGAGTCGGGCCCCGCGACCGTCGCATCCTGGCTGCCCGAAGGGGTAGGTGGAAGGTATGGCCACCACAACCCGCGTCATCCAAGCACCGGCAGAGGCGGTCTGGGCGACGCTGGCTGACCTTTACCTCTGCGCCGGCGGCGTGGTCGCCGCCGAGTCGAGGTGAGCGCTCGCCTCTCCGGCGCCGATGCCGTCGTGATCGGCGCCGGTCCCAACGGCCTGGTGGCAGCCAACGTCCTGGCCGACGCCGGCTGGGACGTCACCGTGCTCGAGGCACAGCCCGAGCCCGGCGGAGCGGTCCGCAGCGCTGAGCTGACGCTGCCCGGGTACACCCACGACATGTTCTCGGCCTTCTACCCCCTGGGAGCGGCGTCGCCCGCGATCGGTGATCTGGGCCTCGAGGAGCACGGGCTCATCTGGAAGCGGGCGCCGCTCACACTGGCCCACCCAACGCCCGACGGGAACTGCGCGGTGATCGGCGCGGACCGGGAACGGACAGCGGAGAGCCTGGAGAGCTTCGCCCCAGGCGACGGCGAGGGGTGGGCGTCTCTCATGGCGCCCTTCGACCACCACGGGAAGGACTTCCTGGACGTCCTGCTTCGCCCCTTCCCGCCGGTGCGCGCCGGCCTACGCCTGGCGACCAAGCTCAAGGTTCGCGGCGGACTCGACATGGCGCGCCTGGCGCTGATCCCGGCTCGCCGCCTCGGAGAGGAGACCTTTCGCGGCGAGGGCGGTCGGCTGCTGCTCGCCGGGAACGCCTTGCACACCGACCTGGCCCCCGAGGCCGCCGCTTCCGGGCTGTTCGGATGGCTGATGTGCTGCCTGGCCCAGGGCGTCGGGTTTCCGGTGCCCGAGGGTGGCGCAGGCTCGCTCACCTCGGCGCTGGTCCGGCGGCTCGAGAGGGCCGGGGGCCAGGTCCACTGCGGCCAGAGCGTCACCGAGATAGTGGTGTCGGCGGGACGGGCGGTCGCGGTGCGAACCGCCGGAGGCACAGAGGTGGCGGCTCGGAGGGCGGTCCTGGCGGACGTCGTCGCCCCCCATCTCTACCGCCGACTCTTGTCCGGCACGCGGCTGCCGTCCCGCCTGGCCGCCGAGCTTGCCCGCTTCCAATGGGATGCTGGCACGGTCAAGATCGACTGGGCTCTCTCCGCCCCCATCCCATGGTCGGCGCCCGACGCCCGGCGGGCCGGAACCGTCCACGTGGCCGACAGCGTCGACGACCTCACCCGGTGGTCGGCCGACCTGGCGACGGGCACTGTCCCGGCCCGCCCCTTCCTCCTCGTCGGGCAGCAGAGCATGACGGACCCGACGCGGATGCCGCCGGGCGCGGAGACGGCGTGGGCCTACACCCACGTGCCGCGCGAGGTGAAACGCGATGCCGGTGAAGGCGTCGCCGGGCGGTGGGACTCCGACGACGGGCAAGCGATGGCGGAGCGGATCGAGCAGCGGATCGAGGATCTGGCTCCCGGCTTCCGCAATCTGATCCTCAAACGCCACGCACTGACGCCGCGGGGTCTGTCGGAAGCTGATAGCAACCTGGACGGCGGGGCCATCAACGGGGGGACCTCGCAATTGCATCAGCAATTGTTCTTCCGCCCTTTGCCCGGATCGGGGCGCCCGGGCACTTTCGTCGACGGCTTGTACCTGGCATCGTCGTCAGCCCACCCTGGGGGCGGGGTGCACGGGGCTTGCGGCGCCAACGCTGCACGAGCGGCGCTGGCTGCCGCCAGGGCCGGCCGTCTCAGGGCGCGCCGGCCAGCCGGCGGGTGAAGGGTCTTGTCCCCGGAGGAGGCCAGGCCATCCATTACCCCACAGCCGGTGGAGCGCTGCGGCGAGCGGACGCCCGGCGTTCCCGACATCCTCGGCCCCCAACTCGACGTCCTGTTTTGCGGCATCAACCCGGGAGCGCTCTCGGGGGCGACGGGCCATCATTTCGCCCGTCCCGGCAACCGGTTCTGGAGCGCGCTGCACGGAGCGGGTTTCACCGACCGCCGCCTGGCGCCCGGCGAACAGTACGAGCTCCTGGCTGCGGGGGTGGGTATCACCAATCTGGTCGCCCGTACCACCGCGACGGCGGCCGAGGTCGAGCCGGCCGAGCTGCGTGCAGGCGCTCAGCGCGTAGCGGCGGTGGCCCTACGCTGGCGCCCTCGCGCGGTGGCCATCCTCGGGATCCAAGCCTACCGTCAGGCCTTCGGGCGCCCTCACGCCACCATCGGGCGACAGCCCGAGCCCATCGGCCCTTCCGAACTCTGGGTGCTACCCAACCCGAGCGGCCTGCAAGCTCGTTACCAGCTCCCTGACCTCATCGAGATGTTGTCCGCCCTGCGCGCATCGGTGCGCCCGGAAGGCGGCGCCCGGCGGCCACCCCCGCCAGCGTGACCGTGCACGCCACCGTCGCGCCGAGGAGCAGGGCGGTGGTGTCGGCTAGGGGAGCGAGGCTGGAGATGACCACGGGTGCAGCGAAGCCGACATAGGTCAGGGCGTAGAACACCGCAGTCACTCGAGCCAACGCCTCTGGGTGACTTGCCCGCTGGACCTCGAGTAGGCCCGAGACCAAACACGTCCCGTACCCCGCTCCGAGCAGCATCGCCGCGACGAGCACAAGCGCTGGCTGGGCGGTGGAAGCGGCGCCGGCCCCCACCGCCATCCCGATGGTCACCAATGCCAGCCCCACCTGGACGCCGCGTGCCTCGGAGCGAGCATCGAGTCGGCGCGCCCACGGCTGCACCAGGACGCCGACGAGCAACGTGAGCCCGGCGACCACGGCGGCGAAGAGGACCTCGTAGTGCCCGGTGTGGCTGGTCACCTGGGCCGGGAGGACGGCGAAAGCCACCGACGCGGCTGCGAACACCCAGGGAGCCATGGGGGCGGCCGCGAGCCAGAACCTACGGTCGATCCCGTGCCGGGGCGAAAGAGGTCTTCTGCGGTGCCCGACCGTCGGGCCCACCGCGGCCGTGGTGTGACGGCCGACGGTTTCCGGCGTGCGCAGGACCCACGGGCAGACGGCCGCCACCACCATCAGGTGGGCGATGTAGGGCACTACGGTGGGATCGGGAAGCCACTGGGCGAGGAGGCCTGCGACGAGCGGGCCAGCGCCGAAACCGGCAGTCAGCGCGACTGCGGCGCGCCGGGCACCGAGCTGAGCGTCGCCCACGGCACCCCAGGGTGGCGATGAGAGCTCCTTGACCCATGCCGTGCCGGGGGCGAAGGCCAGTCCCGACGCGATCCCGGCCAGGAACCGGCCGGCGTAGAGAGCGCCGAGCCCGGTAACGCCCCCGAGCATGAGGATGGACGTCGCCACCGCCGACAGGCCGACTACCGGGACGACGAGGCGCCGACCGTGCCGGTCGGATAGGCGGCCACCGATCAGCAGTGCCGGGATGAGCCCGACTGCGTATACCCCGAAGAGAGCGTCGGCCGTCGTCGCACTGAGGTGGGATTGGTGGCGGTAGGCGAGTAGCAGGGAGCTGAACTGGTTTGCGCCCCAACCGACCGCGAAGAGGGCGGCGGCAGCCCCCAGCCAGGGCTGCGGCGCCCTCTGGCCGCCCGCGGCGGCATGGGCGGCGGCGGCTGGCGCTTGCACCACAGAAGTTTACGGAGCACCGGCGGCTAGGGCAGCTGGCACCATGGAGGCGATGGACATGAGCGATGAAGACGTGACCGGCCGGTCCGGGACGGTGACGACGCGGATCCGGGGAGGGGACCTCCCGGGCGAGGTCCAAGTGGCGATCCGCGGCGGCACGGAAACCTTCATCGCTTATGCAGAGCAAGAGATCGAGCGTCGCGAGACCGTGCTCGTCTACCGGAGTCGCGGAGCGCGAGCCGTCGATGTCATTCCTTTTCCCGAAGGTCGCCTGCTTGCCGACGGTCTCTGACAAGATCGGGGTGTGCCTGCGTTGAACGACGCGGCGCGTTAGGAGTGACCATGTTCGGCTATCGCATCCCGGATCCGGATGAGGCGATGATCATAAGCGGAGCTAAGTCTCGCGGGGACGAGGGCACGCCGTTTCGGATCGTGACGGGTCATGGCACGTTCGTCAACCCGATCCGTTCGAAAGTGTCGTTCCTGTCCCTGTCGATGCAGGAGGCAGAGGTGCAGGAGCCGTGCGTGACGCAGCAGGGGATCACCTTGACGGTGAAGGCGGTGATTGCCTTCAAGGTCGGTGACGACAAGTCCTCCATTGTCAACGCGGCGCGGCGGTTCCTTGCCGACGAGGACCAGATGCCTCGCCTCACCGGCCGGATCTTCGCCGGGCACCTGCGGTCGATCGTCGGCTCCATGACCGTCGAAGACCTCATCCGTGAGCGTCAGAAGCTGGCCGAGGAGATCCTCGACGCCTCGAAGCCGGAGATGGCCAAGCTGGGCCTGGTCGTAGATTCCCTTCAGATCGAGAGCATCGACGACCAAGGGTCAGGTTACATCTTGGCGCTCTCGCAGCCGCACGTCGCTGCTGTCAACCAGGCCGCCCAGATCGCCCAGGCGCAGGCTGAGCAGGCCGCAGCCGAAGCGCGCCAGGAGAGCGAACGCAACCAGGCGGACTACGTCCGACAGACCTCGATCGCACAGGCCAGATACAAGGCCGAGGTCGATCAAGCTCAGGCGAAGTCGGGCCAGGCGGGCCCACTGGCGGCCGCTCAGGCCCAGCAGGAGGTCCTCGCCGAGCAAGCGAAGGTGGCGGCGAAGAACGCTGAGCTGCGCAAGCAGCAGCTGGTAGCCGAGGTCGGAGCCCCGGCCGAGGCTGAAGCAGAGCGCATCCGTACCATCGCCAGGGCCAACGCCGACTCCACCACCTTCGCGGCGGAGGCCGCCGCTGCCAATGGGCGCGTGGCGCTCGACCAGCAGTTGATCGCCATGCTCCCCCAGATCAGCCAGAACCTTGCCACGGGGCTCGCCAACGCCAACGTCACCATCCTCGACGGCGCCTCCGGGTACAACCATGTGGTGGCCGAGCTGGGTGCCCAGGCAGCGGCCATCCTGGGCGCTGTTCGCGGCGCGGCCAATGCCGCTGGCTCGCCGGCCGGCGGCGGCAACTCCCCCCGAACCGGTAACTCGATCAACGGCGTGCCCGGATCGGCGGTCGAGCAGGCCCGTTGAGGGGTAGACAGGCAAGTGGCGGCCCGGAGGTCGCCCAACCGACGCCAAGGAGCCTCACCTCATGGAGTACGTAAACCTCCCTGGCTGAGTACGCCAACCGTGACGAGGTGGTCCTGGCCACCAAGGTTCACGGCGCGACGCGCAAGGGGCCCAATGGCGCTGGTCTGTCACGCAAAGCCGTCCTGAGCGAGATCGACCACAGCCTGCGCCGCCTCGGTGTCGACTACGTCGACCTGTACCAGATCCACCGCTGGGATCCCCACACTCCCATCGAGGAGACTCTCGAGGCCCTCGACGACGTAGTCCGAGCAGGGAAGGCCCGATACATCGGCGCCTCGTCGATGTGGGCCTGGCAGTTCGCCAAGGCGCTCCACGCTTCTGCCGCCCACGGATGGGCGCGCTTCGTCACCATGCAGGACCACTACAACCTGCTCTACCGGGAGGAGGAGCGGGAGATGCTGCCGCTTTGTCGCGACGAGGGTATCGGCGTGATCCCGTGGAGCCCGCTGGCCCGAGGGCGCCTCACTCGGCCATGGAACTCCACCAGCGCCCGGAGCGAGGCCGATGAGTTCGGCCAGAGCCTGTATAAGGAAGAGGACCGCAGGGTGGTCGAGGCTGTCGCCCGAGTTGCCGAGGCGCGCGGAGTCCCTGCTGCCGAGGTGGCGCTGGCGTGGATGCTCTCGAAGCCGGGTATCGCCGCCCCGATCGTCGGCGCGACCAAGATGGCGCACCTCGACGACGCCATTGCTGCCGTCGACCTGAGGCTCACCGACGAGGAGGTGGGGCACTTGGAAGGCCCCTACCTTCCCCACGGGGTGGCTGGCCACCGCTGAGGGTCCCCTTGGATGGCGGAGGGCGTCGAGCGATCAACCTCTCTGGCTCACTCAACCTCTCTGGCCCGGCCGTAGCAAGTGTTCTTGCACCAGGACCGCGCCGATGGCGCCCTCCCGGTTCCGGAGGGTCCCCGAGTACAAGGACCTCCCTCCCTGGGCCAACCACGCCGAGAGGTCGAGGAACACCCAGTCGTCTGCGTCGATGGGCTCGTGGAACCACAACGCATGGTCCAGCGAGGGGCCGCCCCATCCCTCCTTGGCGTACTTGGGGTCGGGGAAAGATGCCCCGAAGTCCGACAGGTAGGCCAGCGCACATGCCTGCCGGATCGGGTCGGGGCCAACGGGCTCACGGACCTTCACCCACAGCCGACCGGCCAGATCCTCGGCTTCGCCCAGCGAGCGGTGCTCGAACAGGCCCCCAGAGCCCCAGTCCTTGGTCGCGGGGGCTAGCCCCTCGGGGTCGGGGGGCGCGTCCAACGGCTGGCCATCGAAGAGCACCCCGTCCTGCTGGAGCTGGAACGACGCCGACATCGTGAAGATGACCTCGCCGTGCTGCACGGCCTCCACATGGCGGGCCGAGAAGCTCCGACCATCCCGATCCCGATCGACCCGGATGATGACGGGCCAATCCGGCTTGCCGGCGCGTAGAAAGTAGCCGTGTAGGGAATGGGGACGGCGATCGGCGGCCACCGTCAGGAACGCAGCCATCAGGCACTGAGCCGCCACCTGCCCTCCGTAAAGCCGGCCTTGCCCACGGTCCGGTTGGTTGCAGCCGCGGTAGAGGTCGCGGTCGAGGAGCTCCAAGTCGAGTAGCTCGGAAAGGGTGTGAGCCGTGCGCATCGTCACAGTTTGGCCAGCAGGAAGGCCGATGCGGCCGAACGTGG
Organism: Actinomycetes bacterium; assembly: GCA_021809105.1. GTDB lineage: Bacteria > Actinomycetota > Acidimicrobiia > Acidimicrobiales > Palsa-688 > Acidiferrimicrobium. The sequence goes on from JAKBAM010000002.1 coordinate 235,327, forward strand.
CCGCCGAGAGCGTTCGCTACCATTGTCTCCCATGGCGGGAAGCGTGCGATGGCGCAGCGTGTTGTTCACACCGGCCACCCGGCCGGACCGTGCGGCCCGGCTGGCGGCCACGGCTTCGGACGTGACGGTCTTGGACCTCGAGGATGCCGTACCTGTCGAAGGGAAGGACACGGCGCGCGACCAGCTGAAGGGTTTCGCCGCAGCCGTCCGCGCAGCTGCCCCCCGCCTGGTGGTGCTCGCCCGGGTCAACCCGATCGGAAGCCCTTGGTTCGCCGCTGATGTCGCCGCCGCGGCCGCCGCCGGGGTGGCTGGTGTGGTGCTTCCCAAGGTGGCCAGCGCCGCAGACGCGGCGACTGTAGGCGAGGCATGGAACGCTGCCGGGGGACATCCTCACCCGGCGATGATGGCTGGTCTGGAAACCGCGGCGGGGATCCACGCAGCGCCGGATATTCTGCGGCCGGGGCACTTTGCGGCCGCCTATTTCGGGGCTGAAGACTACATCGCTGATCTCGGCGGCCGGCGCACCCAGTCCTCTGCCGAGGTGCTCTATGCCCGGTCACGGGTGGCCATGGCTGCCGCTCTCGGGCGGATCGACGCAGTCGACCAGGTGGTGGTGAGCTATGGCGATGCCAATGCCTTTCGCGCCGACGCTGCGGTCGCGCGCGACCTCGGCTACCGGGGCAAGCTCTGCATCCACCCCGATCAAGTGGCCCTGGCCCACGCGGCGTTCACCCCGTCGGGCACCGAGGTCACCCGGGCCCGGGCCCTCCTGGATGCGTTGGCCGCAGCCGGCGGTGGGGTGGCCAGCTTCGAGGGTCAGATGATCGACGCCCCGGCCGTCCTTGCGGCCAACAAGGTCGTGGAGTTGGCCGAGCCCGGCTGAGGCTGTCCAAGTGCTTCGCATGGCGGCCTGGGTCAGCTCTCGGGGGTTGCGCGCATGAGAGCTTTACGGTCGGCGACGACAACCTCCTCTCCTCGCTGGTTGTACCCGACGTGGCGGAAGGTCACGATCCCCTGCGATGGCCTCGAAGACGACGGACGGGAGGCCAGCACCTCGCTCTCCGCCCGGATGGTGTCTCCATGGAAGACGGGGTGGGGGAAGTCGATCTTCGTGAAGCCGAGGTTGGCCACCGTGGTGCCAAGCGTCAGATCCGCGACGCTCAGTCCGACGACGAGAGCCAGCGTGAAGAGGCTGTTGACCAGGCGCTGGCCGAACTCGCTGTTGGAAGCAAACTCCTCGTCGAGGTGCAGGGGCTGAGGGTTCATCGAGAGGCAGGTGAACATGACGTTGTCGGACTCGGTGACGGTCCGGGCGATCGCGTGGCGGATCCGGTAGCCCACGGGGAGCTCGTCGAGCCACCGGCCCCGCATGGGCGAAGGTTGTGCCATGGCGTTTTCCATACGGGTGTTTCTACCGTGCACACCCGACCCGGGCCAGTACCGCGCCTTCCCTGCTATCCGAAGCCTCCGGCCGCGGCCAGTCGGTCCCGCCATCCCGGTGCAGCTACCGCCACCATCGCGTCGGCTCGCTCCTGGAGGCTGGCTCCTCGCAGCCAGGCCACACCGTGCTCGGTCACCACGGCATCGACGGCGTGGCGAGGCAGCGAGACGGGAGTCCCGGGGGCCAGGCGCGCCACGATCTTGCTGGCTGCACCGCGGGCATCTGTGGAGCGCAGAGCGACGACGCGCAAGCCTCCGGTCGACCGGTGGGCCCCCTCGAAGAAGTCCGCCGCCCCACCTATGCCTGAGAGCACCCGGCCACCCGCCGCCTCCAAAGCCACCTGCCCGGTGAGGTCCACCTCCAGCGCGGAGTTGATCGACACGAACCGGTTGATCTCACCGATCCATCTCGGGTTGTGCACGTGCTCCGACGACACCACTTCGACGTCGGGGTTGCGGTCCACGAACGCCATCAGCCGCTCGGTCCCCATCACCTCCACGGCGACCACCGGCGGTGTGTGGGCGCCCCTGCGGAGAGCACCCGTGTCGAGCAGTCGCATCACGCCGTCGCCGGCCATACCGACAAGGCGGGCGCCCCCCTCGACGCTGCCCAGCGAATCGGTGACGGCTTCGGGCACCGCTCCGATACCAAGCTGTACTGTAGGGGCTCGGGGTAGCAAGCCGAGAACCGCCTCCGCGATGCGGTCGTGGATCTCGGTCCGAATCGCGGGTTGGTGAAGACAGGTCGGAGTGTCGGCTTCGACCAAAGCGGTGCAGTCGTCGACCGACAAGAGCGTGTCGCCGGTGGTGCGGGGAAGGGCAGCATCTATCTCGGCCAGCACCACCCCACCGGCCGCCCGCACCGCCCGCAGTCCTGCCAGGGTGTAGCTGCCCGACGGCCCGATGCTGCACAAGCCGGCGGCGTCGGGGGGTGATACCCGCACAACGAGGCTATCTACGGTGCCGGGGAGAGATGCCGGGACGTCACCCAACCGGTAGGGAACGTAATCCACGACGCCCGTGTCGGCCAGCCGGCGACCCTCTCCGCTCGGGTGCCAAGTACGTAGCGACAAGGTGCCGGCGGCGACGGCGTCGAGCCAGGGCAGCGACCCCAGCAGCATTCCTGCGACGACGCCCATGCCGGGCCGCTCGCAGGCCAGGCGACCCACCGCCGCCAGCAAGGTGGTCGGGGTGGAACAGGAGGGCGACGACAGGATCCGCGCGCCCTCGGGCAGCAGCCGGACGGCGGTGTCGGGGCGGAGGAGCTTCGTCATGCCCGGCGGTCAGGCGCCTTCGTGACCGGCAGCCTCTTGGGCCGCGGCGGCGGTCGCAACATCCCGGGGATAGGTGCGCATGGCCTTCAGCAGCAGGACGCCGTTGGCGGCGAGGGGCAGCAGCATGACCAGGAAGGTGAGCTCGAGGCCAGACCGGCCACCACCGAATACATGGTCGGAGACCACCCCGAACAGCAGCGGCGCCAGCGCCTGGGCGCCGGTCCGCAACCCGGTCCTGATGCCTTCGGCTCGCCCCCACAGCGATGACGGGACGATGTCGAGGCGGGCGGCGTCGATGGGGGGGTTCTGTGCGGATAGGAACAGCGCGGCCAGGACCAGGTAGAAGAGGGCGACGGAGACGGATCGGGTCAGCAGCGCAGGGACGAAGAGGCCGGCGGTGGCCAGGGCAGCGATACCCGTGATCAGGATGCGGGCGTTGAGGAAGCCGCGGTGGAGCAGGCCGTCGGAGAGGCGCCCGGCCACCAGTACCCCCAGGATCGCGCCGGCGCCGAGCACGAGCAGCAGGGCATTGGCGAAGGCCTGGTTTATCCGATACTGCTGCTTGGCGAACTCGACGGCGAATGTCTCCACCCCAGATAGATAGAAGTAGCCACAGGAGCTGGCCACGATCAGGGTGACGTTGGTCGGGATGCTGATCACGTAGCGAAACGCGGCGACGAAGCCGAGGCGATCCAGGCGCGGCCCGATGATCAGAGCCTCGTTGGTGATCAGGCCCCGTTGGCGCGCCAGGCGCTGCGCCGCGGTCTCTGCGGCCGGCTCGAAGGCGCTGGCACCGGAGGCGTACGGAGCGGATGTGCTCGGCTGTGGGGACGCAGCCGGAGACACCGGCTGGCCGGTTGGGCCCGACGCCGGCTTGGTGGACGGGAGGAGTGGGGCTACGCCCCCCCGCGCCGGCTCGGGCAGGCGCAGCACCTCCCGGGCCAATATGAAGGCCGGGATAGCCAGAACGAGGAAGGCCGCGCGCCACGAGAGGGCCGCGACGTCGCCAGTGACGGCGAAGCCGATCCCTGCCCCGAGAAGCTCGCCGGTGAGCAGGTAGCCGTAGATCTTCCCCCGCTCTCCGCTCGGGAAGTAGTCGCCGATCAGTGATGCCACGATCGGCCCTGCCGCTGCGGTGACGATCCCGAGTAGCAGCCGTGTCAGCAGCAGCCGGCCGAAGCTGCTCGCGGCGGCGCTCAGCGCCATCGCCACGCCCCAGAGGATGATGGCCAGCCCTAGCGTGCGCGTCCGGTTGAAGCGGTCGGCCACCGCGCCGAACGGCATGCTCGCCACTGCCGCCACCACCGAGCTGACGGCCACCAGCAGGCCGATGTCGGTGTTGGAGATGTGCAGGGCGCTGCGGAGCTGGGTCGCCGCTGCTCCGACGGTCGCGGCGTCCGCCGAGCTCAGGGCCAGCACCGCCCCGAGCAGCACGACCACCCTCGTCCGGTCCGGACCGCCGAGGGTGTGCTCGACGCGCCGGGCGGTCCAGCGAGCAAAGCGCCGGCTGCCTCTGCGGACTGGCCCCGGTCTTGGCTGCGTCGAGGTGATCTGTTGACCGCTCAGCGCCAAGGGCGGGGATGCGCCGCCGCCGTCGGTTGGTGGTCCAGCCCCGCATCTACGCACATGCTGGCGACCCTACTGTGCAGTGAGGGCACACGAGTCGGCTAAAGATCCGCACCATGGCGCACCTCGGTCGCCGACATCACCGGCTCACCCGCCTCGTCGGAGGCTGTCACGTCTATGTCGAACACCAACGCCCAGTCGTGGTCGCCGGCGGGATCCTCGAGGACCTGGTGGACCTGCCAGTGGGGGCCTTCGAGACGCCCGGGCGGACCGGCCAGCGGTTCGCGCTCAACCTTCCACCATGTCGCTGAGCGTGCCTCTGATCCGATCCCGATCGACGGGTGCTGGGCGTGGTAGGGCAGCATCGCTGTGGCCCATGTGGCGCTGTCCCAGCCCCCCGGACCTTCCAAGGCGGCCAAGGCGGCGTAGTCGCGCCGAGCGGCCAGCTCTACTCGCCGGAAGCAGGCGTTGCGCAGCATGATCGAAAAGGCCCGCTCGTTGGCGCTGAGAGGCGCCACCGCGACCTCGCCAGCAGAGGGCGGCCGTAGCTCCACGCCCGCCGCCTGACGGCCGCCGCGCAAGGCCTCCCACTCGTCGAGCAGGCTGGAGTCCACCTGGCGTACCAGCTCGCCCAGCCAAGCCGTGACGTCGTCGAGACTGTCGGTCTTCAAATCTTCCGGGACGCTTCGTCGCAACGCCTTGTAGACGTCGCTCAGGTAGCGCAGCACCAGCCCTTCGGAGCGGGTCAATCCGTAGTGGGCGACGTACTCGCTGAAGGTCATGCCTCGCTCGTAGAGATCACGAACCACCGACTTCGGTCGCACGTTGTGGTCAGCGGCCCAAGCGTGGCGTACGCGGTAATTGTCGAAGAGGTCGTACAAGGGGCCAGCGAGGGGTTTCGGGTGCTCCAGCGTGTCGAGCACGGCCATCCGGTCTTCGTACTCGACCCCCTCGGACTTCAGCCGGGTCACCGTCTCGCCTCGTAGCTTGTCGAGCTGTGCGGCCAGGATCGGCCCAGGATCGTCGAGCGTCGCCTCGACCACGCTCAGGACGTCGAGGGTCCACGACGGAAGATCCGCGTCGAGCCGATCTAGAGCCTCGAGCACGAAAGGCCCGAGCGGTGCATCGAGAGCGAAGTTGCTCTGCAGGTCGGTGGTGACCCGGATGCGCCGTCCCCGCTCGTCGGGACTATCGAGGACCTCCAAGGCGCCGGCCCCGAGCAGTGACCGGTACATGGCGATGGCGGTGCGGATGTGGCGGCGCTTCGCGGAGCGGGGTTCGTCGTTGTCGAGGAGCAGCCGGCGCAGGCCGGCACATCCATCGCCGGGGCGGTCCAGCACGTTGAGAAGCATGGAGTGGGAGACGCTGAAGCTCGATCCGAGTGGCTCGGGAGGCGCGGACTGGAGCCGGGTGAAGGTGTCTTCGGTCCAAGGCACGTAGCCTCGTGGCGGCTTGGCCTTTACCAGCTTCCTCGACTTTTTCGGATCGCCGGCCGCCTTGGCCGCGGCCCGCTCGTTGTCGATCACGTGCTCGGGGGCCTGGATCACTGCCAGTCCGGCGCTGTCGTAGCCCGCCCGCCCGGCCCGCCCGGCGATCTGATGGAATTCCCGGGCGCTCAGCAGCCTGGTGGTGGTGCCGTCGTACTTGGCCAGGCCCGTCAGCACCACCGTGCGCAGGGGCAGGTTGACCCCGACACCGAGCGAATCGGTACCGGTCACCACCCTCAGCAGATTGGCCTGCGCCAGGCGTTCCACCAGCCGCCGGTACCGGGGGAGCATCCCGCCGTGGTGCACCCCGATGGCGTGGCGAAGCAGGCGGGAGAGCGTGCGACCGAACCCGGGGGCGAACCGGAAGCCGGCGATGGCTTCGGCTACTGCGTCACGTTGCGCACGGGTGGCGATCTGTGCGCTGGTCAGCGCCTGGGCGTGTGCTACGGCCGCGGCCTGGGTGAAGTGGACCACGTACACCGGGGCGAGGTCGGCGGCCACCAGCGACTCGATTGTCTCGTGCAGCGGTGTTCGGCGGTACTCGTAGGCGAGCGGGACCGGTCGGGTGCCCGACGAGATGACCGCGACCTCGCGCGACGTGCGGCGGCGCAGGTCGGCCACGAAGCGACGAGTGTCTCCCAGGGTGGCCGACAGCAGGATGAACTGGGCGCTGATCATCTCGATGAGGGGCACCTGCCACGCCCAACCCCGCGCAGGGTCGGCATAGAAGTGGAACTCATCCATGACCACTTGGTCGACATTGATCGCCGCACCGTGGCGCAGCGCCATGTTGGCCAGGACCTCGGCGGTGGCGCAGACGACGGGTGCATCGGGGTTGATCGCACCGTCACCGGTCAGCATCCCGACTCGCGAAGGGCCCAGGGCACCGCAGAGGTCGAAGAACTTCTCCGACACAAGCGCCTTGATAGGGGCGGTGTAGAAGCTCCGGCGGCCGCCGGCGAGCGCAGCCACGTGCGCGCCGAGCGCGATCAAGCTCTTCCCCGACCCCGTCGGTGTGGTGACCACAGCGTGATTGCCCGAGAAGATCTCGAGCAACGCTTCCTCCTGCGCCGGGTACAGCTGCAGCCCCCGCTCGGCGACCCAGCTGCCGAAGGCGTCGAGCGCTTCGTCGGGCGCGGCCCTGACGGCGCCCAGGGGCATGGGCCCGGGCGGCTGTTCGGGGTCGGTCACGGGGCTCCTATGCTACGGACACAGCGAGGCTACGGACACGGCGAGGCTACGGAGACACGAGGCGCCCGGGACCCGGGCCGGGGAGGCGGGCACATGGCCGGGATCTTCGACATGGAGCTCGAGGAGCGCGACGGTACCTTTGCCGACGGCCGACTCTTCTACCGGCACTGGCCGGCGCCGGATCCCCTGGCCATCGCCGTGGTTTTGCACGGGTTCGCCGAGCACAGCGGGCGCTACCACCATGTGGCGGCCGCCCTGGTCGGCGTTGGCGTCGACGTGTGGGCACCCGATCTCCGCGGCCACGGCAGGTCCAAGGGCGAGCGGGCCAACATCGAGTCCGTGCTTGCCGCCGTAGAAGACGCGGACCTCTTCATTGATCTGGTGCTCTCCGGACGCACGGGCGATCGGTCATTGCCCCTCTACCTCGTCGGCCATTCCATGGGTGGCCTTGTCGCCACCGCCTACGCGGAGGAGCACCAGCCACGGCTGGCTGGCCTGGCGCTCTCTGGCCCCCTGCTCCATGCACCGCCGGAGTTGCTAGCCCTCGCCGATGCTCCGGAGATACCCGACCTGGGGCTGGCCGACGCGGTCTCGAGCGATCCCGCTGTCGTTGCGGACTACAAGGCCGACCCTCTGAACCACCTCGGACCGCCACCGAGGGGCTTCCTGCGGGCGGCAGGTGACCTCGAGGAGGTACGGGGCCGACTCGGGGTCCTCACTCTTCCGCTCCTGGTCATGCAGGGCTCGGCCGACTTACTGGTAAGCCCCCAAGCTTTACGCGACCTGGTGGGCGCAGTTGCGTCGGAGGATCTCACCGCACGCCTGTGGCCCGGATTGTGGCACGAGATATTCAACGAGCCTCGGCGACACGAAGTGCTCCGCATGCTCTGTGACTGGATCCTCGAGCGCTCGCCGTCCTCCTCCTCCTCCTGAAGAGGCGCCACTTCTTCGTTGCTTTCGCCCCGGGGCCAGAAAGGTTTTGGCGTGCTCCCGGTCAGGGAACAGGTAGATCGGCAGGGTAAAGACCCAGGCCATACTGAGGGAGCAACTCACGATGGGTGTTGGTACCAGCATCTTCTTGATCGCAGTCGGTGCCGTGCTCGACTTTGCCGTCAAGGTGCACAACAGCAACTTCAACATCAATACGATCGGCTTGATCTTGATGATCGTCGGCGCGATAGGACTACTCTTGTCCCTGATGTTCTGGGGCTCTTGGGGTGGATTCGGCAACTACCGCCGGACGCAGCGGGTCGTGCGCGACGGCAACCAGACCGTCGTCGACGAGCGCGGTCGCTACTAAGAGAGGGGCTGACCTCAGCGCTGGCTGGCGCGCTCCAACAGCCGCTCGCGGCACTGTTCCACGGCTGCTTCGGCCTCCTCGCGGGAGCGCCAGCCGACTATCTCGACGTTCTTGTCCGGCTCCAAGGCCTTGTAGATCTCGAAGAAGTGGGCGATCTCGTCCAGCTCGTGGACGGGCACGTCCTCCAACTCCAATATCTCAGCGCTGCGGGGATCGCTGGCGGCCACGCAGAGGATCTTGGCGTCGGTGCCCTCCTCGTCGCTCATGAGGAACATGCCCACCGGGCGCGCCCTTATGTGGCAGCCGGGAAAAGTCTTCTCCCTGAGGACGACCATAGCGTCGAGGGGATCGCCATCGGCGGCCAGCGTGTGGGGCACGTACCCGTAGTCCTCGGGATACTGCGTCGAGGTGAACAGGGTCCGGTCGAGCCAGATGACCCCCGCTTCGTCTGCCTCGTACTTGTTGCGAGTGCCCTTCGGGATCTCGACTACGACCTCCATCTCCATGACTCGATTGGTACCACGGCATGGCGCTCGGCGCACCCCAGCCTTGGACCGACTCGCGCCGGCTGGGGCCTGCAGCTAGCGGCGGGCGCTCAGCTGGCGCCGGCTGCGGTCCGTGGCGGACCGGTGGCCGGCCCGGCGGGCGACGGCCAGGACGGCGAAGAGCACGACGGCGACCGTCACCACGGTGCGGGTGCGCCAGCCGGCCATGGCACCGAGCGCCTCGACGGCGCCGCCGACAGCGAGCGGGAGGCCCCACCAGTGGTGCCTACGGCCTCGGAACCCGATCACTGCCACGATCACCCCGGCCAGCGCGAAGACGAGGGGCCCGAGTCCTAGCGCCATGGCGCAGAACAACGAGACGACGCCACTTAGGATGTAGAAGATCACGATGCGCAGGTCCGGTCCGGGAGGGCAGCTGGCTGCACAGACGATACCCCTCGGTGGTGGCCTCCGAGGGGACCCGGAGCCGGAGGAGCAAACATAGTGCCGCTGCACCGTCCTGCGAAGTCGAGCTCGGATGTCGTCGCCCTGCACCCGCTCTACAGCGGGCGAGCTGGCACGACGACCATACCGGCCTATCGGATGCCCGACGGCGAGATGGAACCCGACGCCGCGGACCGCCTGATCCGCGACGAGTTGCTCCTCGACGGCAGCTCCCGTCTCAACCTGGCCACGTTCGTCACCACATGGATGGAGCCGACGGCTGCCGCCCTGATGGCCGACTGTGCCGACAAGAACATGATCGACCGCGACGAGTATCCCCAAACGGCCGAGCTCGAGAGCCGATGCATCCACATGATCGCCAGGCTCTGGCACGTGCCGAGCCATCAGGCCGTGGGATGCTCCACGACTGGATCCTCGGAGGCGGCGATGCTTGCGGGCCTAGCCCTCAAGTGGAGGTGGAGGTCGCGGCGGGCGGCGGTCGGGGCCGACACCACCAGGCCCAATATGGTGATGGGCACCAACGTTCAGGTGTGCTGGGAAAAGTTCTGCCGCTACTGGGACGTCGAGCCCCGTTACGTCCCCATGGCGCCGGGGCGTCTCCATCTCACCTCTGAGGAGGCGGTGAAGCGCTGCGATGACAACACGATCGGCGTCGTGGCGATCCTCGGCTCTACACAGGACGGAAGCTACGAGCCCGTCGCCGAGATCGCCGCTGCGCTGGACCGGCTGGCCGACGGGGGAGGGCCAGACGTGCCCGTCCACGTGGACGCGGCCTCCGGCGGGTTCGTGGCGCCCTTCATCGACCAGGACCTGGTCTGGGACTTCCGGCTGCCGCGGGTAGCGTCGATCAACTCCTCGGGGCACAAGTACGGGCTGGTATACCCGGGTGTGGGTTGGGTGCTCTGGAGAGACGCGGAAGCCTTGCCCGACGACCTGATTTTCCGGGTCAACTACCTGGGCGGCAGCATGCCGACCTTCGCCCTCAACTTCTCGCGTCCGGGGGCCGAGGTCGTGGCGCAGTACTACCAGTTCATCCGCTTGGGTTTCGACGGGTACCGGCGGGTGCAGCTGGCGTGCCGGTCGGTGGCCCACCACCTGGCGCACGAGATCGCGCAGATCGGACCCTTCGATCTGTTGAGCGATGGTGGCGAGCTCCCAGTCGTCGCCTTCACCCTCCACGACGGCGCGGGGCATTACACCGTGTTCGATGTCTCCGACGGGCTGCGCCGGCGGGGGTGGCAGGTCCCGGCCTACACTCTGCCCGCGGACCTGACGCACGTGGCAGTGCTGAGAATCGTGGTGCGTAACGGGTTCAGCCGAGACATGGCCGATCGGCTCCTGTCGGACCTGCGGGCCGTGGTGCGGCGGCTCGGCAAGCTGACCGCCGCCCTACCGGAGGAGGAGGGCCAGGAGAGCTTCCACCACTAGAGCCGCCGCTCGCAGGCCGCTTTGTCACCGGGACGGGTAGAGGGAGTAGTCGGGGAAGTTGCCGTTGAGCCGCTCGGCGGCGCCTTCTGGTCCGTAGGTGACCGCATCAACCAGTAGGTCGCCACCCACGAAAGCTCCCTTCCAAGAAGCTCCGAGGCCGCCGAACACCTCTTCGCGGTCGCCCCGGCTGCGGGGCTTGTTGACCCCGACCTTGAACGACTGAAGCTGCTCGCTGACCCGGGCGGCGAATGCCTCGTCGTCGGTGGCGAGGGAGCCGACCAGCGATCCGTTCGAGGCGTTCATGGCGGCGAGGAGCTCCGCCTCGGTATCGACGACCACCACCGAGTCGAGTGGCCCGAACGGCTCGGCGTGGTGCAGCGACCAGTTGGCCGGCGGCGAGAGGACGCACGCCGGTGCCGTGTAGGCCGAGGTGTCCATGGCGTCGAGGAAGGTGCCCTCCCCGACGGAGCGCCGAGCCAAGGGGATGCCGCCGCCACGAACAGCCTCATCCAGCGCCGCCGACAGCTCGGCGGCCTTGGTGGCGTGGATCACCGGCCCGAAGTCGAGGTCGGGGAAAGGTGCATCGGCGGCCTCCACCGCCAGCGGGTGACCGAAGCGGATGCCCGCGACCACGGGTAGGTACATTGCCAGGAACGCCGGGAACAGCCGGCGCTGGACGACATAGCGGGGGTAGGCGGTGCAGCGCTGCTTGGCGTATTCGAACCCCTTCCGCAGGTGCTGGGCGAGCAGTGCCCACTGGGAGAAGTCCCAGATCCCCCAACAGTTGAGGCCCTCTTGCTCGAGCATGTGGCGGCGTCCCGTGTCCGCCAGGGAGATCGCCACCTGCCGGCCATTGGCCCGCCCACCGACAAAGGCAAGGGCCCCGAGGCCATCTGAGCGCACCAGCACGTCGCCGAGCTGGCTGCCAACGCCGGAGATCAATGTGACGGGAAGACCGGTGCGGCGCATGAGGGCGTGGGCCAGGGTCAGGCAGTGGAAGCCGCCCTGGGAGGGGGTCTTGGCCACGACGGCATTGCCTGCCAGTAGCTGGACGAGCTCGCCGTGGACCTGCACGCTCATCGGGTAGTTCCAGGATGCGATGTTGGAGACCGGCCCCGGCAGCGGCCTGCGCTCGGTGTCCGTGCCGATCCGCAGCTGGCGCTCGATCTGCCCGACGTACCAGCGAGCACCGTCCAAGCAACGGTCGACGTCGGCCATCGCCAGGCGCCACGGCTTCCCGATCTCCCAGACGAGGAGCAGGGCCAGGAGGTCGCGGTGCTCGGTCAAGGCGTCCACTGCGTCGGTCACCCGGCTGCGGCGCTCGTCGAGATCGACCTGAGCCCACTCTCCGTGCTCCTTCAATGCGAACGCCACCGCCTCCTCCGCCTGGGCATACGACAACCGGGGCGGTCCCGGGATCGGGCTCCCATCCACCGGCGTCACATGGTCCCCCGGGATGCCGGTGCGCTGCCACTCGCCCCCCGCCAGGTTCCGCAACCGATCCGAGTCGAACGCCTCGGGGGCGGCAGCAACGCAACGGCCGTACGTCTCCCACCAAGACGTTCCCGGCTTCAGCAGTCTTGCCATCTTGATCTCCTCACCATTTTTCGATCACAGGTTGTCACAGCTCGCAGGCCCAGGCCGTGATTGCCCCGTGGCTGAGCAAAACGCCCCCTGGCGACAGTGCGCCAATGTTGCGGTCTCACTGCGCTACCCTGAAGGAGTCGCCACCGCTACGCAGCAGTGTGGGAATGGATCGGGGCGACGAGCGGTTGGCGCATAGGGGAGCAAAGGCGCCCCAATAGGCGCCCGAGCGGGATGCCATCGCCCCGATGGCGGTCCCGAATGCTCGACGCCGGCTGCGGTCCGCCGCCGGTATGCAGACGAAGTGGAGCAGAGCACTGGACCGGATCACCCTGGAGGCAGCGGCCGTCGCAGAGGCGACCGGCTATGCCTCGACCGACGAGAGAGCCGCCCTGGAGGCGTCACCGCTGGCATGGGTCGGCGCGTTACGGCGCCTCATCTTCGAGACAGATGAGGCACTTAGCAGCGCGGCCCGCCTGCTTGGCGAGGAACGCGCCCAGGTCCTCGCCGACCTCAGCGCGGAGCGGCGGGCCCTGGCGACAGCCCTCGAGCGTCTGACCGGCGAAGTCCCCGCCGGTACCGATGTTCGCAGGCCCCCTGCGCTCGAGCCCGAAGTCGAGCTGCCGGCCCCGCCACGCCTCCAAGCCTCCTGGGCCGACGGCCGAGTCGTGGTATGGGCGGCGGGGAGGGGCAGCTCGCCCCTCCCCGCCGACGAGCTCGACTCGATGCTCAAAGCGGCGGACGCCGGCGGGATCGACTGGGAGCACCACGCCTCGGTTGCTCTGCCGACGGGCCAGCGCGCCGATGCCCGCTCTGCGGCGATCGCGCAAACGCTCGGATGGTTGGTCGGCGTGGGAGCAGGCCAGGTCGGCAGCCGCGCGACTCTAGGGGCCAGCCTGGCGTGGATGGGCGAGATCGCGGTGTGGGGGGCGGAGCTTGTCGCGTCGGGCCGGATGGTCCCGGTCCTGCGAGGAAGCACCGGGACCGGCGGTCCCCGCTCCGGGACCGCCCGGCACCGTATCCGGTGGGTTCCCGCGCTGCTGGCCCGGGACCGGCTGACCGACCTGGTCGACCGCATGCCCGGCGCGGTGGTGGCTCTGCAGACCTCACCCCAACCCGAGGGCGTCTGCCGCTCGGTCCTTAGCGCGGTCGTCGATGCGGTGTCGCGCGCCGGAGCCGACCGCCTGGTCACGCCGGCCACCGTGCCCCAGGCCTCAAGCCGGGTCGAGATCTCCGAGGCGGTCCTCTCAGGCCTCGACGGCCGACCTTTCAGCGCCGAGGCCGAGCCGGCAGCCCGGCTCGCCGAGGATCTGAAGCGCTGGGCTGCTCCTGTGACCGTCGGCACCAAGATCGGATTGACGGTCCGGTTGGATCCGCCCGTCGATGACGGCGGGTGGTTGCTACGGGTGGAGGCCACGGGGGTCGACAAGGGGCCACTACCCGTGGAGCATGCCTTGGTCGTCGCGTCCGGCTCGAAGTCTCAACAAGTCGAGACCCAGCTGAGGCGCCTGGAGCGCCTCCTGCCGGTGCTGCGCCGGCCGAGCACCCGCCGAGGACAAGTCATCCTCGACGCGGAGGAGGCCGGCGAGCTGATGTTCAACCTCGGGTCGATCGTTGCGGCCGCTGGCTTCGAAGTGCTGCTACCAGTGGTATCCCGTAGGCGTCCGTCGCCACAGCTGAGGCTCTTCGCCGAGGCCATGGGCGGCCAGTCCCAGGTCGGCGTGGCACAGCTTTCCAACGTCCGCTGGTCCGTTCTCTTCGACGATCTCGAGCTCGATGCCGCGGGCATCGCCAAGCTGGCCAGCGAAGCCCGGCCCTTGGTCCAGGTCAAGGGCCGCTGGGTCCGTATCGACCGGGCCGATCTGGCCGCCGCGGCCGCCGCGTTGGCCGAACGAGCTTCGATCACCCAGCTCGCCGGCGCCGCGCTGCTGCGGCACGCTGTAGGGCTCGAAGGCAACGCCCTCGGTGGTGCGGTGCGAGTCGAGGGCCACGGCTGGGCTGTGGACCTGGTGCAGGGTGCGACGACCCATCCCCCCGAACCACTCCAGGCGCCTTCGGGGTTCGAGGGTCACCTGCGCCACTACCAGGCGGAGGCGGCGGGGTGGCTCGGCTTCCTCGACCGAGCAAGACTTGGTGGCTGCCTGGCCATGGACATGGGCCTCGGCAAGACGCCCACCCTCCTCGCCCACCTCCTGGCCACGAGGGGCGACGGGCCGGCTCTGATCGTCTGCCCGCCCGCAGTGCTGAGCAACTGGGCCCGTGAAGCCGCCCGCTTCACGCCGGGACTATCGGTGGCCCTGCACCACGGTCCGCGACGCGCGGATGCTGAGGGCTTGGTCCGCCTGTCGGCGAGCCACGATGTGGTGCTCACTACCTACGCCACCGCCGTCCGAGACATCGATGCGCTGGCCCGGATCGATTGGCGTCGACTGGCGATAGACGAGGCCCAGGCCATCAAGAACCACACCAGCGACACCGCCCAGGCCCTCCGGCGGGTCCCCGCTCAGAGTCGCCTCGCCTTGACCGGGACTCCGGTCGAGAACGGCCTCGGGGACCTGTGGGCGATCTTGGACTTCACCAACCCAGGACTGGTCGGGGGCCGGACTTCTTTCATCGAGCACTTGTCGCGCAACGGCGAAGGGCGCGCCGGCACGGAGGAAGGCGCCTTGCGGGCCCTGAACGGCCTCCTGGTCTTCCGCCGCACGAAGACCGAACCCGAGATCGCCGCCGAGCTGCCCGACAAGGTCGACAAGCTCGACTCGTGCGGGATGACCGCTGAGCAGGTCGGCTTGTACCAAGCCGTCGTCGACCGGTTGCTGGCCGAGGATCTCGATCAGGACAGCACCAAGCGCAAGGGTCAAGTGCTCGCCGCTATCACTGCCCTCAAGCAGATCTGCGATCATCCGGCGGCCTACCTGGGTGATCACGACGCGGGAGCCGCCCTCGACGGACGCTCGGGCAAGTTGACCCGCCTCGACGAGATCGTCGACGACGTGTTCGCGGCCGGGGAGCGTGTCCTCATCTTCACGCACTTCGCCCGCTGGGGCGAGAAGCTGGCTCGGTACCTGAGCGCCCGCACGGGGACCGATGTCGGCTGCTATCACGGCGGCCTGTCCCGGACGGTGCGTGATGATCTCGTCGCCGAGTTCCAGCACGGCAAGGGCCCCGGCGCCCTCGTGCTGTCGATCAAGGCTGGTGGGTCGGGGCTCAACCTGACCGCCGCCCGCCATGTGGTCCTGTACGACCGGTGGTGGAACCCTGCGGTCGAGGATCAGGCCAGGGACCGTGCGTGGCGGATAGGCCAGACCAGCACCGTGCTGTCACACCGGTTGGTCTGCCCGGGGACGGTAGACGAACGGGTAGAGGAGATAGTCGCCGGCAAGCGGGAGGTGGCCGGCATGGTGCTACCCGCCCGCAGCTCTCTGGGAGACCTCGACGCAGCCCAGCTGCGTGCCGCGCTGGGCCTGGCGGTGGACGAGATCATCGAGGAGGAGTCGCCCCCCGCTGACAGCGAGGAGGAAGCCGCATGAAAGGGATCTCGACGTGAGCAAGAGAAGGCGACCCACCGCCAGTAAGCGCGTGGTGGACGCGAAGTTCTGGGGGCCCGATGAGGTGCCAGAGATCGTGCCGCCCCTGCTCGAGCCGACACCGGATCCTGCCGCGGTCGTTCGTTCCCTCGGGGCGCCCCCCTTGGCGGTGGACGCCTCTGTCGCAGAGCGGCACCTCACCGCCGTCTACGAGGAGGCGGTGCGGGCGGCCACCGCATTGGCTGCTGCCAACGGGCTGCTCGCCCCTACCGACTGACTGTTCCTTCAGCGACGGGAACGTCACTCCGCCGGTACCGCGACGCGCCATGCGGGCCACCGCGAGGTGCGGCCTACTTGTACCGGTAGGTGATCCGACCGCGGGTCAGGTCATAGGGGCTGATCTCGACTTGCACCTTGTCGCCGGGCAGCACCCGGATACGGTTCATGCGCATCTTGCCGGAGTTGTGGGCTAGCACTTCGTGTCCGTTGGCCAGCTCGACTTTGAACATGGCGTTCTTCAGCGCCTCGCTCACCGTGCCCTCCAGCACGATTGCGTCTTCCTTCCCTTGGGGCAGGACTGCTCCTCTCGTTCGTGCCGACGCCGCGCCGGCCGCCCTCAGTCTGGCGCATAGGAGGCCTCTAGCGCCACGGTTCCAGACAGCGACGGGTGGCTCTTGGTCCGCGAGGCGCCGGCCCGGGGATGCCACGCCGTAGGCTCATCGGGGTGGAAACCGGACGGGGGTCGGGGAGGTAGGACAATGACTGTCGTCCTCGCCCTCCTGTCCGCCGCCTTGTTCGGCTCTGGTGTAGGCCTCCAGCAGCGCCCGGCGCGTGACGTCCCCGACACCTACGCGGCCAGGCCAGGTCTCCTCGCGAAGGTGGCCCTCCGACCGCTTTGGCTGGCTGGGATCGTCGCCGAGATCGCCGGCTTCGCCCTGCAGGTCGTCGCCCTCCGCGACGGATCCCTGGTGGTCGTGCAGCCCCTCATCACCACCTCACTCCTCTTCACCCTCGCCCTTTCTGGGATGTGGTCGGGTGATTCGATCACCGCCCGGGAGTGGGTCGGGGTGGTTGCGGTGATCGCCGGTCTCTCGGCGTTCATGGTGCTGGCGGCGCCGAGCGAGCACAGCAGCGGCGTCGCCAGCCAGTCCGACTGGATCATCCTCGGAGCCACGATGGCCGGCGGGGTCGGCGCCTTGATGGTCAGCGGCTTTCGCCTGGGTGGCCGCAGTCGAGCCGCGCTCTTCGGCCTGGCGGCCGGCCTTGGCGACGCCGTGATGGCTGTGCTGACCAAGGCGCTGGCCCACTCGCTCGGTGGCGGGGTGGGGCACGCGGTGCACACGTGGTCTCCCTACGCCCTGTGCGTAGCTGGCATCGGTTCGCTCTTGCTCAGCCAAACCGCCTATCAGACCGGGCGCCCCACCGTGTCACTGCCCCTGATCACCGTCACCGACCCGATCATCAGCTCGGTCATCGGGATCGCACTCTTCGGCGAGGTGCTACGCCTAGACGGCCTGAGGGCGCCGGCTGTCGTCCTCGCCGCGGCAGTGATGATCGTCGGTCTCGTCGCCCTCACGAGATCCACTGCGGTGATCGAGCGCCACGCCGAGGCGACCGCCGTCGACGAGCCGGCGTCTGATCCGGCATGAGCGAGCCGAGGGACCTGCGCGTCCCGCCCGCGCGGGTGGTGTTCAGCGCCGAGGACCGGGTCCGGGTCCTGGACCTGATCGACCAGTCGCTGCGGACCGGCTCCCTCACCCTCGGTCCGGTAGGGGCCGCCTTCGAGGAGGCGTTTGCTGCCAGCCATCGAGCCCCCCACGCCATCGCTACCTCTTCGGGCACCAGCGCCCTCGAGATCGCGCTGCGCTCCCTCGGCGTCACCGGCGAAGTGATCGTGCCCGCCAATACCTTCTTCGCTACAGCCGCCGCCGTCATCCATGCAGGCGCCCGACCCCGCTTCGCGGACGTCGAGCGTGCCACGTTGTCGCTGTCGGCCGCCACGATCGAGGCGGCGCTGACCCCTGCGAGCACCGCGGTGGTCGCGGTCCACATCGGCGGCCTGATCAGCTCCGAGATGGACTCAATCGCCCAGCTGTGCGCGGCGAAAGGTTTGGTGCTGATCGAGGATGCCGCTCACGCCCACGGCTCGACCCTCGGGGGGCGCCACGCCGGCTCGTGGGGAAGGGCTGCGACCTTCTCGTTCTATCCGACCAAGGTCGTGGCCGGTGCAGAGGGCGGCATGATCCTCACTGGCGAGGCTGAGCTGGCAGCGGAAGCTCGAATATTTCGTGACCAGGGAAAGGCCGGGTTCCATGGTGGTGCCCACGTGCGGCTGGGATCCGCTTGGCGGATGAGCGAGGTTCACGCGGCGGTCGGCTTGGTGCACCACGGGCGGCTCGACGCAGCCGTCGCCACCCGCCGGCGTGTCGCGGCTTTTTACCACTCGGAGCTGGCCGATCTGGACGGCATTACCGGCCAGGCCGAGCCGTCCGGCGCCAGGAGCTGCCACTACAAGTACGTCGCCTTCCTGGAGGTGGGCGTGGACCGGGAGCGATTGCGGACCGTGCTCCGGGAAGATCACGGCGTGGCGCTGTCGGGCGAGGTGTATCCCCGCCCTCTCCATCACGAGCCGGTTTTCGCAGATGTCCTCCACGGCGGCCTCCCCGAGACAGAAGACGTCTGCGCCCGCCACGTCTGCCTACCTGTGTACTCCGATATGACCGACGAAGAAGCTGGCATCGTCGTGTCAGCCCTTCGCTCGGCGCTCCCACGGGCCCGGCAATGACCGGGAGCGCATCCCGTCGCCTCGGCGCTGCGAGTGCGGGTTTCGCCGGCATGTTCGCCGCCATCCAGTGGGTGCCGAGCGTCGTCAGCCTCGGTCAATGGCTGCCTGTTCGGTCGCTCCCATCGGGATGGTGCAGTTGGCGTGGGCGCCCTGGCACCACAGTGGCGCTCACCTTCGACGACGGTCCCGACCCCGCGACCACCCCCCGCATCCTCGACGCCCTCGATCGGCTGGGCCTGGTAGCCACCTTCTTCTGCACCGGCGCGCACGTCGAACGCCACCCTGGCTTGGCCTGCGAGCTACGAGACCGGGGGCACGCAGTCGGATCTCACGGCTATGCCCACGAGCACCACCTCTTACATGGCCCCGGCTGGATTGCCCGGGATCTCGACGCGGCCCTGAGGGTGTCGGCAGCGGCGGGGCTCAGCCCCCGGTGGTACCGGCCTCCTTACGGGCAGTGCAGCGGCCCGACCCTCTTCGCGGCGCGCCGGAGGGGCCTGAGTACGGTCCTGTGGTCGGCATGGGGACGGGAGTGGGCTGCACCCGACGCCGGAGCGGTGGCCGCTCGCGTCGGTGCGGCGCTGGCGCCCGGAGCGGTCGTGCTACTCCATGACAGCGACGCCTTCTCGCCACCCGGGTCGGTCGAGCGCACCCTGGTTGCGCTCGAGTCTGTTGCCGCTGACCTGGCCGACCGCGGTCTGCGCGCCGCCACCCTCGACGAGGTAATGGCGGAGTGAGACTGCGGCGGGTGATGTTCCTCTCCGGCTCTTTGGGCAAGGGGCACGATGTGGTCGCCGAGGCCTGCGCCGCAGCCCTGGCGCCCTACAGCGTGGAGTCGACGGTGCTCGATTCGATGCGGCTCCTCGGTGGCGGCGCGGCCGCTGCCGGCGACTGGGCCTTCAAGCGGCTGCTGTCGGTGACCGCCATCTACGACGCCTTCCATTTCTCCCAGCTGCGTGACGACGGCCGCCTCGGCCGAGCGGCCGACCGGGCGGCTGTGGACAAGATGCACCGGGCTTTGAGCCGGGAGATCGACCGCTTCGGACCGCAGCTGGTCGTCCCGGTGTTCGCCACCGGTGCGGGGGCCGCGATCCGGCTCAAGCGGGAAGGTGGCACTTTCTCCACCATGGTCGTCATGACCGACTCCTTTGCTCATCGGATGTGGGTTCACGAGGGCACCGACGCCTTCCTCGTGACTTCTGCCGCTGCGGCCGAATCCGTGCGCCGGTACTGGCCGGAAGCGCCTGTGTCGGTCGTCGCGGCCCCGGTGCGGCCCGAGTTCTACGAGGCTCCCCCCCGGGCCGAAGCCCGTTCGCGCCTCGGGGTGCCCCCCGATGTCAGCTGCGTGCTGTTGATGTCGGGCGCGTGGGGGCTCGGGCCGCTGGACGAGGCGTCTGAAGCGCTGTCAGCCGACGGTACCTGGGTGCTGGCGGTGGCGGGGACGAACACCACCATGGAGCGCTCCCTCCGCCGCCTTGCGGACCGCCAGCCGAACATCGTGGCCTTCGGCTACACCGACCGGGTGCCTGAGCTCATGTCGGCGTGCGACGTGGTAGTCACCAGCTCCGGCGACACCTGCAGCGAAGCCCGTACTCTCGGTCGGGGGATCATCCTCATCGACGTCGTGCCGGGTCACGGACGTGAGAACTTGATGCATGAGCTGGAGTTGGGTGGCGCCACCGCCTGCCTCCCGAACGCGGGGTCGATCGCCAGGGCGGTGCGCAGTTTCCTCGGTGACCCGCAGAGGTCGAAGGTGGCGCCGGCGGCCGATCCCAGGGCCGCCGAGAAGCAGTTCCTGGATGCCGTGAGGGCGATAGGGTTCGAGCTACCGGAGAACCAGCTGTCAGCCAACCGGATGGGTGGTTCACGAAAGACGGTCTGAGAGCATCCGGTAGGCGTTGGGGAGCACCCGCCGGATCCTCACGGGCAGGCCGAGCCATCCGGGCACGACCCGGTCGGGGCAGCCGTGCGCAAGGCAGTAGAGGATGGCTTCAGCCACCTCAGAGGCCGGTATGGGGCTCGGCCAGGCCCGCGCATAGGGTTGGTTGCGCCGTCGGAAGAAGTCGGTGGCGACGACACCGGGGTTGACGACCGACACCTTGACGCCGCGGGGGCGCAGCTCGACTCGCAAGGCTTCGCCCAGCGCCGCCAGGCCCGCCTTCGACGCGGAGTAAGCGGCCTCGCCGCCCAAGGGGAGCAGCCCGGTGATGGATCCCACCAGAACGATCTGGCCTCCGCCCCCGGCGATCAGGTGGGGGAGAGCAGAGCGTAGCAGGTGGGCGCCGGCGCGTAGGTTGATGTCGAGCACGGCGTCGAGCTCGCCGGCGGTCATGGTCTGGAAGGGGCCGGCCCAGCCGGCGCCGGCGTTGGAGATGACGATGTCGAGCCGGCCGAGTGCGGCGACGGCCTGGGCCACTGCCTCCGAAGGACCGGTGGATGTCGCAAGATCGGCCTGAATCGTCACCGGCCCGGTGAAGTCACGGGCTACGTCTACGAGGGCGGTGAGGTCTCGGCCCACTACAGCGACTCGGATCCCTTCGGCATCGAGCAGCCTGGCCGTCGCCGCGCCGATCCCGCTCGACGCCCCGGTGACCAAGGCCGTGCGCCCCGGCGGGAGGCGTGCGCGGCGGCGGCCGGGATCAGCTCGGCTCACGACCCTACAGCGGCTCGCAATGATTGCTTGAGGGACTTCGTCGTCGCCAGCACGGCGCTGGGCTCGTAGCCGCAGTGGGCCATGCAGTTGGCGCAGCGTGGGTCCTTGCCCCGCCCGTAGCGGTCCCAATCTGTGGTCGCGATCAGCTCCTCGTAGGTCTCGGTGTAGCCATCGGACATCAGGTAGCAGGGCTTCTGCCAGCCGAGCACCGAATAGCTCGGGATGCCCCACGGGGTGCAATCGAAGTCGACCTTTCCCTCGAGGAAATCGAGGAAGAGAGGGCTGTGGTTCAGCCGCCATCTCTTGCGCCGGCCGTCGGCGAAGGCGTCGGCGAAGAGCTTCGTCGAGGACTTAGTGCTGAGGAAGTTGACCTGGTCAGGCGCCTTCTCGTAGGCATAGCCGGGAGAGATCATCATCTGGTCGACCTGGAGCTCGTCGTTCAGGTAGTCCAACACCTCCCGCACCGTTCTCACCGAGTCGGTGTTGAAGAACGTCGTGTTGGTGTTGACCGTGAACCCCCGCTCCTTGGCCTTGCGGATGGCGGCGACTGCCTTGTCGAAGGTGCCGTCCCTGCTCACCGACTCGTCGTGACGATCCCGGAGGCCGTCGATGTGGACCACCCAGCTGAAGCGGGGGTTCGGCTCGAACTTTTCCAGCTTCCGCTCGAGTAGCAAGGCGTTGGTGCAGAGGTAGACGAATTTCTTGCGGGCGAGGAGCTCGGCGACGATCTTGTCGATCTCCGGGTGCAGCAGCGGCTCCCCGCCGGCGATGGACACCATCGGGGCCCGGCTCTCCTCGATTGCGCCCACCGCCTGCTCGACGGTGAGGCGCCTGCGCAGGATGTCGGTGGGATACTGGATCTTGCCGCATCCGTTGCACGACAAGTTGCAGGCGAAGAGGGGCTCGAGCTCGACGATCAGGGGGAACTTGTCGCGCCCGGCCAGCTTTTGCTTGGCCATGTAGGTGCCGACCTGGACACTTTGACGGAGGGGTACACCCATGATCTATCGGACCTCCGGAGGTAGGGAGAAGGAGACATTTTCGGTGTGGACCGTTCGCTCGGAGACCTTCACCGGTCCCAGGCCTCGGAGCGCGTCGACCACCCGCGCCACGACGGACTCCGGCGTAGACGCTGCTGCGGTGAGGCCGATATTGCCCACACCTGTCAACCATGCCAGGTCGAGGGCTTCCGGGTCGTCGACCAGCTCCGCCGCGGCACCTGCACTCCGGGCGGCTTCGACCAGCCTGGCTGCGTTGGACGAGTTGGACGAGCCGACGACCAGCACCAGGTCGGTGTCGGCCGCGACGGCCCGCACGGCATCCTGGCGGTTGTGGGTGGCGTAGCAGATGTCCCCCGCGTGGGGACCGATCAGGGTCGGGTAGCGGCGGCGCAGCGCCTCCACCACCGAGGAGGTCTCGTCGGGCGAGAGGGTGGTCTGAGTGACGTAGGCGACGCGGGCCCCGTCGACGGTTTCCAGGGCGTCCACCTGTTCGGGAGTGGAGACCAGGTGCATTGCCGGAGCCTCGCCCATGGATCCCTCCACCTCGTCGTGGCCGGCGTGGCCGACGAGCACCACTTCGTAGCCCCGCTCGTTGAAGCGGCGGATCTCGGTGTGGACCTTGGCGACCAGGGGGCAGGTGGCATCGACGACTGTTATACGCCGGGCGGCGGCATCCGCCCTCACCGACGGCGCGACTCCGTGGGCGGAGAACACGACCGTGGCCCCGTCGGGGACCTCTTCGAGCTCCTGGACGAACACCGCCCCCCGACCTTCGAGCTCGGTGACCACGTGGGAGTTGTGGACGATCTGGCGCCGCACGTAGACCGGTGCACCATATCGGCCGATGGCACGCTCGACGGTCTCGATAGCTCGCGATACGCCGGCACAGAACGAACGTGGGCCGGCCATCAACACGCGGCGTGGCTCTGTCGCTGCGGCCCACGCAACCAGGACCGGGGCGGCAGCCCTGAGCGCTCGCAGGGCGGCGATGCCTCCGCTGACGGTGCTCAACGAGATGAGGTCCCGACCGGGGGTGTCGGCGATAGCACGCACCACGGCAACGGGTCGCTCCCAAGGATGGCGCAGGATCGCCGCCGACTCCATATCGACTGCGGCTGCCCCGAGAGCGGCCAACGCGTCCCGTGCGGGCCGACCCCGGACCAAGCTGTCGGTGCTGGCGATGGTCCCGGTTCGTGCTTGAAGGCCCGCCCGGCGCAGGGCGGAGGCCAACAGGGTCGCAGACGGCAGGTCGGTCACGAGCTGCCCATGGTCGTCCACCACTCGATCGGCGACTACGAGGTCGCCTGGGTGCAGGTCGTTCACCAACGCACCAGCCACGCCCGCCACGACCATGGCCTTCCCGGGCAAGCTCGCCATGCGGGCGGCGGCCGCGGCCGCGCGGGCGGGACCTGCGCCGGTGCGCTCCACTCGTAGGCCCGACGCGCCTCGGCCCACCGCTCGCGCCTCGACGCGCAGCGGCACCAGTGCCAGCAGCGCGCCGCTGGTCGCAGGTGCCGGGCGTGGCTCCGCTCGACCTTGCATTCAGCGATCTCCAGATGCGTAGCGCCCGAGCGCCGTCAGCGGGAAGACCAGTCGGTAGAGGTGGTAGTTGATGTTGAAGTCCCACGGGAAGCCGGTGCCCGTGTACTGAGGCTCGTCCCATGTCCCGTCGGGCCGCTGGGTCCCGACGAGGAACGCCACACCCGCCCTGGTCGCGGCGCTCTCGCGCTCTCCGGCGGCCAGCAGGGCGAGGAGGGCCCAGGCCGTCTGTGACGGTGTCGAATCGCCTCGTCCCCTCCACTGCTCGTCGACGTAGGAGCGCATGTCCTCACCCCAGCCCCCGTCGGGGTTCTGGTGTGCCTCCAGCCACGCGACCGCCCGGCGCACCCGCTCGTCGCCTGGCGCCACCCCGGCGTCGATGAGTGCCGGGATGGCCGCGCCGGTGCCGTAGACGTAGTTGCTGCCCCAGCGACCGAACCAGGAGCCGTCATCCTCCTGCTGGCTGCCGAGCCAGTCGACGGCGCGAGCTACCGTCTCGTGCGGCACGCCAGGCTCACCCGCGAGCATCTCGATGACATGGGCGGTGACGTCGGCTGACGGGGGGTCGGTCACACGTCCGAAGTCGCAAAACGGCAGGGCCGCACACAGCTCGCTGTCGTTGTCGACGTCGAAGGCGCCCCACCCCCCGTCCCTGCACTGCATGCCGAGGGTCCAGGCCACCCCCCGCTCTACTGCCGCGCAGCGGGGACCCGTGTCACCTGCGGCCACCCCTGCCCGGCGTAACGCCATGATCACCTCGGCGGTGTCGTCGATGTCGGGATAGAGATCGTTGGCGAACTCGAACGCCCAGCCGCCCGGCTCGAGCTCGGGGCGGCGCACCGCCCAGTCGCCCTTGATGCGAACCTCCTCTGCCACCAGCCAACCGGCGGCCGCCTGCATGGCTGGATCGTCGGGGGCGACCCCTGCATCGGCCAAGGCCACCACCGCCAGGGCGGTGTCCCACACCGGGGACTGGCAGGCCTCGACGTGGCGCCCACGGTGGTCATCGAGCACGAAGCCGTCGATGCCGGCGAGCGCTGCCTTCATCACCGGGTGCTCAATGGAGTAGCCCTGGAGGTGCAAGGCGATCACGGAGTAGACGATCGGCGGCTGGATACCCCCCCAGCAGCCGTCGGCCTCCTGCCGCGAGAGGATCCAGCGTTCTGCCCGGGAGAGGCAGGCGCGGCGCACCGCGGCCCGGGGCAGGACCCAGCGAGGTAGGCGCTCGTAGCGGTGAAGTAGCCGGTCGAGCGCCTGGAAGGCGAGGGCGGTAGGGGTGCGGGAAGCTGGCTTGGACGCGGCCGGCGGCGATGCCAGCTCGTCTAGGGCGAAGGGCAGCGGGCGAGCGGGACGGTGGGCCATCACGACGCTCAGCGCGACGATCGTCTGGCGGGCCCAGCACCCGAAGTCGTAGATGTTGAGCGGTGCCCACTTCGGCAGCAACATGATCTCGGCCGGAAGTACCGGGAGCTCCTCCCACGGCCAAGCGCCGACCATCGCCATCCAGATCCGGGTGAAGACCCGGGTTCGGGCGAGACCGCCGTGGGATCGGATCCACGTCGCGGCTGCCACCATGTGCGCTTCCCGGGCGTCATGGCCCGAGAGGCGCAGCGCCACGTAGGCCTCGACCGTGGTGGAGAGATCTCCTGGGCCGGCGAAGTATGTCGCCCACGCCCCGTCCTGACGTTGGTGGGAGGCAATCCAGCGCCCGGCGGCGGCCCTCGTGGCATCGTCGAGGATCCCGAGGAAGTGGCGCAACAGGAGGTCCTCGGCATCCATGGTGACGTTGGTCTCGAGCTCCCCCTTCCACCATCCACCGGGGTGTTGGAGCTGCAGGAGGTGCTCGCAGGCGCGGTCGCGCGCATCGACTGCTCCCGCCACATCCTCTGCCCCGACGACCACGAGGCGGTCGGCTTCGTGGGGTGCTGGCGATGTGGGTTCTTCGTCGACGGGCCGCTCGGCGAGCGAGGTCACGATTCCCGATCCACCACGAAGGCAGCGAGGTCGGCGAGCGTACGGTGGGGCACAGGGGAGAGACGCACCCGCTCCAGGGCTCCGAGGGCGCCGTCTAGGTGCGACTTGGCCCGCGTCCGGGCCCATTCCCTGCCCCCGCACGCTTCGACCAGGTAGGCGGCACGAGTGACTTGCGCCTCATCGAGAACTGGTGCGCCCGGGGTTCCGACGACCAGCGCTCTCAGCTCGTCGGACTCGTCGCCCCCCGCCGCCAGTGCGGCCACGACCGGCAGCGACTTCTTGCGGCGCCGGAGATCGTTGCCCGCCGGCTTTCCGGTGCGCGCCGGGTTGCCCCAGATCCCGAGCAGGTCGTCGACGGCCTGGAAGGCGAGCCCCAGGTGTCCCCCGTAGTCGCGGAGGGCACCGATGGTGGCGGGGGGTGCGCCGGCCAGGACTGCCCCGATCGATGCCGCTGCGCCGAGGAGAGCGCCGGTTTTGGCCGCGCACATGGCGACACAATCGTCGACCGACACGGTGGATTGCCTCTCGAACGCGATGTCGTCGGCCTGTCCGGCGATCATC
Source organism: Actinomycetes bacterium (assembly GCA_021809105.1). Lineage (GTDB taxonomy): Bacteria > Actinomycetota > Acidimicrobiia > Acidimicrobiales > Palsa-688 > Acidiferrimicrobium. The sequence goes on from JAKBAM010000002.1 coordinate 261,587, forward strand.
GCGGCAGTGGCGTCCGCCAGCAGCTCAGCCGCCGCGGAGCCGTGCGCCTCGCACTCGAGGAGCACCTGCTGGGCCGCCACTGCCAGCGCGTCGCCGGCGATTATCGCCGGCCCGATCCCGAAGACGGACCACACCGTGGGGCGGTGGTGGCGCTCGGTGTCACCGTCGATGATGTCGTCGTGGATCAGGGAGTAGTTGTGGACCAGCTCAACCGCCACCCCACCGGGCACGCCGATCTCGGGCTCGGCCCATGCCGCCGCGGCGGAGAGGAGGGCCAGGGCGGGGCGCACCAGCTTGCCGCCCGGGGCGTCGAGCGGGCGGCCATCAGTATCGGTCCAGCCGAGGTGGTAGGAGGCCATCCTGGCTATGTCGGGGTTCATGCGCCTCACGGCGTGTTCCATCGCAGGTTGGATCGCGCTCCGGGTCCGAGCCAGGGCATCGGGCAGGCTGCCGCCGTTGGAGGAAGGAAGTTGGGTCATGCGGTCACTCGCTCGCATTCGGTCAGGTCACCTCCTGGGGTAGGTGCCGGGTGACGCCGGCGCCTACGAGCGCAGCGCGGGCGGCTCGCCGCCCGCTGCGTAAGGCGCCTTCCATCGTCGCCGGCCATCCGGTGTCGGTCCACGCTCCGGCCAGGTACAGCCCCGGCAAACGGGTCAAGGCGCTCGGCCTCAGGGCGCCGCTGCCGGGGACGGCCCTGAAGGTGGCGTGTCGCTCCTTCGTCACGACGGCATCGAGGACCGTAGCGTGGCGCGACGCAGGCAAGATCCGGTGGATCTCTTCGGCCATCGTGGTGGCGAGGGTCTCGGGTCTTGTGCCGAGGTGGTCGTCGGCCGCAGACAGGGACAAGGCAAGGTGCTGTGGCTCTCCCGGACCGCCCGGCGCCAGCCCTGAAGAGCTCGTGCGGTCGAACACCCACTGCACCGGAGAGTCCAGCGCCGCCAGCAGCGGCAGATCGGTGACACGCCGGTCGTAGAGGAGGTGCACGTCGACGATCGGAGACAGGCCCAGCTGACCGATCCGGCTCAAACCAGGCAGCGCCCAGTCAGGCACCAGCCCAGGCAATTCGGTGTGAGGGAGCGCGACGATGACGGAGTCGGCGTGTAGATCCTTGCCTCCGGCGACGACCCGAAGCGCCGTGGGTGCATCGGCCCCGCCGTCCACCGCCGTGACGCGAGTCTCGGTCCGCACCTCGACGCGTGCCTTGGCCAGGGCCGACAGCGAACGCTCACCGTGGAGCTGCGCCAACGGTATCCGGGACCACCCGATGTCTGCGGCCCGCCGATCGGTCAGCAGGCCGGTCTGGAACACTTTTGCGCCCATCGCCAGGGAGGCTTCGCTGGCTGGAAGGTTGATCGTCGCCACTGTGATCAGGTCCCACAGCGCCGCGATGGTCGACGGCCGCTGGCCGTGGCGGGCCAGCCATGCACCGAAGGTCTCCCGGTCGAGGCGTGGGTCGTCCAAGTCGATGTGGCGCAGCGGGAGGACGGCGCGCCCGAGGCGCAGGCGGTCGGCGACGGACAGGTGGCGGTACTGGAGGAGCGCCCGAGCGAGGTGAAGCGGCGCAGGGACGTCGTCGCGGCGAAGGCGCGCGCTGAGCGGGGGCCGACCTCGGCTCGCCGCCCTTATGACAGTGATGTCGAGGTGGTCCTGGATCTCGACGTCGCCGGCCGAACCGATCCGGTCCAGGAACTCGAGATATGCGTGGCAGCAGCGGAGGAACACGTGCTGGCCGTTGTCGAGCCAGCGGCCCTGGTGCTCGAAGGACCAGGTGAGGCCACCGAGGCGCCGGCGCCGCTCGAGCAGGGTCACCCGAGCACCCGCGTCTGCGCAGTCGAGCGCCGCTCCCAACCCGGCGAGCCCTGCGCCCACCACCACGACATGGGGGCGGTCGCGGGCGGCGGGTGTCATGCCCGGCCCACCGTAAGGGCTCGCGCCGCAACCGCAGCCTTCTCCCAACCCGGCAACGAAAGCCGGCCTCGCGTGACCGCGAGCGGGTCGCGCTGGATCCGGTCGAGCAATCGCCGGTAGATGCCAGCCATGGCGGCGGTGCATGCCCGGGAGCGCCGGTCCAGTCTCGGCAGGAGTGCCAGGCCCCGGTCGTACCACTCAGCCGCACGAGATGCCTCGAAGCTCACCAGGGCGGCGAGAGCGTCATCGCCCCCGCGCACCTCGGAGTCAACGTCGAAGCGGGCCAGGTCATCGGCGGGCAGGTAGACCCGCCCCATGGTTTCGCGATCCTCGACGATGTCACGCAGGATATTGGTCAGCTGGAGGGCGACCCCCAGGGCGTCGGCCAGGGGATCCGCTCGGGCCCGGTCCGGTGTGCGGTATACCGCCAGCGACAGCCGACCGACCGTGCCTGCCACCCGCAGGCAGTAGCCGATCAGGTCCTCGATCGTGTTGTAGGTGACCCCCTCCACGTCCATCTCGCAACCCGCGATGAGCTCGTCGAGCGCCGACAAGGGGAGGTCATAGCGCCGGGCGGTGTCTCCCAGCGCGATCAACACGGGGTCCCCTCCGGCCGCCGCCGGATCGTCGGCAACGGCCATGACTGCGTGGCGGGTCGCGGCCAGGGCGGCGAGCTTGTCGTCGGATCCGGCCCCGCCATCGCCGATGTCGTCAATCCTCCTGGCTATCGCATACAGGGCGCTCATAGCGGCTCGCTCCGGTGGTCGCAGCAGCCTTATCCCGTAAGAGAAGTTGCGGGCTTCGCTCCTCGTGATCTCCTCGCAGCGTCGGTAGGCGTCCTCCAGATCCGTGGCGGCGGGCAAGCTCACCTCCGTGCTCCGAGGAGACCGATGGTGTGGGAGGCGACCCGAGAGGCTCGAGGCTGTGGTGTTCGTGTCAGCGGGTCGAAGCCCCCCGCAGCGAGAGCGTCCAGCGCGGCGTGACCACCGGCGACGAATCCAGCGACGGCGAGGCGCGATCGTCCCCCGAGGCTGTGCACGAGTGGTGCTCCCGACCGCAGCAGGCGCCGGGCCCGCCATGCCTCGAAAGCCATGAGCCCGCGCAACGCCGTCCCCGCCGGCGCGGCTGAGCGACTCAGGTCGGCACTCGACACCCCGAACCGATCGAGGTCGTCCAGCGGCAGGTAGATCCGGCCGGCGGCGTGGTCCTCAGCCACATCCTGCCAGTGCTCGGCCAGCTGCAGGGCGGTACAGACCATATCGGACCAGGCCACCCGCTCCGGCGTGGCCGCTCCGAAGGCGGCCAGCACCAGCCTGCCGATCGGGGCCGCGGACAGGGCGCAGTAGCCGACGAGGTCGTCGAAGCTCTGGTAGCGGGTGACGGCCTGATCCTGCCGGTTGGCTGCCACTAGGTCGCGCATCGGCGCCGGATCGGCACCGAGCCGGAGGAGGCAGGCAGCCGCCCGCGACACCAGCGGATCGAGCCCGTCCTGGCTGGGATCTTTCAAAGCCGCGCTGAGCTGCTCGTCGACCCAGTCGAGGGCCGCAAGCCGGTCGCCCTCGTAGGCATCCCCGATCTCGTCGACCAGCCGGGCATAGCCGTAGAACGCCATCAGGTCGTCCCGTGAGCGGGCCGCCAGGAGCCGCGACGCCACGGGGAAGTTTTCCTGCGTCGCCCGCCCGAGCACTGTGGCATCGCCCGCCAGGCCCGCCGGGCGAGGGCGGATCGGGGCAAGGACGCGGGTTGAATCGATCACGCGAGAGTCTCGTTTCGATGTGTGCAACAGGATGACCGCTCGGTCACCAGGTGTAGGTCGGGGAGGGGTGCTCTGTCAAGCACCATCCGGGCTCCGACCGCTCACAGGCGCGAGCGGCTGTGGTGTGCGGGGCACTCCGAGCCGGACCAGAGCGGGCCAACTGTCCCCGACACTCCAGCGGAGCACCATGGAGAAGGCCTGCTCGATCAGAGCCAGCCCGGCTGTGACGGCGGCGGCGTCATCGGGATCCACCGCTGCGGACGGGTGATCCCCTGCCTTGGCGCCAGGCGCCGGGCGGATCGCCAAGGGGCGGCCCGCGGATGCTGCCAACGTCACCAGGACACGGCGCGCCAGGTCCTCGCTCGGCGCGTGCCCCTTGGCGGCCCGAGCGCCCAGCTCCAGGAGGATGGGCATGGCGCTGGCGACGACCTCCGCGAAGGCGACGGCGGCCGCCTCACGGTCACCCGCGATGCCCTCGGGGCCTCCTGCGGTACGGACCGCGTCGGCAAAGTCCGCAGCGGTGTTCGCGAGCAGCACCTCGACGACCGCGAGGAAAAGGTCTTCCTTGGACTGGAAGTGCCGGTACACGCTTCCCTTGGCCATGCCTGCGGCGGCCGCCACCTCGGCGACGGTCACCTCGGCGTAGCTGCGCGAGCCGAACTGGATGATCGCCGCGTCGATGGCGCGCTGCCGGGCGTCGCCGGGGACGCAGGGGTCCGTGCCGGCTTCGGGCCACGGGGCGCGTCCGGCGCCGAGCAGCTCGGGCAGCACCTTCGCGATCTCCTCCAGGGACAGCCCCCGGTCTTCCCGCATCCCGCGGATCAATGCCAGCGCCTCCACGTGGCGATCGTCATAGGTGAACCGGTTGGATCGTCCCGGCACCGGCACTGGCATCGGCAGGAGACCGGACCGCCGGTAGTGGTGGATGGTGCTGGCTGGAACGCCGGTGCGCCTGATGAGATCCGACAGGCTGAGCCCGTCGGATGCCCCATCTGGTGCCATGCCCCAGTCTGCACCCTCGGAACCCCGCGATGACGATCGCCGGGGGGGAGCCGTTCAGTCTGAGGGAATGACGCCCATGCGGCCGCGCTGAAAGTCGTCGAAGGCCTGCTGCAGCTCGTCGCGCGTGTTCATGACGAAAGGCCCGTAGGCGGCTACCGGCTCTCGTATGGGACGCCCGCCGAGGATCAAGAGATCGAGATCGGTGTCGTCGGCAACGGCAACGATCGCGTCCCCCGCCCCGAGCACGGCGAGCGTGCCGGTTTGGACCGTCGCGGCGTCGGCCCCGACCTTGCCACTGCCGGCGAGCACGTATGCCAAGGCGTTGTAGGTCTTTTCCCACGGGAGGGCCAATTGGGAGCCGGGCCGCAGGGTGGCGTGCACCATGGAGATCGGCGTGTGGGTGGCCCCAGGACCGTCGTGGCCGGCGACGGTACCTGCGATGACCCTAACGAGCGCGCCCCCGTCGGGAGAACCGAGGAGGGTCACCCGGCCCGCAGTGATGTCCTGGTAACGGGGTGCCACCCATTTGTCGGCGGCGGGGAGGTTGACCCACAGCTGGATGCCGTGGAAGAGGCCCCCGCTCGCGACCAGCTCTTCCGGTGGCCTCTCTATGTGAAGGATCCCCGCACCGGCGGTCATCCACTGTGTTGCTCCATTGGTGATGAGCCCACCGCCACCGGTCGAGTCCCGGTGCTGGAATGTGCCGTCGATCATGTAAGTGACCGTCTCGAAGCCGCGGTGTGGGTGCCACGCCGTGCCCTTCGGCTCGCCCGGCGCGTACTCCACCGCGCCCATCTGGTCCATGTGGACGAACGGGTCGAGCAGCTCGAGCGGAACGCCGGCGAAGGCCCTTCGCACCGGGAAACCCTCGCCCTCGAAGCCGCTCGGCGCCTCGGTCCGGCTCAGCACCGGGCGCAGGGCCGTGGAGGGCCCTTCCGGTAGGCCCACTGTGGGCAGCACAGAGATGTCATCGACCGTGACGGCAGGCATAGGACCCGTTCCTTTCCCCGACCGCACGTCGTACGCATCGGATAATGCCTAGAACAATTTTCATCCGCAACTATTCCGCGCCCGGGGGTGGGGCGTACGATGCCGAGATGGGCGACCACGAGCTGTACTTCCGCCAGAGCCTGTCAGGCCGTGACTTCGCGACCGGCGACCCGGTCGCTCGGCAGATGGTCAACTTCTCATATGCCATCGGGGACCGCTCCACGGGGGAGGCCCTGCTGGTCGATCCCGCGTACGCCGTGGGCGAGCTGGTCGACATGGTCGAGGCTGACGGCATGGCTGTCGTCGGGGCGCTGGTCAGCCACCATCACCCTGATCACGTCGGTGGGTCCCTGGGCGGATGGACCGTGGAGGGCCTTCCGGCCCTGCTCGATCGGATCTCCGTGCCGGTCCATGCCAACCGCATGGAAGTGCCGCTGGTCAGCTCCTGGACCGGCGTACCCGAAGGTGACCTCGTCGGCCATGACGGCGGCGACCGCCTGACTGTCGGCGGGATCGAGATCGAGCTTCTGCACACACCCGGCCATACACCGGGCAGCCAGTGCTTCCTCGTCGACGGGATGCTGGTGTCGGGAGACACATTGTTCCTGGAGGGCTGCGGGCGCACCGACCTCCCGGGCAGCGACCCTGGGGACATGTACGACAGCCTGCGCCGCTTGGCCGGTCTTCCCGACTCGACTGCGGTGTTCCCGGGACACCAGTACTCGCCGTCGCCGAGCGCGTCGATGGACAACGTCCGATCGACCAACTATGCGCTGAAGCCGATGGACCGCGAGCAGTGGCTGCGGCTTTTCGCCGGGGCTTGACCTGGGATCCAGATCGGTGGGGTACCGCGCTACCGGGCCCAGCGGCGCAGCTCCCGGCGGGCGATGCCGCGGCGGTGCACCTCGTCGGGACCGTCCGCGAAATGCAGGCTGCGGGCCCCGACCCACATGCGGGCGAGGGGTGTGTCTTGCGAGACACCTTTGGCCCCGTGGACCTGTACTGCGCGGTCGATGATCTCGGTGGCGGCGTCCATGACTGCCACCTTGATTCCCGAGATCTCGTTGTGAGCAGCTTTGTTGCCTTGGGTGTCCATGAGCCACGCCGTGTACATGGTGTAGAGCCTCGCCTGGTCCAGCTTGATGCGGGCGTCGGCGATCCAGGTTTGGACCACGCCTTGCTCAGATAAGGGCACGCCAAACGGCGCCCGCTCCAGGGCTCGCTTGCAGAGCAGCTCAAGGGCCCGCTCGGCCATGCCAATGGTGCGCATGCAGTGGTGGATGCGGCCGGGACCGAGGCGGGCTTGAGCGATGCCGAAGCCGCCGCCCTCCTCGCCCAGTAGGTTCGAGGCTGGTACTCGCACCTGGTCGTAGTGGATCTCGGCGTGGCCCTCTTGGTCCACGTAGCCGTAGACGGTCAAGTTGCGCTCGATGCTCACCCCGGCGGTGTCCAGCGGGACCAGGATCATCGATTGCTGGCGGTGCGGGGCTGCGCCCGGGTCGGTCTTGCCCATGACGATGGCGACCTTGCAGCGCGGGTCCATGGCCCCCGATGTCCACCATTTCCGGCCGTCGACCACGTAGCTGTCGCCGTCGCGGGCGATGCGAGTGCTGATGTTGCTGGCGTCGGAGCTGGCCACGTCTGGCTCGGTCATCGAGAAGCACGAGCGGATCTCGCCCTCGAGGAGGGGGTGCAGCCACTGCTCCTTCTGCTCGGTGGTGCCGAACATCGTCAGGATCTCCATGTTGCCGGTGTCGGGAGCCGAGCAGTTGAACACCTCGGGTGCGATGGGGGAGCGGCCCATGATCTCCGCCAGCGGGGCGTAGTCGAGGTTGGACAGACCTTCGGTCCACTCCGTCTTGTGGGGTAGGAACAGGTTCCACAGCCCCGCCTCCCTCGCCCGGACTTTCAGCTCAGCCATCACCGGCGGATGGTCGTGGGGGCTCGCGGCCTGCGCCAGCTCTCCGGCGAAGGTCGCCTCTGCCCGGTAGATATGGCTGTCCATGAAGTCGAGCACCCGGCCCTGCAAGTCTCGGGCGGCGGGCGAAAGGGCGAAGTCCATGCTCCTTCCTAGCGCGCCGCCCGCCGCCGCGCTCGATCAGGTGGGCCGCCGATCTCGTCAGCCGGCGATGCCGAGCTCGTCCATTCGCGACCTCATGGCCACTTCGTCACGCCCGAACACCCGGGCCAGGGCTCGCACGTCTTCGCTGCGGATGGTAATCAACCGCCCGTTGAAGTCTCCCCGCTGGATCTGGATCATGCCTATGTAGCGCCGGAGGAGGTCGCGTTCGGGGGCGATCAACGACTCGAGGCGGGAGAGGTCGATGCGCACCGGAACGCTGAGCGACGGCTCCGGCTCGGATGCAGACCTGTCCGGGTCGCGGCGGTCCGCCCCCGAGCGCGGCAGCAGCTGGTCGACAGGTACGGAGTAGAGGCCTGCCAGGCGCTGCAGACGCAGCACCGAGATCACCCGCTCACCTCGCTCGTAAGCCCCGAGCACAGACGCCTTGAACTCTCGCTCGGAGTGCTCCTCTACCGCCTGGAGGGACAGTCGCTGCTGGCGGCGGATGTCGCGCAAGCGCTCGCCGACCTCCCGCGCGTATGCCGGAGTCATTTCTTCTGTCGCCATCTGGCCACCTCCGATCACTTGCTGCTGGCAGGTTCAGTCCCGGTGGACTTCACCGAGAGTAGCCATAAGTGTACTCAACGCGGCCAAGTAGGACCCGGGGCCGTCTGGCGAAAAACGAGAAAGTGGTGCCCGCGCATCCGCACGGCGGCCCCGCTGGCCAGGCAGGCGGCGTCCACGGTGGCGACTGGCGCCGCGGTCGACGTGTCGAGCACCACCGACCACGCCTCACCCCATCGGGTGGGGGGGAGGACGCATTCCAGCTCCTGATCCCACCCATTGAACAGGAGGTAGAAGGTGTCGTCGATGATCGGGCGCCCATGGCGGTCGGGTTCGGCGATGGCCCGGCCGTTCAGGAGCACGCCGAGGGACTTGGCGTAGCCGACCTCCCAATCCGGCTGGCCCATCTCGCCGCCATCCGGGCGGAACCACGCGATGTCCGGCAAGCGGGCGCCCAGCAACCCAGCTCCGGCCTGCGCCGGGCGGCCGACGAAGAACCGCCGGCGGCAGAACACCGGGTGCGCGGCCCGGAAGCGCACGAGCGCCCCCGTCCAGCTGATCAACGACTCGTCTACCCGGTCCCAGTCGAACCACGAAACCGGGTTGTCCTGGCAGTACGCGTTGTTGTTGCCCAACTGGGTCCGACCGAGCTCGTCGCCACCCAGGATCATCGGGACGCCTTGGGAGAGTAGGAGGGTAGCGAGCAGGTTGCGGACTTGGCGCCCCCGCAGCTCCAACACGGCTGGATCCGCGGTATGGCCCTCCACGCCACAGTTCCAGCTCCGGTTGTCGGCGGTGCCGTCCCGACCCTGCTCACCGTTGGCCTCGTTGTGCTTCTCGTCGTAGGACACGAGATCTCGCAGGGTGAAGCCATCGTGGCAGGTGATGAAGTTGACGCTGGCGAAGGGGCGCCGCCCGGTGTTCTCGTACAGGTCGGAGCTACCGGTGAGTCGCTCGGCCAGCTCGCCGATGGGGGCGCCGGCCCCGCGCCAGTAATCCCGGATCGAGTCGCGGTACTTGCCGTTCCATTCCGACCACAGGGGAGGAAAGTTGCCGACCTGGTAGCCGCCGTCGCCCACGTCCCAAGGCTCCGCGATGAGCTTCACCTGACTGACGACCGGGTCCTGCTGGATCAGGTCGAAGAAAGCCGAGAGGCGGTCTACCTCGTGGAACTGCCGGGCCAGCGTGGCCGCCAGGTCGAAGCGGAACCCATCCACGTGCATGTCGAGGATCCAGTAGCGCAAGGAGTCCATCAACAGCTGCAGTACGTGCGGGTTGCGCATGTTGAGGCTGTTGCCGGTGCCGGTCGTGTCGCTGTAGTACCGGGGCTGGCCCTCCACCAGCCTGTAGTAGCTCGGGTTGTCGATACCCCTCATGGAGAGGGTGGGGCCCAGGTGGTTGCCCTCGGCCGTGTGGTTGTAGACCACGTCCAGGATCACCTCGATCCCGGCAGCGTGGAGCGACTTGACCATCGCCTTGAACTCGCTCACGACACGATGCCCGTGGCGCGACGAGTAGTCGTTGTGCGGTGCCAGGTAGGCGATCGAGTTGTATCCCCAGTAGTTCCGGAGGCCGAGATCCACGAGGCGGTGGTCGTGCACGAACTGGTGCACAGGCATGAGCTCGACTGCGGTGATGCCGAGGCCCTGGAGGTGCTCGATCAGCGCCGGGTGTGCCAAACCCGAGTAGGTCCCGCGCAGGGCCTCGGGCACGTCGGGGTGGCACATGGTGAGACCCTTGATGTGGGTCTCGTAGATGATCGTCTCGTGCCACGGGCGGCGCGGGTTGCGATCGTTGCCCCAGTCGAACGCCGGGTCGGTGACGAGGGACTTCGGCATGGCCGACGCCGAGTCCGTGTGGTCAGCTTTGAGATCGTCGCCACCGATGGGGTAGCCGTAGGGACCCTGGCCCCACTCGACCCCGCCCTCGACTGCCTTTGCATACGGGTCCAGGAGCAGCTTGTCCCGGTTTGCTCGCAGTCCCGAGGCCGGTTGGTGGGGCCCGTGGACCCGGTAGCCGTAGCGCTGGCCGGGCTCGACACCTTCCGCGTAGCCGTGCCAGCAGTAGGCATCCACCTCCGGCAGGTCGAAGCGTCGCTCGTCCCCGTTCTCTCCGAACAGGCACAGCTCGACGCGCTCGGAAACCTGGGAGAAGACGGCAAAGTTGGTGCCCAGGCCGTCGTAGGTGGCACCTAGGGGGAATGGGTCACCGGGTGACAGATAGCCAGGCACGGGTCCCGGACCTTATCGCCGCAATTTTGTTCACTCGTTCCAGGGGATCCGAGGGGTTCGCTCACCCCCACCAGAAGCCGGCGGCCACGATCGCGTACAGGCCGATCAGCGCCACCCCCTCGATCCAGGTGTACTCGCCGTCGTAGACGACCGCCAAGACGACGACCGCTGAGATGGCCAGCGCTGAGATTAGGAGGGGGGACCACACCAGTGTCAGCTGCACCGGCCCGACTGCGCCGGACGCCAGCACCAGAACCGGTACCAAGAACAAAGCCACCTGCAGGGGGCTGTTGAGTGTGGTCGATATGGCGAACTCCGGCTTCGCCTTCAGGGCGAACTGGATGCCGACGGCGTGCTCTACGGCGTTGGACGCGATTGCCACCACCACCAAGCCGGTGAAGGTCTGTGACAGGCCGAGGCTGCGAGTGGCGGGCTCGAGCGCGGACACGAACCAATCGGATACGAGCGCCGCGCCTGCGCTGGCGACGGCCAGGACTACCAGCGAGAGGCGCAGGGACCAAGTGCCGCCGCCGACCTTGGGGGCAGGTGCTCGAGTCCCTCGGCGTAGGGAAAAAGGGATCGTGGCCGCATAGACGAGGAGTAGCGCGACCGCGCAGACGTCCGACAGGGCGCCGGCGTGGGCGGCCGCTGGTGTGTCGAGCCTGGAGGCCAGTGTTGGGATCAGCAGCGCAGCTACGGCCAGCAAGAGCAATGAGGCGTTCAGCCGAGGTTCCTCGGGATCGAAGCGCTGCGGACCGTGGCGCAGTCCGCCGGCGACGAACGCGCAACCAAGTACCAGGACAGCGTTGCCGAGTATCGAGCCCGCCAGTGAGGCCCGGACGACGCCGTTGAGCCCCTTGTGCAGGGCGAACAGGGACACGAACAGCTCGGGCAGGTTGCCGAGCGTCGACTGGAGCAGCCCTGTCGCCGATGGTCCGAGGCGCTCGCCCACCTGCTCGATCGCCCGTCCGACTGCCGCTGCCATGCCCGCCAGGGCCAGGCCAGCGACTGCGAAGAGGACTACCTCTCCCGCTCCGACCACCTCGAGCACGGCACTCATCGCCGCCAGGCAGGCCGCGGCCGCGAGGATGCTGCGGTCAGTGCGCGTCGGTGAGGAGGGCATCGGCAGCCCCGACCCTACCGATCGGGTCACCGAGTCCCGCGCCTACGACTTCAGACGTGGCAGGGACGTCAAGAGGTGATCGAGGTCCACGCCAAGAGGCGACGAACGCCAGGGCGGGCGCGGCCCCGCCGGTCAGCGCCTGCTTGAAGTCAGTGCCCGGCCGAAGCCAGCGCCGCCCGAGGGCGGGCCTGGGGGCGGCGCCGCCCGTCGGGGACCAGGAGGACGAGCGGCGCCATCGCGGCGAGGAAGCCGGCCAGGACGAGGAAAGACCACAGCAGGGTGGTCGCTTCTGCGCCGGTGCGTGCGGCGAGGGAGGTCGCGAGCGCAACGGCCAGGATCGCGCCCCCCTGCCGGGCGGCACCACGCAAGCCGGTGATCGCACCGACGTCGTGGGGGGCCAGCTCCAGGGACGCGTTGTTGGCCGCCGGGGCCGACAGCCCGGTGCCCACCCCGGTGAAGGTGGCGCCGGCCGCAAGCCACAGGTACGGCGTGACCAGGTGCTGGGGCAGGGCGATCATCACCAAACCAGCTGAGATGAGCCCGATCCCGGCGACGATCGGAACGCGGAACCCGGTCCGGTGGATGAAGACCGACGCCGCCACGGCAAGTACCACTTCGCCGATGGCCCGCGAGGTGAGGAGGGTCCCCGATGACAGCGGCGACAGGCCGTAACGGTCCTCGGCAAAGAGCGGCACCAGCGAGCCGAACCCGATGGCGCAGGCTCCCCACACGACGTTGATGGCGTTGGTGGCAGCGAACGCCCGGCCGCGGAGCAGTTCGATGGGGATGAGCGGGGCGGCGACGCGCGCGCAGCGTTGGATCAGCAGCCAGGCGCAGACGAGACCGGTGAGGAAGGGCAGCGCGCAGGAGGGCGAGAGTGGGCCCGTGCCCCGGTCGCCCAGGTTGGTCACCGCCAACATGAGGCCGAGGATGGTCCCGCCAAGGAGGAAGGCACCGGGGAGGTCCGGCTTGGCCGGCCTGCGCGCCGACGAAGGTAGGTAACGCCAGGCCAGCAACGTGAAGGTCGCCCCGACGGGGACGTTTACCAGGAAGACCCCGCGCCACGACCAGTCGGTCAGGATGATGCCGCCGGCGATCGGCCCCACGAGGGCCCCGAGGGGGAAGATGCTCGAGAAAAGGCCGAGCGCCCGCTTGTGGTCCTTGCCGAAGATCTCGACGACGATGCCGCTGGCCGAGGGCATGAAAGCCGCGCCCCCCGCAGCCTGGGCGGTTCGCAGGGCGATCAGGAGGGCGATGTTGCTCACCAGGCCGCAGAGCAGCGAGGAGGTGACGAAGAGCACGGCGGCTCCGAGGAACACTCGTTTACGTCCGAGGCTGTCGGCGACCCTGCCGGCGATGGGCATGGCCACCACCAAGCCGAGCTGGTAGGCCGTCATGGTCCAGCTCGCCCAGTTGATGCGTGTGTGGAGCGCCCGGCGCAGCGTGGGCAGCCCGGTCGCGACGATGGTGCCGTCGAGGGACGACATGAACAAGGCGATCGAGCAGATGGCGAACACGGCCCACCGGCCGGCCGCCGGGGCGGTCGGCGATCTCAGACCGCCCGGGGCGTCCGTGCTCGCCCGGGTTCGGTCCTCAGTGCCGGTCACCGGTCGTCGACTCCCTCGCCAATCACGACTCCTGCTGCTCGTGGCGCCACGGTGGCACCGCACCCGTCCGGCCACAGTCGTCGATCAGCGAGCGACGGTCCGACAGCTGGGGTGAGACGCAATCGTACCCGACTAAAGCCCGGTGAGCAATCGTTTTTTCAGGCGGGCGACAGGGGTGGCGCGCTCGATGCTCGCTCGACGAGTAGCGGTCCGGGCTCCCGCACCACGATGTCCTGGGCGGGTGCGCCGGCCAACTGGGCGATGAGGGCGCGCACCGCCTGCACGCCCACCTCGTAGTACGGCATCTTGACCGTGGTCAGCGGGGGCCAGGTGTGCTCGGCCACCCATTCATCGTGGTAGGCGACCACGGACATGTGGCCCGGGACATCGACGCCGAGCCGGCGCAGGGCCGTGAGCACACCGATGGCACCGTTGACATTGGCCACGACCACCGCGCTGGGGCGGGGATCGGCGGCCACGAGGCTCTCGGCGGCCATGGCGGCCATCTCCGGCGAGTAGCCGAACCGCCGGACCAAGCTCTCGCGCTTGCGCAGACCGGCGTTGTGGAGCGCTGCGCTGTAGCCCTGCTCGCGCCGTCGGGCGATGTCGGAGGAGGGGATGCCCCCGATGAGCCCGATGCGCGTGTGACCGAGGCCGATTAGGTGCTCGGTCGCGAGCCCGGCCCCGGCGACGTCATCGAGGATGACCGAGCCGCGCCGCCCTGGGGCGCGCGAGGTGACCAGGACGATGCGGGCATCGTTGGCGACGAGGCTCTCCAGAGCCTGGTCGGAGAGGTCGTCGGCGCGCTGGAGGACGAAGCCGTCCACCCGCCCCTCCCCGACCAGACGACGCAAGGTGTCGCTGCCCGCCGTGATGCGGTCGGACCGACCGATGAGCAGCGTGTAGTCGGCTGCCTCTGCCGCCTCGGTGGCGCCGGCGAGCAGATCGGCGAATAGCGGGCTCGAGACGCCCGGGATCACCAGAGCCAGTGCCTTGGAGCGAGCGAGGCGGAGCGCCCGCCCGGCATAGTTGGCCGTGTAGTTGAGCTCCTTGGCCACCTGCAGCACGCGCTGGCGGGTCTCCTCCCGGGTCCGTAAGGTGGGATCGCCGTTGAGCACCCGGGAGACGACCGACACCGACACGCCGGCGCGACGGGCGATCTCTGAGAGCGTGGCCATCCGAGCCATGCTAGGGGTGTGGGCCGCAGCCAGCCCGGAGTGGGCTGGGCTAACGCGGCTTGGTCGGCATCAACCCGCCACCTGGAGCACCCGCCACCTGGAGCACCCGCCACCTGGAGCACCCGCCGCCGGGTCCGGTCGTGGCAGGAGCTCTGGAGGCGGCGAGCGGAATCGAACCGCTGTACAGGGATTTGCAGTCCCTTGCCTAAACCACTCGGCCACGCCGCCCGGCGATTGCCGCCCAGCACCTTACTCTGCCCGTGGGTGCGCCTCCGTTGCCCGATCTCGGGGCGCGACGGGCGGCCCCAAGGCGCCAGCTACAGTCCGGGAAATGAGTGGGCAAGCATCAGGACGGTCGGGGCGGTCTGGCGGCGGAGCTACTCCTCCGCGTGCCAGCCGAGCACCCAGGAAGCCCGCAAAGCGCAAGGCTCCCCGACGCCGGCGCGCATGGTGGATGAAGCCGTCGGTCATTGCTCCCCTCGTGGTGCTGGTCGTCGCCGCCATAGTCGTGGTGGTGGTCACCAGCAGTAGTGGTGGCGGCAGCAACGCGGCGGTCGGTTACAAGCTCGGCAAGGTAGCCGTCTACGGCCCCAAGGGGCCCGAGGGCATTCCGCTCGAGGCCGGCCCGGTACTGGCGCCACCCAACCCGGCGCTCACTTCGGCGACCATTGACTCGGTGCCCTGCGGCGCCACCGAGCAGACCACCGTGCACTATCACACGCACCTGGCGGTGTTCGTGGACGGCCAGCCGCGCTCGGTGCCGCTGGCGGTCGGGATGGTGCCGCCCATCACGACCCAGCAGACGTCGAACGGTGTGTTCGCCACGGGCAGCAGCACCTGCCTGTTCTGGCTTCACACCCACGCCCAGGACGGCATCATCCACATCGAGGCACCAAGCAGCCGGCAGTTCGTCCTCCGCCAGTTCTTCGACATCTGGGGCCAACCGCTCAGCCCGACCCAGGCGGGCCCGGCGAAGGGAGCGGTGACCGCGACTGTCAACGGTAAGGCCTACAGCGGCGACCCCGGCAACATCGTGCTCAGCTCCCACGAGCAGATCGTGCTCAACGTCGGCAGCCCAGTGGTCACTCCGCCGGCGGTCAGCTTCAGCGGCACCGGCCTCTGACGGGGCGCCGAGCCCCTGGACGGGCCCGTGCCAGGGCATTCCCTTTCGCCCGGAGCCCTCGGGAGGGGAAGCTACGCTCGGGCGGTGCACGTCGTCCTTGGCATCAATTGCTTCTCCCATGACACCGCTGCCGCCGTCTTGGTGGACGGCCGGCTGATCGCCTTCGTGGAGGAGGAGCGCCTCAACCGGGACGTTCACACCAAGCGCTTCCCCCACCAGGCCATCTCGTCAGTCCTGCGCCAGGCCGGTGTGGACACCAGCGACGTCGACGCTGTGGCCTTCGCTCACAAGCCGGTTGTGGATTTCGCTCGCAGTGCCTCGGACGCGCTGCGGCGTGGCTCGCCCAAGCGCCTGCTCACGCAGGCATTCGTAGACGCGCGCCTGGCAGCGCGCGAGCAGATGTTCCGGCGACACTGGTCCTACAAGGGCCCAGTGATCCACGTCGGCCACCACTTGGCCCACGCCGCGGCCACCTTCTTCTCCTCTCCTTTCGACTCGGCGGCGGTTTTGACCCTGGACCGCGGAGGTGACTCGCTGTCGACGACCACCAATCTGGGTGAGGGAAGCCGCCTATCAGTCCGAAGCCAGATTCGTAACCCTCACTCTCTCGGTGAGGTCTACACAGCGGTCACCCGCCACATCGGTTTCCAGTCCAACGACGAGGGCAAGGTCATGGGACTGGCTCCCTACGGATCGGCCAAGTTGGTCGAGGACATGAAGGACCTAATCAGCCTCGAACCCGATGGCGGTTTCAAGGTCAACCTCGAGTGGTTCCGCTACCAGCGGGAGGGGGCGCCGGTTTCGAAGCTGTTCCTGGACCGCTTCGGGCCGCCCCGGGTCCCGGAGTCAGAGATCACCGAGCAGGCCAAGGACCTCGCATACGCGGTCCAAGAGCTGACCGAGGTGGCCGGATTGCACCTTGCCCGGGCTCTCCGGCGTGCCAGCCCCAGTCCGTACCTATGTCTCTCCGGTGGCTTGGTGCTCAACTCGGTGATGAACGAGCGGCTGTTCCAGGAGGCCGGGTTCGACGACGTGTACATCCAGCCGGCGGCCGGTGACGCCGGCAACGCCCTCGGTGCCGCCCTCTGGGTCTGGCACGAGCATCTCGGTCAGCCCCGGGCCTGGCAGATGGACCATGCGTTCTACGGGGAGTCGTGGGACGATTCTGCATACACCGCCGCCTACAAGCGGGCTGGCCTGAGCTTCCGGCAGGTCGCTGACCCCGGCGGGGAGGCGGCCGACCGGTTGGCGGCGGGCAAGGTGGTCGGCTGGTTCCAGGGCCGTGCCGAGGCGGGGCCGAGAGCCCTCGGGGCCCGGTCGATCCTGGCCGACCCGCGCCGAGCCGAGATGCGCGATGTAGTCAACGAACGCGTCAAGCGGCGGGAGTGGTTCCGCCCGTTCGCTCCAAGCGTGCTGCACGAGCGGGGCGGCGAGTACTTCGAGGGCTATCACCCCGCTCCGTTCATGCTCACCGTCCTGCCGATCAAGGAGGACAAGCGGTCGAAGATCCCCGCTGTCACGCACGTCGACGGGACGGGACGGGTGCAGAGTGTGACCAGGGACTTCAATCCTGCTTTCCATGACCTCATCAGCAAGTTCGGGGATCGCACGGGGGTTCCTGTGGTGCTCAACACCAGCTTCAACCTTCGGGGCGAGCCCATGGTTCACCGGCCTATCGAGGCCATCAACGACTTCTTGAGCTCCGAGATGGACTCGCTCTTCCTCGGATCGTTCGTCGTCGACAAGCCAGGAGGCCAGGGGCAACACGAAGTCGGGCAGAGCGGCGCATCCGGCTCGCGATACTGAAGCTCTAGTAGAGCTAGAGCTAGAGCTAGAGCTAGAGCTAGTGATCAGTCGATCATCGGCACCGGTACGGGCGGCTCCACGCCGACATAGGTCGCTACCGGCCGGATGATCTTGCGGTCCTGCGCCTGTTCTGCGACGTTGGCGGACCACCCAAGTACCCGCGCTACGGAGAACGTGGCGGAGAACAGCGCTCGGTCCAACCCGCAGCTTTCCATGACCACGCCGGCGTAGTATTCGACGTTGGCGTAGAGCGGGCGCCCCGGGCGCAGCTCGGCCAGGAGACGGGTCACCGTGGCCTCCACCTGGACGGCCAGGTCTACACGAGGTCCGCCCAGCCGGCGTGCGACGTTTCGGAGGAAGACCGAGCGCGGGTCGTCGGTCAGGTACACCGGGTGCCCGAAGCCCATGATCCGCTCACCCCGCTCCAGCGCGGCGCGGATCCACGCCTCCGCCCTGTCCGGGGTGGCAATGGCGTCCAGGGAGTCGAGCGCCCGGCTGGGAGCCCCCCCGTGGAGCGGTCCGGAGAGGGCGCCCACTGCTGCGGTGAGCGCCGCTGCACCGTCGGCACCCGTGGAGGCGACGACGCGCGCCGTGAAGGTAGAAGCGTTGAAGCCGTGGTCTGCGGTGACGATGAGGTATTGCTCAAGGGCTCGGGCCAACGCCGGCTCGGGCCGCTCACCACTCAGCATTCTCAGGTAGTTGGCTGCGTGCCCCAACGCAGGGTCGGGATCCACCGGGTCCAGGCCGCGGCTCGCACGCCAGAGGGCGGCGAGCACGCTCGGCGTGGCGGCGGCCAGGCGCATCAGGTCGGTTCGCCGCGCCGACGCGTCGAGGTCCCATAGGGGTCGCATTCCAGATGCGGACCCGAGCAACGACAGGCCGGAGCGCAGGCCGTCCAGGCTCCCGGGGGTGGTCGTCGCCGCAACAAATGGAAGCGCGGCCATGACGGCGTCGGGCAGCACTGTCAGCGGCCGGATCTCAGCGGCGAAGGCGGCCCTCTCGGCGCTCGTCGCTGGTAGTCGGCCGTCGATGAGCAACTGCCAGACGTCCTCGAGCGTCCGCCTCGCGGCCAACTCCGTGGCCGAGTACTGCCGGTAGTGGTAGAAGCCCTGGCGGCCCCGGACGTCCCCGACCCTGGTGTCGGCGACCGAGACGCCCTTCAGCCCAGGCGGGGCGGTTATCGGCGCGGGTTCGGGCGGCGGACCTTCGACGGGGGTGGTGGTAGTCACGGAGTCATCTTGACTTGAAACAATATATAGATCAATATTGATCAATGGTCAATGCGCGTCGCCTTCGCACCACGGAGGCCGCGGCTCGACTGGGGGTCAAACCGGCCACTCTCTACGCCTATGTGAGCCGTGGACTGCTCAGCCGGGAGCGCAGCTCTAGCGGCAGCACTTTCGACGTCATAGAGGTGGAGCGTTTGGCCCAGACGGCTCGTAAGGCCGGCGGCGTGACCCGGGGGCAGCGGCAGATGGCTTTCGTCACCGAGCTGACGCTCATCGACGACGGCCACCTGTACTACCGGGGCCGAGACGCCGTCGACCTCGCTGCCTCTGCTCCCTTCGAGGCGGTGGCGGAATGGCTCTGGAGCGGCGACTGGTGCGGCACCGACCTGCAGTGGGAGCCGCCCGACGCGCCCGCCCTGCGCTCGGCTTTGGCGGCCGTCTCCGCTCTGCCCCCCAGAGCCACCGCGCTGGCCCGGCTGAGCGCCGCCACAGTCGCCACGGGCAGCGGTGACCCGATGCGCCACGATCGCTCCCCGAGGGGCGTGGCCGCAGTAGGACGTCGGCTGATCGGATGCATGGTCGCGGCCCTGGGGGCAGCTCCGGCCCCGCCCCGCCCCGGCCGCAGCGTGGCCCGTTCCCTTGCCGGTGCGCTGGCCGGAGATATCGCCGGGGCCCCCACCTCGACGGTTCCGGATGCCTGGGCGACAGCCATCGGCGGGGCGCTGGTGCTGATGGCGGACCACGAGATGGCCGCCTCCACCCTGGCCGTCCGGGTGGCCGCGTCGGTCGGAGCCGATCCCTATGCGGCTGTGGTGTCGGGGCTGGGGGCGATCGGAGGCACCCGCCACGGCGGGGCTTCGGTCGAGGTGCACCGGTTGCTGGCCGACGCCCAAAGGGAGGGAGGGCTGGCGGCGGTCGGGGCGCGCCTGGCCGGATACGGTGGACTGCCGGGATTCGGGATGGAGCTCTACCCCGAGGGCGACCCCCGCGGCGCCGCCCTGATCCATCTGGTTCGGAACCTCCCAGCCCCCGAGGAGCGGCTTGCCTCGGTGGAATCGGTCCTGGAGGCCGTTTCTGGCCGGGACATCCCGCCTCCCAACTGCGACTTCGGCCTCGCCGCCCTGGGCTACGTCCTGGGCCTCGGGCCCGAGGCGGGAGAAGCGGTCTTCGTCATCGCTCGCACCGCGGGATGGCTGGCCCACGCCGCCGAGGAGTACACCTCCCGCACCAGCTTTCGGGTCCGGGCTGCCTACACAGGCATCCGGCCCCGGTGACGCAGCGTTGATGCCGTCGGCTTGGGGTACAAAGCCTCGATGCGACTATGGCCGGGACGGCCTTACCCGTTGGGGGCCACGCCAGACCCCGACGGCACCAACTTCACGTTGTTCAGCCCGGTTGCGACCAAGGTGGAACTGTGCCTGTTCGCAGGCCACAGCGAGTCCCGGACGGTCCTCCCGGAGGTAACCGCCCATTGCTGGCACGGTTACGCACCGGGAGTCGGCCCCGGGCAGCGGTACGGCTACCGGGTGCACGGACCTTGGGCGCCCGCCGAGGGCCTCTACTGCAATCCGGCCAAGCTGCTGCTCGACCCCTATGCCAAGGCGGTCGCCGGCAGCTACCAGTGGGGGCAGGCCTGCTACGGCTATGTCTTCGGGGAGCCCGATCGGGCTGATGGCGCAGACAGTGCGCGGTACGTCCCCCGCAGCGTGGTGGTCGACCCAACTTTCGATTGGGGTGATGATCGTCCGCCGCGCACGCCGCTGCACGAGTCGATGATCTACGAAGCCCACGTCAAGGGGTTTACGGCCCTGCACCCGACCATCCCCGAGGCCCTCCGAGGCACCTACGCCGGTCTGGCGACGCCCGAGGCCATCGAGTACCTGTCGCTGATGGGGGTTACTGCCATAGAGCTGATGCCAGTTCACCAGTTCGTGCACGATCAGCACCTGGTGGACAGGGGACTGCGCAACTACTGGGGATACAACACCATCGGCTTCTTCGCCCCCCACGGCGAGTACGCCTCGGCCGGCGA
Organism: Actinomycetes bacterium; assembly: GCA_021809105.1. Taxonomy (GTDB): domain Bacteria; phylum Actinomycetota; class Acidimicrobiia; order Acidimicrobiales; family Palsa-688; genus Acidiferrimicrobium. The sequence continues at coordinate 282,198 of JAKBAM010000002.1, forward strand.
CGCCGGCGGCCAGGTCGCGGAGTTCAAGTCGATGGTGAAGGCGCTGCACGTCGCAGGCATCGAGGTCATCTTGGACGTGGTGTACAACCACACCGCCGAGGGCAACCACATGGGCCCCACCCTGTCGTTCAAGGGCATCGACAACACTGCCTACTACCGGCTCGTCGACGGCGAGCCACGCTTCTACATGGACTATACGGGCACGGGCAACAGCCTCAACATGCGCAACCCCCAGGTCCTCCAACTCCTAATGGACTCGTTGCGGTATTGGGTGACGGAGATGCATGTCGACGGGTTTCGCTTCGATCTGGCATCGACCCTCGCCCGGGAACTGCATGATGTCGATCGCCTCTCGGCGTTCTTCGACGTGATCCAGCAGGATCCCGTGGTCAGCCAGGTCAAGCTAATCGCCGAGCCGTGGGACGTCGGCGATGGCGGCTACCAAGTGGGTAACTTCCCTCCGCTTTGGTCGGAATGGAACGGCATGTATCGCGACACCGTGAGGGACTACTGGCGCTCCGAGCCGGGCACGGTCGGCGAGTTCGCGGCTCGCCTGACCGGCTCCTCCGATCTCTACGAGGATGACGGTCGTCGCCCTTGGGCGAGCATCAACTTCGTGACCGCCCATGACGGCTTCACGCTCAACGACCTGGTCTCCTACAACGACAAGCACAACGAGGCCAACGGGGAGGGCAACAAGGACGGGGCCGACGACAACCGGAGCTGGAACTGCGGGGTGGAGGGCCCGACCGACGACGCTGCCATCAGCGAGCTGCGCGAACGTCAGCGTCGCAACTTCCTCGCCACCCTGTTTCTCTCGCAAGGGGTGCCGATGCTCCTGGCGGGCGACGAGCGGGGGCGGACGCAGGGTGGCTCCAACAACGCCTACTGCCAGGACAACGAGATCTCGTGGCTCGACTGGGAGGAGCTCGAGAGCAAGCTGGAGTTGCTCGGCTACACCCGACAGCTCATGGACCTCCGCCGCGCCCACCCGGTGCTGCGCAGGCGCCGTTGGTTCCAGGGGCGGCCGATCCGGGGCCGGGGCAAGGTCGCCGACATAGAATGGTTCGACACATCCGGCGCGGAGATGACCGATGAGCAGTGGAACGAGAGCTTCGCTCGATCGCTACAGGTGTTCCTCAACGGAGATGCCATCCCCTACCCCGACAGCCGTGGTGAGCGAATCGTCGACGACTCGCTCCTGCTTTGCTTCAACGCCCATTGGGAGCCGATCGACTTCACGCTTCCGCCGGCGTCCTACGGCGCCTCCTGGTCCGTGCTGGTGGACACCGCCGAGCCCTTGCTTCCCTTCGCCGGACAGGAGCGCCACGTCGGAGCTGGAGGGGTGCTGCCGGTCATAGATCGAGGCGTTGTGGTGATGCGCCGTGACCCCTGAGCCGTCGACCCTGTCGACAGCGCCCCGGGCCACCTACCGGGTCCAGATGCACGCCGGCTTCACCTTTGACGATGCCGCCGAGATCACCGGCTACCTGTCCGAGCTAGGCGTCAGCCACTTGTACCTGTCTCCGGTGCTGCAGGCCGCTCCCGGCAGCACCCACGGCTACGACGTGGTCGACCCCACCAAGATCAACCACGAGCTCGGCGGCGATGCCGGCCACCGGCGGCTGCAGGCTGCCCTGGCCTGCGCCGGTCTGGGCCAGCTGCTCGACATCGTCCCCAACCACATGGCCATCACCGGACGCGACAACGCGTGGTGGTGGGATGTCTTGGAGAACGGGCCGGCCAGCGTCTACGCCTCGTACTTCGATGTCGACTGGGACCCCCCCGAGTCCAAGCTGCGCAACACCGTGCTCCTGCCCATTCTGGGCGACCACTACGGCCGGGAACTGGAAGCCGGTCGCCTCGCGATAGAGCGTGAAGGAGGAGCGTTCCTGCTGCGCTATTTCGATCACGTCGCCCCCCTGACTCCCCGCAGCCTGGACGACATCCTGGTCCCAGCGGCGGCTCGCGTCGACGACGACCTCGTACGGGGTGAGCTGGAGAGCCTCGGATCGGCCTTTGCGAAGCTCCCGCTCGCCACTCTCACCGATCCCGGCAGCGTCCGGGAGCGCCACCGTGACAAGGAGATACTCCGCCACCGCTTGGCGGCCCTTGTTGTCGAACGTCCTCAGGTGGCCGATGCGGTAGCCGAAGAGCTCGATGCTCTCAACGCCAATCCGGACCGCCTCGACTTGCTGCTCGACCGACAGAACTTCCGCCTGGCGTGGTGGCGGACTGCCGCCGAGGAGCTGGACTACCGACGCTTCTTCGACATCAACGACCTCGCCGGCATCCGTGTCGAGGATCCGGCGGTGTTCGCCGACAGCCACCAACTGGTGCTGTCCTGGTTGCGCGACGGCGTGATCGACGGTGTGCGCATCGACCACGTCGACGGCCTCCGCGACCCCACGACCTACCTGGAGCGGTTGCATAGTGCCGCTCCAGAAGCGTGGGTTGTGGTCGAGAAGATATTGGAGGGCCACGAGACCCTCCCCTCCTCGTGGGCGACGTCGGGCACGACGGGCTACGACTGGCTCAACGTGGTCGCAGACGTGTTGGAGGACGCTGCCGGCGACGAGGAGCTCAAAGCGACCTACCGGTCCTTCTCCGGCGTAAGCGAGCGCTTCGAGGAGATCGTCCACCGAGCCAAGGCCGAGGTGCTCGACGGACCCTTGGGAACGGATCTCAATCGCCTGGCTGCACGTCTGACCCGGATCTGCGAACACCACCGCCGCTACCGCGACTACACCCGTCGTGACCTGCGCGACGCCCTCGCCGCCGTGCTGGTGGCCTTCAGCGTCTACCGAACCTATGTGCAGGCCGGCCGAGCGGCCGACGAGACCGAGATCGCAGTGGTGGAAGCGGCAGTGATGAGTGCTGCGGTCGGGCATCCCGACATCGACGACGAGCTGCTCTGCTTCATCCGCGACCTACTGCTGTTGCGGGTCCCCGGCCACGACGAGAGCGAGCTGGCCCTGCGCTTCCAGCAGACCAGCGGACCGGTCATGGCCAAGGCACTCGAGGACACGGCCTTCTACCGGTGGGTCCCGACGTCATGGCGCAACGAGGTGGGCGGCGACCCAGGGCGCCCCCCCGGCGGCTTGGGCGCGTTCCACGAGCACAACACAATGGTGCAGGTTGCGCACAGCCAGACGCTGCTGGCCACCTCCACCCACGACACCAAGCGAAGCGAGGATGTCCGAGCGCGGCTCTCGGTCCTCGCTGAGCAACCGGCAGCGTGGGCCCGTGTCGTCGAGCGGTGGTGCAAGGCCAACGCGGCGCGTGACGCCCCCCCGCCGGACCGGAGCACGGAGTGGTTGATCTACCAGACGCTGGTAGGAGCGTGGCCCGTCGACGCTCGCAGGCTGAAGCAATACATGGCCAAGGCCACGCGCGAGGCCAAGTTGCACACCAGTTGGACAGACCCCGATGAGTTCTACGACAGCGCCCTCGAGTCCTTCGTCGACGAGATGCTCGCCGACGAAGCCTTCGTCTCTGATGTGGAGGCAGTGGTCGAAGGTTTGCGCCGGCCGGGATGGTCCGTTGCCCTCAGCCAGAAGCTGCTCACCCTGACTGCCCCGGGTGTCCCCGACCTTTACCAGGGCAGCGAGTGCTGGGACCTGTCTCTCGTCGACCCAGACAACCGTCGCCCGGTCGACTACCCCCGCCGACGGCAGCTGCTCGAGATGGTGGCGTCGACCGACGCGGCAACACTTTGGGATCGAGAGGCCGGCGACGGCGCGACCAAGCTGGCATTGGTGCACGCCGCGTTGACGGTGCGCCGGGAGTCGCCTGGGAGCTTCGGACCAGGACCGGCAGGACGTTACGAGCCGGTCCTGGCGGAAGGGGCCGCCGCCGCCCATCTCGTCGGCTTTGCGAGGGGCGGTCACGTCATCGCTCTTGCCACCCGGCTGCCGGTCGGGTTGGAGCGGAGCGGAGGATGGCAGGCGACCGCCATCGAGCTGCCGCCCGGCCATTGGACGGACCGCCTGAGCGGCCAGGGCTGGGCCGGTCGGGTCGATGTTCGCGATGTGCTCGGCCGGCTGCCCGTCGCTTTGCTGGTGGACGACGACCAGTCTCGGGTCCCTTGACGCCGCTCTACGTTGCGGCCGAGCGCCAGCGGCTGGGCCAACGGTCGAAGCCCGCCTCGCCGGGCCAAGAGGAGGAACGATAGTGGTGGAGTTCGCAGTATGGGCCCCCGAGCACCGGGCCGTGGACGTCGTCGTCGACGGCCGATCGTGGCCGCTCGAGCGTGACGCAGCCGGTGGCTGGTGGCGGCGAAATGTGTTGGGGGCAGGACCCGGATCCCGGTATGGCTACTCGGTCGACGATGGTCCGGTTCGCCCGGATCCCCGCTCACCGTGGCAGCCCGATGGCGTCGAGGGGCTGTCGGCGACCTTGGACCACAGCTCCTTTGCATGGAGCGACGGCGCCTGGCGCGGCGGCCATTGGCCCTCGACTGTCCTATACGAGCTCCACATCGGGACCTTCACCCCCGAGGGGACCTTCGACGCCGCCATCGGCCACCTCGGCCACCTGGTGGCTTTGGGTGTGACTGCAGTCGAAGTCTTGCCTGTGGCCGAGGCCAGCGGCGAGCGGGGTTGGGGGTACGACGGCGTGGACCTGTGGGCGCCCCACCACGCCTACGGCGGACCGGACGGCTTCAAGCGCTTCGTCGACGCAGCCCATGGCTGTGGGCTGGCAGTGGTGCTAGACGTCGTTTATAACCACCTCGGGCCGGCCGGCAACTACCTGAGCGAGTTCGGGCCCTACTTCACCGACCGCTATTCCACACCGTGGGGATCGGCAATCAATGTCGACGGCGCGGGCAGCGACGGCGTGCGCGGATTCATCATCGACAACGCCTGCATGTGGTTCGCCCACTACCACGTCGACGGCCTGAGGCTCGACGCCGTCCACGCCATCATCGACCAGAGCGCCCTGCACATCCTCGAAGAAATGGAAGGCGCCGTCGAGGCATTGTCGATCCAGATGGGTCGCCCCCTGTGGCTGATCGCGGAGAGTGACCGCAACGATCCGTCGTTGGTTGCTTCGCCCGAAGCGGGCGGTTTCGGCCTGACCGCCACCTGGTCGGATGACTTCCATCATGCGCTACACGCGGCGCTCACGGGGGAGCGCAGCGGATACTACGAGGACTTCGGACATCTGTCACAGGTTGCCCGGGCGCTCCAGCGGGTCTACGTGTACGGCCGCGACTTCTCCCCCCACCGGGGCCGTCACCACGGCCGTCCAGCCGGTGCCCTGCCGAGGCGGCGGTTCCTCGGCTACATGCAAAACCACGACCAGATAGGCAACAGGGCCGTAGGTGAACGATCGGCGGCCCTCCTCCCGACGGCTCGCCTGAAGGTGGCGGCTGCGCTCGTGCTCACCGCCCCGTTCGTCCCTATGCTGTTCCAGGGCGAAGAATGGGGCGCCTCGACGCCCTGGCAATACTTCACGAATCACAGCGACCCAGAGCTGGGATCGGCAGTCAGCGAAGGGCGTCGCCGCGAGTTCGCGGCTTTCGGCTGGGCTCCAGAGGATGTCCCCGACCCCCAGGACCCGAGGACGCGCGAGCGATCCGTCCTCCGGTGGGACGAGGTCGATGAAGAGCCCCATCGCAGCGTGCTGGCCTGGCACCAGCAGCTCCTCATGCTCCGGAGGGCCGTCCCCGGCCTGGCCACCGATCGGCCCGAAGACACCGAAGCACGCGCCAACGATGTCGAGGAGTGGCTGCAGGTCCGCCGCGGCGGCCTGCTCATTAGTGCCAACCTCAGTAGGCGCCGCCGCCGCCTGGAGATCGCCGGCGCCACGCATCTCGTAGCAGCTTCGTCTCCCGACGTCTCCGTGGGAGACACCTGGCTGGAGTTACCACCCGACAGCGTGGCGCTGACGGTATGAGCTGGCCGCTCAGGGCAAAGCGCCCTCGCCGTTCACGTTGGCGCCCCGCTCGTTGGCGCGCTTCTCGTGGTCGGCAACGCTGCGATCGACCTGATGGCCGTCCGCGGATCCCTCGGCGTCTGAGGATGATCCTGGTCCTGCGGGCTTCTTGGCCTCCTCGGCCTCGGCGGAGCGCGTTGCGTCACTTGGAGTGGTGTGGTCTGCCATAGTTCGGATGTACCCCTGTGCTGCTTCAGCCATGCAACCGAGCCGTATCGGTCGTCGTCGGCTGCTTGGGGAAACCCCATGGGGCCGTGGTAGGGTCCCCCGCCGTATCTCGGGCGTATAGCTCAGTTGGTTAGAGCGCATGCATGACGCGCATGAGGTCGGGGGTTCGATTCCCTCTACGCCCACCG